>NZ_VXLD01000029.1:0-1081 GCF_008867985.1 Acinetobacter tandoii
GTTCTGGCTAATGGTACTTTTACTATTACCTGCTGTATCTGTGACTGTGGCAACCACCGCATAGGTTGCATCGGCCAAGGGGGTACCCGTCAGGTCTAGGGTCCAATTCCCTGTTGGATCAACCGTTAAGCGTGGATCGGCAGTGGTGTAGGTGGTCGCACCGACCGTTACACTGAGGCTGTTGCCATCAGCCAGATCCACCGTACCTTTAAACAGTAAGGTGTTGTCATTGGTGATGAAGTCACCTGCTGTACCTGAGTCGTTGGTGATCGAATCAAAGGTCACGGTTTGACCGTCGTTATCGGTGTCGATCTTGGTGTCAATCACCACATTTCTACTAATTGAATTACCAGTATTCCCCATTGTATCGGTCACTGTTGCCACTACGGTATAGCTACCATCGAGTAATGCCGAACCCGTTAAATCCAGCGTCCAGTTGCCTGAACCATCAACTGTGAGGCGTGGATCGGCAGTGGTGTAAGTGGTCGCACCGACCGTTACACTGAGGCATTGCCATCAGCCAGATCGACCGTACCGTTAAATAACAAGGTATTGTCATTGGTGATGAAGTCAGTGCTAGAACTGCCAGTATCATTGGTGATCGAGTCGAAGGTTACAATATCCCCATCACCATCCTTATCCACTTTTGTATCAATCACCACGTTCTGGCTGGTCGTGCTCGCAGTATTGCCCGCGGTGTCGATCACTGTGGCAATCACTGGATAGGTACCATCAATAAAAGGACTGCCCGTTAAATCTAGGGTCCAGTTGCCTGAGCCATCCACAGTTAGTTTCGGGTCGCCTGTATTATAGGTAATACCGTTCACACTGACACTCAAAGTATTGCCATCAGCCAGATCGACCGTACCTTTAAACAATAAGGTGTTGTCATTGGTGATGAAGTCGCCTGCGGTACCGGTATCATTGGTGATCGAATCGAAAGTCACGGTTTGACCGTCATTGTCGGTGTCGATCTTGGTGTCAATCACCACATTCTGGCTGGTCGTGCTTGCAGTATTCCCTGCGGTATCTGTGACCGTCGCCACCACCGCATAGGTTGCATCGGCCAAGGTGGTACCCG
>NZ_VXLD01000030.1:0-1075 GCF_008867985.1 Acinetobacter tandoii
AATGATAACGATACAGACTCTGCTTGGGTGGATGTACTGACCCCATGGGCAGGTGAAGGCTACGGGGCACGTTTCTTGCCACGAATTGGGGAAATTGTAGTCATTGACTTCTTTCAAGGAGACATAGATCGTCCTTTCGTGGTGGGGCGTCTTCATGAAGCACAGCGTTCTCCTACAAAATTTGATAATGCAGGACAACTCCCTGATACCAAAAAACTGGCAGGCATTAAATCTAAAGAATATCAGGGAGAGGGCTTTAACCAGCTCCGATTTGATGACAGCACAGGTCAAATTAGTGCCCAGTTGCAAAGTAGCCATGCGGCAAGTCAACTCAATTTAGGTAAACTGAGTCATCCTAAAGCCACCGAAGAAAGTGAAGACCGTGGAGAAGGCTTTGAACTCCGTACTGACCAATGGGGAGCAGTACGTGCAGGACAAGGCTTACTCATCTCAACTTACAAACAAGACCAAGCAAAAGGTGATCACCTTGATTCAGAGCTTGCCAAAAAGCAACTTGAGGGTAGTCAGACTAACAGTAAAGCCTTGAGTGATATTGCCAAAAACCAAAAGACGGATGAAATTGAATCGGTTGAACAACTCAAAGAATTTGCACAACAGTTAGAGCAAAAAATTGCTAAATTTAATAAAGCCTTGCTTTTATTAAACTCGCCAGATGGGATTGGTTTAAGTACCAATGCAGACATTCATGTTTCGGCTGATGGGCAAATTAACCAGTTTGCAGGCGATAGCATCAACTTGAGTACGCAAAAGAATTTGATTGCACACGCACAAAACAAACTCAGTTTATTTGCTGCTCAAGGTGGCATTAAAGCTATTGCAGCGCAGAGTAAAGTCGAGATTCAGGCACAGTCAGATGCTTTAGATGTATTTGCCAAGCTAGGCATAACAATTTCTTCGACGGATGATCGCATTGAAATCAGTAGCCCAAAAGAAGTATTGATTACAGGTGGTTCATCGCAGATTGCACTGAATAATTCTGGAATTTTCCCCAAAACGGGTGGAAAGTTTGAAGTAAAGGCGGGGCAGCATGTGTTTACATCTGGGGCAAGTGTTA
>NZ_VXLD01000031.1:0-972 GCF_008867985.1 Acinetobacter tandoii
CTTAAATTGTTGTGCCACATTCTCTGCAGTCTGTGGCATGGTCTCTACACCATACATGGCTTTTAGCTTCGGATTGATAAAACGCCATCCCATGGTGGTGTCTTCAATCTTCTGGCTACGGCTATAAGCCGTTTCCGATTTACCCATCACAAACGGAGCACGCGACATGCTTTCCACACCGCCTGCAATGATCAGGTTTGCTTCACCCGCTTTAATCGCACGGGCTGCCATAGCAATCGCATCTAGTGATGAACCACATAGACGGTTGATGGTGGTGGCTGGCACTTCGACAGGTAAGCCTGCCAACAATGCCGACATACGACCAACATTACGGTTGTCTTCACCCGCTTGGTTGGCACAACCGTAAATCACGTCATCTACCTGTTTCCAGTCCACGCTTGGATTACGTTGCATTAAGGTCTGAATCGGCACAGCACCCAAGTCATCGGCACGGACTGGTGCTAAACCCCCAGCATAACGACCGAATGGGGTACGGATGGCATCGATAATATAAGCGTCTTTCATTCTTACGTTTCCATTTTGAAATCTGTTGTTGTCACTGCCACAAATGATGGATTTATTCATTTTCCTTTGCGTAGGCAAAGCCTCACTTTTGATAGGGCAAAAGTGACAAAACCCTTTGTTACTCAGACACAACATCCCTGTTGAGCTGAGTAACGAGGCGACATCCTTGTCGCCAGCCATGTGAGCAAATACAGTTTTAAAATTCTTTCCCAGCATTTGCTTGAGCCTATCGTCATCAACAACCTACTCAAATCTTGATCAGGATTGTTTTTGCAATCCAATTGGATAGATGCCCATAGTGAACAGGTTTTGTTGATGACAAAGTTTTTCTTGCGTGACGTTGTCACTCATTTTTTAAAAAAGTAACAAGAACGAGCTGTTAGACTTTGAATCCCCCTTAGTCCCCTTTAATAAAGGGGGAAACGCCTCCCTTTGAAAAGGGAGGTT
>NZ_VXLD01000032.1:0-849 GCF_008867985.1 Acinetobacter tandoii
TAGCGCTGGTCAAAAACGCTAAATTTTTATACTATACGGCAAACTTTATAATTACGACATTCACTTTATATTTATTAAAAACATTATGTTGAATCATATTTATGCTGCTTTAGAACAGCTGGGATTCACTACACAAAAACGTGTATTGCATATCCAGTTTGCCAATGCGTTGCTGAATCAGCAGGTCTATTTACAGCGAATAGACGGGACGCATGGCTTAAATCAAGGCTTAACCGCCAGTTTAATTTGCTTGTCGACACATGCATTTATTCCACTAAAACAGTTTATTGGCTGTCAGGTTGCTATAGACCAAGTGACTGACACAGGTCAATTGAGCCGTATCACAGGGATCATCACCCAAGCTCAAGCTGGAGCAAGCGATGGTGCACTGACCTTATATCGCCTCACACTTGAAGACCCGACCACATTATGGAAACAACGCCGTAACAGTCGTGTGTTTATGAATAAAAATGTGGTGGATGTGGTCAATATTCTGTTCCAAGAGTGGCAACAAAAAAGTCCGCTATTTGCGGCAAGCCTGAGCCTTGATTTAGCAGGGTTGAGCCGAGAGTACGACATTCGACCTTTCATCATGCAAAGCAATGAAAGTGATTATGACTTTCTGACACGTCTCCTCAGAAGTGAAGGGATGAGTTGGTTGATTGATGAAGCACAAACCCTGCTTGCCCAAATTCACCAACCGATTCAAGCACAAAAGCTACGCTTAATTGACGATAACCAGCACTACCAAGCCCTGCCACGACGTTTTATCCGCTTTCATCAGAGTAGTGCCGTTCAAGCCGCAGATAGCATTATCGATTGGCAGGCACAACGCCAGTTACAGCCCAC
>NZ_VXLD01000033.1:0-694 GCF_008867985.1 Acinetobacter tandoii
ACTACCCGCGCCGCCATCATGCGTATGGTCTTCATTTCTTGTGAATAAAAAGCGAACTTTGATGCGCCCCCATTCATCGACATGGATTTCTTCACCATTCGGTCCAACCACCTGAGCACGTTGCGGGTAGGCAGCTGGGCGATGCTGCTCAGGATGATAAGCGGGGACAGTTTTAATATGTCGACGTTGTAAGCTCAGCAGATTGCCTTGGCGCTGTTCACTTGCAATGCTGCTCAGTGTAGATGTAAATTGCCAGTGACTTTGTTGGAGAAGTTGCTCCAATTGCTGGTTTAAATCTTTCGGTAGGTTATTTTGGCTATAAAAGGTTTTTTCGGTAATGAGAAATTCTTTGTCTGCACCACTGTGTTGATTAATTTCAGGATGATCTTGCAGTTCAAACCAGTAACCCACATGAGCATCTCGCACCGTAGACTGTGCACAGAAATGCTTGGCTTGTGTATTGTAGTAGTCCGATAGCTGCTGGTTTAATTGCTCTAGTTGCGGATTGCCCGATGCTGTTGCACCATCCTCACCATTCAGGTCTTGCATCCATGCGGGTGAAAAATGCCATGCTTGCTCTAGCCCTAAACTTGCAACATCATATTGCTCACTCTGCTGATGTTTGCTTTGTACACTGCCTGCACCATCATCTTGGGTCAGTGCATCAGCTTGCCAGCGCTGAACATGCACTGCC
>NZ_VXLD01000034.1:0-694 GCF_008867985.1 Acinetobacter tandoii
GCTGCCCGCACCACCATCATGTGTATGGTCTTCATTTCTTGTGAATAAAAAGCGAACTTTGATGCGTCCCCATTCATCGACATGGATTTCTTCACCATTCGGTCCAACCACCTGAGCTCGTTGCGGGTAGGCAGCTGGGCGATGCTGCTCGGGATGATAAGCAGGTACAGTTTTAATATGTCGACGTTGTAAGCTCAGCAGATTGCCTTGGCGCTGTTCACTTGCAATGCTGCTCAGTGTAGACGTGAATTGCCAATGACTTTGTTGGAGAAGTTGCTCTAGTTGTTGGTTTAAATCTTTCGGTAGGTTGTTTTGACTATAAAAGGTTTTTTCGGTAATGAGAAATTCTTTGTCTGCACCACTGTGTTGATTAATTTCTGGATGATCTTGCAGTTCAAACCAGTAACCCACATGAGCATCTCGCACCGTAGACTGTGCACAGAAATGCTTGGCTTGTGCATTGTAGTAGTCCGATAGCTGCTGGTTAAATTGTTCTAGTTGTGGATTGCCCGATGCTGTTGCACCATCCTCCCCATTCAGGTCTTGCATCCATGCGGGTGAAAAATGCCATGCTTGCTCTAGCCCTAAACTTGCAACATCATATTGCTCGCTCTGCTGATGTTTGCTTTGTACACTGCCTGCACCATCATCTTGGGTCAGTGCATCAGCTTGCCAGCGCTGAACATGCACTGCT
>NZ_VXLD01000035.1:0-648 GCF_008867985.1 Acinetobacter tandoii
CCACTACAACAGTGCCTTGACGCCAGCCGATGGCATTGTGGATGGTTCAGCGGTCACAGTCATTGCGAATACTACCGATCGTAATGGTCAAGCTGTTGGTCCAGCGACCGACAGCATTGCTGCGCAAGGGGAAACTCATCAAGAAGATACAGGTCTTGATCTGGTGACGGGTGCTATCACCGTAGATATCGTAGAAAGCGGTGTGATCACGGGAACCACCACCGATGTTGCGCCAGGTAGCAACGTTGTATTGACCATCACTGGTAAAGATGCCAACGGCAATCCAGTAACCGTGAACAAAACCGTGACCACGGATGCATCAGGCCACTACAACAGTGCCTTGACGCCAGCCGATGGCATTGTGGATGGTTCAGCGGTCACAGTCATTGCGAATACTACCGATCGTAATGGTCAAGGTGTTGGTCCAGCGACCGACAGCATTGCTGCGCAAGGGGAAACTCATCAAGAAGATACAGGTCTTGATCTGGTGACGGGTGCAATTACCGTAGATATCGTAGAAAGCGGTGTGATCACGGGAACCACCACCGATGTTGCTCCAGGTAGCAACGTTGTGTTGACCATCAGCGGTAAAGATGCCAATGGCAATCCAGTAACCGTGAGCAAAACCGTGACCACGGATGCTTCAGG
>NZ_VXLD01000036.1:0-396 GCF_008867985.1 Acinetobacter tandoii
GCTAATGTGGTCGATGCACGAGGATGTTCATCCGTGTCCACCACAATCGGATCACCCTTACGCTGTGCAATACTTACAGGGACGATCTCATGTTTAAAAAAGCCTTGAGCTTGCGCGGTTGCTGTGCGCTGTTGACTCGTCAAGGCAAACTGGTCTTGATCTGCACGATCAATCTTAAATTGTTGTGCCACATTCTCTGCGGTTTGTGGCATGGTCTCTACACCATACATGGCTTTCAGCTTCGGATTGATAAAACGCCAGCCCATGGTGGTGTCTTCAATCTTCTGACTACGGCCATAAGCCGTTTCCGATTTACCCATCACAAACGGAGCACGCGACATGCTTTCCACACCGCCCGCAATGATCAGGTTTGCTTCACCCGCTTTAATGGCACGG
>NZ_VXLD01000037.1:0-371 GCF_008867985.1 Acinetobacter tandoii
TAACAAGGTATTGTCATTGGTGATGAAGTCGCCTGCGGTACCTGTATCATTGGTGATCGAATCAAAGGTCACGGTTTGACCGTCATTATCGGTGTCGATCTTGGTATCAATCACCACGTTCTGGCTAATGGTACTTTTACTATTACCTGCTGTATCTGTGACTGTGGCAACCACCGCGTAACTACCGTCGAGTAATGCTGAACCCGTTAAATCTAGGGTCCAGTTGCCTGAGCCATCAACTGTGAGGCGTGGATCGGCAGTGGTGTAGGTGGTTGCACCGACCGTTACACTGAGGCTGTTACCATCAGCCAGATCCACCGTACCTTTAAACAGTAAGGTGTTGTCATTGGTGATGAAGTCGCCTGCGGTAC
>NZ_VXLD01000038.1:0-345 GCF_008867985.1 Acinetobacter tandoii
AGGTTTGGCGAAACTGAAGCCAGTCGTCACAGCAGAAGGCACCGTCACAGCGGGAAACGCGTCAGGCATCAATGACGGTGCGGCTGCTGTACTGATTGCTTCGGAACAAGCCGTCGAGCAATACCAACTTAAACCACGTGCCAAGATTATTGCATCTACGGCTGTGGGGGTTGAACCTCGCATTATGGGCTTTGCCCCAGCACCAGCAATTAAGAAATTGCTGAAACAAGCTAATCTCACAATCGAGCAGATGGATGTGATTGAGTTGAATGAAGCCTTTGCGGCACAGGCACTGGCGGTTACCCGTGATTTAGGTCTGGCAGATGATACGACACAAGTGAATCC
>NZ_VXLD01000004.1:0-312393 GCF_008867985.1 Acinetobacter tandoii
ATTAAATTATCAAGCGTTCTTTTTTTAATCATAAAATGCTATTTCCAGCATTACTCTCCCAAAATATGAGAACTATTTTTATTGGCTACTTTTAGCTACAATCATTAACTTATTTCACTTATTAAACAAATTACTTGAAATGGTTAACACTAAAATAAAGGTTTATGTATTTATTTTCATCACTGTATTGATGTCAAAGCCTGTATATGCCGTTTCTACACATAATATGTTTATTATCACGTTATCTATCTTAAGTTATGCGAAATGGAATACCCCCACTCCAGCTTTGTGTGTGATTGATAATCCAAACTATGCAGTGCAATTTAATCAAGCCTTACGCTTGCAAGGTTATCATTACAAAATTTCATCGATTCGTTTAAATGAATTAGATAAATCTTCGTGTAATGCCATTTTTTTATCTACTTTTTCCCCTCAGGAAGAGCAAAAAATTATTCACAGTCAAAGACAGGATCCCCCCCTCTCTTTTAGCTCGACCAACCAAGCCTGTGAAATTGGAAGTGCCTTCTGTCTTTATACACGTAATAACAGCACCTCATTTAAAGTGAACTTAGATAGTTTGAGTCAATCCAAAGTACGTGTTGATCCACGCGTGTTATTGCTTGCGAAAGCGACGGAGCAATAAAAATGGTTAAACATTCTCGCATGACCTCATTACAATCCTTATTCAAACGTTCGCAGCTCGCAATGTTTGCTTTAACTTTTTCAATTTGCACGATTATTTTTATTGTCGTTTCAACCTACACCATGAATACTTACGCAAAACAGAGCTTAAATATTCTTGCTGAGGCATTGAGTGAGCGCATACAGCCTGCTATGGTATTTAATGACCGCATAACGATTCAACAAATCTTAAATAATTACACCACGCAATATTCTATTCGTTCCATTCTAGTCCTTGATCCTTCAAAGCATGAGATTGCAAACAGTCGACAAGTTGCTAAATCCTTCCAGAATACTCAAAGTATTTTAGATCATTTGTTTTTTCAGCAACCGATTCAAATCTCTATTCAACATAATCAGCAGTATTACGGTTCGATTGTCGTCTATGGTAGTTCACAAAGTCTGTTAGATTTTTTCTTTAAAATTTTAATTGGTTTATGTCTGGCTATTATTTTAATTTTATTTGCACTTCTTTGGTCTGTCCGTTCTACATACCAATATTTAATGCGTTCTATTCACCCGCTGGTTTCTACTGCACGCGAAATTAGTGAATTTAAAGCCTATCAACTGCGCTTGCCACATTCCAATATCAAAGAACTACAACAACTGAATGAGGTATTTAATGAATTGTTAGATAAGATTCAAGCATCAACCCAAAAACTACGTGCGGAAAATGATGTATTGGCTCATCAAGCATTACATGATCAGCTTACACAATTACCTAACCGTCATTATTTTTATCAAACACTTCTGGCCAGCTTTGAACAATCCCCCAAGACCACCTCTGCATTATTTTTTATTGATAATAACAACTTTAAAGAAATCAACGACCAATATGGTCATTTAGCGGGTGATGCAGTATTACAGGAAATGGCTAAAAGGTTGCAAAACAGCTTAAGACAAGATGATTTTATTGCACGTCTGGGTGGAGATGAGTTTGCCATCCTCATTCGCAACGTCACCAAGACCGAACACCTCACTAAAATTAGTGAAAATTTATTGAAATGCTGCGAACAACCGCTTCATTTTGATCAACATCAGATTTATTTCAGCTTCTCTATCGGGATTGCTTCAACCGAGCAAGCACATAGTCCTGAGGATCTCATCACTGCCGCCGATAGCGCAATGTATAAAGCAAAAACATTGCAACAAGGCTGGTACTTCTCTCTACGTTAGGAACTTTACAATGATAACCCTTTCACATCCTATTAAACTCGCACTCATTCTATTGCTCAGTAGCGTTTTGAGCGCGTGTGCCAGTTGGGGACATTTAAACTATAAGCAAGCTCGTATGCTCAAAAAAGAGGGCTTCGTATTAACTGATGAAGGCTGGAGTTTACGCTTACCCGAGCGCTTATTATTTGGTTTTGACAGCTATGAAATTAAAGCTGAGCAAACTGACGAACTTACGCGCCTTTCAACACAGTTGCAAAAATACAAGCTCAATAAAATTAAGATTGTTGGTCATACCGATGATATTGGTGACAGTACTTATAATCAAATTTTGTCAGAAAAACGTGCGACCAGTGTATCTACAATTTTTCTTCAAACAGGCTTTCAACCTAATAATCTTCACACCATTGGACGAGGTTCTTCACAACCCCTTGTAGAAAATAGCTCTGATGAAAATCGAGCGATCAACCGTCGTGTGAATATTATTATTATCCCTTAAGGCTTAAACGACCAAGCTACATTCAAAACCATAGAACAACCGATACCCCTCAACATATTTCAGGTTGTCTAGCAGCTTGCCTAGACAACCTTTTTTTGATTTAAAAAACCAAAGACAAAAAGAAGGAGAGTTTAATTGCCAATTGTGATTATGAAAATTTAGCAAGATATAATAGGGTTTTATTAAATTTTAGACATAAAAAAACCGCTTAACGCGGCATCTTTATCTCGACCATTTATTAAAATGGTCGGAGCAGTAGGATTCGAACCTACGACCCCCTGGTCCCAAACCAGGTGCACTACCAGGCTGTGCTATGCTCCGAAATTGGGGTGAATGACGGGATTCGAACCCGCGACAACTGGAATCACAATCCAGGGCTCTACCAACTGAGCTACATCCACCACTATATAGTCCTACAATATCAAGCTACCAAATGGCGCGCCTGACAGGATTCGAACCTGTGACCATCCGCTTAGAAGGCGGATGCTCTATCCAACTGAGCTACAGGCGCATGACCGATGATACTAATATCATATGATACTTTGCCTTGAAGAATTGGTCGGAGCAGTAGGATTCGAACCTACGACCCCCTGGTCCCAAACCAGGTGCACTACCAGGCTGTGCTATGCTCCGATTCATCTCAGCTTTTACCGTATCGCACATCGTGCGGTACGGTGTGCATTCTAGGCGCGACGCCCAAGAACGTCAACACCTATATTTAAAAAAAGTTAAAAAAATGCGTCAAACGTATAAATATCAAGCATTTCTGATATTTTTTAAACAATTTTTAACGTTTTAAACTCGCACTGAAGTTAAGCATGCGATCTAGAGGTAATTTGGCACGTTCTGCCAAAGCTGGATCAACATGAATTTCCTGATCACCTTGCTGTAATACCTGCAAAATTCCATCCAATTCATTCATCGCCATCCAAGGACAATGTGCACAAGAACGACACGTCGCTCCCTCACCTGCTGTCGGTGCTTCGACTAAAATTTTGTTGGGTACTGCTTGTTGCATCTTGTAGAAGATGCCTCGGTCTGTCGCCACGATTAAACGTTCATGCGGTAAGGTCTGTGCCGCTTTAATCAATTGCGAGGTACTTCCAACGGCATCTGCAATATCAACCACAGATTCTGGCGATTCAGGATGAACCAAAACCGCAGCATCTGGATAGAGTGCTTTCATGTTGGCAATGCCGCGGGCACGGAATTCTTCATGTACGATACATGCGCCATCCCAAAGCAGCATATCTGCACCCGTTTTCTTTTGAATATAACGTCCCAAGTGCTGATCTGGCGCCCAAATGATCTTCTCACCCAAGCTATCCAAATGCTCAATAATCTCGACGGCACAACTAGAAGTCACCACCCAATCTGCGCGTGCTTTTACAGCAGCAGAGGTATTGGCATAAACCACGACAGTATGATCAGGATGCTGATCACAGAACGCTGTAAATTCATCTACAGGGCAGCCTAAATCGAGTGAACAAGTTGCTTCTAAGGTCGGCATCAACACAGTTTTTTCTGGGGAGAGAATTTTTGCAGTTTCTCCCATAAATTTCACACCTGCTACTACCAACGTCGAGGCTGCGTGATCGCGACCAAAGCGTGCCATTTCCAAAGAGTCTGATACACAACCGCCCGTCAACTCTGCCAATTCCTGAACTTCAGGGTCGCAGTAATAATGCGCGACAAGAACAGCATCACGTTTTTTCAATTCCGCTTTGATTTGTTCAAATTTTTCCTGTTTGGCTTGCTCAGTCAAATGATTGTCTTTTGGCTCGCCTAAACGGTCTAAATGCGCCTGCACAATCGATTTTGCGTCATTGGCAATTAAATTGGTCGCATCATTCATAAAAACGTCTTCTCTATCCCAACTGCTTGTTCACAAGCGGTGCATCCATAACACGGTCAATTTGGCACTGTGCTGAATTGACCAGTCATTCAAAACTTTAATTGGTAAAAAAGCCTCACAACGGAGGCTTTTCTTCACTCAAATGCCATTAAGAACGGTAATCCGCATTAATTTTGACATAGTCATAAGATAAATCACAGGTATAGACCGTATCCTTCGCTTGACCGCGACCCAAGTCCACCCGAATGGTAATCTCTGTTTGTGCCATTACGCGTGCGCCTTCTGCTTCCGTATAATCCGCTGCGGCGCCACCATCCTTACAGATTTGTACATCATCTAACCAAACCTGAATTTTTTCAACCTCTAAATTTTTTACCCCAGCATAACCAATGGCTGCCAAAATACGGCCCCAGTTTGGATCAGAAGCAAAAAATGCAGTTTTAACCAACGGAGAATGCGCAATACTGTAAGCAATATCACAACATTCTTGTGTATCTGCACCACCTTCAACTACGACTGTCATGAACTTGGTTGCACCCTCACCATCACGCACAATCAGTTGTGCTAGGCGTTTCATGACACGAACAAGAACTTCAAGCACAGTTGTATAACGAGCATCCTCTATTGATGTAATTTCAACACCACCTGCTTGACCCGTGGCAACAAAAATACAAGAGTCGTTGGTAGAAGTATCGCCATCGATGGTAATACGGTTAAAAGATTGATTCACCGCAATTTGTAACAATTGTTGCACTAAAGCACGGGAAATCGGAGCATCAGTCGCAACATAGCCCAACATGGTCGCCATATTTGGACGAATCATGCCCGCACCTTTGGAAATACCTGTCATGGTGTACAATACACCATCTAGCTCAAACTGCTCAGATGCACCTTTAGGTGTTGTATCCGTGGTCATAATGCCAAATGCGGCATCTGTCCATGCATCTTCCTGCAAACTATCCAATGCTGGCTGTAGACCTGCAACTAGACGTGGTAATGGTAACTGTTCACCAATCACACCTGTAGAAAAAGGGAGAACCTGTTCTGGATTAACACCTGCCAATTTTGCCAATTGCATACAAGTTTCTTGGGCATTTTGCATTCCCAAAGTACCTGTTCCAGCATTGGCATTGCCTGTATTAATAATTAAATAACGTGGATTTCCCACAGCCAAATGGGCTTTTGATACATGTACTGGTGCTGCACAGAATGCATTCTGTGTGAAAACACCCGCAACATTTGAACCTTCGGCAAATTCAAAAATGACCAGATCACGTCGGTTCTGATAGCGAATATATGCTTCAGCCGAACCGATTTTTACCCCTTTGACCACATGCATCTGTGGCATAGTAACGTCACCCACTGCCATTTTTAAATGTCCACTTTGTTGTTCAAGTAAGTGTCACAGCTTAGTAGAAATGCAACTAAAAATCGAGGTGTTTCAGGCAATTTCCTGCGTATTCCTTTTACACAGCTAAAACTTATATTCACCTCAATTTAAAAGGGTATTTCGCATAATTAATCGACTCGAACCAATACCTATACAAAAAAAAGCAGCTCGTAAGCTGCCTTTTGATATATCGACTTAGTTTGCCGCCAACTGCGTTGGACTTCCTACAAGCGTTTGTTTCGCTTGCTCTTGGCTTTCCGCAGAAAGTGCTGGGTTAGTCGCAACAATACGACTTGCCGTTGTTGTGGTTGCAGCACTCACTGCTGCTGTTTTTAAGATAATTGGACGTTGCTGCGCATTTGGGAAAGTATATTTAATCCCAGTACGCGGACTCATCACCGTAACATTAGTATCTTGTACCGTAGCTGCTGCGGTTGTTGCACCTTGAGCAGCTTCTACTTTGGCAACTGTTGTTGTTTCAGGCGTATTCGCCATAGCCAAAGTCGGGATTGCCAAAACAGCAACAACTAAGGGGCGTAATAATTTTTTCATTATCTTTCGCTTTTCAGGTTCCAATCAGCAACTTAATAACACTTAATAATGAACACTGCAAACCTTATTCACATCTTGAAAATATTTAACTACAGTTCACATAAGAACAAAAAACCCTTGTAGTGCTTCAAAAGATAGAAACGATACAAGGGTTTACTTTAGTCAATTGATAAAATTAAATTTTACCATGACATTGTTTATATTTTAGACCTGAACCACATGGGCAAGGAGAGTTACGACTAGCTGGAGCAACGACATCTTGATCTGTAGGGTTGAAACCTAAATGTTGTTCAGAACTAATCTGCGAAGTCACTTCACCTGTTAAGCCGTCTACTTCATCGTGTGAAAGGTTTAATTGCATTGCTTCGGCTTGCGCTTGTTTTTGCGCTTCCATTGCTGCTAGCTCTTCTGGAGTCGGCACATGTACACGAGACAAATCGGTCACCACATCAGTTTTAATCACAGCCAACATATTGACGAATAAGTTGAATGCTTCTTTCTTATATTCTTGCTCAGGATTTTTTTGCGCATAACCACGTAAATGAATCCCTTGGCGCAAGTAATCCATGGCTGCCAAATGGTCTTTCCAATGGCGATCCAATGAACTCAAGACAAAATGGCGCTCAAGCATCGCTGCCGATTCAGGCCCCATTTGTTCGCGACGCGAACGATAGCGCGCGACAATCTCGTCGGTAATACGATCAACCAGCGCCTCTTCATCTAAGCGACGCTCATTTTCCAACCAGTGATTAATCGGTAAATCGACTGCAAATTCTTCACGTAATGCACGCTCAAGACCTTCAATATCCCACTGATCGTGAATCGACTCTGGTGGAATGTAATTGGCAATCACCGCTTTCATCACTTCATGATGCATTTCTTCGACATATTCTTGCAACGTATTTTCTGCGAGAACATCATCACGTTGTGAATAAATAATCTTACGCTGTTCGTTATTCACATCATCGTACTTCAATAGATTCTTACGAATATCAAAGTTACGTGCTTCCACTTTACGCTGTGCATTTTCAATCGAGCGCGACACCATTTTGTGTTCAATCGCTTCGTCTTCTTGCAAGCCCATGGCACGCATCATGGCAACCACACGGTCACCTGCAAAGATACGCATCAAGTCATCTTCAAGTGACAAATAGAAGCGTGACACGCCTGGGTCACCTTGACGTCCCGCACGACCACGCAACTGGTTATCAATACGACGTGATTCATGGCGTTCAGAACCAATAATATGTAAACCACCTGAAGCCAAGACCATTTCGTGGTTTTGTTCCCACTCTTCTTTTAAGCGAGCTTCATCTTCAGGTGTATGATTTTCAATTTTGGCCAGTTTAGCTTTCCAGTTACCACCCAAGATAATATCGGTACCACGGCCTGCCATGTTGGTAGCAATAGTTACGGCGCGTGGTGAACCTGCTTGAGCAATAATATCAGCTTCACGCTCATGCTGCTTAGCATTCAGTACTTCATGCTGAATACCTGCTTCTTTCAGCTTTTCCGATAAGATTTCAGAAGCTTCAATGGTCGCAGTACCAATCAAAATTGGAGCTACACCTGCTTCATGTACACGCTGAATTTCTTGGATGATTGCATTGTATTTGCCATTACGATTCAAATAGATTAAATCGTTTTGATCCTGACGAATCATTGGTCGGTGTGTTGGAATAATCACTACATCCAAACCATAAATTTCTTTCATTTCCGCCGCTTCAGTATCTGCGGTACCCGTCATGCCTGACAATTTTTTGTATAAGCGGAAATAGTTCTGGAAAGTCGTGGTTGCCAAAGTCTGGTTTTCTGGCTGAATTTCCAAGCCTTCTTTGGCTTCTACTGCTTGATGTAGACCTTCAGACCAACGACGACCTGGCATAGTACGACCAGTGTTCTCGTCCACAATGATGACTTCACCTTCGTGGATAATGTAATGTACGTTACGTTGATACAAGAAATGCGCACGAATCGCAGCCGTCACGTGATGCACTAAGTTGAGGTTAGATGCTGAATATAAGCTCTCACCTTCAGCCAGCAATCCCATCTCAATCAATTCATTTTCAACAGTTTCAAAACCAATTTCGGTCATTTCTACCGAACGTTGTTTTTCATCAATCCAGAAATGACCGCCATCTGCAACTTTTTCTTCTTTTTGCGCATGCAGTTTTGGTGGAATGGTATTGATCGCTGAATAAAGCTGAGAAGAGTCGTCACTTTGACCCGAGATAATTAACGGCGTACGTGCTTCATCAATGAGAATTGAGTCCACTTCGTCAATAATGGCATAAATCAAACCACGTTGTTTTTTCTCAGCAAGCGCAAACACCATATTGTCGCGCAAGTAGTCAAAACCAAATTCATTGTTAGTACCGTAAGTGATATCTGCACGGTAGGCATCTGCTTTTTCCATTGGATTTTGCATGGAATAAATAATACCAATGCTTAAACCCAAGAATTCAAAGAGGGGACGGTTTAACTCGGCATCACGCTGAGCTAAGTAGTCATTCACCGTGATGACATGCACGCCCTGACCACTGATCGCATTCAAATAACACGCCAGTGTACCCATGAGCGTTTTACCCTCACCCGTACGCATCTCAGCAATTTTACCTTCATGCAAGGTAATACCACCAATCAACTGCACATCGTAATGACGCATACCCATGACACGCTTTGCTGCTTCACGACAAACTGCAAACGCTTCTGGCAATAATTTATCGAGGCTTTCACCTTTGTTATAACGTTGTTTGAATTCTTCGGTTTTTGCAGATAAGTCTGCGTCGTTTAAGGCAGATATCGTCGGCTCGAGCGCATTAATCTTGTCTACGATTTTACGCATGCGTTTGAGTTCGCGCTCATTTTTGGTACCGAAGATTCCTCCGATCAGACTTGCCAACATGAATAGACTCTCTAAATCTTGCTTGTCAATGAATAAATTTTTTCTCAGACGTTATTATGGTGCTAGAAATTTGAAGTACAAGGGTTTTGCACAAAACCAATAAAAAAATTCTGATCACTGGTTCTAGCCCCTGACCTAAGGCGAAATAATGTAGCAAATTTCGATCAGACGATATAGAGCGTTCATCTTGAATCAATAGATATTTTCACAGCGATATCCATCTTGCTTATTCATTTCTTGCATAAACAAATGCAAAAAAGCTATTTTTCATAGTAAAAGAATTGCGCGATAGTCTGACTTAAATCAAATACACAAAACAATTGAGGTAAATAAAAATGTCACTACGTTTAGGCGATATCGCACCCAATTTTGAACAGGATTCGAGTGAAGGTCTGATTAATTTTTATGATTATTTAGGTGATAGTTGGGGCATTCTGTTTTCTCATCCCGCAGACTATACGCCTGTATGTACGACCGAACTGGGCTACACTGCGAAACTAAAAGATGAATTTGCGCAGCGCGGAGTCAAAGCAATTGCATTGTCTGTCGATGATGTCGAATCACATCATGGCTGGATTCAGGATATTAATGAAACCCAGAATACTACGGTCAATTTCCCAATCATTGCCGATAAAGATCGTAAGGTCTCCACCCTTTATGACTTTATTCATCCGAATGCGAGTGAAACCTTGACAGTACGTTCTTTGGTGATTATTGACCCGAATAAAAAAGTGCGGTTAATTATTACTTATCCTGCGTCAACAGGACGTAACTTCCATGAAATTTTGCGCGTGATTGACTCTTTACAACTGACTGATCATCATAAAGTTGCAACCCCTGCTAACTGGACGCATGGCGATGATGTGGTGATTGTACCTTCTTTACAAGATGAAGCTGAATTGAAACAACGCTTCCCAAAAGGTTATACCGCAGTAAAACCTTATTTACGCTTAACGCCACAACCCAATCTAGAATAAAACGAAGGTATTTTCAGCAAACATTTTTAGCCTGTCTACAGACAGGCTATTTGGGTAAATTCATCACCCACTGCTAAGTTCCACTTGGTATTTTGATAACAGTCAGTTATAAATACAGCAAATCATTTTAAGAATAAAGACTGTGATTCATAACATTCATCATTTACATTGTGGCACCATGTGCCCTGTTTGCGGCCCCTTATTTGGGCAAAAAGGATTCCATGCTCATGTGATCTGTCATTGTTTATTGTTAGAAACGGACCGTGGATTGGTCTTGATTGATACAGGTTTAGGTATGCAGGATCTTCTTCATACCAAAGCACGTCTTGGCAAGATGATTGCGCGGTTTGGAAAAATTGAAAACAATTTAGAACTGACCGCCATCGCACAAATACAAAAACTTGGCTTTAACCCCAAAGATGTTCAGCATATTTTTGTTTCGCACTTAGACTTTGACCATGCTGGGGGTATTTCAGATTTCCCTCAAGCGACGGTGCATGTGCTGTCTTCCGAATATAATGCTACACAAAATTTGAACCATTACAAACGCAAAGCGCGTTATAAAGTAAAACAGTTTCAACAACATCGTTACTGGAACTTTATTGAACCGATTGCTAACGATGACTGGTTCAACCTCAAACAGATTCGTAATTTTGATTTATTTGAAAATGACCTGTTGATGATTCCACTCTTGGGGCATACCGCAGGACACAGTGGTATTGCTGTTCGCGACCAAGATCAATGGTTGCTTTTCTGTGGAGATGCCTACTACTCACATTTACAACTGGATGGTCAGCACAAACTTAGAACCTTAAATCAGGTCGAACAATTCTTTGCCGAAGATAATCTAGCACGTGTAGAAAATTTAAAACGCCTGCAAACGCTGTCACAAAAACATCCAGAAGTTCAACTCATCTGTGCGCATGACCCTGTAGAATTAGCCCGATACCAATGAAAATTCAAATCAGTATTCTCTATAGCTGCCTCTGTTTCAGTACGCTAAATCTTTCTGGCTGTATGACTACGCCAGCACTACCGCCTGAAGCTCGACCAACGCAATGGGGAACCTTAATCAATCAAGCTGATAATTTTTATCAAATCAGTACCGATATTTTTCGTAGTGAACAACCCAATACAGAGATGGCATCCTCACTCAAAGCTCATGATATTGGTGTTGTAATCAATTTAAGATCGCGCCATCAAGACCCACAAAACTTAGATGCGCAAAACTTTGAGTTAGTACATATTCCCATTCATACTTGGGCTATTAATCGGGAAGATTTATTGGCTGTGATGCGCCAAATTCAATTGGCCAAAGCACAACAACAAAAAGTACTGATTCATTGTTACCACGGCTCAGATCGTACAGGTGCCAGCATCGCCATGTATCGAATTGTTTTTGAACAATGGAGTATTGATGACGCTTTACAAGAAATGAAATATGGGGGCTATGGTTTCCACCCTATTTGGCAAAACATCGAAAATTTATTTACCCCCGAAAATGTAAAATGGATTCAAGAGCAACTCTCGAATCCATCTTAAAGCATGACTGTAATGAACTAACGACGGTCTAAGGGTACCCAATCAATGACCCATGCGGACTTCATATTCAAGCTCGCATCGGTAGTAATCTTTTTACGGGTCACATCTGCGACATCACGACTTTTGGCAGGTCCAACCATAATTCGAATACCTTTCGATGTTGGACTTTGTACCACTTTATAGCCTTTTGCCTTTAACTTGGAAATGACGCTATCTGCATTGGCAGCATTGGCAGCAAGAGCCACCTGAACCATCCACTGCTTATCACCATTTTCGAGTAAATCTCGTGCCTTGTCGGCTTCAGCTTTCTTTTTCGCGTCTTCTTTACGTTTCGCTTCCGCTTCACGTAGTTTCTTTTCTTCAGCGGCTTTGGCTGTTGCTTGACGCTCTTGATCTGCCTTACGTTGTGCCTCTAATTTACGTTGAGCTTCAACTTCACGTAATTTTTTTTCTTCAGCAGCTTTTTCACGTGCTTTACGTTCCTGATCAGCCTTACGCAGTGCCTCTGCCTTAAGGTTTTCTGCACTCAATTTTTTATCAGCTTCAGACTGTTGTTGCGCCTTCTGCTGATCTAGCTTCTTTTGCGCAGTAAGTTTTTCCTCCGCCAGGCGCTTTTGCTTAGCTTTTTCATCTTCAACCAATTCAGGTGGAATATTATCTGAACTTTGTTGTGCACCCGTTCGGGCTGCATTTAATGCTGCATATTCTTCAGCTGCTTTACGTGCAGCATCCGCTTCAGCTTGCTGTTGCATGGCTAAAAATTCGGCTGCGCGGGCTTCTTGCTCTGCAACTGCCTTCTCACGAGCACGGCGTTGCTCTTCAAGCAATCGTTTTTCCGTTTCAACATCAACAGTAAGACCTTGCAATTGCACCATCCCACTGTCTGGTTTTGCATTTTTTTGCTGAACTTGCTCGACCAATTCAGGGTGTTTGATATTATTTTGATGTATTTCTTCTTTACCTTTCAGAAGCAAGGCTGCCAATAAAACACCACCACCTAATAAAACAACACCACCCATCCAGCGTTGTTTGTTATTCATTGACATTCTTCCAAATACTCCCAGACTGCTTCCAAAGTATGAAATGAACCACATACTAAAATCAGCTGATTATTTTTAGATTCATCGAGGGCTGATTGGAAAGCTAATTGAACATTAGTGAAATGCTGTACTGTCTGCTGTTGTAATGCATCATCAAGTTGGGCAATTTCCGCAGCTCGCGGTACCGTTAATGGGGCAATTTTCCACATTAAAATACTATTTTTTAATGACTCAACTACAGATTTAATATCTTTATCAGCCAACATTGAAAAAACAGCAACCACTTCTGTGTATTGTTTATTGTATTTTAGGAAATTTCGCAATTGCTTTAACAAAAAATCAACGCCATGTGGATTATGTCCCGCATCAAAAATCACGGTTTTATCTGCAATTTGACGAATTTCAAAACGTCCTGACAGTTGTGCCCGTTGAATACCCTGCGCAATTGCTTCCTGTCGAATCTCCAACCCACTCAACAAAACAGCAGCAACAGCGGTAGAAATATTTTCTAATGCCAAACGACCAAGTGGTAATTTTAAGGTGGTTCCAGAAGACGCAAATAACCAATGCTGTCCATCTTCACTCAATTGATAAAAATAATCGCGTTCAGCAGCAAATAACAGTGCATGACACTCTTGTGCTTTTTTGGCAATCGCTTCTGGTAAACTTTGTAATCCACCAAAAATAACAGGAATATTAGGGCGAATAATGCCAGCCTTTTCATAGGCAATTTTCTCGATGGTATCGCCTAACCAATCTGTATGGTCTAAACCAATATTGGTAATGACTGCAACATCTGGATCAATCACATTGACCACATCCAGACGGCCTCCTAGCCCCACCTCAAGCACCCAGACATCACATGCTTGCTGTTTAAAAATCAAAAAAGCAGCCAAAGTGGTTGCTTCAAAGAAAGATAAACTCAAATTGCATGCACGACGTGCCTGATCGACCTGAACAAAAGCATCTATCAGACTTTGGTCATCGACTTCTTGACCTGCCAGTTTAACCCGTTCATTAAAACGATAAATATGCGGTGACTGATAAAGTCCAACCTTGTAGCCTTGGGCATTTAAAATAGCAGCCAAGGTCGTAGTGGTTGAACCTTTACCGTTGGTGCCAGCAACCGTAATCACTTTCGCTTCTGGTTGCGTTACACCCAACATTTCAGCGACGGGAACGACGCGTTCCAGACCTAAATCAATCCCCGTAACGTGAACATGGCCCCAATACGAGAGCCATGTGTCTAAATTATCTTGTGCAAGTGGTGCAGTGTTGTTCAAGGTAAATTCATCAATTTGGTCACAATACGATATACAGTATCACGTAATGCATGACGATGAACGATTTGATCGATTACACCATGATCAAGCAGGTATTCAGCACGTTGGAACGGTTCTTCCAATTTCTCACGTACTGTTTGCTCAATTACACGTTTACCAGCAAAACCAATCATCGCTTTTGGCTCTGCAATATGCACATCACCTAACATTGCCAATGAAGCGGTTACACCACCATATACAGGATGGGTTAATACCACGATATACGGTAAGCCTGCCTCTTTTACACGTTGAATCGCTGCTGAAGTACGTGCCATTTGCATTAAAGACAACATACCTTCTTGCATACGTGCACCACCAGATGCTGCAAAACAGATGAATGGTTGTTTAAGTGCAATTGCGCGTTCAGCTGCTTGTACAAAACGATCACCAACGACTGTACCCATTGAACCGCCCATAAAGTCGAATTCAAAAGCACATGCGGTCATTGCGACATCTTTCAATGTACCTTGCATCACGATTAAAGCTTCAGATTCACCTGTTTTCTTTTGCGCTTCAACCATACGTTCTGGGTAAGGCTTGCTATCGACAAATTTAAGTGGATCTTTCGCAACAAATTCTTGACCTAGTTCCGTTTTAACTTGGTCAAAGAACCATGTTAAACGATCACGCGCTTTCATGCGTAAATGTTCGTCACACTGTGGGCAAACATAAGCATTAAATGTCATTGCGGTGCGTGTCACCAATGCATGACATTCAGGACATTCAACCGTTGGTTCGGTAAATGTTGCTTTGAGTGCTTGTTGCTCATCGGGAACTTCAATACCTGGAACGCCACGTTCAGTCCACGGTGTCGATGGGCTAAGAATTTTCCCTGATTTCACTTCTTGATTCATACTAACTCATCGAGCGCTGCTCGAAGCTCCTTGACTTTATTAACCGTTTCAACAACGGCTTGTTCTGGTGTCAAGCTCGCAAATTGTTTTACAAATGCACTGCCGACAATCACAGCATCGGCTACACCACCCATTGCTTTCGCAGAAGCAGCATCGCTAATACCAAAACCGACACCCACAGGGATATCCGTCTCTGCTTTAATTTTTTGGATACGTGCTGCAGCTTCAGAGACATCTAAAGTTGCTGCACCTGTTACTCCTTTCAAAGATACATAATAGATAAATCCGCTGGCTTGCTTTACTACATGACGAATACGTTCATCTGTAGAAGTTGGTGCAAGTAAGAAAATTTGATCCATTTCGTACTTTTTCAGGACATCATCCAGAGCTTTAGCTTCTTCTGGCGGTAAATCGACCAGTAAGATGCCATCCACACCACATTCATTGGCATAGGCTACAAATTTTTCATAACCAATGACTTCAACAGGATTTAAATATCCCATTAAAACAACAGGTGTTTCTTGATCTTTTTGACGGAACTCTTTCACCATATTCAGCGCATCTAAGGTATTGGTTCCACCAGCCAAAGCACGCTCAGCGGCTAAAGCAATGACAGGACCATCCGCCATAGGATCTGAAAATGGGAGCCCAAGTTCAATAACATCTACGCCCGCCTCAACCATTTGATGTAACAGAGGTACCGTTACTTGTGGATGAGGATCTCCAGCCATCACATAGGAAACTAGCGCTTTACGCTGTTGAGATTTAAGTTGTCCAAAACGAGTGGCTAAACGTGACATAGGGTTGTACTTTCCTTGAATTATTTAAAACTGAGGAGTTGGTTTTGTAGAAATACAAGACGATGCATTGTAACGCTATTTTTTGCACCTTGAATAGAGTTCATGCACTTCCCTTGAATTTCATACGACATCACATGATTCAGAACAACCCGAAAGCTACATTTACTAATATTTGGCGAGTTTTCTCAATGATCAAAGATGCCTAATTTTCGCTTTTATACAGATCGAACCAATTCAAGAAAATGGCAATTTTCTTGAGTAAAGTCTACAAACTGCCCTACTCGAGTTTTACATTTTAATTTTAAGAAATGATTAAAGCTCCATTATACTGTGCGCACTTATTCGCTGTTTCCTAACATTTATGACCTCCGACCCACAGGGCAAAGTGCAAGCCCGAGCGCTTGCGCTACTCCCCCTTATTGTTTTTTTGGCTATCTTTTTAGGTAGCGGAATTTATCACTCCCTGATTGGCACCGAATTTGCCTTTTATCAAATTAAAGCGCCTGTGGCTGCTCTACCTGCGGTTATCCTTGCAGTACTAATTTTTAAGGGTCACCTGAACCAAGCCATTGAAACCTTCCTAAAAGGGGCAAGCCACCCTAATTTAATCTTAATGTTTATGGTGTTTATGCTGGCAGGTGCCTTCGCTAGCACCAGCAGTGCAATTGGCAGTGTAGATGCGACCGTCCAACTTGGACTATCTCTTATTCCTCCTGCTTTTGTTCTCCCCATGCTGTTTGTCATCTCTGCCTTTATTGCAACGGCTATGGGGACTTCTATGGGCACCATTGCGGCCTGTGCACCAATTGCTTTTGGCTTTGCCCAAGTGACTAATATTGAAACCGTGATGGCGATTGGTGCTGTGGTGAGTGGTGCGATGTTTGGTGACAATCTATCTATGATTTCAGACACCACGATTGCAGCAACCAGCAGTCAAAAAGTGCAACTCCGCGATAAGTTCCGGGTCAATATTTGGATTGCAGGGCCAGCGTCTATCATTACCATTCTAGTATTTATTTTGATGAGTAAGGATTCTCAAGCCATTCAATATCAAGACTATGATTTATGGCTGATTCTTCCTTATGTTGCCGTGTTTTTCTTGGCTTTTAGTCGCTTACACGTTTTAGCGGTTCTAACCATTGGCATTATGATTTCTGGTGTAATTGGTTTAATACAACAGAGCGGCTTTACTTTACTAAAATTGAATACCTCAATTTATGATGGCTTTGTGGGCATGTTTGAAGTGGCATTGCTCTCAATGCTATTGGGTGGCCTATCAAGCATCATGCAACGTGAAGGTGGCTTAGAATGGCTGATTCAGCGAATTTATAGCCTGACTCGTCTGTTAAAAGTTGGACAACAACGTGCTGGCGAGCTGGGTGTCAGTTTTTTGGTCATCTTCTCGAACTTGTTTGTTGCCAATAATACGGTCGCAATTATTTTATCGGGTGATATGGCCCGTGAAGTAGCGCAAGAGTATGGGTTAGATCCGAAACGTGTCGCTGCCCTCATGGACATTTTCTCTTGCGTGATACAAGGTTTGATCCCCTATGGTGCTCAACTGCTTTTGGCATGTTCCATTGCCAAACTCTCCCCAGTCGAGCTGATTGGTCATATTTACTATTGTTGGGTCTTGGCGATTTTTGCCATTTTAGCCATCGTACTACGCTACCCGAAATTGAATCAAAAGACGATCTAATCAAACTTGCTCAATTCTAGCGGTTCAATGAACCGCTTTTTTATCTCATTCACGCAGCTTGAGTTGTTGTCGACGAACTAAAAGCGTCTGTCCTGTTGCCGTCTTATAAGCACGTGCCAAAGCTGACTGGTCTGAATACCCCAGTGCTAAAGCCACTTCGCTCAAACTCATTTTTTGCTGTAGCAAAATATCGCAACGTTTCATTCGTTCCGTTTCAATAATTTTTTTAAATGAACTGTCAAATTCACTGAGTTGCCGCTGTAAAGTGCGTACCGATAAGTGCAGCTCTTGCGCTACCCATTCCAGCTTTGGCACATCTTGATGAAATACTAAATACTCTGCCACAAGTGTATGTAAATGGGTCATGAGCGTGATATGCGCAGATTTTGCTGCAATCACCTCTTCGGCATGTTTAAGTAGCAAATGATTAAGCGATGGGTCGGGTTGCTGAGACTTCAGTAATAAACTTTCACGATTCAACTCTAAGGCATAACGCACTTGATGAAAAAATACATCACAGCCATAAAAACGCTGATAATGATAAACCGCACAACGTGGCGCATGCGCAAAATATAAATTTTTCAATGCGAATTGATCAAAAGAAAAAATCTGTCGAGCCAATTGCACCATTGCAGCAACGGTCATTTCATTAATCAGTACATGCTCGCTGTGAGAAAATCCCCAATGGATATGAATGCTCTGATCTACTTGTGACATATGCATAGGCAGCGTTTCCTGCCCATCAATCACTAAACGGTTAAAACGCAAGATAAACTGTAAAGCTTCTGCGACACTGGTACTTTTCGATGCAATGTAGCCCAATACACCAAAATGTTCAGGTTGTATATGCTGCACAATATCGAAAATAAGATGAGGGCAGTTGAGTTGCTTTTCTGTTTGTTGTATTAAATCAATAAATAAAGCATACGATGATTGCGCATCAATTGGTTGTGATAAAATGTAATGCAACTGTTGTTTTTGCACCGTCGAGAAAGGAAATGCAAAACCATCAATATGACGTGATTTAAGATAGCTGTGCCATAAATGAAAAAAGCCATTCGGAATTTGTAATGTATACATGGCTCTACCTGTCAGTTTGACATTTTTTTATTTTCGATATGGCATAAAATGTATAAAAAATGGCAAGTACTGTCAAAACTTCTCCGATAAACATCGACATACTGCTCTTATCGAAGGTTCTATTAGTAAAAAACGATGAATACAATAGTCCGAAATCAAGTTCATCCTGTTGTTCGTACCGAATTCGATTTTAAATTAGATCAGGTACCCCGCTTCTGGATGAACAATGACCCATTTTTAACCCGTGTATTTGACGCGTTAAGCCTCACTTTTCCTGATGGTGAGCGTTACTTTATTCAATCGGTACGCTTGTTTCGCGATAAAATTACGGATCCAGAGTTAGAACAACGTGTCGGTGCTTTCATTCGCCAAGAAGCCCAACACGGTATCGCGCATGAAAAAATGAACCAAGTCATGCGTGGACAAGGCATGCCTGTAGATCAATTTATTCAACGAATTAACCGAGTATTCAAGTTTGAACTTGAAGAGCGTTCTCCTCAATACAATATTGCCATGACAGCAGCGGCAGAACATCTGACTGCCTTAATGGCAGAAACCTTTTATGGTAAAAAAGAAACCTTAGCCAATGCCCATCCTTATGTACGAGCACTCTTGGCTTGGCATGCAATTGAAGAAATGGAACATCGGGATGTCGCATTTGATGTAATGCAACAAGTGGGAGAAGTATCAGAGTCAATGCGTCGATGGGCGCTCATTCTCACCACGCTTATGATGATTGGCTTTACGCTCTATCGTGCTAATGTCATGTTAAGACATGATGGCTTTAGTCGCTGGCAACGCTTTAGTATGATTATGAAAGGATTACCATGGTTCTTTGGTCGTAAAGGCACTTTAACCAGTATTCGCAAACAATATTTTGATTGGTTTAAGAAAGGATTTCACCCTAGCCAACAACCGATTATTCGTCAATACAATGTATGGGTCGATACCCTTGCTGCAACTAACGATCCTATTCAAGCAGGCGAAGCCTTTTGGCAAGCAGCACAAAGTAAAAAATAAGCTATGCTTCAATCAAGCTGCCTCTAAATCAACAGTCCTAATGTAGAGGCAGCATGAAGAATTCTCTACCATTTCGCATAATGTTGTTCCAACAGGCCGTACTCATCTACCAGTACAATTTCTTGATTATCCAATAGAATACTACCACTGATACGTGCTTGCCACTGGCTAAATTGGCTACCAACCAATCTTAAGTTCAAATTTTCATAACGACGCCAACTGGTCGTAACAATTAGGTTGAGGCGTTGATCTAAAGAGCGGATATTCCAATGCCCTTCTTCAAGATGCTCAAATAAAATATCCGTCAATTGAAACAACTGACCGTTTACCCACAAGCAATTCTCATTACCAAAACTTTCATTGACTCCTGAGGCTAAATTCAGTCCAATTCGTTGATTGTTGGTATCCCAGAAATTACAAGACAACCAAAACCAAGCCGTTTCAGGTCGAAGAAATCCGCATGTATCATCTAAAGAAGCAAAAGTTTTATCGTGAAATTGCACCATTTCATTTTGCTTATTGACAAAATAGCCTTCACAACCCAGTGTGGTGAGTTTTTGCGTATAGGTCCAGCCATTAATTCCTGTTGGACTACACATGCTTAAGGGTTGTGTTCCAGCACAGAAAATACGGGCATTTAGTTTAATTTCACCATATTTAGTCACGCGAATATAACGCACCCCATTGGCATGCTGCATTTCAATTTGAAACGGCGATTTATGAAAAAAACTTTGGTTATATAAAGGTTGCTCATCTAAAAGTGTGTTACGGGCCAAGAAATTAATGGCATTCCATTCCATAACATCCTGCGTAAGATGGTTATAAACGTAAAAAAAACCATGCCCTGCCCATGCAATATCGGCAATGGCTATTCCAATAGTGTAATACTCGTGTTGAATTGAGCAGAATTTAAATTTTTTATATTTTAAACGTTTACGCCAACCCTCTAACACCTCTCCATAAGGAGTTTTATATTGGTATTTTTGAACGTCAATATTTTGAGGTAATGCATTAAAGCGACCATAATGTGGCTGCCCATTCGACTGAATTAAATCCATTTATCCAATTCCATTTCACATATCGCTAGATCTGCTTTGACCTATACAGCATGTCACATTAAGAATTTTCTTCGTTCTTTTTTATGCAGCAAGTATCGATCATTTCTTACTCACCCAATGTTAGCATAAAAAATACCATATCAGCACAACGCACTTAAAATGTTTAAAATTAAACATTTAACATAAGATAAGTATTTTCCCACGTGTTTGCATCAAAGTCAGCTTCAACCAGACGTACATAACGACCATGAATACAATCAATGGCAATGCAGTCATCTACCTCTAAAACACGATCTGTATGTTGCTTTTGCCATTTTTCATCGAAATATTGCTTCCCTCTTTGCTTTGCCTCCGCGGCATGCGGAGCAACGACCAACACATAACGGTGTAACTCACCAAACTCACGTGCGTCATAGCCGCCTAAATTAATTAGCCATAGCTTTTGATCTGCGACTTGAGGTTGGGCATCACTAAACTGAATCTGGTATTTTTTCCCTACACTTTCGACACCATTCACTTGCGCCCAAGCATCAATGTGTAAGCCTTTTTGTTCACCAAACCATGCATTTTTTAATTGTGTATACGTGTCTTCTAGGCTGTCACCCACAGCAAATACAACATCATGGACTTCGGTATTGGCACGTACATGACGACCACCAAGCATAACCATAAATAGACTAGGCATTTTCTTTCCTTTTTTTGAGATATTTTTTATAGCTAACAGGCGCTTCACGGAAGCATCATTCGCAATTGTTCGAGGTAAACCACACTTCTAGAGAGATGTTTTTGCGACTCCATTAATCACATGAAAGTATAAGACGAGTTTTGCGAATGACGATGCCTTTGGTTACTTTGGTCTTATCCAAAGTAACATTATGAACTCCTTACATTTGAGGTGTAAGCAGTAAGACTCCGTCAAAATTTAAATAACGTTACGACCAATACAAATAAGATAGATTTGACCAAAGTTTTCATTGGCAGGAAATATCTTACTTTTGTTTTGGCAAAAGTAACAAAAGTATCTTGTTGAGCAGACATTACATCCCTGTAAGGCTGCTCAATGGGCAAGATCCATGTCGCCTTCTCTTATTCATGTTTTGGATAAACTTTTATTTCAACAAAAAACGTGCTGAATTGCTTCAGCACGTTTTTAATATTTGACAACCTTCTCCAAAGAGAGAAGCTTCACATCAGAGGAAAATCACATCTCAACCATTTCTACGCCATCAATACGCGCCACGGTCATTAAGTCCTTATCACCACGGCCTGAAACCGTCGCAATAATAATTTGATCCTTAGACATCGTCGGTGCAAGTTTAGTGACATAAGCCATGGCATGTGCACTTTCAAGCGCAGGAATAATTCCTTCAATTTTCGTCAAATCACGGAAACCTTGTAGAGCTTCTTGGTCATTGATTGGCACATATTCAACACGATGCATGTCTTTTAAGAAGCTGTGTTCAGGACCTACACCTGGATAATCCAAACCCGCTGAAATCGAATGAGTTTCAATAATCTGACCTTGTTCATCCGACATCAAGTAAGTGCGGTTACCATGTAAAACACCAACATGACCAGCATTTAACGGTGCAGAGTGTTTACCTGTTTCAATACCGTACCCTGCGGCTTCAACACCATACATTTTAACTTCAGCATCATTTAAGAATGGATAGAACAAGCCCATAGCATTTGAACCACCACCAACACATGCCACTAAAGCATCAGGTAAGCGCCCTGCTTGTTCTTGAATTTGACGGCGTGCTTCACGACCAATAATCGATTGGAAATCACGGACTAATTGTGGGTACGGGTGCGGACCTGCCACTGTACCAATCACATAATAAGTTGAATCCACATTGGTGACCCAATCACGCATCGCCTCGTTCATAGCATCTTTCAATGTCTTTGAACCGCTTTCTACAGGCACAACTGTTGCACCTAACAAACGCATACGATACACATTCATGGCTTGACGTTTCACGTCTTCTGCACCCATGAAAACTACACACTCAAGACCCAAACGGGCAGCAATAGTCGCTGTAGCAACACCATGCTGGCCTGCACCCGTTTCAGCAATAATTCGTTTTTTACCCGAAAGTTTAGCCAGTAGAGCCTGACCAATCGTGTTATTCACTTTATGCGAGCCTGTATGATTCAGGTCTTCACGTTTTAAGTAAATTTGCGCACCACCCAACTCTTTCGACCATCGCTCAGCATAATATAAAGGACTAGGACGACCTACATAGTAGGCGAGGTCACGGTCGAATTCTGCCAGAAACTGCTCATCATTTTTCATACGAAAATAGAGCTTTTCTAAATCCTCTAATGCTGCCATTAGAGTTTCTGACACAAAACGTCCGCCATGGATACCAAAATGCCCTTTTGCATCAGGGAATTGGGTATAGTCAATCACATTAGTTTGCTGATCCACGATGGACTCCTTGCATGAAGTTTTCTATAAGTTGTTGGCTTTTTATACCTTTAGCAGATTCTACGCCTCCGCTGACATCTACAGCATAAGCCCCAGTCGTCTTTATAGCGTCTTCAACATTAGCGGGAGTTAAACCACCAGCTAAAATTAAAGGAATATCAAGCTTAGGGAATTGAGACCAGTCAAAACTGTGTCCTGTTCCCCCTTTTAATTCTGGATGCCACGCATCTAAAAGTACTGCACTTGCCCCTGCCTGTTGGTAGCGTTTCACTTCTGCGACCACATCCAGTTCAGGTTTCACCTGAATGGCTTTATACCAACGACGCCCGACTTGTGTCGCAATCATCTGACAGTCTACTGGTGTTTCATCACCATGAAACTGAATGATATCCAGTGCAACTTTTTTTAGCACATCTGCAATCTCATCCGCAGTTGCATTTACAAACAAGCCAACTGTTTGAACATAAGCAGGCACATGCTGAACGAGTTCTTTAGCTTGATCTGCACTCACATGACGTGGACTAGGCGGGAAAAATACAAAACCAATTGCATCTGCCCCTGCATTGACCACAGCATCAATATCTTGACTACGGGTAATTCCACAAATTTTGGCACGGGTTCGCATATTTATAACTCTAGCTCAGCCCTATTTATAGCTGATCTATAAATATCTGGGCGAATCATTGTAATGCAATTTTTTCGCCTTGCGTAAAGTTCATCCTGAAAAATCTTTACATCGATTGTTTAATTCGCATACAAACCGTATACTGCGCCCAAATGCAATAAGTCTGAGCATTATGCTTTAGGGAAGTTGGTGTAAATCCAACACTGCCCCCGCAACGGTAAAACGAAACGTATATCTTTATAAGTGCTTGCACTTACATCACTGCACTCGTGTGGGAAGATGGGTATACCAATATTGTTCGCAATATTTATATTTAAGTCCGGAGACCTGCTTATCGCGCCGTTTAACTCAATCATTCACGGGGGGTGAATGTATGGAGCCAGCATGCCAAATTTATTTCAGCCTACTGCTTTAGTGGGCGCAATCGCTATTGCGATGGGTTTCTCTACGTCTGCATCTGCACAAGACAACACGAATGTTGTGAATGCATCTCTAGACACTTTGGTGGTAACTGCAACCCGTTCTGAAGAAAAGATTAAAGACGTTCCTGCACGTATTTCAATCATTGAACCACAAATTGTTGAACAATCTCCTATTGCAGAATTACCACATTTGCTCATGAGTGATGCCTCTATCGATATGATGCAATACGGTGGTTATGGTCAAGCAGCATCAATTTTTACTCGTGGAACAAATTCAACTCATACTCTTGTACTACGTGATGGTGTTCGCCTTAACACAGGTTCTGCTGGTTCTGCTTCACTAGCATTTATTGATACAACTGATATTAAGCAAATCGAAGTACTTAAAGGTCCTGCATCCGTTCTATATGGTACAGATGCAATTGGTGGCGTAGTCCAGTTAGTTTCTAAAACACCAGAAAAAACTGGGGCTTTTGTAACTGGTGAAATCGGTGAGCACAGTACCTATAAGTCTGTCATTGGCGCAGATTTGGCTGAGAATGGAATTTATGCGCAAATTCGGGGTCAACGCTTAGAATCTGACGGGACACAAGTTACAGACTTCAAGGATGCTCAAGTCAATGCAGGAGCCTATGATCAAAAAGGCTTTAGTGCAAAATTCGGCATAGAGAAAGAACAATATGCTGCATCAGTTGATTACTCAGAGAATCAGGGTACTTCTACCTATGTTGATGGTATCAATGATGCGAATTGGAATTTGATTGGTCTAAAAAATGTCTCTCAAGATTTTAAAAATGAAATCATTAATGTTAAAGGTCGTGTAAACCTAAGCGATAACTTTGCACTTCATGCTCGCTTATCTCAATTCAAAGATGATCTTGAGCAAAATGATTCTCATGATGCAATCTACAATACAACAAAAGAAGCTGAACTTTATAGTAAATGGCAATTTAGCCCTACTCAGAATATCTTGGCCGGGGTTGCAACGAAAAATGTCGAGTCTGACGTTCTTTCAGGTAGTGGTTATTATGGCGTGGACTATGACAAAGAAGTTGATAGCACAGGCTATTTTGTTCAACACCAATACCAATCTGAAAAACTACACACCCAATTAGGTGTCCGTGTAGAAGATCATGAGACATTTGGTACTCATACCGTAGGGCAAGCTGCTGCACGTTATCAAATTTTACCAGCTACTAGTATTTACACCAATATTGGTACTGCTTTCCGTGCTCCAACGAATAATGACTTATATGCATTAAGCTGGGGTGGAAACCCTGAATTAAAACCAGAAGAAAGTGTTTCCTATGAAATTGGGCTCGACCAACAACTTACAAATCACTTAACAATGGGATTATCTGCATACCGAAATGAGGTTGATAACTTAATTACTTGGCAGAATGGTAAAAATTTCAATGTAAAGGAAGCAACTTTCACTGGTGGCGAATTTAACCTTGATTGGGCAAAAGATGAGTTATTTACAAATCTTTCATATGCTTATGTACAACCAAAAGACAAGAAAACTGATCAAGACCTGCCTCGTCGTTCACGCCAAAGTCTAACTTTGACATCAGGACTACAAAATGAAGTGTATGGCATTAGTGCATCACTTTCAGCTAAATCTAGACCTAAAAATAGCACTATTTCAGGATATGCCACTGTTGATGTAAATGCATTCTGGAATGTAAATCCTAACGTTAAATTATTCACGAATATTCAGAATATTGGTGATGTTGAATACAAAACGACATCTTATGGTAGCGGATACTATTATGTGAATGGTGGTCGCCTAGCTTCCGCAGGAGTCACTTTCCGTTATTAATTTAACTTAAAGACTCAAAAAAATTTAAAAACAGCGCAGTTTATGGATAATGTTTTGACCGGCATTATCCTTTTTTTCATTTAAACCTAGGAAATATTATGGGCCACCGTTTAAGTAAAATTTATACCCGTACAGGTGACACAGGAACCACAGGACTTGGCGATGGTTCTCGTGTAGCCAAAGATGATTTACGCATTATTGCACTCGGTGATGTCGATGAGCTGAATGCATGTATTGGCATTCTACGTGCACAAATCAGCCAAAGTAATATTGCAGAACAAACAGCATGGGATAAAAGCTTAAGTCTAATTCAACACTGGTTGTTCGACTTGGGTGGTGAGGTCTGTATTCCCAACTATCACTTGGTGCAGCCAATCTCGATAGAATACCTCGAACAAGACATTGATCACATGAATGAATCTTTACCCATGCTCAAAGATTTTATTCTACCGTCAGGTACATTGGCTTGTAGCTTTGCCCATCAAGCCCGTGCCGTTTGCCGTCGTGCTGAGCGCAGCCTCATGGCAGTACAGCATCGTGATCAAAATATTCAATCTAGTTCATTACAATTATTAAATCGACTTTCTGACTGGTTATTTGTCGCTTCCCGTACCTTGCAACGCGCAGAAGGAGGAAGTGAAGTTCTTTGGCAAAAAAATATTAACGACACGATTTAAAAAGCAACCTGATTGAGGCTAGGTCATCAATCTTCAGTCTCAATCATAACTTTTGCACTGTTCAAATTCTCTTTATCAAACTTTATTTTTATGATTATTCAAACCATTCTTTAGCGTTTAAATTTCTAAAAAATAAGTCAAATATAAGCCCATGGACTGTGAAATTTCACATAACTCCGTAATAATCAAAGTAGAGTAATCACTAAGCGGATGTAGACATGCAAATTATCGGACATCGTGGCGCACGGGGTGAAGCACCTGAAAACACCTTAGGTGGATTTCAATATTTAAATGACTTAGGCATTCGTGCCGTCGAATTTGATGTGCGCCAACTCAAAGATGACACATTGGTGGTCATGCATGATGATAACTTTTTACGCACGACCTCAATTGATCAAAATCTTTACACCTGTACAGTGAATGACTTAGCTCACTACAATCAGGCTGCAATCTGGATGGACTGGCACCCCCAGATGACGCCTACTTTAGAACAAAGCCTTAACGTTCTACGTGAATTTTCTCATCTAGAAGTAGAAGTGAAAGCCGTGAATGATTTTGCAGCCGCAGAAAAACTGATTCAAAGTTTAGAGTGCGCTTTGACAGGGTTTGAGCATAATGCAGTCATCACCAGTTTTGACTTGAAAATTCACCAAGCTTTACAACAGTCTAAGTCGCGATTTAAAAGAGGACTTCTGATTGAAGAGGACATCCAAGAACGTGCCATTGAACAAGCACTGGAATTAGGTTGTAGCCGTATTGGCTGGATGAATCAATTGGCAAGCGATGCATTAATTCAAGCTACTCAAGCCGCGGGATTAAAAGTCAGTGTTTGGACAGTCAATGATGTGCAGCGTGCCAAACATTTGCAAATATGTGGTATTGATGGCCTGATTACTGATTTCCCTAAATTAATGCAGCAACAGCTTAATTTGGAGTAAAAAATTGGTTCGTTAGTCGGCAGAATTCAGCTCGAGTTAAGATGAGTACAGCAGTTGACCTAAAGTACAATAGAAATAAATTAAGCAACCAATAAAAATAGCCGACTGGTTACGATAAATTCAATCTTAGCATGGTCTTATTCTGTTACTGTTTAGTACAATACAACTGTACAATAATGCTAGAGTACGATTGTTGCTCATGCTAATATGCCAGAATCTTAATCCTTACAACTTGTAGTGATTTAAGTCCTCAATTTTAACCTGTATCAGGTTTCTAGGAGTGCTGTTGGAGATGAATCCTCCCCTACCTCAAGCCCCAATTAACTGGATTGCAATTTTTGCACTAGTTTTTTTACCTATTGTTGCTGTTATCGCTATTCCACTCTATGCCATTAATCATGATTTTAGCGCAAGCGCGTGGGTCAGCATGATTGTGTTATTGGGTATGAGTAGTTTGGGTATTACTGCGGGCTATCATCGCTTATGGGCACATCGTGCTTATGAGGCGACACTACCTTTAAAAATCATTCTCATGATTATGGGTACTTTTGCCGTTCAGAACAGTATTTTATTTTGGTCTTCTGGTCACCGCACCCATCACCGCCATGTAGATGATGTAGAAAAAGATCCGTACTCAATCAATAAAGGCTTTTGGTTTGCCCATATCGGGTGGATGTTACGTGATTATCCTGCAGCAGAGCCTAATTTTAAAAATGCACCTGACCTGCTAAATGACAAATTGGTGATGTTCCAACATAAATACTATGTACCTTTAGTCATTTTAGTACATACAGGTATTTTATTACCTATTGGTTGGGCTGTAGGCGATATGTGGGGCGTGTTACTTTTGGGTGGATTAGTCCGTTTAATCCTGAGCCATCATGTGACTTTCTTCATTAATTCACTTTGCCATATGTGGGGGAAGCGCCCATATACAGACGAAAATACTGCGCGTGATAACTTCTTGCTTGCCATCGCCACTTGGGGCGAGGGTTATCATAACTATCACCACATTTTCCAATATGACTATCGTAATGGTGTGAAATGGTGGCAGTATGATCCGACCAAATGGTTAATCTGGTCGTGTTCAAAACTCGGTCTAGCGAAAAACTTGCGTCGTATTCCAAGCTTTAATATTAAGAAAGCCGAACTTGCGATGAAGTTTAAATACGCTGAACAGGATTTGGCGGTTTACGGTCACAATGTCAATGAAGATATGGCGAATGTAAAAACTCGTATTGCTCAAGAATACGAAGCATTTACCCATACACTGAACGACTGGGCGAAACTGAAAGAACAGGAAATTCAAGCCAAGAAAGCATCTGTGGCAGAGAAGATCAACCAAATGGACCATAAATTAAAAATGGATTTCCAATTGGTCGAGCAACGCTTAGGTCATCATCGTCAAACGCTTAAAGTTTTAATGCGTAATATCAAAAAAAATACGGTTTCTGAATAATACTGAAATCCTCTGAATTTTGAATAAAGCTTCCTCAATGGAAGCTTTATTCATTTTTAAGTGATGGTTTTGTTATAGTGGGGAGAGTTCATCTGTCTGATCCAATCTTATGCTTTTTAATTCCCGCTATTTAACCTTGAATCCAAAACTGTACCATCAGCAAATGCCCTTACCTTTGGTCGGAGCAAAAGCAGGTCATTTTAACCAAGCCTTGGCTGAAGAACTGCAATGGACTGCCGAAGAACAAGCAAATTGGGTTGAGATTTGTAGCGGACAAAAAACCTTTGCAGAATTCCCCCCTCTTGCGATGGTTTATGCAGGGCATCAATTTGGACAATGGGCGGGGCAACTTGGTGATGGTCGTGGTTTACTAATTGCCCAAATTCTTGATCAAAAACAACAAACCATTGATTTACACTTAAAAGGTGCTGGGCAAACACCTTATTCGCGGATGGGCGATGGCCGTGCGGTTTTACGCTCAGTCATTCGTGAATATCTGGCAGGTCATGCACTCAATGCACTGGGTATTCCCTCTAGTAATGCAGTCGGTTTTACTTCGTCTACTCAAGGTGTACAACGTGAAAAATTAGAGCTGGGTGCGATGCTGCTCAGAACCTCTGATTGTCATATTCGTTTGGGACATTTTGAATGGATTAATCAATATCAATCGAACTTATTGGCTGACTTTACGCAAAAATGTATTGAATGGCACTATCCTGAATGCCTGCTCGCTGAACAACCAATCTTGGCTTTCGCCACCCAAGTGATACAACGAACTGCCGTCATGATTGCCAAATGGCAATTGGTTGGTTTTGCACATGGCGTTATGAATACCGATAATTTGAATATCACAGGTTCAACCTTAGATTTTGGTCCCTACGGTTTTATGGAACGTTTCCGTCCCAATTGGATTAACAATCACTCCGATTACCAAGGCCGCTATACCTATCAGCAACAACCGAGCATTGGACACTGGAATTTATGGACATGGTTGAATAACCTCATTCCGCTTTGTCCTCAAGACTATGACAAAGAACAATGGAAAGAAGATCTAGCAGCTTGCTTGAGTCATTATGAACCGACCTTTTTGGAACATTATCGCTTAGGTTTATGTCAAAAAATGGGCTTACCTGATTTTCATAAAGATAGCTTTGATTGTGGCATGCTTTTTTTAAGAATTTTGCAATCTGAACAACTGGATTACACCCAAAGCTTTATTCGTCTACAAAATCAAGACTACCAACTGCTTTTGGATGATTGTCTTGACCGCCGTCAATTTGAAAGTTTCCTTGTGCAATACCAACAAATTCGTGCCAATCAAGATACAGCCGCACTGGATGCAACAATGCAACAAACCAATCCAGTTTATATCCTACGCAATCACATGGCACAAAAAGCGATTGAACTGGCTGAGCGCAATGATTTTTCAGAAGTCGAACGTTTATTTAACCTACTCAGCCAACCGTTTGAACGAAATGTGGCACTAGAGAAAACTGAAGATTTGGCTCCATTACCGAACGATGTGCCTGAAGTGATGGTGAGTTGTTCATCTTAACAGGTTGGCTTAAACTGTGGATAAACTAAACAATATCCACAGGGCTTCCCCTACTAGAGTAGTGATCACCATGTCCTTACACCGTATTGCCGCAAAAGCTGCACTTGCCCTGCCAGAAGTCACCTGTAGTCAACCCTTTGGCGAGGGCTGTGATGTGTATAAAGTCATGGATAAAATGTTTTTACTCAATTCATCTTTAAGCGGTAGAGTTTTAAGTAACTTAAAAGTTACACCTGACCACGGCGCGATGCTACGTGACATTTATCCGTATATTCATGCTGGTTGGCATATGAATAAAAAACATTGGATTTCAATCTATGAGAATGAAAACCTAGAGCCTGATTTAGTCATTGATCTGGTGCAAAGTTCTTATGAACTCGTGGTATCCAAGCTGAATAAACAACAAAGACAGCGGATCGCTGCACTTAAAGCCATCAGTTAAATATTGAATGAAGAAGATTTTAATTATTTCTTTTGCTTTTTTAAAGCTGAGCCTTATCACGTCATCAAACTGATCATAAGTTTGGATAAATCTGGTCGCTACTGTACAGCTTTTCAACATTTTCCAGTATTGCCCACTTGGAACAAAAAATTCGAAACTAAAAGCGAAGTGAGCAATTGAAAGATCATAAAAAAGCCCGACATCCTGTCGGGCTTTTTCGTATTGATTTGTTAGGTATAACTCCTGTCGTACCTCACATCCTAGTGTTGAACTTATCATTTTTGTTTTATGTATTGGAACATCCTGTTCTCCATAACCGCATCTTATAAAAAATTTTAGGGCTGACCTAGACGCAATCCGCTTGAGATAGTGTAAGCCAAAACGTACATAGAAAAACTAGCTTAATCAGACTTACCCCCAAAATTATCCGCAGAAATTGTGGATAGTTTTCAGGATGGTTGCAGCCAAGCCGTACTATATTAAAGTTAATTTTTGAGTACTTTAACAGCAACTTGATAGCTCTCTGCTTCAATCTGTTGGAAATACAACCTTTCCTTTCTCAATTTTGTCTATTTAATTACCTATACATATCAATCCGAAAAGATTCAGTGTGAGAGTCGCTCACTCTCCACCCAAGTTAATCAACAGGTCATGCCAAACCTCAGACAAAGGCCCATTGAGAGTCAGTAAAATCTTGGTCAGTCTCCTGATCAGTTGCTTATTTGATTCCATTGTTGAAAAGTTTGGATTCTATTTCACAATCCTCCCCTAGGTGACATAGGCACATCGCCAGCGGAACGCTTCACAGATTTAAATCCAGACTTATCTAAGTAAAAGCCCAATAAAAAAGGACTCATATTGAGTCCTTTTCCACATCATCACCTGCGCTTTAACTTTTCGTCGGCTTTAATGTTTTAAATAAAACAAAGAGCATGAAGATCCAGACAGGAAGCATCAACACGGAAAGCATAAAACCTTGATTCCACATGATATACAAAATCATCAGCATAAATACTAAAACAAAATAATTACTAAACGGTGCAAACAACGCTGGGAACTTGGTCTGAATACCCTGTTTTTTCATACTCTGTCTAAATTTAAGATGAATCAAACTGATCATCATCCAATTCAACACCGCAGCACTGACCACAATATAAATCAGATAACTCAGTGCTTTTTCAGGCAAGAAGTAATTTAACAGCACACAACCAAAAATCAGTAATGCTGAAAATAATACAGCCGCAATCGGTGTCCCTTGCTGGTTAACCTGCTTAAAAATTTGTGGGGCATTGCCCTGTTCTGCTAGACCTAACAGCATGCGACTATTGGCATACATGCCACTATTACAAACAGAAACTGATGCAGTCAAAATAATAAAATTCAGTAAATGGGCTGCCCACTCAATGCCCATTTGCTTAAAAATAAGTACGAATGGACTTTTATCTAACCCGCCCAAATCCAATTGGTTCCAAGGCACCAAAGACAAAAGAATCGCCAACGAGCAAATATAGAATAGGAAAACCCGAATCACCGTTTGATTGACTGCTTTTGGAATATTCTTTTCAGGATCTTCGGTTTCCGCAGCCGCCATACTGATTAGCTCAATGCCACCAAAAGCAAACATCATAAAGGCCAGCATATAAAACAAGCCTTCAAAGCCATGTGGGAAAAACCCGCCATGTGCCCATAAATTAGTGATGGAAGCAGTGGAACCCGCATCAGCCGTCAGCAAGAGGTAAGCCCCAAAGATGATCATCGCGATTATCGCCACAACTTTAATCATCGACAGCCAAAACTCAGACTCCGCGTACAGTTTGACATTGGCGAGATTGGCCAGTGTGATCACCACAAAAAATACCAACACTGAAATCCAAGCAGGAATATGTGGCCACCAATAATTTACATACTTACCAATCGCGGTCAGCTCAGTCATTACCACCAAGATATACAGCACCCAGTAGTTCCAGCCCGTTAAAAAGCCTGAAAACCGTCCCCAATATTTAAAAGCAAAGTAGCTGAATGACCCCGTCACGGGTTCATGCACAATCATTTCACCGAGCTGACGCATAATTAAGAATGCAATCAAACCGCCAATCATATAACCCAAAATAATAGATGGGCCAGCAGACTCAATAATATGTGCTGAACCTAAGAACAATCCCGTACCAATTGCACCACCCATAGCGATCAATTGGATATGGCGGTTCTTTAAACGGCGCTGAAGTTTAGGCATCTCGCTGCTCAAAACACATGCTCATCTGACAAAAAATGAATTGTATCGCTTGCACAAGCGATCAACCAGTCTTGTACTTTAAAATCTCCGATTGCTCTGTCTCATTTCGCCACATGACGATTTAAAAGCACGGCTGATTTTGATTGCCACCTTGCCTTCATCCCATAAAAAAAGCGGATAACCCAAGGCTTATCCGCTTCTTCTATCGCTCAGAAAATTATAAGTTAATCTTCTGGATACTCAAAACGATAACCGACACCATACACCGCTTGAATCCATTCATGACGGTTGCCTGTTTCGGCTGCATCCGAAATTTTTCGACGTAAGTTTTTAATATGACTATCAATTACACGGTCTGCCACATCAAAGCTATCTGGATTAATATGATCTAATAATTGTACACGCGAATAAACTTGTCCAACGTGCTCAAGGAACAATTCTAGTAAGCGGAATTCGGTTGGCGTTAAGTTGAGGGTCTTTTGTTGATACCAGATGCGTTGTTGAGCTTTATCTACGCGAAACAAGCCATTTTCTTCAGGCTCAGCTTTACGGTCTAAGCGGCGTAAAACTGCCTGCACACGTGCCACCAACTCTTTCGGACTAAATGGTTTACAAATGTAATCATCGGCACCCATATTCAGCCCCAACACACGATCAATCTCTTCTGTGCGTGCCGTCACCATAATAATTGGCAAGTCAGATTGCTCTCTAACCTTACGACAAATGGTCAGACCATCCATTCGAGGGACCATCAAGTCTAAAATCATCAAGCTTGGTTTGCGTTGCATAAAACTGTCATAGGCTTCCTGCCCATCATGAAACAGACTAACTTCAAAACCTGCTGCTTCTAGATAATCACGGACCAATTGAGCCAGTTCAACTTCATCTTCAACCAGCATAATATGCTTCATGAATATTTCCTTTATGATTTCATTTGTTTGGGAAAAGTGAGTTTGCAACGCAAACCACCTAATGGTGAATGCTCAAAACGCAAGCGTCCACCGAGTGCCTGAGCAATCTTACATGAAAGTGCCAAACCTAGCCCTGTTCCACCTGTACTTCGAGTTCTCGAATCATCCACACGATAGAATCGTTCCCCCAAGTGCTGCAATTGTTCATCCGTCAATCCATACGGGCTATCATCCACATACAGACTCCACTCTGTTGCACTTTGCTCGGTGTGAATCTGAATCTGTCCGCCCGACTCGGTATAACGAATACTATTACTGAGTAAGTTGACCACAATTTGTTTGAATCGGTCTGTATCTAATTGTAAGACAGGAGCATCACCTTGCACGCTGACTTTTAAATTGGCTTGTTCAAACTTCGGTTTGAAGTTCTCTACCTCTTGAACAATCATGTCCCACGGATTTACGGCCGTAAAATAACATTTCAATTGCTGAGCATCGGCTTGAGCTAAATCTGCTAAATCTTGAGTCAGTTTTTTCAAACTACTCACTTGACGCATCATGGCATCCAAATGTTCTGGTGTGGCTTTACGAATGCCATCTTGCATAGCTTCAATTTGTGCTTGTAACACAGCCAATGGTGTTTTTAATTCATGTGAAGTATCGGCTACCCATTGACGACGCGAAGTTTCATGTTGATCCAGAATTTCTGCCAATTGATTCAATTCATTGGATAAATCACCCAATTCATCATTACGGTTAATTTTGACTTGATGTTGGTAGTTGCCCTGAGTCAATTCACGTGTACCGTTCAACAAGCGTTGAATCGGTTTCTTAAAATAGGTTGCCAGCAATAATGCAGCAATTAGACTGGCTAAAATGGTCAAACCATAAACCAAAAATAAATAGCGCTTTTGATTACTAAAGAAGTTGATACTTAAAGCATCATCTTGATCTAGGACGGGTTTTAAACCTAAATAGCCAACCACTTTATCATCGACGATAATCGGGCGATAAGAAATCTGATCTGAAGATGGTTCACCCACGACAAATTGTCGTTTGGCATCATACAAAGATAATCGCGAACTCAACCCTAAACGGTCTGGCATCGAAATAAATTGCTTTTTCTGGTTGCTCTCTTTTAACTTATTCTGCGCCTGCCCATCTTTACGATCAGGTGGTCGGAATGCATTTTCATTCGATTTTAAAGGAAATTTTAAACCTTCAAAGGGTTGGTATTCAGAAGGTAAATTTAACTCTAACCAACGTAACTCTTCTTGGTCGAGCAAAGGTTTCCCCTGATCTGCCCGTGCCAGTGTTGGTGGTAAATTTACAAAAGTATGTTCTTCAAAATAACGCTGCTGTAAGGCAATATCGTATTGTCGACGTAACCACCAATGCGACAGTCGGTCATAATCATCAGGGTCGGCCTGACCTTCAATTTGTAAAATCTGGGCCTGAATGGCATTACCCCAATCATGATAAACTGCATAGACTCCCGCCAAGTTGGAAATCAGATGATCGAGCTTTTGCATTTCGACATCTGCTACATACTTAGTAAAGTTTTTTTGCATGGTCCAATGCAATACCCCCAGACTTAGCGTGATAATCACTAAGGTGGTCAGTAATACAGTCAAGAATAGGCGTAACGCAATCGGGACACGTCGAGTATTCAACAGCGGTGCTCAGTTGTTATTTTGTTGGGACTATTGTAACCAACCTCTTTTCAAAAAACCCTCCATTGTTTCTTCATCTTTATTATTTAATCTTTAAGCACAAATGAAAAATAGCGTGCTGGGGTAACTTGTAATGAACTTGACGAAAAAAATTGTATTAGCAACCTGCGGTATTTTAAGTGTCGGGGCCTTAACAGCTTGCCAATCAACACCAGAGCCTCAAGAACACTCCCATCATCATATGGATGGTCGTTATGCAGATCGTTTGATGCCCGAACAGCGTGCTGAACATGATCAAATGCGTGCTGAACACAAAGCAATGTTTAAGCAAATGCGACAAGCCTGTGATGGCAAAGCTGCTGGGCAAACTGTTCAGATTAAAGCGGGCACACAAACCATTGATGGTCAATGTCATATGGTATTCCAGCCCGACCATAAACGTGGACATGGTATGCATATGGGGCAACCTCCCATGCAAGGTGATGAAGGCATGATGCGTCCACAACGTGGTGAAAAACTGACAGATGCTCAGCGTCAACAAATGGTGCAACAGTTCGATCAACGCTTGAGAGAAAAACAAGCCTTCCAACAAGCGGTTGAAACTGCATGTAATGGTCAAGCCGATGGCAAAGTCGTTCAGATTAAAGCGGGTGAACAAACGCTTTCAGGCAAATGTTCAGTACGCTTCTTCCCAAATCAACCACAACCGAATGCAGCACCAACAGCAAATATTGCACCTCCTCCAGCTGCATAAGCAGATTTACAACAAAAAAGACGCCGCAAGCGTCTTTTTTTATGCCTAAATGGAGGACATAACTTTTTACGTTTTTTGACTATTTGTATCATTAAAAAAAACATAAAAACGTTTACACTCAATGTACTTAGAAAATTCAAGCCACCTTTTTTTGACTTTACAGTCACTAAGAAATGGGGGGCAAGTGCTTGTACCTTATAACAAGATGTTGCACGATTAACTTGTACTTAAAAACGTGTCATTGAAGGCACGTCACCATGTTTATTAGGATTATAACGCTGGTTAAAACCAGTATTGAGGAAAACCGACATGCCACAATACAAAGCGCCCTTACGTGATATGCAGTTCGTTTTGCATGAATTACTAAATGCTGAACAACATTATGCAAAACTTCCTGCTTTCCAAGAAACCGTAAGCCGTGAATTGGTTGACCAATATTTAGAAGCTGCGGCTGATTTCTGTGAAAATGAATTGTCTCCAATCAACCAAAGCGGCGACCGTGAAGGTTGTACTTGGAATGATGGTGTAGTTACGACACCTACTGGTTTTAAAGAAGCGTACCAAAAATATATCGAGTTAGGCTTCCCTTCTCTTTCTGCTGAAGAACAATACGGTGGTCAAGGCTTACCTGTTTCTTTGGCTAACGTAATCTCTGAGATGGTCGGTACTGCAAACTGGGCTTGGGGTATGTATCCTGGCCTTTCTCACGGTGCAGTACGTACTTTAGAACACCACGGTTCACCAGAACAAAAAGATACTTACTTACCAAACCTTGTATCAGGTGTTTGGACAGGAACCATGTGCTTAACAGAATCTCATGCAGGTTCTGACCTTGGTATTATCCGCACTAAAGCTGAACCGAATGCTGATGGTAGCTATGCAATTACTGGCGAGAAAATCTTTATCTCTGCTGGTGAACATGACATGGCAGAGAACATTATTCACATCGTGCTTGCACGCCTTCCAGGTGCACCAAAAGGCACCAAAGGGATTTCTTTATTCATCGTACCAAAATTCAACTTGAATGCTGATGGTACATTGGGTGAACGTAATGCTGTTCGTTGTGGTTCAATTGAACACAAAATGGGTATTCATGGTAACGCAACTTGTGTCATCAACTTTGACAACGCAAAAGGTTACTTGATTGGACCTGAAAACCGTGGTCTAAACTGTATGTTTACCTTCATGAACACAGCACGTATCGGTACAGCGGTTCAAGGTCTTGCTGCATCTGAAGGTTCTTTCCAAGGTGCGCTTGCCTACGCGAAAGATCGTTTAGCAATGCGTTCACTTTCTGGTCCTAAAGCACCTGAAAAAGAAGCTGATCCAATTATTGTTCACCCAGCTGTACGTAACATGCTGTTAACGCAAAAATCTTTTGCTGAAGCAGGTCGTGCATTGGTTTACTTATTGTCTTTCCATGCCGACATCGTAGAGCAAGGTGCAACTGAAGAAGAGCGTAAATACTCTGACAACATTTTGTCGTTACTTACTCCGATTGCAAAAGCTTTCTTAACTGAAACAGGTTCTGAATCTGCAAAACACGGCGTACAAGTGTTTGGTGGTCACGGCTTTATTTCTGAACATGGTATGGAACAAATTGTTCGTGATACCCGTATTTCATGCCTATACGAAGGTACGACAGAAATTCAAGCTTTGGACTTGTTAGGTCGTAAAGTTTTGGGTACTCAAGGTGCAATGTTGAAAGACTTCACCAAGATTATTCACAAATTCTGCGAAGCGAACAAAGACAATGCAGCAATGAAAGAATTTGTTGAGCCACTTGCTGCACTCAACAAAGAATGGGGCGACCTCACCATGCAAATTGGTATGCGTGCAATGCAAAACCCAGAAGAAGTTGGTGCTGCCGCGGTTGATTACCTGTACTTCTCTGGTTATGTAACGCTTGCTTACCTATGGGCTCAAATGGCGTTGGTTGCACAGCAAACCCTTGCTGCTGGTACAACTGATGTAGATTTCTACAACGCTAAAGTGACCACTGCTCGCTTCTACTTCAAGAAAATCTTGCCACGCGTTCGTTCACATGTTGACGTGATTGCAGGTGGTGTAGAGCCATTAATGTCATTAGATGCGGAACACTTCGCGTTCTAATCACACTTTAATGTTGCTTGCAATGTTAATTTGAAAAAAAAGGACTGGTCGGTTTTGACGGTCCTTTTTTTATGTAATCAATGCTAAATTTAATTCTATCAATAATACGTGTGATCGCGTGTTATTCCACACTCGGCACATGATGTATACAACAAAGGTGAACTAACTATGCCAATTTATAATGCACCGCTTGCAGATATGAAATTCATCTTAAATGATGTTTTTAACGCAGAACAATTCTGGCAGTCGAACGAAAATCTAGCGCATTTAGATACAGCGACTGCAGAAGCTATTTTAGAAGAGATGGCGAAATTTGCGCAAAATGTAACGCTTCCACTGAACCGTACAGGTGATGAAGAAGGTGCAACTTATAACAATGGCGCAGTGACGACACCTGCTGGCTTCAAAGATGCCTTCCAACAATATGCTCAAAGTGGTTGGATTGGTTTAGGTGCAGAAGAAGAATGGGGCGGCCAAGGCATGCCAAAAATGCTGACGGTACTTTCTGACGAAATGCTGTTCGCAACCAACCCGTCTTTCATGCTTTACCCATTACTTTCGGTGGGTGCAGGTATGGCGTTAAACAGCTATGCATCTCAAGAGCAAAAAGAAACCTATTTACCTAAAATCTACTCAGGGGAATGGTCAGGCACCATGTGCTTAACAGAGCCACACTCAGGTACAGATTTAGGTATTATCAAAACTAAAGCCGAACGTAACCAAGATGGTACTTATAACATCACAGGGACTAAAATCTTCATTACGGGCGGTGACCACGACTTAGCTGAAAACATCATTCACTTGGTGTTGGCGAAAACTCCAGATGCACCTGCGGGTTCACGTGGTATTTCATTATTCATCGTACCAAAATTTCTTGTGAACGAAGATGGTTCAGTAGGTGAGCGTAACGCCGCAGGACCTGGTTCAATCGAACATAAAATGGGAATCAAAGCTTCAGCAACTTGCGTCATGAACTTTGACGGTGCAAAAGGCTACCTCGTGGGTAAAGAAAACGAAGGGCTTGCAGCGATGTTCGTGATGATGAACTACGAACGTTTATCAATGGGTATTCAAGGTCTTGGTGCTTCTGAATTTGCCTACCAAAATGCAGCACAATATGCGACAGATCGTTTACAAGGTCGTAGCGCGTCTGGTGTGAAATCTCCAAACAAACCAGCAGACAGCATTTTAGTGCATGGTGATGTACGTCGTATGTTGTTAAACGTACGTGCGAACAATGAAGCATCGCGTGCATTTGCAGTGTATGTGGGTCAACAGTTAGACATCACCAAATTCTCGACCGATGCTGAAGCAGTGAAAAAAGCCAACGACCGCGTTGCACTTTTGACACCAATTGCAAAAGCTTACTTAACCGATACTGCATTCCAAGCAACGCTTGATGCTCAAATGTGCTTCGGTGGTCATGGTTATATTCGTGAATGGGGTATGGAACAATGTGTTCGTGACCTACGTATTGCACAGATTTACGAAGGAACAAATGGCGTTCAATCTCAAGACTTGATTGGTCGTAAAACTATTAAGTGTAACGGCGCCTACGTTGCAGAATACATCGAAGAAATTCGTGATTTCGCCAACGGTTTAGATGCAGACTTAAACTTCATTAAAGATGCCACTTTAGATGCTGCTACAGAAGTTGCAGACCTGACTCAATTCGTTCTTGCTCAAGCAGCAGAAAATGTAGAATTCCCAAATGCGGCAGCGGTGGATTACTTGCACGCAGTTGGTTTGTTAAGCTTCGCTTACATGTTTGCGCGCATTGCCAATGCAGCAAAAGACAAAGATGGCGAGTTCTTCCAAAACAAATTGGCGCTTGCTCAATACTTCGCACAACGTATTCTTCCAGAATTAGACATGCGTATTGCTAAAGTAAAAGCAGGTTCTGATTTAATCATGAACTTCAGCGAAGATTACTTCACTAGCCAAGCATAATCGTTAAGTATAAAAAAACGCCTGCTCTGTCAGGCGTTTTTTTATGCCCTAATGTTCATGTGCATGAAATTTGCTTATGATTGAATAAGTTGTTATTTCAAATAATAGGAGGTAAAGATGTCTGAACGAGATCCTAAAGTGATTAAAATTGAAACCCTCCTCGACCGATTAGGTAATTTAGCGGTTGAAAGCTTTCACTATATTGCCTTATTTATTATTGGCTGTATGGTGGCATGGTCAGCCGTGCATACCGTCATTGAAATCCTTACCGTTAAACAATACGCCACCATTGACGATATTCTGTTGTTATTTATCTATTTGGAATTGGGTGCCATGGTTGGGATTTATTTTAAAACCAATCATATGCCTGTCCGTTTTCTGATTTATGTGGCAATTACCGCACTCACCCGTCTTTTGATTTCAGATATTCAACACGATCATAAAGCCGATATGGACTTGGTGATTATTACAGGTTCAATTTTGATTCTTGCGCTAGCCATTTTAATTGTGCGTTATGCATCATGGACGTTCCCTTCCGTCATACGCGATAAACATCATGATAAACCCTTACCGCTAGGTAAAACTCCACGTCCAGAAGATGATGAATTGGCTTAATTGAATCTTGTAAATCTAGCTTGCCCACTTTCGAGCATGACCTCTGTGGCTGCGTTCAAATCGAAAGTTGGGAAGCTTTTTTATCTTGGGACTAACACATAGCGACCATTTTCAAAGATCCAGTACATATTTTGTGGTGGTTCAGGTAACCCCAAACGTTGCCAATCATTGATAATCCGATAATTCGAACTTTCAATCCTTGAATTGGCATCACCAAAAACATAACTGGTACTTTGATGGTTATATTGCGTGTAAGTTGGCGCTTGTAAATTAATACTCACGTTGGCTTGTGGTCGATCCCAATTCGGTGGACGATGATCATGTGGCGGATAGGGTCGATTCGGGTAAGGTCTATCCGGATATGGCGGTTGCGGTGGATATGGTCGATAATTCGGGCGTTTGGTACTGGTGCCCTGATAGTTTGACCAGCCATTGGCATCAGCAGAGGCATAGCTAGAACTCAGCATCAAGATGGCTATTCCACATGCAAAATAGAACTTCTCTTTCATCTGCTGCTCCCAATAATCTTTGTTGATATTTTAACCTATCTTGTTGCTCAAGCATGTATAAAAATAGCAGGCTGGGCAAAGATTTGTACACGATGCTCTTCCCACTCTGAATGTGAATTTGGATTGCTATGCTTTATGTTAAAATAATTTTTTTCATGGATTAGGTGGAACATTGTGGCGGAATTAAACTTTGAACGACTGCATCAATTTTTCTCAAAAGTACCGAGCGTGCAAAAAAGATTAATCGACTCTTATGGAACAGACGGTCAACATGCATGGTGGTTTAAATTCCAAATTAATGTCGATCATCCTCTCGCATGGCAAACCGTACAAGAACTGGGGCATGTACTGAATTACATTTCGACCCATGAGCGTTTACCAACGCAATTTCTTCCAGTTTCACCTCCGCCTTATATGAATGGTGAAGCTAAAAAATTTCTATCTTGGGTCATCCAATGTAATCACCCAGATTTTCCACCCGATGTGGTTTGTGACTGGCTTGAAGCGCGTTTACCACAGCCTGTCGAAGATGAAACACAATGGAAAATCAAAACTGATCTACATGAATTAGACAATATGACCGACAAAGAGCTGGATCAAATCATTCCACCAAATCCTCAGGTATAAACAATAGTTTCTCTCAATTCTTGATCTAAATCAGGAATTTCCTCCCTTTATTGATTAAAGGGAGGTGAGCTGGGATTAAAAATTAAAACGTTGATAAACCACTCCATTCCATAAAACGATACAACGCATATTTCAATTTTGAGTCATCCGCATACTGGGTATAGTCCACACTCATTTGTTTCCCCTCGAGGTTTGACCATGCCGTATTAAAGTACTGATTCGCATCTTGGAACACTGGAGCCTGAGTCGAACCCAAGACACGTAAGTCTGTCTCTAAATTATAATTTTTAATATTTCGTGCGGTAAAATTGGCTGAACCTAAAATCATCTCACTGCTATTCGCACCCCGCTTCACAATCATTTTACTGTGGCATTGTTCACCTTGGGTATTACACCAGCGCACGGGTATGCCTGCCGCATGTAACTCAGACGCTACCTGACGGTTTGGAATGCCATTTTTTTGACGTCCAAAAGCATCTTTATTCGGGTCAAGTAAAACCCGCAGTTGCACACCACGTTCTTGTGCTGCAATGAGGGCTTGAATAATTTGTCGTTCAGATAAATAGAACATTGCCAAATCAATCTGATCGTGTTTTTTTGCAGTCGTAATTAAGTTTAACGTCGCATCTAAAATTGCTTGTTCCGTCAAGACTTGCGCTTGGGGTTCTGTTTTGGCGGCTTCAAACTCACCTAGAATAATCACAGGCATGTCACCACCAGACATTCGACCTACCGCTTGCTCAGTCTTTAAAATATCGATCGCGGTATTGCCTGTCACCACTAAACCGATATTAGAGTGTCGTGAACTGCCATCATGTGGGTTCATCGAAGTAACCAAAGCCTTCCATCCCTGTGCAGTATCCACCACCAAAGTTTTACGATGATTGGCTTTAAAATTAAACAAATTAAAATAACTGCGTAAGGTAATGGGTTCTTTACCAAATGGATTTGGCAACCAACCTTTTTCAGGATTATTGCCTGCATTTTGACAGCACAAATACCAGAAACCTGACCAAGTAGGATTTGATGCCCGTAGTGGACGCAAATCAGTTTCGATCACATCAATCCCTGCCTGACGCAGTTGACGATAATGTTCAGGTGCTACGCCACCATAAACTGAATTAATGGGATCGGTAATCAATTTAATTTCAATATGAGGATACTGGCGGCGTTTCGAAATTAAGGCATCGGTTAATTGTTGGGTTAGAGCTTGCTGTTGCAGTTTTGACTCACCCACCTCTTTATTGAATAAAAACATATCCAATACGATGGTGGTTTGGGCTTCATCAATCATTTTTAGCATTTCTTTAAAAATGACATGCTGTTGCTGCTGTTTACCATCACGGGTTAAATACGTTTGATCCGCTAAAAACTTCACTTGGGCATGCCGTAATTTTCCTGTGTAATTTAGACCTTCAGGTAACGGCTTTAGTGTGTGATAAATCCCTGAAGCCAAATAGCCCAGTGCCAAGAAACTAACAATGACCGCAACATAACGCCGCGGTGTCCAATTTAATTTATGATGAATTTTTCGAAAAATACGCATAAGAAAAAACCTAACCCAATAGGTTCAGGCTAGGTTTTCTTAACACATTTTTCAAGTGACTTTGTGTGACATCACCTTGAATCCATTCAAAAAGCTGATGGCTTCTTAGAAACCAAACTCCAACCCAACAGTGAAGTTGCGCCCCATTTGTGGAAGTGTCGATAAGAATGACGCATGGTTATATACAGTTTCATCTAACAGGTTATTGACTTTGGCATAAACACGATAATCTGTTTTATCCGAAAGGCGGGCGGCATAAGCTAAACCCAGATTTACCATATTGTAGCCATCAGTTTCTGTTTCATAGACTGCAATTTTGTCTTGCTTGAAGGCACGGTAATATTCCGCAGTTCCTGAGAAACCATCACCAAAATCGGCGTCAAAACGTGTTCCTAAACGGCCACCAGGAACACGTGGTGCATCCCCTTCAGCATCAATTTTTCCACGTACATAGTCACCAAATAACGTGGCAGTATAGATTGGCGACAGTTGATAGGAGATTTCCCCTTCAGCACCATAAAAACGTGCTTTATCTTGCGTATACTGAATTAAACGAAAATCTTCATAACGATCCAGCGTTTGGGCATAAATATAATCATCAAACCAGTTATGGAACACATGAACATGATAGTTCAGTCGATCAGTATCGTAATGGAAACCCAATTCAAGGTTATTCGATTTCTCAACAGCTAAATTTTCATTGCCCAACTCATAGGTATTGGTTGCCAGATGCTTACCTTGTGAATACAGCTCCTGCGCCATCGGTAAACGTTCTTGATGGGAGGCCACCAAAGACAATTTATAATTCGGTGCAAATGCCCAGTTCGCTGCACCAGAATAAGAAAATGCATGATCATCATAATCTTTTTGTGGCGAATCAATATCAATACTTTGCTGATCCAAACGTGCTGCCAGTTCAAAATGCACATCGTTCCATTGACGATGCTCTAAAGCAAATAAGCTCCATTTATCTGTGGTACTTGGCCCTGCAAATAACGCTTCTTCTCCAGTAATATCGAGTTTTTGGCGACCAAACTGAGTGCCAATTACCCCTTCCCATGCCCCAATCCGGTTATGCAGCAATTCTAAACGCGTGTCATAACCTTCACTTTTAAAGGTTGTGGCAGCTTGACCTTCTTCAATTTCATCATGTTGATAATCGGTATAACTCGCTTGCACACGTAGTTTTTGGAAGCCTGCAAATGGGTCTGCCAACTCACTTCTAAAATCATAACGCTCGGATTTTAGATCTACCCAAGGTCCCGCATGACTATGATCATGTGCCTCATGTGTATCTGCTTCATGGTCATGATCGTGCTCACCACAGTGTAAATGCGGTTGTCCTGCTAAATGTGCTTCACAGCTTTCATATTCATGATTATGACCTGGCAATCCATATTGATCTTGACGATTGGTATAAGAAACTCCCGTAAAACCACGATCATAAATCCATGACAGTCCTAAAGTCACATTTTGAGACTCCGCAAAAGTGTTATCTACGCGACGTTCTTTTTCACCTTCATGAACATAATCTGGGGCAATATAATTATTTGCATCGCGTTTCAGGCCTTCAACACGTAATGCAACTTGATCACCCAAACCAACTGTTACACCTGCTGTAGCTAACTTTTCATCGTTGCCCGTGTTGTAACGTACACCAAGTTTTCCTTCATAGCCGTTCTCTGGCATCTGGGTGGGAATCTTATTGTCCGTGACATTGACCAAACCACCTACATTTCCAGCCCCGTACAATAAGGTTGACGGACCACGTACAATTTCAATTTGCTTGGCCAAAGTAGGATCTACGGTCACTGCATGATCTGGCGATAAAGTCGATACATCCATAGTTTCAGAGGCATTCGCCAAGACTTTTACACGTGCTGCATCTTGCCCTCGAATCACGGGGCGACTAGCACCTGGACCAAACTGATTGGAATAGACCCCGACCTGATTACTTAGTGCTTCACCTATGGTGGTGCCACCTTGTACCAACTGATCACTTTTAATGACATTATCGGCAGCCGAATAATCTACAGCAGTCTGTACCAAAGGATGTGCTGTGACTTGAATGGTGTCTAGTTTTTGCGTAGATTCATCATCTTGTGCAAATGCGGAAGGCGCGATTACCGCAAGAATCGCAACGGAAAGTAAATTCTTATGAAATAACATGAGTCAGGTTTGGTCTGGTGAAAGTCATTAATTGTTATAATATAACATTACTGTTTTTTTGCAATAAAAAACAGAATCTACCTGCTAAGTTCTTTATCCTGTTTTTAGCGCAATATCCATTTTATCGCCTTATTTCGAATTATGGGATTAACCAGATTTCATGCCCTTTACTCTGTCTCATGCTGTTCTCGCACCACCGCTTGCCAAACTCAGCAAAGGGTATTTACCCACTGCTGCCCTAGCCATTGGCTGTATGACACCTGATCTAATTCGGCTTTTTACCCAACAAGATGGCGGAAAAACCCATCTCTGGAATGCTTTAATTTATCCAAATTTGGCAATTGGACTGATTTTTTGTCTGTTGTGGTATTTCATTTATCGACCTGTGTTATATCGTTTTTTGGGATTACAAGATCCATTACAACTCACACAACTCAAAACACGCATGGGTTTTGTTATAGGCGTAGTCATTAGCATTTTGGTTGGGGTAAGTACCCATCTCATTTGGGACGGGCTGACCCATGTCGACTTCAGAACCTTTGCCTTTCGGGATTTCCTGAGTCAAAGTATTTCCCTCTTCGGACAGCGTTTTCCTGTGCATCGTGTGCTTCAAATTGGCACATCCATCGTGGCATTGCCTATTCTTGTTTGGATGTGTATTCATTATTTTCAACAGTTCCGACAACCCTCACCTGTATCAAGCAAGATTAAACGCTATGCATGGAGTTTACTTGGCTTAACATTGCTGAGTGGCATTTATTCTGTTTGGGATTACGCTCGTTATTTTTCCTATGATATCTGGGTCGCCAATCTGTACTATTTTACAGCACGAAGCATCAATGAATTTAGTCAAGCCGCTTTAGTCATCTTCAGCACAGGCTGTCTTATTTTTATGTTCTTAGATCAAAAACAGTATTTTGAATAACAACTTGTCCCTAAATTTTGCGCCGAAAAGCCATGAAATACAGAGGAATTTGGATCTAGTCCTTGTGACAAAATCCTCAACGAGGCATAATCCTTCCTTTACGAGCGGTACGCTGTTTACGTATACGCTTCCTTAACCCATATAGTTGGATTTTATACGCTATGATGCGAACTCATTACTGCGGTTCTTTAACCGAAGCCCAAATTGATGAAACAGTAACCCTTTGCGGTTGGGTACATCGTCGCCGTGACCACGGTGGTGTTATCTTCCTCGACATGCGTGACCGTGATGGTTTAGTTCAAGTCGTTATTGATCCAGATACTCCTGAAGCATTCGCAACTGCTGACAAAGCACGTTCAGAATTCGTATTAAAAATTACAGGTCGTGTACGTCGCCGTTATGAAGGCACAGAAAATGCCAATATGGTGAGCGGTCAAATCGAAGTTTTGGGTAAAGAAATTGAAGTTCTTGCTCAATCTGAAACTCCGCCATTCCCATTAAATGACGAAAATACCAATATTTCAGAAGAAATTCGTTTGAAATATCGTTTCTTGGACATCCGTCGTCCAGAAATGTTAGAGCGTTTACGTTTCCGTTCTAAAGTTACAAACTTAATTCGTAATTACTTTGAAGATCATGGTTTCCTTGATGTTGAAACACCAATCTTGACCCGTGCGACCCCAGAAGGTGCACGTGACTATTTAGTCCCAAGCCGTGTTTCAAATGGTAGCTTCTATGCACTTCCACAATCCCCACAATTGTTCAAACAGTTGTTGATGGTAGGTGGTATTGATCGTTACTACCAAATCGCGAAATGTTTCCGTGACGAAGATTTACGTGCAGATCGTCAGCCTGAATTTACCCAAATCGACGTTGAAACATCGTTCATGAGTGACGATGACATCATGGATTTAATGGAAGGCTTAACGGTTAAAATGTTCAACGAATTATTGAATGTAAAATTCGATAAATTTGAACGTATGACCTATGCAGACGCAATGCGTGACTATGCATCTGACAAACCAGATATGCGTATTCCATTGAAATTAGTTGATGTTGCAGACTTAATGCAAGACGTTGAGTTCAAAGTATTCGCAGGTCCTGCTAAAGATCCTAAAGGTCGTATTGTAGCTTTACGCGTTCCAGGTGCAGGTTCTCTTCCACGTAGTGCAATTGATGAATACACGAAATTCGTTGGCATCTACGGTGCGAAAGGTTTGGCTTACATCAAAGTCAACGAACTTGAAAAAGGCATCGAAGGTCTTCAATCACCAATCGTTAAATTCATCGAGCCAATCGTGCTTGATTTGTTAAAACGTGTTGGTGCTGAAAATGGCGACATCGTGTTCTTTGGTGCAGACAAAGCAAAAGTTGTAAATGATGCAATGGGCGCACTTCGTGTGAAAATTGGTCATGACATGAAACTTGCAACTTGCGAGTGGGCGCCACTTTGGGTGGTTGACTTCCCAATGTTTGAAGAAACTGATGATGGCAAATGGACCTCTGTGCATCACCCATTCACACTACCAAAATCTAGTGTTGAAGAAGTGAAGAACAATCCAGGTGCTGCACTTTCTGTTGCTTACGACATGGTACTCAATGGTACTGAAATCGGTGGTGGTTCACTCCGTATTTATACTTTAGAAATGCAAAAAGCAATTTTTGAAGCATTAGGTATTGGTGAAGAAGAAGCAGAAGAGAAATTCAGTTTCTTATTGAATGCATTACGTTATGGCGCGCCTCCACACGGTGGTTTAGCATTTGGTCTTGACCGTTTGATCATGTTGATGACAGGTGCATCATCTATTCGTGATGTGATTGCATTCCCGAAAACCAAGACTGCTGAATGTCCATTGACGCAAGCACCTGCACCAGTTGAAGCAAACCAATTGCGTGACTTAGGTATTCGTTTACGTGAAAAACAAAAAGCTGAAGCGAAAGAAGCATAATCTTTAACTTCACCCAAAACCCTGCACTCATGCAGGGTTTTTTATTCTCAAATGTTCCAATCTATGACATTTTTGAAAATTACATCTTTACCCATCATTCTTTAAATTTTCTTTTGAACTTTTCTTTCATCCCGCTTAGAGTAAGCAACGATAGCCTATATTCTGTTGCAACAGTTCTTGCCTTAATTATTCTATTCAAAAATTCATTTTGTTCTTAAGATGCTCATCTTTTTTTGATTCTATCTATCTTAGATTTTTAAGTCTCTTTGCAAAATTTTCTCTCATCCTTTCTGATAAAAAGATTCTTGAGTCAAAATATGGCTATTTATTTCCTGCTTAAATTTATCGCAATTTTACCTTTGTCATTTTTACAAAGAATCGCTCTTGGGGTTGCCTATCTACTCTTTCATACAAACTCCTCCATCAAACGAATTACAGCGATTAATCTCCGATTGGCATATCCTGAATTAAATGAACAAACCTTACAAAAGCGTCTTCGTCTCAGCATTCAAAGCCAATGCATGACCTATATCGAATTTGTAAAATGCTGGGGAATGTCACCTCAATACAACTTCAACTTACTTAAGAATATTCATGGTGCAGCGCTCTTAGAAAAGGCTTTGGCCAATCAAAAAGGTGTGATTGTGGTCGTTCCTCACTTTGGTTGTTGGGAACTGTTAAATGCTTGGTTAAATATTTATACGCAACCCATGATCATGTATAAACCTGACAAAATAAAAGGCGTGAATCGGTATATTTTAAATGCCCGACAGAAATTTAACGCCACCTTGGTACCAACAGATGAAACAGGAATACGTCAAATTTTTAAACATCTAAAGCAAGGTGGTTTGACTGTCGTTTTACCAGATCATTTACCTAAAGCTTCTGGCGGAATTTATTCACATTTTTTCCAGCAAAATACACTATCGGCAACATTGGTTTCGAAAATGGCGGCCAAGACGCAATGCAACGTCATTGGCTTAAGCTGTATTCGTAATCCTGAATTATCCAGTTTTGATGTATATTGCACCGAATTGCCTCAAACCATTCTTTCAAAAGATTTACAACAGTCTGTAGACAGCTTAAATCTGGCAATTCAAGAGATGATTCAGCTCGCGCCCGAACAGTATATCTGGTCATACAAACGCTTCAGGAATTGTTATGGCAATATCAATGTTTACTGTAAACAACCCACGATCTGACATGCTTTAAGAATATGTTTGGATTATAAAAATAAAAGCTCAAATTTATATGAATTTGTATCGCATTGAGCTGATTGTTTTTATTCATTTGAGATCAATTCTGAGCAGTGGCATAATAGCCCGCAGTTTTAATATTAATAGATGAGCAAGCTTATGGCTATGCGTCCTGAAGTCCGCCGTCGTGGTCTTGTGGTAATTGTTTTTGCAGTCGTCCAGTGGTTATTCATGCGCTATATTCTTGCCAATGGTTTATTTAACCTAGACACCTCTGACCGTATTTTATATTTCTGCGTGAGTAGTTTAGGTGGCGCCTTTGCGATTTTTGTCGGTTTGATTTACATGGTACTTAAAGGCAATCCGGATCGCGAATGATGTCTGAGTATAAAATCCTTGTTATTGGAAAACGTGGCGGAATTCTACAATGGTATGAAAACCTATTAGCCGTTCAAAAGCCAGACTCCCCTTTTCAAATCCAAGGATTTGCACTTAATCACAACAATAGTACGGAACGATTTTTAAAGAAAGTTCTGCCAAATAAAGACCGTTATACTGCGAATTTATTGAAAAAAAAGATTCAGCAATTTCAGCCAGACCTGATTCTAATTGCAGATTTATTTTATTTTAATGATTATTTATTAAAGGTTTTTTCTGAATATTCAGGAAAAATCGCACATTGGATTGGTGATTTCTTCGATCATCGATTACTCCGCTCTCAAGATATTATTGATCTATATTGCTTCACGGACTCAAGTTTCCTAGATGATGCAGCGAAACTTGGACTCACCCAAACCACGTATTTACCCTTGGCTTATAATCCTGATATTTTCTTTCATTCGACAACTGAAAAAAATGACCGATTATTATTTGTAGGTGCGTGGTCTCCAGATCGTCAACATCTCTTGGAACAAATTCCCTTACCTATGACGATTTATGGTAAAGGTTGGGATAAGCTAAATAAAGCAGATAGTACAATTCACCCGCAGAATATTAGTTTATTAGAAGTTGCCGATTTATATCGACAGCATCGTTATGTATTGAATGTCATCAATAAAACCAACATCCGGCAAGGGATGAATATGCGCTGTTTTGAAGCCCCTGCTTGCGGATGTATTCTGGTCAGTGAGTATGTAAAGGATCTTGAATTTGTATTCGATGTCCAAAATGAAATCATTTGTTTTACAGAACCTTCCGAACTACAAAATAAACTGAATAATTCTGTTATTAATCCTTTAGATGCGATGAATAAAGTTCAACAAAGCCATACCTATAAAAATAGGTTAGCTACAATTATTGAATTATTATCCTAGCAATTGATTTCCAAATTAAATTAAAAGGTTTTTCTCTCCGTGTTAGTGAGCGTTATTGTCCCTAGTTATAATCATGCACAATATTTAGAAGAAAGAATCGAAAGTATTCTCAAACAAACTTATACAGCGTTTGAAGTTATTCTTTTAGATGATTTATCACCTGATAATAGTGCAGAAATCCTGAATAAATATAAGAACCATCCAAAGGTATCACACTGTATTATTAATAAAAAAAACTCTGGTTCTACCTTTCACCAATGGAATAAAGGCATGAGCCTTGCCAAAGGTGAGTTAATTTGGATTGCAGAATCAGATGATGTAGCCGAAGCGACTTTTTTAGAAAAACTCGTTTCACATTTCATTCAAAATCCCAATTTGGTTCTAGCATATAGTCAGTCGCATCGAATGAATGCACAAGGTAAAGTCACTGGATCTTGGAAAGACTTTACGGATGCTGTTGATCCAATCTTATTCGCAGATGATTTTGAAATGTCTGGGCTTGAATATATTGATCATTTCCTAAATACACAAAATACTGTTCCGAATGCCAGTGGTGTATTATTTAAAAAGCAAACTTATCTTGATGTTGGCGGTGCCAACCCAAGCTTAAGATTTATTGGCGACTGGGAAATCTGGACTAAAATCATCTCTCAAGGTGATATTTTCTATACGGCAGAATGTTTAAATTATTTCCGTTATCACGATACCAGTGTTATTGCCCAAGCTAAGAAAAAGAAAGATCACTTTGAGGTACGTCGGCAAGTCATTCTATTTCGGGAAAGCATGAATGCCTTTTTTGATCACCATAGAAAGCAACAACCACGAGCAAATAAAATCTATTTAAAGAATAAAAAGGCCTTATCTAAAGAACTACGCAAAAATGCCTCTTTAGCTATTCGACGTCGCTATTATGATCGGATTATTCCAACCAGCATGATTGCTTTACGCACCCTTCCTTTTTATGTTGCACCTTTTTTTATTCTAAAGTTGTGTATGCAGTTTATTCTTTCAGTTGCCTTAGTCGCACCTTATAAAACTATATTGAATAAGCCAAAATAAAGAAGAGGAGCTATTGCTCCTCTTCTTTATTTAAATAAGTTGGCTTGATTATCTTTATCACTCACCAACACGTTTTCAATTTCATATAAAGGCCACTCAATTGCAAGTGTCGGATCATTCCAAATAATCGCGCCTTCACTTTCTTTATTGTAGTAGTTTGTGGTTTTGTACAAAAACTGCGTATTATCTTCCAACGCTAAAAAACCATGTGCAAAGCCTTCAGGAATCCAAAACATGGTTTTATTTTCTGCACTCAGCTCCACTCCAACCCATTGTCCATAGGTTGCTGAATCTGGACGAATATCCACTGCAACATCCCAAGCTCGCCCTTGCACTACACGGACTAATTTCCCTTGTCCATAGGGTGCATTTTGATAGTGTAAACCGCGTAATACCCCTTTTTGTGAAAGCGAATGATTGTCTTGCACAAAAGTCGGTACAGCTTGCTGCAATTGTTCTAAGGCTTGTGCAAAGTGTTGTTGATTAAAGCTTTCCATAAACCAACCACGATCATCTCCAAAAACATTGGGCTGAAGAATCAATAAGCCTTCAATTTTCGTGGTTTCAACCTGCATTTGCTTCTTCCCAAATCTTTTTCAGATACTGACCATATTCGGTTTTTTGTAATGCTGTCGCACTCTCTAAAAGTTGTTCAGAACTGATCCAACCTTGATGGAAACCAATTTCCTCTAAACAAGCAACCTTCAAAGACTGACGCTTTTCGATGGTATAAATGAAGTGACCCGCTTCAAGCAGCGACTCATGCGTCCCCGTATCTAACCATGCAAAACCGCGTCCCAACAACTCTACATTCAGTGAACCATCTTTAAGATAAGCATTATTAATATCTGTAATTTCAAGCTCACCACGGGCAGAAGGTTTTACTTGCTTAGCAAACTCAATAACACGGTTATCATAGAAATAAAGTCCTGTTACTGCGTAAGGAGATTTTGGCTTAAGCGGTTTTTCTTCAATACTTAGCACTTTACCCGTTGGGTCAAACTCAACCACGCCAAATCTTTCTGGGTCTGTGACATGATAACCAAAAACTGTTGCGCCCTGTTCTCTTGAGCCTGCAGCTTCTAATTGCTTACCGAAACTTTGACCATAATAAATATTGTCACCCAAGATTAAGCAAACATTATCTTTGCCAATAAATTCTTCACCAATCAGAAATGCCTGAGCAAGGCCATCTGGAGATGGCTGGATTTTATAACTCAGCTCAATACCAAATTGCGCACCATCACCTAATAATTTCTGATATTGCGGCAAATCTTCAGGTGTAGAAATTAATAAAATTTCACGGATACCTGCTAGCATTAACACTGAAAGCGGATAATAAACCATGGGTTTATCATAAATCGGTAAAAGTTGCTTTGACACACCTTTGGTAATTGGATGTAAACGGGTACCAGATCCGCCCGCTAAAATAATACCTTTACGTTTTAAGCTCATTGACTTAGTAGCTCCGCTAAAGTTCGTTTCACGCCTTCTTGCCATTGAGGTAGGACAAGCCCAAACGTGTTTTGTAATTTTGCATTATGCATTCGTGAATTATGAGGACGGATTGCAGGTGTTGGATAGGCCGATGTCGGAATCGGATTCACTTTTTCCACCTTCAATACTTCTCCCAAAGTATGTGCTTGCTGAAAAATAAAATTGGCATAACCAAACCAAGTCGTTTCACCGCTTGCAACCAAGTGATAAATTCCTGACTTTTGCCTATCAACCCAGACTTTAGGAATAATTTGTGCCGTAATGTCTGCAATTAACTCGGCTGAAGTCGGCGCACCAATTTGATCATCAATAATTGAGAGTTCTTCTCTTTGCTGAGCCAAATTGAGCATCGTTTTCAAAAAATTCTTGCCTTTTGTTGCGTAAACCCAAGAGGTTCTAAAAATCAGATAGGCACAACCACTTTCAAGAATCGCTTGCTCTCCCAAGGCTTTTGTTTTGCCATAAACATTCAATGGAGCAACAGAATCTGCTTCATCAAAAGGTTGGCTGCCTTCTCCTGAAAAAACATAATCTGTTGAATAATGCACAAATAAAATCTGCTCAGTCTGACAAAGCTCTGCAATCACTCGAACAGTTTGATGATTAATTAAATCTGCTAATTCTGGTTCCGACTCTGCTAAATCCACCGCTGTATAAGCAGATGCATTAACAACCACGTCAGGTTTAATTGCTATGATTGCCTCGCGAATCGCTTGCGGCTGTGACATATCACCAGAATAACCATTCAATCCATGACGGTCTAATGCAGTCACCTCTGCCAATGGAGCAAGTGCACGTTGCAGTTCCCAACCTACTTGCCCATTTTTCCCGAGTAATAATATTTTCATAACTAGCCTTGATACTGTGTGCTTAACCATGATTGGTATTCACCACTTTGCACGTGATTTACCCATTCAGTATTGCTTAAGTACCATTCAACTGTTTTTCTGAGGCCTGTTTCAAAAGATTCTTCAGGCACCCAGCCCAGTTCAACTTTTATTTTTGAAGCATCAATTGCATAACGCACATCATGACCAGGGCGATCTTTTACATAGGTGATCAAGTCCTGATAAGACTGAATACCTTCAGGTTTATTCGGTGCCAATTCTTCTAACAATTGACAAATGGCGTGGACAACATCAAGGTTGGCTTTTTCATTATGTCCGCCAATATTATAAGTCTCTCCAACTACACCCTGCGTCGCAACAACATACAATGCACGCGCATGGTCTTCCACAAAAAGCCAGTCACGAATTTGCTGACCGTTACCATAAACTGGTAATGCTTTACCTTGTAGTGCATTCAAAATCATTAATGGAATTAATTTTTCAGGGAAATGATATGGCCCATAATTATTCGAGCAATTCGTCACCACTACAGGCAGTCCATAAGTACGATTCCATGCGCGCACTAAATGGTCAGAACTTGCCTTACTGGCAGAATAAGGTGAACTCGGTGAGTATGACGTTGTTTCCGTAAATAAGTCTGTCGTACCTTCCAAATCCCCATAAACTTCATCTGTCGAAATGTGATGGAATCGAAATGTCGCTTTACCTTTTTCCGCTAGGCTACCCCAATAAGAACGACTTGCCTCTAATAACTGGTAGGTTCCAATAATATTGGTTTCAATAAAAGCAAAAGGACCAGAAATAGAACGGTCTACATGCGATTCTGCTGCTAAATGCATTACAACATCAGGCTGAAAATCTGAAAAGAGTTGGTCTAATGCAGCTCGGTCACAAATATCAGTTTGAGAAAAATGGTAGCGTGGATGATCAGCAACAGAAATTAAAGATTCTAAATTTCCCGCATAAGTTAATTTATCTACATTTAATACTTCATGTTCAGTATTTTGAATAATATGACGAACAACTGCCGACCCAATAAAACCAGCACCGCCAGTAACTAAGAATTTCATAATGAATTTTTTGACTCCACATTCTTAGTGGGAAATTTTATCATTGATTTAAACTTAAATTTACTGATTCATTTGCAAATATGCAGCAATATCGTAGTCATATTACAAAAGAAAACCAGTTTCCCCAAAAGTTAGTTCAATCTTTTTTCCAGTTCACTCGCCATCGCCTTGGAATGATTTTTAGGTTCAAGGAACTGTAGCGCTTGTTTAAACTGAAAGGAATTCGATAGATCATAACAAGTGATCCATTTTTGCTGTTCCAGAAATTGTAATTGTTGCTGAATCGCAGCATCATGCATTTTAGTCGCATCAGAAAACACGATTAATGGCTGACCTGACATAACAACTTCAGCCATCATCGAAGTTGAATCTGCACTCGATAAAACCCAATCTGCCGCCAAAATATAATCTTTAATATCACATTGTTGACCTTGTGCAACCCAAGTGATCTGATCAGTGGCCTGCAAAATATCATGTGCATAACACAACTCTGCCAAACTTTGTTCAAACTCAACTGATGTTCTTCGGGAAGTCGTCAACAAAAAACATGCCTCAGGATATTCACTACGGACTTTTTGAAGAACAGCCCCCCATTCCTCTACAGAACCAATACTAACAGTCTTGGTATCAGCACCAATCAACACTGTTATGACTTGAGCAGATGATGAAATACCTAATTTTGTTCTTGCCTGCATTTGAGTCGAAGACAAAGCACACATTTTATTTGGGGCAATCGGGTAATATAAATAATGTGCTAAATTCTCTTGTTCTGCTTGTATGGTAAACACAACATCAAAATAGTGATCTTTAATGCCACGCAAAGAACTTGCCACGATATTTTTTACAGCTTGTGTTTTGGAGAGTTCCAGTTGAAGTAATGCATTGGCCAAAAGTGTATTTCCACCAGCGGATACAATATAGGCAACTTTTTTCTGTTTGATATTGACCAGTTGCTCACGGGACAAAAACGCAGTCAACCATGCTGTGTTCGGACTGAATTTCATCAACCATTTCAGTATTCGATAGTGCCATTTACTAGGCAATTCAAGTTTGAGCCATTCTACTTGATAAGTTTGCTGTTGATTTAAAAGCTGTACAATTCCCTGTGTCTGGGTTTCATGACCTGCTTTGCCATCGGTAAGTGCAAGAATAATCGGCTGTTGGCTCATATTAAATCCCATTTATGACACAAGCAAAGATTGATAAATTTGTAAGGTATGTTCAATCATTTTCTGAAAAGTAAGCTGTTCTTGCGCCATTGCATACGCTGATGCGAAATCCATAAAAGGGGCTTCGACTTGTAAATAATGCTGAAGCAAGGTATTTAAAGCATTACTGCTCCCTGCCTCACATAAGAATTCCGCTGGAACAAATTCTGCCATCATTCCAACATCAGTACCCAATACAGGTCGATTCAATAATAGGCTTTCTGCCAAAGTATAAGGACCACCCTCACGCAATGAAGAAACAATTAATGCTTCATGTTCATTGATCAACGTATGAATATCTGAACGATAGCCTAGCAAAGAAACCCGATTAGACAATTGATACTGCTGAATCAGTTGTTCAAGCTTGCTCCGTTCCTCACCTTCTCCAACAATTGAAAGTGAATGTGGAATATATTTCCAAGCCTCTAATAACAGATCAAAACCTTTCACCGAATTCAAACGCCCAATCGCAATAAACTTTCGGTTTTTCTGAAAAGGTGTTGGCGATACAGTAATTTTAGTTCCGTTATAAATAACTGTAGTTTTATTCGGTTGGTTTAAAGTCTCTGCAACCGAACGACTCACGGCAATCATGTGATCAAATGCAAAATATGCCTGATTACTTTTCTTTTTGCCGTGAACAGTCACCACGCTTGGAAAACTAAACTGTTTGAGCATACCTTGTAACAGCTTCGCAGTTTTAGAAGCATGCGCATGTAAAATATCAGGCTGAGTTGCCAGAATGACTTTTTTTAGTTGATATTTTGTCCATGGATTATAGCGGCTACCACTCATATCAAAGACAACAAAATTGACCTTCTTAGACAATTGGCTTTGATATTTTTGATGTGCAATTAAAGAAACTTGGTGAAACTCTGCAAGCCCTTCAGCAAGTTCTAACACATGCTTTTCTAAACCACCTTCTTCATCACTGGCCATCACAAGCGTAATGTTCATGTTTAGCCCTCACGCTTGCCTAATTTAAGTCTTAACTTCACCGCAAAAAGTGAATCTTTCCCACTAATTTTAATACGTTGCAATTGCATAAAATCAGGTTGCTCGCCATCAATCCCTTCAATGGTCGTCGCCGCATTGTGATAACCAGCCTGTTTGGCCAACGCCACATCACGTGCAGAATAGATACCAAAAGGATAGGCAAAACTGGTCACTGGTTGTTGAATTAATTGTTCAAGCTGCTGTTTAGACTCGGTTAATTCTGCTAGACATTCAGCATCATTTAATTTATCTAAATTGGCATGGGTCATGGTATGCGAGCCAATTTCCACCAAACCACTATTCGCCAAGAACTTCACTTGTTCATCATTAAGCTTTGGCTCACGTGCCAATTCGCCACTGTTATGATGTGCTTTTTTATACGTCGACCAGTCCCGATCATGACGATCAACCACCACATAAATGGTGGCTTTGGCTTGATATTTTTCTAAAATTGGATACGCATTTTCCAAGTTATCCAAATAACCATCATCAAAAGTAATCGCTACGGTTTTTTCAGGGTGTTGCCCCCAATTCTGTTGTAATTCTTGCATCGTAACAAAATGAAAACCTTGTGCACTCATCCATGCCACTTGCTGCTCAAATTGTTTAGGTGTAACTCTTAGCTTATTAAATTTTGCCCCATCTATATGCTCTCGTACCATGTGATACATCAGCACACGTGGTCGTTTCCAATCTACTGCGGGTTTCCACCACGCAAACTTGTAACTAAACAGTACCACCATCACGAACAGAACAAGAAATAAGTAAATCACAGGCAACTTCTGCTTATTGAGCTAAAAGATATGTTGCCACACGCTCTGCTTCTTTAAAAGCATTTGGTTCAGGCAACTGAGCTAACAAGAGCGATTCCGAGATAATTCCTTTCCCTAATAATCCATCTACAGATGTCGTAATACGGTCCTGTTTGGTCCGATCCATGGCAATCACGCCAACTCTACAACCTGCAGTCAGTGCCTCATAAATCATCGAGACACTGTCTTCCGTGACCCAGACAGCTTCTGCCTGTTGCATTTCTTCAAAAATCCAACCTTGTGGCGTCTGTTCTACAGGGAAAAAGTGCACATGAGGTAAAAAAGGATATGTATTCAAGCGTTCAACAAACTGCTCAGGCGTTCGACGCGAAGTGGTAATAATGATTTCATTATTCGGATGTTGCTTCACAATGTGTTCAATCGAGGCAAAGACTTTATCCTCATTCCATTGATGACGTTTAGATGAACCACCCAATGCAATTAAAATCCGCTCTGATTGATGGCGCTGTTCATTCACAATCGGATTCAGTGCCCCTTGGGTCACAATCACCCGATCAGATGCTGGAATGCCATCATGTTCTGGAATCACACTGTAATTAAACCAAGCGAATGGATAATTCGGTTTCATTAAAATCACAGTTTTGGCTTGAGGATAAATTTTTCCAAGCAAAAAAACACGTAATTGGGTATGACTGCCCACACCAAAAATAAAATCAGGTGTGGTTTGGAGCTGTGGAATAGATCTACGAAAGAGTCCTACCAACAAAGGGAATATGGCCAAGTCATCGATCGAAATTTCTTCAAAGCTGACCGTTTCTGAAGATTGTCTTTGTATAGCTTTAAACAAGCCGAGTGCTTGTGAACGGTGTCCCGCCTTTCCATCACTAACATAGACAATATGCATAAACTTAAACCATGATAAAATTTCAATAAAAAAGGCGAAACCGAAGTCTCGCCTTTTGATCTTAACCGATCAACTTAGTTTACGTAAGTCAACCAGTGCGCATATTTGTCGTTACGACCTTGAACTGCATCAAAATAGGTTTTTTGAATTTCAGTTGTAATTGGACCACGTGCACCACAACCAATTTGACGGTCATCATATTCACGAATTGGCGTAACTTCAGCAGCAGTGCCTGTGAAGAAGGCTTCATCCGCAATATAGAATTCATCACGAGTAATACGACGTTCTACAACTTGGTAACCCAAGTCTTTGGCAATAGTCATCACAGTTTGACGTGTAATACCATCAAGCGCACCACCAGCGATATCTGGGGTATGTAACACACCATCTTTCACAAGGAATACATTTTCGCCAGAACCTTGGCAAACATAACCTTGAGGATCCATTAACATTGCTTCATCGTAACCAGAATGTGCAACTTCTTGGTGAGCAAGAATCGATAAAGTATAGTTACCCGAAGCTTTTGCTTTACACATCGTCACGTTTGGATGGTGATGCGTGAAAGAAGAAGTTTTTACGCGAATCCCTTTCGCCATAGCTTCTTCACCCAAATATGCACCCCAACCCCATGCTGCAACTGCTGCATGAATCGTGTTGTTCGTCGCTGCAATACCAAGTTTTTCAGAACCAATCCAGATTAACGGACGTAAATAGCAAGATGCTAATTTATTTTCACGAACCACATCAATTTGAGCTTGTTCTAGCGTCGCTTGATCAAATGGAACTTTCATTTGATAAATTTTTGCAGAATTAAGCAAACGCTTAGTGTGGTCTTGTAAACGGAAAATCGCTGTACCTTTTGGTGTCTCGTAAGCACGCACACCTTCAAAGACACCCATACTGTAGTGCAAAGTATGCGTTAAAACGTGAACTTTCGCTTCACGCCAATCAACCAATTGTCCATCTTGCCAAATAAAACCATCACGATCAGCCAAATTCATGGCACACACTCCAAATTTTTATATACTGTCATTTTTATCCAACATAGCCGTAGCAGTTGGATCTATTAATCTTTGCCATAACTTGCAAACGATCACGCGGGTATTGTGCCAATCCGCAGCATTGACTTGCATGGATTGATTCGCAAGCGCTAAACGGTGGCTCTCGGCTCGTTCACTGAGATAAGCTTGAATCAATGCTGTTGCATCGTTACTGGATAAGCAACCTGCTTTTGCAGCGTCTTCAAGGATTCGTACATTGTCGGAGTAGTGGGCGAGATCGGGATTCGACCCACTCCAGGCTAACACAGCATACTGTGCCATAAATTCAATATCAACGATACCACCTACATCCTGTTTTAAATGAAAAATTCCATCTTTTTGCTGTTCTTTAGAAGAACCTAAATGGTCTTTCATTTTCTGACGCATTTTGAGCACTTCTTCACGTACATTTGCCTCTTCTCTAGGCAAGGTTAAGATTCGGCAACGCAGTTGCTCGAACTTTTCCCGCAGTGTTTCTTCGCCTGCAATCGAACGTGCACGAACCAATGCCTGATGCTCCCATAACCAAGCATTTTTAAGTTGATACTGCTCAAAGGCTTTTAGACTGGTAACCAGAACACCAGCCTCACCCGAAGGGCGTAAACGTGTATCAATTTCATAGACTCGACCATCGAGGGTTTGTGTCGTCATCAATGAGATAAACTTTTGGGCCACCCGCATGGCAAATTCAAAGCCACTAATGGATTTCGGGCCATCTGTATCTGCTTGTTCATCCATATAATGAATAAACACCAAATCTAAATCCGAACCATAGCCCAACTCAATGCCGCCCACCTTACCATAGCCCACAACGGCAAAAGCCATATGGTCAATGGCACAGCGCTGCCCTTCAATATCGAGTGGAAAGCCATGTCTTTTCGCAACCATTTGATATGCCATGTTCAAGGTTGCATTCACCGATACTTCCGCAATATCGGTTAAGGCATCAGAGACTTTCATGAGTGGACTTTCAGCTAGAACATCGCTGGCTGCTACCGCCAAAACATTAGATTTTTTAAAGAGACGTAACACCCGCATCAGGTCTTCGACTTCATCGAGTTCAATGCGCAGCAATTGCTGACGTAATGAATCTTGTAAATCCTGACGGCGAGGCAATTCAAAATCCATCGATAAAAATTCATCTAGCAATACGGGATAATGCGTCAATTCTTCACAAATCCAGGGACTAACAGTCGCCATTTTGACTAAACGCTGTAGCGCACCCTTGCTCTCAATCAACATCACCAGATACACAGTACGGCGCATTACCGATTCGACCAAAGGCATTAAACGCAATAAGGCAGTTTGTGGTTTATCCGACTCTAAAATCGCTTCAATCAAATGTGGCCAGAACATTTTCAAACGCTGAACCGCTTTTGCAGGCAACTTTTTCAAAGCATTACCATACCAAAATTCATGCACCAAATTTTTAGCATCGTCATCCAATACGGCTTGTAAACGTTGTTCTAACTGACCAAAACTCTCGACCAATGGGTCAGGTTCTTTTTCTTTAATCAAATGCTCAAACTGATAAATGACTTTGGCACGCTTTTGATTGAGTACATCCAAAAATGCTTGCCAGTCAGCATAACCCAAAGTCTCTACCATACGTTGGCGTAACTCAGGCTCATGAGGTAAAGATTGTGTTTGTTGATCATTTAACGCTTGAATAGCATGTTCAACTCGACGTAAAAATAAATAGGCATCTTCCAGTTCAACTACAACTTGTGGATCAAGTAATCCGACTTCACCCAAATGATGCAGACTCACCAGACATTGACGATCTTGCAACTCGAGTTTTGAACCGCCATAAATTAATTGGAATACCTGTACGATAAATTCGACTTCACGAATCCCGCCTGCACCCAGTTTAATGTCATCTTCAATATTACGACGCGCCACTTCTCGTTCGATCATGGCTTTCATTTCGCGCATGGCTTCAAATGCAGTGTAATCAACGTAGCGTCGGAACACAAATGGACGCGTCATGGCAAGCAGCTCATCCCCTTCCTTGCCCCCCGTCACAATACGCGCTTTAATCCAAGCATAACGCTCCCATTCACGACCATGCTGACTCAAATATTTTTCCAAAGCTACATGGCTAATTGCGAGCGCAGATCCATCTCCCCACGGACGTAGACGCATATCCACACGGAACACAAAACCATCGGCAGTCATGTGATCCAGTAAATAAATCAGCTTTTGCCCCCAAAGAATACAAAACTGCTGGACCTCAATACATTTACGCCCATTGGTTTCGCCTTGCTCATCGAAGGCAAAAATCAGATCGATGTCACTCGATAGGTTTAACTCTTGTGCACCATGTTTTCCCATGGCAATCACGATCAAGTCTTGGACTTTACCGCTATAGCCTATTGGCTCGCCATGCTTGGCAACCAGAGGTTTACGTGCAAATTCTTTCGCTGCACAAACCATCGCATCCGCAAAATCGGATAGCTCGCGTGTTAAGGTCACAACATCGGTCAATTGGTTCGCATCTTGCCAAATCCAGCGAAACATCAAACGTGCCCGCAGAATTCGACTTAAGCGTAGCCATGTGGTTTCATCTTCTACATTGTCTAATTCTTGGTGAACGTGTAAAAAAATTTGCGAGGTGGTGAGTGAAGTCTGAAACTGATCAACGCCATAATCTTGTTCTAATAAGCTCTTATGAATTGCCAAAACCTGTTCTGCATATTGGCTCGCACACAACGTTTTCTGCAATTGTTCAGCGTTCATCAAGCGTTTTTCTCCTGCTTTAGCACATGCTTCATTCAATTTATTTTTCGACGATCGAAATTCATGACATCTTAATTTTCATCTGCAGATAATCATTCCAGTTTTCACCCAGATTCAAGCATGAAGGACACTTTGAATCAGTTAAGTTCTGACCAAATACTCAGCATATTTCGAAATATGCTGAGCCGATATTGGGCATAAGTCTGAATTCGACTTCATTTCGAGTGTACTCAATCAAATGCTGGGATACTACCGAATGCATGTCATTTTGAACGATTTTTTTTAGAACAATATGAATCATCTGGAAAAGATATGTGATTAAGACGAAGTTTCTTTTTTCTTTTGGTTTTGACTCAGGGCTAAATAAGATTCCGCTTGCGGCAAAGTCACTTTAAATAAAGTACCTTCCCCCTCTTTGGATTGGACTTGGATTTCGCCCTGATTAATTTCTACAAAACGTTTACACAGCACTAAACCAAGCCCCATGCCTTTTTCGCCATCCGTGCCTTTAAAACTGACCGTTAACCGTGGTTGAAATAGCTGTTCAATTTGTTGCGAAGTCATACCCAAACCTGTGTCTTGAATCGCAATCTCGACCCCTTTGTCTGTGACTTCAGCAGAAATCTTGACTATGCCAGAACCATCCATATGAGTAAACTTTAATGCATTAGAAACTAAATTCTGAATCACCGAAGTGACCATATTAATATCAGCAAAAACTTTAATTTCTTCGGGTACAGCATCAATCAATTGAATCTTTTTTTTAATGGCTAAGCCATTCAACACATTAAAAACAATTTTTGAAGCTTGTTTTAACTGGAAATTAATCGGATGGAAGACAAAACGCCCACCTTCAGCCATCGCCCAATTAAGCAAACTTTCCAATAAGCTATACGTAGATTGCGTCGTGTCATGTAAATAGTCGGCAATATTCTGAATACTATCTTCATCCAAACTGCCACGCTCTTGGGCTAACACTTCTGAAAATCCGAGCAAGCCATGAAATGGAGCACGTAAATCATGCGCAATAATTTGAAAAAACTTGGTTTTACTAAAATTTAATGCAGACTGCTGCTCATACATTTCTTTTAGTTCTGCATAATCGATTTTAAGTTCAATGTGCTTCATTAAACTAGCGAATAACTCTTGCACCATCTGGATTTGATCTTGCGAAAATACTTGAGTTTGAGGGCCAAACAAAGCCACATGGCCAACCGAATCACCTTGGCTGTTTTGTAAATTCAAAATAACTAAACGGGGTTGTGATACTAAGCCTAAAGTCGAAATCACTGTTAAAAATTTTGAATAATCAGGATGTCGCTCATCGATATACGCATGTCTAACCAAATTTGGAAACAATGAAGGGCTGGTATAAGCTTTTAAACCTGACTGCATTGACACCCACGCATAAGGCTCATTATTAAATTGTAAAACAGCATAATCTACTGCCAACAATTGCCTCGCCAATCTGAGATAAGTCGCAATCTGATTCTGTGATGAGGTAATCCCCAACAGCAATGAAAGTCTACAAGCACTTAACTGCTCGGTTTCTGAGCCAATTTCTAAGAGTTGTATGTTCATAATTGCCTCGGAAAAATCAAACATTGCGAAGGTAGATTGTACAGATTGGGCTAAACCTTTAATTAAGAACCGATTTTTTAATTATGATACAAAAAATTAAAATATATTTACAAAAACAATATAATACTTAATCTCTGAATTGACCAGTCATACGCGTATTAAACGCATAGATAAATTTCATCAAAACTAGATTTTTATCTCGTTTCTCTATACATTGTCCTATGTAAAACAAGTTTTATTCAGACTGACTTTCAATCCAATATCGTCACTCGACAGCATTTAGCATATACGACATTTTCAACAGCACCTGACCCATATTGTGATGACCTCTCTGCAAAGGCTACTTTCAAAACTCAATCTAGATTTGAGAAAGTTAATTCTTTTTCTTGCGATGTTTAGTGTATTTAGCCTATTCGTGATTTCATTGGCAGTCAGCTATTACATTCAGCGTCAACAACTGATTGAAAATTCATTATCTGTTAATTTTGATTATGCTTCAAAAATTGCGCAAGGAACGGATTTACAATTTAAAAGTCTAGTTAAGCAACTGGCATATAGTGCAGAAATTTTGGGGCATTCTTTTGATGACCCTGCCGCTCTACAAAATGAAGTCAATCGTCTACGTTATCAATCAGATTTTTTTGATAGTGTCGTGGTGATTAATAAAGAAGGACGTTTTGTCAGCTATGCCCCTGAACAATTGGCATTTAATAAACAGCAAGTCAATAAAACCTATGGCATTCAACTGTCATTAGAAAAAAAAGCTCCTGTTATCACACATCCTTACTATTCCATTCGACATAATTTAATTGTCTTTATCTCCCAACCGATTTTTGACCAAAACCACCAATATCTCGGTTTTATTGGCGGAGCGTTGTATTTAAAGAAAAATAATTTAATCCGAGAGTTACTCAGTATCAAATATAATTATCAAAACAGTTATATGTATGTGCTTGATCAATACAATCGCATTATTTTTCATCCTGATGCTAAACGTATTGGTGAAACAGTCACGCACAACTCAGGGCTTGCTCAAATTCAAGCAACCAAGTATGGAAAAATTGAATTGATAAATAGTCAAGGGCGAGAAAATCTCGCGGGTTTTGCCTATGTACCTTCCACCAAATGGATCATCATTTCTCAGCAGCCCACAGCAGTATTATTAGAACAAGCCACCAGTATTGTTTATAAAACTTTATTCGGTATGTCGATCTTTTATCTGGTTATTTTCTTTATCGTCTGGCGTATTGCTTATCTTATTTCCAACCCACTAGAACAACTGGCAAAAATGGCCAGTGTATTGAATACTCCAGATATCGATCAAAGAATCAAAAGCATTGAACCTTGGTATTTTGAAGTTTTAAAATTCCGCCTCTCTTTACTACTAAGTGCTCAAAACTTTAAAAAGAGGATTAATGAGCTAAATTACCACGTCAACACTGACCCACTGACAGGCTTTTATAACCGTCGAGGTATGGATGTATTTACCCAAGAATTGATTAATGCCAAAACCCAGTTTTGTGTGATTGCCATTGATATTGATCATTTCAAACAAGTCAATGATACCTATGGGCATGACAAGGGTGATGTGGTTTTACAAAAAGTGGCTGAACTGATTCAGGCCAACTTCCGTGATAATGATGTGTGCTGTCGTTTTGGTGGCGAGGAATTTATTGTTCTAACACCTAGTACTGATTTAAATATTGGTTATAAATTAGCAGAACGCCTAAGACTCAAATTAGAATCAACTTTAATTGAAGGCATTGGTCCTATCACTGTTTCGATTGGTCTTGCACATTGGCCCAACTCTTCCATACATATTAAAGCGGTAATGAAACTGGCCGATGAAAACCTCTATCAAGCCAAAGCTGATGGACGCAACCGTATCTGTATGTGACTAAAGGTACTTTAAAATTTAATCCTGCCCAAGGAACCATCTTGTACAATCAAAAATCCGACCAATACATCAACGTACTTTAGTTTAATAGTTAAAAACGTTCGAGTTGCTCAACTTCCATTGGCATAGCAAGTAAATAGCCTTGTAGCTGTTGGCAACCTAAACGCGATAGAATTTCAGCTTGTGAGGCACATTCCACCCCTTCAGCGGTCACCACCAAACCGAGTTTAATCGCAAGTTGAATAATACTTTCTAAAATCATTTCTTCTTTAGAATCAACTTCTAAATCGTAAATAAACTCACGATCAATTTTCAGCTCATCTACAGGAAGATTTTTTAAATACAGAAAACTTGAATGTCCTGTACCAAAATCATCAATTGCCAACTTAATGCCCATTTGGCGCAAACGCTCGAAACTCAAAATACTAGACTCAATGTGATGCATAGCCGTCGTTTCTGTAATTTCAATCATCAAATGGCTTGGATCAATTTGATATTTTTCAAATAACTGCTCAAGGTTGGTGAATAAATGCTTGTGCTCAAATTGCACGGCAGATAGGTTTACAGCAACAGGGAAAAATGGGGCATTATTTTTTTCCCAAATTTGAATCTGACGGCAAGCTTGCTCAAGCACCCAATAGCCCAATTCAATAATGAGTCCCGTCTTTTCCGCGCCACGAATAAACATATTCGGGGTTAATAACCCCAAACTAGGATGCTGCCAACGAATTAATGCTTCCACGCCACAAATTTGATGATCACGTGTAGTAAATTTAGGTTGGTAAAATAAGATAAATTGCTGCTCTTCTACAGCCTTATATAAATCATTGATTAATTTGGTTAAACTTTTAGTTTCTTGCTGATCTACTGTGTAGTTAAATACTGAATAGGTGTTGCGTCCCTGATATTTCGAGGAAAGCATTGCCGCATCGGCATTGATTAATAAATCTTGAAGATTATTGCCATGTTCCGGGAACATCGCGATACCGACACTTGCCGAGATATTAATTTCCTTCCCTGCAATCAAAAAGCTATTTTGAATTTGTTCAAGTGCAATATTTGCCATACGCTCGGCTTGTTCCAAACTTGCATCTTCAATCACCATCAAGAACTCATCACCACCAATACGGAGTAATTTTTGGTGTTCATTCAATTGGGCGTGAATACGGCTTGAAAGCTGTACCAACAATTGGTCGCCAACGTGATGACCAAAGACATCATTCACCCCTTTAAAACGATCTAAATCAATAAAAAGAAAAGCAATTTTTTGGTCATTGTAACGGTGATTGGTAAATAGAAAATGTGCATATTCAGCTAAATACAACCGATTCGGCAGCTTAGTCAGATTATCTCTAACCGCTTGTTTCGCCAACTCTTGATTTGCAATATATAATTGTAAGTTGCGCTCTTCTAAGCGTTGCTCTAGCATCGCCACAAAAAATGCAGCAATAAAAATCAGGGAAGTCACCAATAATACGGTAAATAAAATGAGACTATAACCTGATTGATTTAAGTTGATTAGATCGGTCGGATGTTTCACAAACTTGGTTGCTGCCATACCACTAAAATGCATACCCACAATTGTGGTTGACAGCAATAATGCAATACCCAGTTTTAACCAGAATTTATATTTAATTGCCGCTTTATATTTAAAGGTTAACCAGAATGTTAAACCCGAACCACAAATTGCAAAAATAATCGAGAACACCACCAACATGACGTCGTATTGAATATGATAAGACGGTAATTCCAGTGCAAGCATCCCTGTATAGTGCATACCAGAGATTCCTAATCCCATCAACACCGCCCCCATAATGAGACGTGCAAATGACAAAGTTGGACGTGTAATTAACCAAATAGCAAATGTGGATGCAGTAAATGCGATTAAATATGAAGTTAGAGTTAGCCAAAAATCTATGCTAAATGATTCTGGAAAATGGCAAGCGAAAATAGCAATAAAATGCATACACCAAATGGCAACCCCAAGCACCAACCCACTGGTCACCAAAATTACCTTGTGAAGCTTCTGCTGCGGCCCATGAAATAACAATTGTTCGAGTGACACGACCATTAAACATGCCAACAAAGCAAATAAAATAGAACCTATAACTAGGCTTAAATCATAATGTATATGAACCATATAAAGCTTCCGTTTAGGTCATCTTTTTTTTATCAATACATTCAAAGTCGAGCTCTCAAGCGATAAAAAACGTAAAGTTTTTTCAAATTTTATAATCTTGTTTAGAATCTAATACTCTGTCGTTTTGGTCAAGTGTTTATTCTGTATTATTTTTAAAAAAAGCGTGCCACAATTAACCGTTATCCATTTATTTTTTATGCCTTTTTTATACTTAAAATACAATAAAGCCAGCCCAATTGGACTGGCTTTAAATCTGATCTGTGCTGCTAAAGAATTAGGACTTCACTTTCTGGATTTTCGCATAGTCAAGTAATACATTCGCAGCTTCGGTCACAAATGCTTCCTCTTCAGGCAATGCAGGACGTTGTGTTGCTTTCATTTTAGCACGAGACTCCGCTAATGCATCTAGAGATGCTTGATAGCTCTCCCAATTTGCATATGGCTTTTGACCTGTTGCCTGACGACGCTGATTTTCTGCATGTAAAGTTTCTTGCTCTAGTGCAATCAACTCAGCCTTACGTTGTTCAATGTCCAACACGATACGTTTTTGCTCATCCGACTTTTTCGCAATCGCTTTACGCTGTTCCAAATATTTGAACTGTGGCTCGACACTCACGCGTTGTTCAGAAGCTTGATCAAGTTGTTGTACATAAGGTTTAACCGAACCTTCACGCTTGAATGGTGCTGTTGGAATTGTATCCCATTTCAAGGCATTCTTCGCTTTACGCTCACCAAACTCTTCGTTATAAATATCCACCAACGTTACATCTGGAATGACACCTTTGTTTTGTGTGCTCCCACCTGTAACACGGTAGAACTTACGTTGAGTCAAGGTCGCCTGCCCATAAGCCAAACTGTCCAGTTGAACTTGCGCAGTTCCCTTACCTGTGGTGGTGCTACCAATCACAATGCCACGTTCATAATCTTGAATCGCAGCAGAGTAAATTTCACTCGCCGAAGCAGAAGCCAAATTAACTAATACTGCCAGTGGACCAGCATAGGTTTGCGCGCCACCATCATCATCTTCAAACACGCTTACATTGCCATTGCCATCACGAATTTGTACCACTGGACCCGACTTAATCACCTGCCCTAACATACGTGCTACTTCTTCTAAAGAACCACCTGGGTTATTACGCAAATCAATAATGATACCTTCTACATTTTTCGTTTGTAGGTCTTTCAGGGCATTATTGGTATCTTCAGACACTGAACGATATTCGTTGCCTGCACGACGTGCGCGATAATTCAAATAGAAAGACGGAATTTCAATGACACCCATACGGTGCACTTTGCCATCACGTTTCACTTCGACCACGCGTGAACGCACCCCTGCATCTTCTTCCTGAATCACATCACGTACAATCGTCACATTGCGTGCTTGGCTCATTGAAGCACCTGTTGCCAACAAGCGTACAGTTACTTTGGTTCCACGTTTACCACGAATCAATCCCACAATTTCATTGCTTGGCCAACCCACAACATCTATCATTTTTTCGCCATCTTGTGCCACACCAATAATGCGGTCACCCGACTTCACTTGTCCTGTTTTGCTTGCAGGCCCACCATCTACAATAGTTTCAATCTTGGTATAGTCTTCATTACCACGTTCTGGACGAATAGATACCCCAATCCCTTCCAACTGCAAAGTCGTTTGACGGTTCAATTCCATCGCATCGACAGGTGGGAAATAGTTGCTGTGCGGATCATAGGTCAGCATCATTGCATTTAAGGTTTTATCTAGAACATCATCACTTTTGGTACGGCTAATTCGTTCCAATTGACGGGTATAGCGTTTGGTCAACGTCTGAACAGGTGTTAAATCTTCTGGGCTGGTTAAATCCTGCCCATTGGCAAGTTCAGGATTATCTTTTAACACTTTTTGCTTAGCCAGTTCTTCTTGTTTGCTGATGGTCAAATTGATGAGTTGTGACACCAGCATTTTGTGCCAATAAGTACGCTGCTCTTGAGTATTTTTAAAATAAGCCGCTTTTTCACGATCAACATCGATGTAGACATTTGGCTGATTCAAGTTTTGCGGTTTTTTCAGCTCTGCCAACATAAACTCATAAAACTGTGCCAAACGCTCACGATATTGGGCATGAATCGCATAGGGACCCGTTAAATCCCCCGCTTTTAATGCCGCACCAAAGGTCGCACCATATTGCTTTTTGTACTGCTCGACTTCTGAGTTCAGGAAAATCGTATGGTCTGGATCTAAGCTGTCCAGATAAAAATCGAGAATGCGGTTCGAAGTATCTGCATCCAAACGCATATTTAAATAATGTTGACGGTCAACTAAGGTTGCCAATTGTCGTGAAACCAGCGCTTGTTCTTTTGTTGGCACGACAGATTTTGAGACTACAGCGGTATCGTTGGCTGCAATTGCTTGATTGATTGCGTGTGTGAAAAACAAACCACCAGTCGCAATGGCAACTGCACAAGCTATTGTTTGAAGTTTCATAAATAATTTGTACTTCCTTGGTTTTTGACCAAAATTACTGCTTCGTTATTCAACATGAATGGTGCAGATTCAACATCTTAAACAACTAAATATGTTTATGTCGTGTAGTTTTATCATAATCTATGCTGACAAAATGTAGCAAATCATTGCAAAATTCGGGTATTGTTTCGCGGAAGCTGATCCCTTCAGCCTCTTTATTTAAATAATTCAAACACGGACACCGATATGATTGGCGCATTGATGCTAGACATCGCTGGCACAGAACTTACCCAAGAAGATATTGAACTATTGCAAGCTCCGCAAGTCGGTGGCGTTATTTTATTTGCACGAAATATTCAGTCCCCACAACAAGTCCGTGCACTGACCGATCATATGCGTCAAATTCGTCCTGAAATTTTAATTGCGGTCGATCAGGAAGGCGGTCGTGTACAACGTTTAAAACAAGGCTTTACCCTACTTCCTGCAATGGGCCGCTTTGGTGAGTTATACCAGACTAATGCTGAGCAGGCATTAGACCTTGCTGAACAATGCGGCTGGCTCATGGCAACTGAGGTTTTGGCTGTTGGGATTGATTTTAGCTTTGCACCTGTACTCGACTTAAACGACATTAGCGATGTGATTGGTGACCGTGGTTTTGCCAAGAACATGCAAGACATTGTGCCACTTGCCAGTGCTTTTCTGAAAGGGATGAAACGTGCAGGCATGGCATCAACAGGCAAACACTTTCCTGGGCATGGCTCAGTGAAGGCAGACTCACATGTCGCGGCGGCAATTGACTCACGTCCCTATGCCGAAATCTTTGCTAAAGACATGCAAAGTTTTATTCAACTGATGCCGCAACTCGATGCCCTTATGCCTGCTCATGTAATTTATGATCAGGTCGATCCGAACCCAGCAGGCTTCTCTGAGTTCTGGATTCAAAACATTCTTCGCCAAGAGTTAAAGTTTGATGGCGTACTGTTCTCTGACGACTTAAGCATGCAAGCGGCCTGTGTTGCGGGCGGTGCCGATGCTCGCATTCAAGCTGCACTGAAAGCAGGCTGTGATATGGGGCTGGTATGTAATGATCGTGCTGCACAATGTATTGCTTTGGCAGGCATGACTGAACTGCCTCTACCAAATCAGCAACGTTTAGAACGTATGCGCGGGAAAATCCCGAATATTCAAATTGGTGAAACTTTAGCGCTGGGTGCTGAATGGCAACGTGTCAGAGACAACATTACCGCCTTTAGAAATGCTAACTAACTATTCGACGGAAGGAGCACCACAAAGTGCTCCTTTTTCATTATGATGTAAGCACTTTCAGCAACTATTGCTGTACTAAAATCAAAACAAAAAAGTAGGTCAGGAAGACATGTCAGAAGGACTTTCACAACATCGCCATATCTCTTTTACAGCCCATTACACAGGTTATATTTGGTATCAAATGGGGATTTCAAATGCAGTTTTTGCCACTGCCAAAGGTAAATTTTTAGCAAAACTGGTGCATCCATTAGAGTCTTGGGCAGAACGCTATGTAGGGGGGAGTATGCGCAGCACCTTAAAGCAACGCCACCGCATGATTGATGAACATCTTTATCAATTGATTGCCCAGCACCCGCAACTACAAGTCTTAGAAATTGCATGTGGGCTTTCACCGCGCGGTTGGAGTTTCCGTCGCAAGTTTCCTAATTTGGTCTATCGAGAATTAGACTTACCCGAAATGGCACACGTCAAAACTCAAGCACTGCAACAACTTGAATCCAATAGCCCTCAGGTACTAAGTGCTGATATTTTTAGCGATGAATTTTCCCAGGTTTTTCAAAAATTTGACACGCGCTTTCCACTGGTAGTCATTAGTGAAGGGCTGATTAACTATTTTGATAAAACCTCATTGGCACAATTATTCCAAGCCATCAGCAACAACGGGAAGCATTTTCCCGAAATCCACTATCTCAGCGATATTTATCCTGAACCCGTCAAAAATAAATTAGCACATATCATTTGGAGCAGCAGCAAACTGTTAAAAATGATGTCTCGTAGTGCCTTTAGTTTTCACTTTACTCAACCAAATGAGCTTCAGATTTTTTTGCAAGATGCGGGTTTTCAAACATCATCTGTCATTCAACCCAAACTCTATTTCCAAGTGCAAACAGATGAAACCACATCGGAAGAACATCTTGGCGATCTGGTCTGGATGCTACACGCCACAAGTAAACCCCGTACCTTACATCCCGATTTAAAACATTAAAACAAAAGGGGGAGCTGTTTATAGCTCCCCCTTTCATTGATCCTTGATTGCAAATTTAGGGTCACAAGATTTTAAGCACTTGCCGACATCATCAAGGCTTGCTGGCGTTGAATATAGCGCAGTAGACGTTCTGCCACGTCAAAACTGCCATGCTTAAATAAAGCGCGAACATGTGTTTCACCTATCTCAAAGATTAAACATTCAATCGTAAAAGAACCCTCTTCATCGTGCAGATGTAAAGCTAAATCACGTGGATATTGCGCAGCGATTTGACTGTCACCTTGGGTAAAATTGAGTTTTAAACCAAAGAAATTCATATCTTCAATTTCAGTTGATAACTGTAAATCTGAATGACGATGAGTTAAATGAGTAAATGGTTGACTCACCTGAATTCTTGCTTCGCCTCGACGTTCCATGGTTAATAACTGCGCTCGAGTCATATTCAGAATACCATCTAACTGCTGAATAGATTCGCCACGCAAATAAGTTGCGAATAAATGCATGGTTTCTTTACGGCGTTGTAATTGTGGCACATGATCCGCGTTGGCAATCATGGCAAATTCCATATCAGGACATTGCAAGGCAAAATTGGCATTTTCATAAGGCAAGGTGAAACTGTCATATTGACCACATGCAACCAAAACCTTACAACTTGGAATAGGCACATCAGTTAAACGCAGCAAGCGATTACAGTTAATTTCATAGCGTTCTTGCTCGGTCGCAGTAAATTCTGCCATCTGCCGAAAGAACAACCGTTTTGCCGTTGGTGACATTCGCGTCACATCTAATTTGGCATGATTCACCAAATACAAAATGACTGCCTGACCGAATTCCTCCATACGCTGTTCTTGCATTAAAAATAAGGATTCTTCGAGTAACATGCGCCAGCTTTTACGTGTTTTTTGCATCACCCCCATCAAAATCATGCGATCAATCAATTCTGGACGTAAATCTGCCAAACCCGATGCCAATACTGAACCTAAAGACATCCCCATGACCGAAACTCGCTTCAGCCCGACAATATCCAACCACTGTCCCAACATGACTGCGAGATCACTTAACTCTAATGTCCCTGCCGAAAGCCCTGTGTCAACATTAGTAATTTGCTGATTTGCGCCCATAGAAGGTAAATCGATTAAAATGACAGGTCCTGCGGCAAACAGTTGCTCTACACAATATTTATAAGAGTTAAAATTTTGGAATGCGCCACCAATAATCACAATCGGGGTACGGTGAAGTGTTTCAGGTTCAGCAATCGCCATATACTCGATTTTCCATCCATCTATCCAAGTGGTTCGAGCTGGCTGTTTAAAGCTGTGCTTATTATATAAATCAAAAAAACCGTGACGGTTTATTGATGACTGTAATTCCGCGTCCAATTGGATAATGGAATTCATATTCCTTGCCTCCATCCTTGTCTTATTTTTATTTTGCAAGACACTACTTAATGCAACGTATGTGCCTATTTTTAAGCACAAACTCATTCTATTTTTGTGTAAGACGTCAATGTCATTATCGCTTGTCATCATATACAAAGGATGATTTTGGCTGCAACTCATTCCATGACCGCTTGTCTTTTTTTGCCCTAAAAGCGATAGAATGCATCCTGTACGCTAAAGTTTTATCTATTTTCACTGAGATACTTCATTGTCAGTACACAGGCTGTTACTATCGGAACTGAAATTTCTAAGTGATCAAACCGCCATGCAAGAGTCGATTGAACAATACATGCAAACGGTAGGACAACAAGCACGCCAAGCTTCACGCGTGTTAGCCAGCGCTTCTACCCAAACTAAAAACAATGCTTTGTCAGCAATTTACACAGCATTACAGAACAATGAGTCTGCGATTTTAGCGGCCAACCAAATAGACATGGATAAAGGCCGTAACAATCAATTAGACAATGCATTACTTGATCGCTTAGAACTTACCCCCACACGCTTTAAGGCTATGCTACAAGGTCTGAAAGATGTCATCAGTCTGGTCGATCCGATTGGTGAAATCACAGATTTAGCCTACCGCCCTACTGGCATTCAAATTGGCAAAATGCGCGTACCGCTGGGTGTGGTCGGCATGATTTATGAGTCGCGCCCAAACGTGACCTTGGAGGCCGCTTCACTCGCCTTGAAGTCAGGTAATGCCATTATTTTACGTGGTGGTTCTGAAGCATTAGAATCGAATAAGGCCATTGCAGCTGCTATTCAGCACGGACTTAAAGCATCAGGTTTGCCTGAAACTTCAGTTCAAGTGATTAATACAACAGATCGTGCAGCAGTAGGTCATTTGATCACCATGTCGGAATATGTGGATGTGATTGTTCCACGTGGAGGCAAAGGGTTAATCGAACGTATTACCAATGAAGCCCGTATTCCTGTAATTAAACATTTAGATGGCAACTGCCATGTTTTTGTTGAAGCACAAGCAGATTTACTCAAGGCGCTACCGATTGCACTCAATGCAAAAACTCATCGCTATGGCGTGTGTAATGCCATGGAAACCCTCTTGGTTGATGAGAACGTTGCCGAAGAGTTTTTACCGCGCATTGCAGAGCTGTATGCAGAGAAAAATGTTGAACTGCGTGGTTGCGCTGAAACCCAGCGTATTTTAGGCTCAGGGGTTAAACCTGCAAGTGAAGAAGACTGGTATACCGAATATTTAGGTCCCATTTTGGCTGTCAAAGTGGTCTCAGGAATGGATGAGGCCATCGACCATATCAACAAATATGGTTCGCATCATACCGATGCCATCATTACCGAAAACTTCAGCTTGGCGCGTCAATTCCTTGCTCGCGTTGACTCTAGCTCAGTCATGGTGAATGCTTCTACTCGTTTTGCTGATGGCTTTGAATATGGTCTAGGCGCTGAAATCGGCATTTCCACCGACAAGATTCATGCGCGTGGCCCAGTCGGTCTGGAAGGTTTGACTTCGCAAAAATGGATTGTGTTAGGTGATGGACAAATTCGCCAATAATTCCTGTCTAACTAAAGTATCTTTAAGTGTTCAGTTTCAGCCATGAAGCTGAACACAGCGACTACACTATCCCCACCCTAAATCTTGTAACATGATAAAAAAATTGAAAAAGATAAAAGGGAAATCGCATGTTTTACTATTTGATCATTTGTACCTTTTTACTGGCATTACTGGTTTCTTTTACGGTAATGAAAATTTTTTCCAATTCGATTAATGCTATTCTGGCGCGCATTATTCACGATCCAATCCATGAAGCTTGGGCAAAATACACCAAATTTGCGGGTATGGTGGTCGGAACATCTTCAGGCATTCGTATTTACGATATGGAAAAATACATCACGCCGCTGACTTATACCGAAAATGATAAAAAAATTGTGATTGAACTGACTCAAGAACGCTGGGTACTGGAAATTTACCGTACGATCATCGAAACCTTACAAGGTCTGGCTTGGATGATGTTGGTCTTTTTTATGGTGGCATTAATTGCCTATGTCATTGTACGCTGGTCAGAAATCAAGTATCAAAACTAAGCATAAAAACAACACTTAGCTCCTGCTCAAAATTCATTTCTCATGCTAGTGTTAAAGATGTACAGCAAGAAAAATTTAGGTCTGAGCACTATTTCATTAATAAATGAAAACTATCAACCTATAAATTTTATTTATTATTATTTCACTGGTCGATAGTGCTTAAGTCTAATCTCCTAAAGTCTATCTAGGACAGAAAATCAACACATGATAAAACATTATTACTGATCTGGATTGCATTGATAAGTACTGCATAAAGATCACTTTAGGGACGACTTATTTCAATTAAAATTCGGGTATATAAACGTGTCTACATCAGTATTAGTAATTAACTGCGGTTCATCTTCAATTAAATATGCTCTTGTTTCAGAGCGCCGTGAAGATCGTATTTTTGGTTTGGCAGAAAACTTAGGCTCTGCTGAAGCCCGCATTAAAGGTGTCACTGTTGGTGGCGCACCACTAGAACTGTCTATTCCCCATGCTGATCACGAAAAAGCATTAGAAACAATTTTAGAGCGTCTTTCTCACTATAACCCTCAAGCCATTGGTCATCGCGTTGTACATGGTGGTACATTGACCAAAGCTGAATTACTCACCCCAGAAATTATTGAACGTATTCGTGAAGCGACGCCGCTTGCACCGCTTCACAACCCTGCACATCTTGTTGGCATAGATGCAACTATGCGTTTATTCCCTGAATTGCCACAAGTTGCAGTATTTGATACTGCATTCCACCAAACTATGCCTGCACATGCTTACCGCTATGCAGTGCCTAAATTCTTATACACTGAACACAATGTTCGTCGCTATGGCTTCCATGGCACCAGCCATGCTTATGTGTCTGAACGTGGTTCAGAATTGGCAGGTAGCTTAAAACAAGGCGGCTGGTTGACAGCTCACTTAGGTAACGGTAGCTCGACTTGTGCCATCTGGAATGGTCAAAGTGTTGACACCTCTATGGGTTTAACGCCACTCGAAGGTATTGTGATGGGTACCCGTAGTGGTGATGTAGACCCAAGTTTACACAGCTTCTTGGCAGCTAACCTTGGTTGGGATGTCTATAAAATTGACAAGATGCTAAACAAAGAAAGTGGCTTACTCGGTTTATCTGACAATTTGTCTAACGATATGCGCACCTTGATTGAAGCCTCTGAACAAGGCAATGAAGATGCGACCTTGGCTATTGAAGTGTTCTGCTATCGCCTTGCAAAATCTTTAGCTGGACTTAGCTGTGGTCTACCGCGTTTAGATGGTTTGTTTTTCACTGGTGGTATTGGTGAAAATTCTGCGTATATTCGTGAAAAAACCATGGCTTACTTACCGCACTTCGGTTTTAACTTGAACAAAGAACAAAATAACAACCTCAAACGTGGTACTGAAGGCCGCATTGATGCAGGGACTGGCCCACAAATTTGGGTGATTCCAACCGATGAAGAAGGTCGTATCGCGAAAGAAACAGCAAGTGTTGTCGACAATGAGGTTAATCAGACAACTGCAAAAAAGCCTGAATCAACTGCCGCGATTGCTTAAGCAATCGCGCCTTGACTGCCTTTCCTTTTTTTAATGAATACATAACGACTATGAAAACCATTCTTTTAGTCCCAACTGGTGAAGGCGTTGGCCTCACATCGGCATGTTTAGGTTTAAGCTATGCTTTAGAATGCCAAGGTGTTAAAGCGGGCTTTCTTAAACCTTTTTCTCAAGAAACTAAAATTGAAGCTGATCGCACCAGTGCACTTTTTCAGCATCTTACCAAAAGTGAAACAGTTGAACCTATTCCTTATGCAACCGTCACTCAGCAATTGAACTGTGGCGAAAGTGATGAATTACTCGAAGAAGCCGTTCGTCTACATCGTCAAATTGCAAAAAAGCATGACATCATTATTGTTGAAGGGTTATTACCAAATGCACGTGATGCTTTTGCCTCTGAACTGAACTCTGCTTTAGCAAAAGCCTTAGATGCAAAAGTCATCATCGTAAGTAATGCAGACATTCATAAAGCCTCTGCATCAGCGGAAAAAGTTGAAGCTCAACTACGTCATTTTGGTGGCGCATCAAGTGACCGTACTGCTGGGGTGCTATTTATGCGCACCAAAGGCTTGCCTGAAGGTTCTGCGCAAATTCCATTAACCTTCGATCCAAGCCTACGCTTAGTAAGTGATACCAACAAATTTGTGGCAGATATTCAAAAAACTCATGCCCATATTGGTACAGCGCAGTTACCTGTGATTGGTCTGGTACCATTCAGCAACACACTGAGTGTACCGCGCATGTCTGATTTGGCAGCCAATTTACAAGCTGAATGGATTAGCCAAGGTGAAGCCTTACAACGCCGTGTTCTACACAGCAGCCTGATTGCAGCCAATATTGAACACGAACTGGATAAGTTTGTTGCAGGCGAATTAATTATTAGTGCTTCAGACCGTATTGATGTTTTGCTGGCAAGTAGCTTGGCCAGCAGCAATGGAACGCCTCTTGCGGGTCTACTATTAACTGAACACCATGCGCCTAATGGCCAAATTCTAGATTTCTGCCAAGCTGCAATTAAACAAGGCTTACCAATCTTACATACTCCACTCAGTACGTTTGAAACAGCGCAAAGCTTAATGAACTTAAGCAATGAAATTCCAGTGGATGACACTGAGCGTGCAGAGCAAGTCACCCGCTTTGTCTCAAGTCATATTAATGAAGAATGGCTAGCTCAGCTCCTGAAGGGTGCTTATAATCCACGTCTGTCTCCTTCTGCTTTCCGCCATGAACTGGTACAAAAATCTATTCATGCCAAAAAGCGTATTGTGTTACCTGAAGGTGATGAACCACGTACGATTCAAGCCGCTGCAATTTGCCAATCACGTGGCATTGCCCATTGTATTCTTTTGGCTAAACCAGAAGCTGTGGTTGAGGTCGCGAAAGCACGTAATATCGAATTGCCATTTGACCTAGAAATTATTGATCCAGACCTGATTCGTGAAAACTATGTCGCACCTATGGTCGAGGCACGTAAAGGCAAAATCAACGAATTACAAGCCCGTGAACAACTACAAGACACCGTGGTTTTAGGCACGATGATGTTAGCACTCGATCAAGTCGATGGTTTGGTTTCTGGTGCAGTACATACCACAGCCAATACAGTTCGCCCTGCATTCCAGTTGATCAAAACTGCACCTGAATACTCTTTAGTTTCTTCAGTGTTCTTTATGCTGTTACCTGATGAAGTCTACGTATACGGTGACTGCGCAATTAATCCAGATCCAGATGCAGAGCAACTGGCGGAAATTGCCATTCAATCCGCAGACTCGGCAAAAGCTTTTGGTATTGACCCGCGTATTGCCATGATTTCCTACTCTACTGGAACTTCGGGTGCAGGTGCAGATGTCGAGAAAGTTGCTCAAGCAACTGCCATTGCAAAACAACGCCGTCCTGACTTACTGATTGATGGTCCTTTACAATACGATGCTGCATCTGTTGAAAGTGTTGGTCGCTCGAAAGCACCAGAATCTAAAGTTGCGGGTCGCGCCAATGTATTTATTTTCCCAGATTTAAATACAGGCAACACCACTTATAAAGCAGTACAACGTTCTGCCAATGTTGTAAGCGTCGGCCCAATGTTGCAAGGTTTGAACAAACCTGTGAATGACTTGTCCCGTGGTGCGTTGGTGGATGATATTGTGTTCACAATTGCACTGACTGCGATTCAAGCAGAACAGCAAGTTGAAGCCAAAGCCAGCAAAGCTTCTTAAACAATTTTTCGATTTTCCAGACCACTCTTTCGAGAGTGGTTTTTTTTGCTTTGATCAATAAATCCCATTGCCCATTTACTCCAGAATATCTACAGTGGTTCAAACTTTTCTTGCCAACCAAACCGTATGCCCCGTGCATTCAGGATCTTCTGCCACCATATTCAGTACTTCAAAGCCATATTGAGCCAATAGATGACGGTATTCTTCTGGAGCTAAACTGGCATGATATAAAGGTTCACCAAATAGCTCTCCGATAGCTTCTCCATATGCAGGACCGCTGCTAAACATCAGCACGGTTCCTAGTTTGGCGTGTCGTGCAAATTGCATAAACATTTGTCGTTGATCATCTGGTGTCAAATGGAAAAAGCTGTCCCACGCCAAGATTGCATCAAATTTTTGTTCTAGATTGAACTGCCGCATATCCACCTGAAGCCAAGCTTGTTCAGGAAAGTTTGCTCGTGCCATTTGTAACATTAGCTCGGAACTATCTACCCCAGTAATTGCGCAACCCTGTTCAATTAAATAAGTAGCAAGCGGTTTCCCTGACCCACAGCCTAAATCCAGAACATTTGCTTGATCTGGCAGCAAAGCCAACATGCGATCCAACCACACTTTTTCAAATAGCCATTCTCCACGCAGTGCCACCCATTCACGTGCATATTTTTGATAAAGCTGAATAATATTTTCCGATAGATGATTGTTTGGCATAATATTTCTTATAACATTGAAAACATGAATTCACTACTTATCATCGATGCAAGACTCAGCTTTGTTTTGAAAGTTGTATAGCCTTTGACTGTGGTATTTTAACAAAGAAAATTGCGTTACCACATAAAATGAGCACCACCCCAATCACTGCATTCCAATGCCATTGATAACCTTCCCATACTGTTGAAATCACTAAAGCCACCAACGGAAATAACAAAGTACTATAGGCTGCTTTGCCCGAACCAATACGCCCCACCAAATAGAAATAAGCAGTAAACCCAATCACTGAACCAAAAATTGCTAAATAAATTAAAGACGAAATTGCACTTAAAGGCATCGTTGGAAAAAAGTCATCCTGTTGTACACATGAAATGAATGCCATTAGAAAAGCACCATATAATATGCCGTAGGCATTGGTCGTAAAAATATCCAATCCATTTTTCTGATGGCGTGTACTAATCATATTACCCAGCGAGAAGCCATAGGTTCCGATCATACACAGTGATATCCCAAGTAAAGTTTGACTGTTTAATGTGGTGCCAATCACATCCTGCCAAAACAAAGCAACAATCCCGAGCACTCCAAGTAAAGCCGCAGGATAGAATCGAGACGGAATTTGCTGTGCAAAGAACAGTTTGGCATTCAAGGTATTAAAAATGACTGCCATGGAGAAAATCACCGCTTCTAAGCCACTGCTGACATATTGCACTGCATAATAAAAACAGACAAAGTTAAAACCAAAAATACAGCAGGCCTGTAACATGCAAAATAGATGATCTTTCACTGTCAGTTTTTGCAATTTACGCCAAAAGGCAATAAAAGCAAACAGGACGATTGCTGAAATAAAAAAACGCCAGAACACCGCCACATTGGCAGATATACCGCTTTGTTGTTGCAGGCTAATGGCAATCCACGTTGTGCCCCAAATTACCACAACCAAAGCATATAACAGTGCATTCATTCAATTTCAACCCAAGCTAATGATCTTAAGCACATTATCTCGAAACAAAGACACTCAATACTTGCAGCTTCTTGCGGTCACTATCATCAACTTGTGATTTTTTACCGAATTTCACCTACGGATGACAAGACCGAATAGAAGTCCTACACTAGTTACTCAATTTGGCACTGCGTGTAGAAGATGAAATATCAGATTCTAGATCAATTACAACAACACAAAGCCCAACTTCTCGACTCAGTCGAATTGGGTTCAGGCATGCAGCTCGCCATGTGGCAAAATAACCAAGACTGCGTACAGGTCTGTAGCAATCACCACACTTTAAGCATGTACATTCAGGGTGGATATCACAGTTATCAAAAGACCGCGCGCGGTTGGCAGAATGGTGGTGGCCCCGACCACATGTGCCTATTGCCACAAGACTTTGAATCTACTTGGGATCTCCGTGATCCACTGACCTTCGTACATTTGTACTACACTGAACAACACTTAAAACGTGTAGCAGAACAAGTCTGGGACCGTGAATCAAGCCAAATACAGTTAAATCCGCAAAGTTTTGTCGCCGATCCACAAATTGCGATGATTTATCGACACTTTTTACTCAATAGTGCTTGGCAAAACCGTGAAAATCATTTGCAGATGAGTACAGCTACCACGCTGCTGCTTAACCATTTAATTAAAAATTATAGTCATACCGAGTGGCAAGCTCCTGAAGTCAAAGGGGGCCTATCACCTTATATCCTAAAACAACTTTTACAATGGATTGATCAGCATCTACATTTAAGTTTAACCCTGTCCGATTTAGCAGAACAAACCCAGCTCAGTGAGTATCACTTTGCTCATATGTTTAAACAGTCTATGCATATGCCACCGCATCAATATGTGATGCTACGACGACTAGAATTGGCACATCAGACATTACAAACCACCACTGCCACGATCACAGAAGTTTCTACGCAATATGGATTTAGTTCCAGCAGCCATTTTAGTCATCGTTTTAAAAACCACTTTGGCTATTCGCCTTCGCAAATGCTGAAAAATGATAAAAATAGTACTTAATATCACAAAATTTTAAATTTAAAGACCAATTCAATTAACTAGAATCGATTTTAAACAAAATGATAAATGTATTACTCATAAATAGGTGAAGAATGAAAAATTTATATAAAATTCATGAAATAGTCATGATTATTTCAACTAAAGATGAATTGTCCAAAGTCAATGATCACGAGGCTATTGTGATAGGTATGCAGAAAATTGCAGATGAATGGCAATATATGTTGCAAGTTTATGAAGATTTAGAGTATTTGGATGTGATGGAGTCTGACTTAAAAGCGACAGGGCGTATTTTAAAGTCTTTGTTCGATTCTTATGAACTCGTTACTGTGAACTCAAATAAAAAAAGTTTATTAAAAATTCAAAATAAAAAGGGAGTAGTCATGGCTATCACGATGGGGCATACCGGATGGTTTTATACGGTACAGATTTTAGATGATGGAATTTGTTGGTGTATTGACGAAAATGAATTAAGACCAGCGGGGGGAAAAATGACTCATGATGATTTTTATAGTGGTGAAACAATTAAGGTGTTTGTTGACACTGTAACTAGTGAGGGAAGGCTAAAAGAATAAGAGAGATCATTAAAAAGTTTAGGGTTACTTAGAGTTAGTATTTTTAAATGATGAATATAGACTCTTTGAAGATTTGAAGATTTGAAGATTTGAAGATTTGAAGATTTGAAGATTTGAAGATTTGAAGATTTGAAGATTTGAAGATTTGAAGATTTGAAGATTTGAAGATTTGAAGATTTGAAGATTTGAAGATAGCTTAAAACAAAAAAAGAAGATAAAGCTTAAGCCTGATCTTCTTTTTGACCGTAAAACCATGTTGCCGCAATAAAACAACTAAAACCAACAACCATTAGAATTGCAGATGTCATAACAAAATGCTCTATCTTGGAATGCGCTTATTATGTGAAAGTTTTATGACAAATTTATGACAATCCTGTCATTTTAAAATTCACTCAAATCTCCCACACACTAAAGACAATCAATTCAATATCTTAAGTTTATCTCCTTCAACCATTATTGAACTTTTCAAATGATGGAACCCGTTTACATAAATATCTCTACTGAAAGATGGTGTTCTTGATAACCGATTTTATCCATTAAACTTTAGCCCAAAAATTCAGCAAAACACCCACAACCGTAACGTTATACCTTATAATTTAGCCCGCTAGCTAACAGCCCGCTCAAGAGATATTTGATATGACAACTATTATCAAGCAAGATGACTTGATCACTTCGGTCAAGGACGCGCTTCAATTCATTTCGTACTATCATCCACAAGACTTCATCCAAGCGATGAGCCGTGCGTACGACCGTGAAGAAAACAAAGCTGCGAAAGACGCCATTGCACAAATCTTGATTAACTCTCGTATGTGTGCAGAAGGTCATCGTCCAATCTGCCAAGATACTGGTATTGTTAACGTATTTGTTGAAGTGGGCATGGATGTTAAATTTGATTTAACCATGAGCCTCGATGATGCAATCAATGAAGGTGTACGCCAAGGTTACTTAGAGAACTCAAACGTCCTTCGTGCATCTGTTTTAGCTGATCCTGCTTTTGGTCGTAAAAACACCAAAGACAACACCCCTGCTGTGATTTATCACAAACTTGTTCCAGGCAACAAAGTGGACATTACTGTTGCAGCCAAAGGTGGCGGTTCTGAAAACAAATCTAAGCTTGCAATGCTTAACCCATCTGACTCAATTGTAGACTGGGTACTTAAAACTGTTCCGACTATGGGTGCAGGCTGGTGTCCTCCTGGTATGCTCGGTATTGGTATTGGTGGTACTGCTGAAAAAGCCATGATGCTTGCAAAAGAATCACTCATGGAAGAACTCAACATGGACGAATTGCTTCGTCGTGGTCCACAGAACAAACTTGAAGAGCTTCGTATCGAAATCTTCGAAAAAGTGAATGCGCTTGGTATTGGTGCGCAAGGTCTTGGCGGTTTAACTACCGTCCTTGATATTAAAATCAAAGACTACCCTTGCCATGCTGCAGGCAAACCAGTCGGCATGATTCCAAACTGTGCAGCCACTCGTCATGCACACTTCCAATTAGATGGTTCAGGTGTTGCACACATTCAAGCACCGAAACTTGAAGACTACCCTTCTGTGACTTGGGATTCTTCAAGTTCTAAACGTGTTGACCTAGATACGATTACTCAAGAAGAAATGAACGCATGGCAACCAGGCGACACATTATTGCTTAACGGTACAATTTATACGGGTCGTGACGCTGCGCACAAACGTATGGTTGACATGTTGAACAATGGTGAAGAGCTTCCAGTTGACCTTAAAGGTAAATTCATTTACTACGTTGGCCCTGTCGATCCTGTAGGCGATGAAGTGGTTGGTCCTGCTGGTCCAACAACAGCAACGCGTATGGACAAGTTCACTCGCCAAGTTTTAGAAGCGACTGGTATGTTCGGTATGATTGGTAAAGCTGACCGTGGTCCAGCGGCAGTTGAAGCCATCAAAGATAACAAAGCAACTTACCTTATGGCTGTAGGTGGTGCGGCTTACCTTGTTTCTAAAGCAATTCGTGAAGCCGAAGTGGTTGCCTTTGCTGACTTAGGTATGGAAGCAATCTACAAATTTGTTGTGAAAGATATGCCTGTATCGGTTGCTGTTGATGTGAATGGTACATCGGTACATGCAACTGCACCGAAAATCTGGCAAGCGAAAATTGGTAAAATTCCTGTAGTGGATGCTGCAGCAGGCTAAACCCTAAGTTTTGCTTTTTTCAATACCCTTAACATGCTAAGGTCTTGTTAAGGGTATTTTTTGCCCAAAATTTCTCTTTCTAAAACTATCGTTCATTCTAAATATCATGAAAAAATTAAGCCACATCCTGACGACACTTACACTTTGCACGCTCAGTTTCAGCACTTTCGCAAAACCTGCAACTGAAGCATCTGTCGAAAAAGCCCTACTACTTGGTGACATTAAAGGGACTTTGGCTCAATCCCAACAAGAAATGCGTCCTGTTTATGAACAACAAGCAGAAGAAATGCTCAAAAATATGTTCAAAACAACCGCGCTGAATACAGAACAACAAAAAGCCGCCCAGCAAATTGCGGATATCACTGCATCTTTTAGCAATAAATTGATTTCTGATCCAAAATTTATGCAAATGCTAAAAGATGTTTATATGCAGACCTTTACTGAAGAAGAAGTACTTGCCAATATTCAGTTCCTAGAAACCCCGATTGGACAATCAATTAATAAGAAAAGTAGCAAAATGATGAGTGAAATCATGCGCAACAGTATCGAGATGTCGGCTCAAATGATGCAAGATCCTGCAACGCAAAACGAAATCAATCAGCAAGTTGCAAAAACACTTGAGCCATTATTCAAACAGTTGAAAAAGAACAAATAAGCTGATTACCATGTACGAATATCCCAAATTTTAAAGGGTTGTGTAAGTTGTACATCAGATTGAGTATCATATTTTGCTGCTTTAATTTTTTGTGCTTTATGACGCAACTCGCCTGTTTGTTGGTCTTGCGCAACAAAGTTATAACTTGCAGATTTCAGTTGGGTAAATGCGATTTCATTTTGCCCAATCGAGTTAGGCATCAAAATTAAGGGACCCGAGACTTCCTTACGTGTACTCAGATTTTCTTCATCATATTTCACGTAATAACTCTTACCCGCTTCAACGGTGAAATCTAAATATTTAGGTTTTTGAAAATGCTGAATACCCAAAGGTCGGCTACTCGATAAACGATAAGTTCCCGCAGGAAGTTCCAACCAGTAATAATGATTATTCAGCAAACTCGGAATTCGATATTTATTGATAAAAAGACTGGAAGCCACAATTTCCTGACGATTCCAACGACTGTCGGGACGATAGAGATAAACCACAGCAGCCTGATTATGCTGCGCCTGCACAGGATGGTAACGTTGACCTAATTTTTGATTAACCCAACCACCCACCGAAGTCATCCCAAATCGGTACTGCTCGACAATTCCAGGAGCCTGACTGGTATCCACGGGATGGAGTGTCGAGCTTAATTCAGGGTGTTCTAAAACTGCTTGCTTGTGGCATCCGAATAAAAATAAACTGCTGCATAAGATAAGATAAAACGAACGCATGATTTTCCCTCACCGCGTATTTCTTTTATTTATTAGGGTGGATCTTGGATATATTCCATTTTTTAGGCATCCTCGCCTTTGCCCAAGATTAACATTCAGTTTTTGGCTTGCAAATAAAAAACGTGCGGAAATCATAAATTTCCGCACGTTTCAGACGAATAACAAATTAAGCAGATTTTGAGTTAATTACTTTTAAATCAACTTTGTTTGCATCTTCAGTCGCTATTTTCGGTTGACGTTCAGGCAGTAATTCAGGTTTAGCAGTACCGTTAATCACGGCTTCATTCACCACAACAGTACCCACATCTGTACGGCTTGGTAAGTCATACATCACTTCAAGTAAGGCATTTTCCAAAATTGAACGCAAACCACGTGCACCCGTATTACGTTCAAGCGCTTTTTTCGCAACCGCACGTAATGCCGAATCTTCAAACACAAGATCTACATGTTCCATATCGAACAAATGCTGATACTGACGCGTTAATGCATTCTTTGGTTCTGTCAGAATTTGCATTAATGCTTCTTCATCCAGTTCATCCAATGTTGCAATAACAGGTAAACGGCCAATGAATTCAGGGATTAAGCCGAACTTCACTAAATCTGTTGCTTCAACTTGACGGAATAAGTCAGAAAGCTGTTTGCTTTCATCTTTTTTCTTCACATCTGCGGTAAAACCAATACCGCCTTTCTCTTGACGCTGTTGCACAATTTTCTCTAAGCCAGAGAATGCACCACCACAGATAAATAAGATGTTAGACGTATCAATTTGAATGAATTCTTGCTGCGGATGTTTACGCCCACCTTGCGGTGGAATCGAAGCAACCGTACCTTCAATCATTTTCAGCAAGGCTTGTTGAACACCTTCACCCGATACATCACGCGTGATTGACGGATTCTCAGATTTACGCGTGATTTTATCAATCTCATCGATATAGATAATGCCCTTTTGTGCCTTTTCTACATCGTAATCGGCTTTTTGCAATAACTTTTGCACGATGTTTTCAACATCTTCACCAACATAACCTGCTTCGGTCAGTGTTGTTGCATCTGCCATCGCGAATGGAACATCAAGTAAACGCGCCAAAGTTTGAGCAAGCAAAGTTTTACCCGAACCTGTTGGTCCAACCAACAAGATATTACTTTTCGCAATCTCAACTGCGTCGTCGTGCTTATGACCACCATGAGTCGCCTTAAGACGTTTATAGTGGTTGTAAACTGCAACTGACAGGGTTTTCTTTGCAACATCTTGACCAATCACATACTGGTCTAATGCTGCACGAATTTCTTGAGGTTTCGGCAAAGGCTTCGCAGCCCAGTCTCCAGATTCAACCTGTTGACTGGTCTGCACTAAGTCTAAGCATACGTCCACACATTCATTACAAATGTATGCGTCCTCACCTGCAATCAGTTTCCCGACTTCAGACTGCGTTTTACCGCAAAATGAACAATGCTTTTGTCCTTGAGGATGTTCGGACATATTTACTCCAATACTAAAATCTTAAAACTTATGGACGTTTGCTAAGCACTTCATCCACAAGACCGTATTCTTTTGCTGCCTGTGCAGTCATAAAGTTATCGCGGTCTGTATCTCTTGCCACAGTTTCATAGTCTTGACCACTATGCTCTGCCATCAAACGGTTTAAACGCTCTTTAATGAAAAGAATCTCACGTGCATGGATTTCAATATCCGATGCTTGTCCACGGAAACCACCGAGTGGTTGGTGAATCATAACACGCGCATTTTCTAAACAGTAACGTTTCCCTTTCGCACCTGCATTTAATAAGAATGCACCCATTGATGCAGCTTGACCCATACAGTAAGTCACAACATCTGGCTTGATAAACTGCATGGTATCGTAAATTGCCATACCTGCTGTCACCGAACCGCCTGGTGAGTTAATATATAGGTGAATATCTTTATCTGGGTTCTCTGCTTCCAAAAACAACATCTGTGCCACAATTAAATTGGCCATGTTGTCTTCCACTTCACCCGTTAAAAAAATAACGCGTTCACGCAAAAGGCGCGAAAAAATATCAAATGAACGTTCACCACGAGACGATTGCTCAACTACAACTGGGACTAACGCGTTTTCAATAGTTGGAACATACATACGTTTATTTATTCCTAGATTTTTTGTGACTTAACCCATATCCACAATATGAGGGATAATGACCGAAATTGCAAAATATTCCCCATTAAATAACAGATATTTTTTGCATAAGCTTTGTGAATATGGGACAAGCAAATATCTTGATGAGATAAAAAAAGGCGCTCAAAGCGCCTTTTTTAACTCAAGCTAAATTAGCCTTGTTGACGAGCTTGTTGCTCTTTCAACAATTCTTCATAGCTAACAGTTTTATCAGTTACTTTCGCAGCTGCTAAAATGTGATCAACGACTTGATCTTCTAATACAACAGCTTCAATTTGTGAACGTTGTTGCTTGTCATTTTTGAAGTATTCGATAACTTCAGCTGGATCTTCGTAAGAAGAAGCCATGTCTTCGATGTAAGCTTCAACGCGAGCTTGGTCAACTTCAAGTTTAGCATCAGCCAATACTTTGCTTACCAATACGCCAAGTTTTACAGATTTTTCAGCTTGTTCTTTGAACAATTCATCTGGAAGCATGCTGCTGTCAAATGCTTTAGCACCTTGAGCACCAAACTGTTGAGTGAATTGTTGGATCATTTGTTGACGTTGACGGTCAATTTCTTGAGCAACCATTGCAGCAGGAAGTTCAACTTCGTTAGCAGCAACTAATGCATCAAAAGTCGCACCTTTAACTTGGTTACGAAGACCATTTTTTACTTCGCGTTCCATGTTTTTACGCACGTCAGCTTTTAACTTTTCAACGCCTTCTTCTTCAGTTAAACCAAAAATTTGAAGGAATTCAGCGTCAACTTCTGGAAGTTTTTGCTTTTCAACAAGCTTCACAGTAATTTTGAATTGTGCTGCTTTACCTGCAAGGTTCGCTGCTTGGTAATCTTCAGGGAAAGTTACATCGATAACTTTCTCTTCGCCTTTCTTCATACCAACGATACCGTCTTCGAAGCCAGGAATCATACGACCAGAACCTAAAACTAGTTTAAAGTCTTCAGCAGCGCCGCCTTCAAACTTCTCGCCATCTACAGTACCTTCAAAGTCGAAAGTTACTTGCATGTCTTTTTTCGCCATGCCTTTAGTTTCAGTCCAAGAAGCACGTTGCTTTTGAAGGTTTTCGATCATTTGATCAACGTCTTTGTCTTCTACTGAAGATGCTTTACGTTCAACTTCTAGACCGTCAAATTTCACTTCAACTTCTGGATAAACTTCAACAGTCGCTTCGTATACAAGGGCGTCGTCTTTGTTTTCTACTTTATCAATGTTTGGCATGCCAACAGCATTGATTTTTTCTTGTTGAATTGCTTCGAATACTGTGTCACGGATAACGTCATTTACCACTTCTTGGTAAATACCCGCGCCATATTCACGGCGAACTACATTTAATGGCACTTTACCTGGACGGAAGCCGTTAATCTTTACAGTTTTAGCAGTGCGTTTTAAACGTGCTTCAAATTGCTCGTTCACACGGCTCGTCGGTACAGATACATTTAAACGACGGGCAACGCCCGAAACCGCTTCAGAAGTTACTTGCATGGCTTCCTCGAAATTTAGTAATAACAGTTTATAAAAAAAGTGCCACATTATATGACAACATTTAAAGATATACAAAACTGGATGGTTAAACCACAAGATTTTATCTGATTTCTTTTGTTCTTTTGTTTTCCTTTCTAAATTTCCGATCATTTTTCTCTTTTTAAACGGCTTTTATTGCAAATGATAAGTCTTATCATTACTATATACAAAAATATCACATTTATATTTATTTTCAGTTATTTATCTCGTCCAACTATGGAATTCTATTTATGAGTAAGTTCAACCTTCGCCCACTCAGTCTTGCACTACTGGGTTTATCCACCAGTTCTGCTTTTGCGGAAAGCAGTTCAGAAACCTCCTCTTCGACGCATCAACTTTCAACCATTGTGGTTTCCGCAGCGGGGTTTGAACAAGATATTAAAAATGCGCCTGCCAGCATCAGCGTGGTCACCAAAGAAGATATTGAAAAGAAAAATGCCACAAGTATTGCAGACCTCCTGGCCGATGTACCAGGAATTGATATTCGCTCGGGTGTAGGTAAAACCGCGGGCTTAAACATTAAAATGCGTGGTTTGGGGAATGATTACAGCTTGATTTTGATTGATGGACGTCGTCAAACAACCTCCTCAGATGTTACACCAAACGGTTTTGGTGAAACTTCAAACGGCTTTCTTCCACCGCTCTCCGCTATTGAACGTATTGAAGTGATTCGTGGTCCTATGGCAACGCGCTATGGTTCTGAAGCGATGGGTGGTGTCATCAACATTATTACAAAAAAAATCAGCAATGAATGGCATGGTAATGTCACCGCAAGTGGCAATTTAATGGAACATAAAGCTGAAGCCGACTCATGGAAAACCAGTTTCCTACTTAACGGCCCACTTATTGAAAATCGTCTTGAACTACAACTTCGTGGCAGCTATTTAGATCGCCAAAGTTCTGAACGTATCGTTGCTGGCTCGACTTCACGCGATCCTCGTCCAAGTGAAGCGGATAACTATGATGTTGGCGGTAAATTAAATCTAAGTTTGAATGACCAAAATTCGCTTTGGCTCGATGCCTTCCATTCAAATCAAACTTATAGCAATGCAGATAACCGCCTAGGCACCCAAGATACTTCTGCGCGCGCACGTGGCTATAAAGATGAGCTAAAATTTAACCGCGAACAATATTCACTTGGTCATGATGGTAATTATGACTTCGGGACATGGAACACTTATATTAGCCGAACCAAAACGGAAACAATTGGGCGTACGATTCCGACCAATACTTTCCCGAATAATGCTTATGCGGGGCGCGATCGTATACTAGAGAATACAGATTTAGTTGTGGATAGCCATATCATTACAACTCTCAGAAATCACAAATTGACCTTGGGTACAGAGTATAAAAAAGCAGAAAGTGTGGATGATATAGCAGGTCTAGGAGCTGAGTTTGAGAAGGATTCTTACTCATTCTATGCAGAAGATGAGTGGAACCTGATGGATAATCTGCATTTTACCTTTGGTGGACGCTATGAAGACCATTCAGGTTTTGGTGGACATTTTAGTCCACGCGCTTATCTGGTCTGGAACACAACAGATGCCTTAACCCTTAAAGGTGGTGTGAGTACGGGTTACAAAGCCCCTTCGGCTAAAGCTTTACACAATGGAATAATTAATTTTAGTGGGCAAGGAACCACCCCAGTTCTAGGCAATCCTGATTTAAAGCCTGAAACCTCAGTTAATTATGAAGTAGGCTTAAATTATCAGCCTTCTGATCGATTCGATTTTAATACCACTGCATTCTTTAATGTTGTTAAAGATAAAACTATATCTAAAGAATTTAATTGCAGTATCAGTGACTGTTCTGGATTGGGCAACGGTGTAACATCTTATTCCAAGAGCTTTAATGCAGATGAGGCAGAAATCTATGGCCTCGAAACCTCATTAAAATATCAAATCATTCCCGAATGGGATATTAAAGCTGCCTACACCTTTACCGAATCTGAGATTACCAAAGGCGAAAACAAAGGTTATGCACTTGAGTCAACGGCTAAACATTTATTCAACCTCACATCGACATGGCACATCAATGATGCATTTGATCTATGGTTACAACATGAATATCAGTCTGGTCGTCCCCGCTACTTAGAAAGCCAAACAGGTGATGCATTGAATATTCAAAAGCAAACCGATAATGAGTTCTCTGGCTATAACCTATTTAACTTGGGTGGTAGTTATCAGCTCAATGATCAGATACGTATTAATGCGGCTGTAAATAATTTGCTAGATAAAGACTTTACCGAATACATGGACTATTACGACCTAAATGGTGATGTACAACAAGCATATAAATACCTTTCGATAGGATCTGCTATGTCTGGAACGTATATCTCTGGGCGTAACTACTGGTTATCTATTTCTTACGATTTCTAAAATTCAAAATCCCAATAAAAAACCCTGCCTTAGCAGGGTTTTTCTATATTTATATAAAATCATGCACTTATATACAAATCGTTACACAATATCATTATTTTTTACATTTTCTTTAAAGTCATTAATCGGCAATTCCAATCATTTACAATTGGTAAAATAAATAAGAATTATTATTATTCGCATAAGAATTTTTACTACTCTTTGTGAGTTCAGAAATGTCATTTATTAAAACGCGGAAAAAATTAGTGTCGGCAGCAATTGCCTCATCATTATCAGTTGTTGCGACTACGGCTATTGCTCAAGAAGAAACAGCTCAGTTGCCAACCATTCACACGGAAGCAACTCAAGAAGAGTCTTTAAAAGTTGATCAATCTGCAAATGCTAAATTTGTCGCGCCTCTAAAAGATACACCTAAATCCGTTTCTGTTCTTTCGCAAAAACTTTTAAAAGATACCAACTCTAATACGCTGTTAGAAGCATTGCGTTATGAACCAGGAATCACTTTAGGTGCAGGTGAAGGTGGTACACCATTTACAGATATGCCTTATATCCGTGGTTATAGCGGTCAATCTTCTATTTATGTGGATGGTGTTCGTAATACCACTTCACAAAGCCGCGATATGTTTGCCATCGAACAAGTTGAAGTTATTAAGGGTTCTTCATCTGCCCTTGGTGGTGGTGGTAGCGTTGGTGGAAGCATTAACCTGATTCCTAAAGTTGCTCATGAAGGCGATACTTATCAAGGCAGCGTTCAAGGCGGAACCGACAACTATAAACACATTCAATTAGATGCCAACAAAGACTTCGGTAACGGTATGGCTGGACGTGTCATTGTGATGGGGCACGAAAATGAAAAAGCTGGACAAAGTGATGGAGCCGAATTTGCACGTGCTGGTATCGCAACTAGCCTCGCCTTTGGTCTAGGTTCTGACACACGTGGCTCTGTTGGTTATTACTATTTGCGTAGCAATGATGAACCAGATGCGGGTATTCCATTCAATAATGCAAAGCCAACAACACCTCCTCCTGGTGTAACTGTTAATCCTGGCGATGGTAAACCTGTAAGCGTCAAAGCTGGAACTTACTATGGCTGGAAAGCACGTGACTTTGACAAACGTGAAAACCAAATTGGTACGTTTAAGCTTGAACACGATTTCAATGAAAATCTGACCTTAGCGAATATTGCTACATATAACAAATCTAAATCTGATTATATCTATACCAATGCAGATGACTCTAAAGGAAACATCTACCGTGGTACTGTTGCACGACGTGCGTTAAGTCGTATTTTAGAGACCGATGCGTATAGTGACCAATTGTCATTACGCGGTAAATTCAATACTGGTGCATTAAATCACTCGTTTAACGTCGGAACCGAATGGAGCCTACAAGAAACGGATCAAGGCATGCACACATTTACCAATGCAGCTGGTCAAACTACGTCTACAATCTTAACATCTAATATCAATTCATGTGATGCAAGCGCTGCTGCACTGAATGGTTGGTGTACTGGCTTAAACAACCCAAGTAATGGTTTGTTTACCGATACAATTGGCAGTATTAAAGGTCAGTCTACAACGCGTAGTCAAACAATGTCTGTGTATGCTTTAGACAGTATTGAATTTAACCCACAATGGTTGCTTAACCTAGGCATCCGTTGGGATAAATTTGAAACCGAGAAAAAATATAATCAAGATGTCTATAAAACCAAAGATGGTGCCTATACTTCTGAAGTCTCTATTCCTAAAGGGACAAAATATGAAAGTGATTCAGACTTTTTCACTTATCAAGCTGGTTTAGTTTATAAACCAACTGAAAATGGTAGCATTTATACCAGTTTTGCAACCTCTGCAAACCCTGTAGGTGTTCTTGCAGAAGGCGATAGCAGTGACAACGCTTTAGGTACAACGGATATCATCAATGCCCTCAAGCCAGAAGAAGCTCGTACTTTTGAAATTGGTACCAAATGGGACTTATTTAATAATCGTGCAAACTTAACTGCTGCAATTTTCCGTACTGAAAAGCAAAATACTCGCATTCAAATTGATTCAACTACTTCTGCTAATGCAGGTGAAAGCCGTGTTGATGGTTTCGAAGTTAGCTTAAACGGTAAAATCACCAACAAATGGGAAGTTTCAACAGGTTATAGCTATTTAGACAGTGAAATTACCAAAGCGGCATACAATTCAATTGCACAAGAAGGTAAGCCACTGCCATTCGTTGCAAAAAACAGCGCAACTTTATGGTCAACTTATCGTGTTATGCCGAAATTAACTTTGGGCGCGGGTGCTGAATATCGTGATCAAGTTTATGTAAACACAACTGCACCAAAATACTTACCGACCTATACCATTTACAATGCCATGGCAAAATATGATGTGAACCGCAATGTGAATGTTCAGCTTAACGTGAATAATATTTCTGATAAACATTATTTCACGAGCGCACACGCAGCTCACTACGCATTTGAAGGCAATGGCCGCAATGCCGTATTAGCCATTAACTTTAAATACTAAGATTCAATCCCATAAATTAATTATGGAATTAACTTAAATTAAGATAAAATAGCCTCTGCTCAGAGGCTATTTTTATAACCATTTATTTAGAAGGATATAGGCTGTGATTCATCACATTCCAAATGTTTTATCCAAAGAACAAGTCGCTGAATTTCGCCAATTAATGGCAACAGCAAATTGGGTAGGTGGGAAAGTAACAGCAGGTACCCTTTCTGCCTCAGTCAAACAAAATCAACAACTTTCGGAAAATGATCCCCTCACCCATCACTTAAGTGAGTTGGTGATTCAAGCCATTTGGAAAAATCCAGTTTTTCAAGCCGCTGCATTGCCACATCAAATTATTCCCCCACTGTTTAATCGTTATGATGAACATGAAAGTTTTGGTTTTCATGTTGATAACTCAATTCGCCTGATTCGTGGAACTTCACAACAAATGCGTACAGATTTATCTTGTACATTATTTTTAAGTGAACCCGAAGAATACGATGGTGGTGATTTGGTGATTGAAGACACCTATGGTTATCATGAAGTGAAGTTACCCGCTGGCGATGTCGTACTCTACCCAGCAACCAGTTTGCATGAAGTCAGTAGCATTACTCGCGGTACACGTTTTGCTTCATTTTTCTGGGTACAAAGTTTGATTCGTGATGACCAGAAACGCCATCTACTCTTTAATCTTGATGAAAGTATTCGTCAATTACGTAAGGATCATGATGATGCTTATCCTGAAGTCATGAAACTGACCAACATTTATCACAACTTGATACGAATGTGGTCAGAATTATAATTAGTTAAAGCACTTTGTTATTATATTTTTCAAAAAATAAATCTATCTTGGGAAATTTTTTCTAATATTCAAATAATACTGCAAAATTAGAAAAACATTTCCCTTACAATCCTATTAGAATAAATTATGAACTTTTTGCACTGCATGCAATTTTCGCCTAGACTCAATCAAGTACTCTGCGAATGCTTGCACAAGTAACATTACCCTATTGATCTTGATGGTTACATGATGAAAACGAATGATATTTTTGCTTTTCCGACTCACGCTCAACCTCAAATGAATCTCCTGATGCTGCGCCACGCGCGCGTATAAAAATTTTTGCTTTTTTGAGCAAAACCCCCTGAATATCCCTTTAATTTTGTTGAAATAGATACCATATATAAGTAGTGCGTTGCATTTTAATAATACTGAGCAACGGGCACTACACAAGGAGTTCCTCATGATGTTGGCTGATCCAAGTAAAAAATACCGTCGCATGTACCAGCGTGTAGACTTGCCTGACCGTCAATGGCCAAACAACGAAATTACCCAAGCGCCGATTTGGATGAGTACCGACCTTCGTGACGGTAACCAAGCAATTTTTGAACCGATGGACATGGAACAAAAGTTTAAAATGTTCCAGATGTTGGTCAAAATTGGCTTTAAGCATATTGAAATTGGCTTCCCTTCTGCGTCTCAAATCGACTTTGATTTCACGCGTAAATTGATTGAAGAAGGTCATATCCCAGATGACGTTTACATTGAAGTGTTAGTTCAAGCACGTGATCACTTGATTCAACGTACTTTTGAATCTTTACAAGGTGCAAAACGCGCGATTGTGCACATCTACAACTCTAACTCTCCGACATTCCGCCAAAAAGTATTGAATGTGGATGTTGCAGGGGCAAAACAATTAGCGATTAACGCAGCGACAAAAGTTAAAGAATATGCAGCACAACAACCAGAAACTGAATGGGTATTCCAATACAGCCCAGAATGTTTCTCTGCAACTGAATTAGAAGTCGCTAAAGATGTCTGTGATGCTGTGACTGAAATCTGGGATGCACGCCCAGACCATAAAGTGATTTTAAACTTGCCTGCAACAGTTGAAGTATCAACTCCAAATGTTTATGCAGACCAAATCGAATGGATGCATCGTAATATCCAACGTCGTGATGGCGTGATCATCTCAGTTCATTGCCACAATGACCGTGGCTGTGGTATCGCGGCTTCTGAATTGGCCATTATGGCAGGTGCTGACCGTGTAGAAGGTTGTGTGTTTGGTAATGGTGAGCGTACAGGTAATGTGGACGTTGCTGCAATCGCCTTGAACATGTACACCCAAGGTGTAGCACCAAACTTAGACTTCTCGAACATTAATGAAGTGATTGCGACAGTTGAAGAATGTACTGGTTTACCTGTACACCCACGTCATCCATATGCAGGTGACTTGGTCTTCACGGCATTCTCTGGTTCACACCAAGATGCGATCAAGAAAGGCTTTGAATACCAGAAAAATGAAGAAATCTGGGACATGCCATACTTACCAATCGATCCGAAAGACTTGGGTCGTGACTATGATGCGGTGATTCGTGTCAACAGCCAATCTGGTAAAGGCGGGATTGCCTACTTGTTAGAATCAAACTACAACGTAGTATTACCGCGTCGTTTACAAATCGAATTCTCACAAGTGGTTCAACAAGTCGCGGATGAAGAAGGTGTCGAAGTTTCAGCACAGCAAATCTGGAGCTTGTTCAAAGATACGTATGTAGAAACCAAAAATGCGCATTATTCAGCAAAAAATTACCGTTTGTCTGATGAAAATGGCAACCAAGTCATTGAATTAGACATAGAACTTGATGGTGAAATTCAACATTTACGTGGCGAAGGTAATGGACCGATTTCTGCATTCTTGAATGCGCTTCGATTACCAATTGACGTATTGAACTACGAAGAACGCAGTATTAGTTCAGGTGCACATGCCAAAGCCTTAACCTTAATTGAACTCCAAGTAAAAGGTACGGGTAAAGGTTCATTTGGTGCGGGTGTTCATGACAATACCGTCACCTCGTCAATTGAAGCGATCCTTGCGTGTACCAACCGTTTGATTGATCAAGGTGTACTCAGCACTGAACAAGTGATTGCTGCTGCGGTATAAGTATTAACAATATTGATTAGCATTAAAATGACTTTAGAAGGATACCCTCAAGTGGTATCCTTTTGTTTATTGTTCTAAAAAATTAAAGGCGAAGTATTTCTGTGTCTTTTCCAGCTGACTCAGTGGGTCTCGTAACCCCACAAAGGTTCCAATTCGAAGAGCCGTTAGAACTAGAATGTGGTCGTGTTTTACCACGTTTCGAAATAATGGTTGAAACTTACGGCACGCTCAACGCAGATCACTCGAATGCCATTCTCATTTGCCATGCTTTATCGGGACATCATCATGCTGCGGGTTATCATCATGAAGATGATAAAAAAGCAGGTTGGTGGGATGCATGTATTGGCCCTGGAAAAGCAATTGATACCTCTAAGTTTTTTGTCGTTGCCTTAAATAACATTGGGGGCTGTAGCGGCTCGACAGGTCCAACCTCACCAAATCCTGAAAATGACAATCGTCCTTATGGGCCAGATTTTCCTTTAGTGACCGTGCGTGACTGGGTAAAAACGCAAGCTATGCTGTCTGATCGCTTAGGCATTCAAACTTGGTATGCAGTGATCGGTGGTTCTTTGGGAGGCATGCAGGCTTTACAGTGGTCGGTGGATTATCCTGAGCGTTTACAGAAATGTGTGATCATCGCCAGCGCACCAAAACTCTCTGCACAGAATATTGCCTTTAACGAAGTGGCACGTCAGTCGATTTTGTCTGACCCCGACTTCCATCAAGGTCGCTACTTAGAACATGACAGCTATCCAAAACGCGGCTTAATTTTGGCACGTATGGTCGGCCATATTACCTATCTGTCAGAAGAAGCCATGAAACAAAAGTTTGGTCGTGACTTAAAGTCAGGCAAATTTATGTATGGCTTTGATGTTGAGTTCCAAGTCGAAAGTTATTTGCGTTATCAAGGTGAACAGTTCAGCCGAAACTTTGATGCCAATACCTATTTAATTATGACCAAGGCACTGGATTATTTCGATCCGTCACGTGAATATGAACATTCACTGACTCAAGCGATGTCTCAGACCCAATGTAAGTTTCTGGTGGTGTCATTTACCACGGACTGGCGCTTTACTCCTGAACGCTCACAAGAAATTGTGGATGCACTGATTAGTAATCACAAGCCTGTGAGTTATCTGGATATTGATGCTGAACAAGGTCATGATTCATTCTTATTCCCGATTCCGCTTTATGTAAAATCATTACGTGCATTTTTAGGTGGTGAAGAACAGCTTAAATCTACCGCTAAGGAGGTTGTGTAATGCGTATCGATCATCAACTCGCTGAAGCATGGATTAAACCCGACTCTAAAGTCCTCGATTTGGGCTGTGGTGATGGTGAATTGCTGGCTCATATGAGTAAACAGCACAATATTCGTGCATATGGCTTAGAAATTGATCAGGAAAAGATTGCAATTGCGATCAGCCGAGGGTTAAATATTATTCAGCAGGACTTAAATTTAGGTTTAAGTCGCTTTGCCGACCAGTCTTTTGACTATGTGGTGATGGCACAAGCTTTGCAAGCTGTAGATGCGCCTGACGTATTATTACGTGATATGGTGCGTGTGGGGAAACAGGCGATTATTACTTTTCCAAACTTTGCACATTGGAAGACCCGTTCTTTCTTGGCTTTGAAAGGAATGATGCCAGTTTCAGAAGCATTACCTTATATGTGGTATAATACTCCAAACATCCACTTATGTACTTTTCGAGATTTTGAAGCACTTTGTGCAGAAAACAACATCCGAATAATTAATCGACTCGCCGTGAATGGGGATCAGCAAGGTAGTTTACTGAGTAAACATATCCCAAATCTGTTTGGTGAAGTCGCAATTTATCGAGTGAGCGCGCTATGAAAAAATTATTATTAAGCACACTAGTTTTTGGACTTTTTAGCATTCAGTCTCATGCTGAGTATGTTTCGCCATCTACTTCCATTTCTAGTCAAGCTGCCCAATATTCAACCATGGATATTGATAACTTAATTAAAGCTGCAAAAGCGGGACAACCTGCCGCACAGTTTTACTTAGGCACCAAATACCAAACGGGTAAAGACGTCAAGCAAGATGACCGTCAAGCTTTTGCTTGGTTTAAAGCTGCTGCTGATCAGGGCTTATCCCCTGCACAGTTAAATGTAGGTCGTATGTATGCCGATGGCGTTGGGGTTGCCAAAAGTGAAACTTTGGCTCGCCAATACTTTGAAAAGGCAGCCAGCCATGGTGACAACCGTGCCAGCTTCAATCTTGCCATGATGGAAGAGCAAAAGAAAAACTATATTGGCGCTTACCAATGGTATGAACTTTCAACGCGTGATGGCATGCTCGACAATAAAGTCATTACCATGTCAGAAGGTAAAAAGACGGCTTTGGCAGCGAACCTGACCCAAGACCAGATTCGTTTGGCACGTGACCGTGCAGACAAATGGATTCAAGCGCAGTAAATTTAATGTTAAATCGCGAATAACCGACTTATAAGAGTCGGTTTTTTATTACCATAATTCAAATCTATATCATGTAAAAGCCATACAGCTGATTTTGAAGCTACGTTAATAAATATAAAGAAGATCAAATGAATGTTGAGTAATAATACATTTAAGCTATCAATTTACATAAGTACTTTCCTTATAATAAGCAGTCTGATTATATTTCAGATGTTAAAACCATTCTTTTTTGACCATTCTCAAATACTAACTTTTACGATTCAAATTACTTCTTATAAAAATGGCTATACACCAAACGATTTCATGAAAGAGTTAGAAAAAATAAATTCAGCAGCTTATGGGACGTATGAGTCTGATTACTTTTTCCCGTTTATCACAACCCATCTACAACGTGAAACAATCTTGATGCTACCAACATTCAGAAAGAATACAGACACCGAAATCAGTGATATACCAATAAAGTCAAATAATAAATTTCATTTTCAGCTCCCTCTTTATTCCCAAGAGCATTTTTATCCCATCTCTTATATTAGCTTCAATCTCCCTTCAATTTTTGGAGGTGTAACTTTTGATTGCAAAAGTAAGCTCCCACAACAAACATCTTTAATCGAGACAGAAAATTATACAGCCCGAATCATTTTTAATCGAAAAAAATGCTCTATTCAATCATATTCGTAATTCAGCTATATAATTTTTAAAATGGGTTAAAATACAGAAAATTTAGATCGGTTTAACTCATGTCTACTCAATCATGGCTCACTCAAGGCACATTAGTACTTGCCAGTAATAACAAAGGTAAAATTGCTGAATTTGAGAAACTTTTTGCCGAACTCCAACTTCCAGTCAACGTTGTACCGCAAGGTCAACTCAATATTGAAGATGCTGTGGAAGACGGACTCAGTTTTATTGAAAATGCCATCATTAAAGCCCGTCATGCCAGCCGTATTTCAGGCAAACCAGCGATTGCAGATGATTCGGGTATTTGTGTCCCAGTTTTAGGTGGTGCACCAGGCATTTATTCTGCACGTTTTGCAGGTGAACATGGCGATGATGCCGCCAACAACCAAAAGCTGTTAGAGAAATTAAAACCATTGCGTAAAGATGGTGAAACCATTGAAGGCATGTTTGTATGCGTATTAGCTTTGGTACAACATGCCGAAGATCCACTCCCACAAATTTTCCAAGGCATTTGGAAAGGTGAAGTATTAGAAGCAGCACGTGGTGAGAATGGCTTTGGTTATGACCCACTATTCTGGTTACCTGAGCTGGGCATTTCTAGTGCTGAAATGAGTAAAGAAGAAAAAAATAAAATCAGTCATCGTGGTCAAGCCATGCAACTTTTTAAACACAGTTTAGAAAAGTAATTGAGACCTTCTGCTCTCTCTTTAGGGAGAGAGCAAGAGCCTTTTTACATAAACAAATGCAATAATACGCCATACAAACTGACCACAACACAACTGACAATTGTCCCCGAAGCGATATATTTTGCCGAAGTTCCTGTCCCCTGATAATGCGTTTCTAAAGCCACTATATTTGCCGCAGGTGGCAAACAAAATAATAAGAACATGACTCCAATCGATTGTTCAATATGTGGTATAGGCAAAAAGCGATACGCTAACCCACAGAACACTAAACCACAAAGTAATTTCAAGCCTGCGGTTTGCGTACTTTGCCATAAATCTGCTTTATGAACTTTGGTGTGCCTGAGCCACATACCCAACACACACATACCTGAAAAGGTCATGCCCAACTTTGTAGCAGCATATATCCAATCAATACCATGCTGTTGTAGCCAGTGCTGTATACCCAACAACCAAAACAATGCAGCCAAACTTAAAGCAACGATTGGGGGGGAATACATGACTTTTTTCAGAATCATACTGAGTGGCTGAGGCCTATTACTCACAGCAGTGACTGCCCAAAGGTTACCAAAAATAGAACCACCGACATACAACGCCACCATAGCAGGGCTGATTTCTGTGCCGAATAGTGCAATCGCAAAAGGAAAGCCCAACCATGCCATGTTGACATAACTAAAACATAAGGCATTCAACTTATTCTTTGAAAAATAGAGGAAAAAATAAAACAATAGAACAGCGACGCAAAAGCTAAATAGCATCAAGCTAAGGCTACCTACCTGATAAAACACCATGTTGTAAATAATCACAATAGGAATAAAACACCGGGCCAATAAACTAGATAGTATTGTTTTTAATTGCGTAGCAACTGGCGTTGTGGCAAGAAGTAAACCTGTTAAAAATGCCAATAGCGGCAACAACAAAGCCACATCGATATTCCTTGAAATTTCACCTAATCATCATAACACTCATCGGTTTTTTTTCCAGAAAATCGACTGTCTTGAAATTGCAATCCTATCGTCACACCGCTGTCATGTTGAACTGTTGAGATATGGCATAAATAGAAAAGAGGAAAACAAGATGGCAGGTTTATCGATTTGGCATGTGCTAATTTTTGCAATTGTCGTGATCTTATTATTTGGTACGTCTAAACTAAAAAACTTAGGTAAAGATGTCGGCGGTGCCATTAAAGACTTTAAAAAGTCGGTTAAAGAAGATGAGACAACCTCATCACTCAATGAACCACGTACTTTAGAACACCAAAGTACCGCGGAAGTTAAAACGTCAACACGATCATAAGCCACAGGTATTTACCCAATGCTCAATATTGGAATGACTGAACTGTTGACCTTCGGCATCATTGCATTATTGGTGCTAGGACCAGATAAACTGCCTGAAGCGGCACGTTTTGCAGGTAAATGGTACGGCAAGTTCAAACGTATGATCAGCAATGTTCAAAATGACATAGATCGCGAATTACGCATGTCTGAGTTACGTGAACAAATGCAAAATGAGATGAAACGGATTCAAGAACTTGAGCTTAAAATGCAGGCTCAGATGCAAGAATTACAACAACAAAGTCATAGCGCGATCGAACAACAACAGCAAAACAGCGTTACTGAAAATAAAAATTTATTTTTGACTTATATTCCACTCACACAGCAAAAATATTCAATGCTATATCGACATCCATTACCTTCAGTAATGCCTTGTACGAATAAAATGGGGGCTGCTGTAGTGGATTGTCTTGAACAATTACCCGAATTAAAGGTGGCGGTATGAATATACCTATAGAATCCAGTCACTTGCCAAGTTCATTACAGCAAGAACAAGCACCACTAGAAGAAATGCCAATCACCAAACATCTAGTTGCATTAAGACAGCATTTGTTCAAAGTTGTTGGTTTATTGCTTGTGCTATTTTTTTGCCTACTGCCGTTTGCCAATCATACCTATCAACTCATGTCCGAGCCATTGCGTGCGCAGTTGCCTATTTCATCATCTATGATTGCGACAGATGTCACTGCGACTTTTATGGCCCCTTTTAAGCTGAACTTTTTTGTGGCGCTGATGTTGGCCATGCCATTTATTTTTTATCAAATCTGGGCCTTTATTAAACCTGCACTGTATGAAAAAGAAAAAACGCTCGCACTGCCCTTACTGGTCGGTAGCATTGGTTTATTCTATGCAGGAATTGCCTTTGCCTACTATGTGGCTTTGCCCTCAATCTTGCATTTCTTTATGAGTGTAACGCCTGAAACGGTTGCACCCATGACCGACATCAACAGCTATCTCACCTTTTGCTTAAAACTGTTTCTGGTCTTTGGTCTAACCTTTGAAATTCCAGTAATTACTTTATTGCTGATTTTGATTGGCTTGGTATCGACACAGCAGTTGGTGGAAAAACGGCGTTTTATTGTGGTCGGATGCTTTTTTATTTCCATGTTCATCACTCCACCCGATGCTTTATCCATGATTATGCTGGCAGTTCCCATGTGGATCCTGTTCGAACTGGGTTTGTTTTTTGGCAAACTGATTGAAAAGAAACGAAGTATTGCATAAAAACAATCGGTTTAACTCAGCAGACCTCGGTCTGCTTTTTTTTCATCAAAATGACTTCATTTTTTCACCAGATTTTCACTATTTGGTAAAAGTCTTGTCACATTAATTTCCTAAGTTAATGACGACTTTATAACTTATTGACGAATTAGGAAAAAACATGACCGAGCTGACGCCATATCATGAAGATCAGGAACTAGATAACAATACCTCTGATAATGTTCACTTCAGTGACATTTTAGAACAGCGTATGACACGCCGCAGTCTTATTGGTAAAACTGCAAGTGGTGCTGTAGCACTTGCATTAGCATCATCATTAACTGCGTGTAGTGATGATGATAACGATAATGCAACACCGCCAAGCAAACCTGTAGATTCTAATAAAAAACCAACAGAACTCACCTTCTCTGTAGTGAATAAAAACTTAGATGATATTGTGACTGTACCAGAAGGCTATCAAGCCACTGTACTGTATGCACTAGGTGACTCGATCAATCCAAGCTATGCCGATTGGGATGATAACAATATTCCTTCAGGCCCAAGCTTCCAGTTCCGTTCTGGAGATTGTCATGATGGTATGCACTATTTTGGTTTAAACAGTAGCAGCAAATTTGATGACACGGTGTCGACGGAAGGTTTGCTGGTGATGAACCACGAATATATCAACCAAACTTTCCTACATCCTACAGGCGCCACTAAAGTCAATGGTCGTCGCCCAGAAGAAGAGGTCATTCGTGAAACCAATGCGCATGGCGTATCGGTTGTACATATTAAAAAAGACAACGCTACGCAAAAAGTAGAGATTGTGAAAAATTCGCTTTTTAACCGTCGTATTACAGCATCAACGGTGATGGATTTTGCGGGTGCTGCAGCAAGTTCAGATTTGGTCAAAACCAAGTTCTCTCCTGCGGGCAAGCAAACTCGTGGTACGCACAACAACTGTGGTAATGGCTATACTCCTTGGGGTACTTACCTCACCACGGAAGAAAACTTCATTGGTTATTTTGCGCGTAGTGCAACGGATGATGCCAACCGTAGTGCAGCCGAAATTGTCGCACTGAAACGTTATGGTCTAAAAGCAGGTTCAAGCTCCCGTTATGGTTGGGAAACTGCGCTCGGACAACTTGAATCGCAAGACTTATATGACCGTTGGAATGCCAGTGTTGTGGCTGATCAGGCGACAGCAGACTATCGTAATGGACCGAACACTTTTGGTTGGATGGTCGAAATTGATCCTTTTGACCGTGGTCAAAACCCTGTAAAACGTACATCTTTAGGTCGTTTTGCCCATGAAGATAGTGCTTGTCGTGCTGTACAAGGTGAACCTTTAGCCTTCTATATGGGCGATGACTCACGTGGTGAATACATCTATAAGTTTGTTTCCGCTGCCAACTGGGATAGCAAGGATGTTAACGGTGGTTATACCGCTGGTGACAAATACATGAATAACGGGACCTTATATGTCGCTAAATTCAATAGCGATGGCTCGGGGCAATGGTTAGAACTCAGCTATGGTAAGAATGGTTTAGATGCATCCAATAGCGTGTATCCATTTAGCTCACAAGCCGATGTCGTGACTTTTGCGCGACTTGCAGCCGATGCTGTGGGTGCAACCAAAATGGACCGTCCTGAGTGGGCAACAGTGAACCCTGTCAATGGTGAAGTTTATGTTACGCTGACCAATAACTCGAAGCGTGGACTTGACTACCCAACAGACGCTGCCAACCCACGTAACTACGCTGATCCAGAAGGTGGTAAAGGGAACGTCAATGGTCACATTATCCGTTTTAAAGAAACCGATAATAAAACCACAGCAACAGCCTTTACGTGGGACATCTACCTATTTGGTTCTGAAGCCGCTATGGCAGCCAATATTAACTTGTCAGGCTTGACAGATAATAATGATTTGTCTTCACCTGATGGTATGTGGTTTGACCCACGTGGTGTACTGTGGATTCAAACCGATGATGGTGCCTATACAGACGTAACGAACTGCATGATGTTAGCAGCATTACCTGGACAAATTGGAGATGGTGCAGCAACCACAGCTATCAATGGTCAAGCGACCATTGCGGGTGCTCAAGTCACGGATAAAACCTTACGTCGTTTCTTAGTCGGACCTAAAGAGTGCGAAATTACAGGGATTGCCATGACACCTGATTACAAAGCCATCTTCATTAATGTACAGCACCCTGGTGAAGATTCAGCTAGCTATGATGCAGCAACTAGCCATTGGCCAGCCACACAGACGGATCCAAAGAACAGCACAGCGCGTCCACGTTCTGCAACGGTTGTCATTACCCGTAAAGACGGTGGCGTCATCGCAGGTGCATAATCCAGAATAATAAAAAAATGCCGACTTAATGTCGGCATTTTTTATGTTTGATTGCTTACATATAAAGGCATTTGTACTTGCACAATCTGCCCTTGCAACTCACCCTGTTGTGACTTTTCCAACCAGTTCCAACTGTCACTACTCATTCTTAAGAAATTAGAGCAACGCGTACCATAGGCAGGACTCTGAATAAAGGTGGAAGACAAGAGTGCCTCCATCTCAGGGCTAATGCCCGTATCTGGTAAAAGTTCAGGAATAATTTTGCGCTCATCTTCGAGAATATCCCATACCGCATATTGCAGTTCCGCTTCTGAACTTTCTCTACGCTGCAACATCGGCAATAATTCTTGGGTAAAGCGCTTACGCAAATGCCGAGTTTTTTCCCAATGCTCTGTCATCAAGCCATTCGACACCACATAGACGCCTTTGGCGAGCACTTGCGGTGCTTCACCACGATTACTCATATAAATCGCTTGCTCCCGATCTCCCAAAAACAAATTAAAACCTGCATATTTGCGTTGTTGCAGTTCTAGCTGTTTTGCAAAGCGAATTGGTGCCAAATCTGATTCTAAAAATTCTTGTACCAAATGCCCACGTGAAGTTGGATAGCTTTGCTGATCTCGTCCGTCTCGAAAATTGGTCACAACCGCCCAACGACCTGTTGCAGTTACGCCCATCCAAGTCCCACCCGATTGCAGATCTTTGCCTGCGATGACGGGACTATCTGACCATTGAAACAAGGCTTGTGTAGGACGATGATAGAACTCATCTCGGTTTGAAATTAGGCATAACGGCGTTTGCTCTAAAATATGCCATGCGAGTGCCACAATACACATAACTTTCGCTCTATATCTTTACACATTGAATGTACAACATTTTTCATTGTATTCCGCTAAAATCTCTACAAAACATAATGACTAGGAACAGGAATGCTCACCTATCCAAATATTGACCCGATTGCGATCTCATTGGGCCCCTTACAAGTCCATTGGTATGGACTGATGTATTTATTGGCTTTCCTTTTTGCATGGGGGCTCGCCACATATCGTGCCAAACTCAGAACGGGCTGGACTTCAGACATGGTCTCCGATCTGATTTTTTATGGCGCGCTTGGGGTCGTGATTGGTGGTCGTGTCGGTTATGTGTTCTTTTATGGCTTTGAACAATTTCTTGCCAATCCTTTATGGTTATTCCAAGTCTGGACGGGTGGAATGAGTTTCCACGGTGGTTTTCTTGGAGTGATGATTGCCATGTTACTTTGGTGTAAAAAGTACCAAATGACGTGGTTCCAAACCTTAGACTTTATTGCACCATGTGTCCCGACAGGCTTAATGTTTGGTCGTATTGGTAACTTCATTGGCGGTGAACTTTATGGTCGCCCTGTCTCTGACCCTAACTTTGCTTTAGGAATGATTTTTCCGACTGACCCGCTACAACTAGTTCGCCACCCCTCTCAGCTTTACCAAGCGCTATGTGAAGGACTGATTCTGTTTATTGTCCTGTGGTGGTTCAGCTCTAAACCTCGTCCTCGTATGGCGGTATCTGCACTGTTCCTGATTGGTTATGGCATTGCGCGCTTTGTGGTCGAGTTCTTCCGCGAACCTGACAATGGTCAATTATTTATTGCATGGATGAGTAAAGGACAATTCCTAACCATCCCAATGATTCTGATTGGCTTCTGGATGATGTGGTATGCCTATCAGAAGAAAGTCTACGACTGGGGACCCCTTAAAAATAATTAATTCTGTATGTCTTTGCCCTAGAGTACGATCCGTGCATCGTGCTCTAGCTTGTGCTAAAGTTTCAATTCTCTTGCTACCCCCTCTTAAAATTTATGCTCGAATTCTGGTTTGATCCTAAAATTGCAGTGTTCAAAAAACTGACACTGTTTGTACTGATTGGCTTGGTAACCGCTGGGCTGTATTGGATGCAACCTTTAACACTCGATGCCATTTTAATGTTCATGGGAACAGGAATTGTGTTTCTGATCTGCCGCTATTGCAAAACCCATTTTGCTAGTAGCAATCCTGCCGGGCTACTGTATCGTTTATTCACATGGATTCCATTGGCATTGCTTTTAGCACTGATCTTTATGCATTTAAAAACTGGAGACATTCTCATTCCTGGTGCACAGGGTATAGGCTTTATGGTGTTATCCATCTGTCTATTTTCGCCCCTATCCTTGCTCAACCAACATCAACAGGATTAACGCCAAAATGCTCGAATTTTGGTACTCAGAACGCTGCTCCCGTGAAATCAGACTCATCTGTAGTATTGGGGTATGTATCAGTATTTATTTCTGTTCTCGCATTGCGCAACTTGCACCACTATGGGTAGGATTAAGTCTGTTGTCGGGAATGCTGATACATATCCTGTTTACACAATATCTAAAATTGGCAACTTCACATCCTTATCGAATCACGCTTCGTAATGGAATTTATATATTCCAATTGTTTGCACTTTTAAGCTTGATTTATCTATTACCAGAACCGCATAAATGGGTGCTGTGGTTACAATGCTTAGGCTTTCATGCACTTGGCTTATTCTTGCTTTCAATCTATCTCAACCGTGCCAAACGTTATGATTAGCATGATGAATACTGATTGAACCTCATACTAATTCCCATAAAAAAGACCGTTTATCTCGATGTAATAAACGGTCTTTTTATGCTTATCACCCTATGATTTAGTGATCTAAGCGGTAATAACTATATTGCACATTGGCATTTTTATAAACGGCATAACCCGTTTGTTTAAAGTCAGAGACCCAACCTGAACCTGAATAACCTGCAATATGCCCATAAGTATGACCTTTGGTGCGGTCAATAATATAGATATCGCCTTTTTTCGGTTGGTCAAACGATGGGCTAATACGACGGTAGCCTAATCGCTCGAGTGTATTGCCCCAATCCGCAGCAGCAACAGGATGACCCTGTACATTTGCACCCGCAGACTGTAATGCCAGACGAATACTCTTGGCACATTTCTGGGTGCTGGTACGGCGCGTGATACTGCTTAATTTCTGCGTGAATTTATCAATATCAACACGCTGAGCATTGCTTGACGTATAATTACGGCTGCGTTCTGTGTTTGAGCGTTTGTTATCTGGTCTTTGTTGCGCATTGGAACGAATAATGATTTGTGTTTCGGCAGGAGCATGAACATCACTCATACCCGTATTAACATCATAAATCATCCTTAAAACCTCAAACTTCTTACATCAAACACAAAAAACTGAGTGCTGATAGTAGCCCGTGAAACTTAATTTTTCACACGTAAAATGTAAAAAAATATAAACATGTAACTGAGCAACCGTTAACTTACTCTTTTTTTAGAAATTGCATGGCGGCTTTAGTCAATCTTTTTGAACAAAAAATAATCAATACTCTAATTTACTTCTCGCTCGAAACCGCTTGTAATCTGCTTGATTCAATACTTTTCACATAACTTTTTATCGGATTGGTCATCCTGAATGACCACACCAATCTTGGGTGCGTTCTAGTACACAATTCAGTATAATCATCCGCATATTTTAGAATTTATATTGGGAAGATTAAGCGAATCCGTGACAGATTTGCTTGCCCAAATGGCTTATTTGAGAGTTTTATGAAGACGTATTTAGACCTGCTACAACACATCCTCGATCACGGTGGTGATAAAGGCGACCGTACTGGTACAGGTACGCGCTCGGTATTTGGTCATCAAATGCGTTTTGACCTAAATCAAGGCTTCCCTTTACTGACCACCAAAAAAGTTCATTTCCGCTCGATTGTGATTGAACTGTTGTGGTTCCTTAAAGGCGACACCAATGTAAAATATTTACAAGACAACAAAGTCAGCATTTGGGATGAATGGTCAACCGCAGAACAAACGGCTCGTTTTGGTCGCCCTGAAGGTGAACTCGGTCCTGTCTATGGCCATCAATGGCGAAACTTTGGTGCAACCAAACTTGAAAATGGATTGTATGAGCAAGATGGTTTTGACCAAATTTCATGGTTGATCAATGAAATTAAAACCAATCCAAATTCACGTCGCTTAATTGTGTCTGGTTGGAATCCACAAGAAGCAGGACAAGTTGCGCTGCCGCCATGTCATACCTTGTTCCAGTTCTTTGTCCAAGATGGCAAATTGTCTTGTCAGTTATATCAACGTAGTGCCGATGTGTTTTTAGGCGTGCCTTTTAACATTGCCAGCTATGCCTTGCTGACGCATATGGTGGCGCAAGTGTGTGGTTTAGGTGTGGGTGATTTTGTTTGGACAGGTGGCGATACCCACCTCTATGCCAACCATTTTGAGCAAGCCAAACTACAACTGAGCCGTGAACCGCTCGGTCTGTGTCAATTAAAACTCAATCCTGAAATTCAAGATATTTTCGATTTTAAATTCGAAGATATTGAAATTGTCGGCTACGAATCGCATCCTGCAATTAAAGCCCCTGTTGCCGTTTAAGCTTCAGGACAGATGCTTTCTGCACAGAGAGCATCTTTTTTCCAAATATTTCCACAGGCTAGTGATTAATGACATTCCAGAATTTAGAAGTTGTGCATGTCGTGGCAATGGATCAGCAACGCTGTATCGGCAAAGCCAATGATTTACCTTGGCATATTCCTGCCGACCTTAAACACTTTAAAGCCATCACTCAAGGTGGTGTGGTGGTTATGGGGCGTAAAACATTAGAGTCTATGGGACGCACCTTGCCTAAACGTGTCAATTGGGTCATTACCCGTGATCCAAACTGGTCTTTTGAAGGCACAAAGGTAGCCTATAGCATTGAGGAAGCACTCACACACGTGGTAGCAGATGTACAAGCTTCAGAAAAGCCTGAAAGCATCTTTATTATTGGCGGTGGTGAAATTTTTAAACAAACCATGAATATTGCAGACCGTCTGGAATTGACCCACGTTGAACTTGATGTACAAGGTGATGCGTATTATCCTGAAATTCCGACTGAATTTAAAAAAGTAAGCTCGGAAAAACAACGAGATGAAAATACTGGGATCGTGTTTGAGTTTGCAACCTATACCAAATAACTATTCAAAAATGAGTGGCTGAGTATGCAGCAAAAAGGATCAGGTACATTGTTGTTCAGAACACTACAATGGTTGATCCACTGTATTTTCAGCCTGTTTGTACTGTTATCTTCAATTTGGCTATGCCTTGCGCTCTGGATTCAACAACCTATTCATGCTGTTGTGACTTATACCCTCATTTTAGCGTGGGCCTGTTTTTCACTCAGTATCTTAGGCATTTATTTTAGTCAGCACCTCATCAGTCGCAATAAAGATATTCTGCTGTATCTTTTTGGCTTTGTATTGGCATTAGCATGGTACTTTGGCTTAGAAGCTCGACAAGACCGTGATTGGAATCCCGAAGTTTCTCGTTTGCTGAGTTATCAAATTAACGGGCATCAAGTCACTTTGCACAATGTTCGAGACTTTCACTGGCATGCCGATGGCAGTTATAGCGCTGCATGGCAAACGCGAGTTTTAGATTTAAATCAAATTACTGGGGTAAACATTATTACCTCGTACTGGACAGGCCCACAGATTGCCCATACTTTGGTCAGTTTTGATTTTGCCGATACCGCCCCGCTCACTTTTTCCATCGAAATTCGCAAGGAAAAAGGTGAAGAATTTTCCGCAATTGGCGGCTTTTTCCGTAAGTATGAACTGAATTTAGTTGCTGCCAATGAAACTGACATCATCTATACCCGTAGTAATATTCGGCATGAACAGGTCTATTTTTTCCCGATCAAGATGTCAAAAGCACAAAGCCAAGCTTTATTTCTCGAGTATCTGAATAAAGCCAGTGAACTGGCACAACAACCCAAATGGTATAATACACTGAGCAGTAACTGCACCACGCTAGTATTTGACATGATTCAGGCCGTCACACAAAAACCGCTGCCTGTAGATTACCGTCTGTTGGCATCAGGCTATTTGCCTAACTACCTCTATGACTTGAATGCAATTTCGCACCATTACAGCCTGCACGAATGGTATCGTCAGGCCCATATCAATCCCAAGGTTCAATCTTTAGCTTCAATCCAAGACTATTCCAGTACCATTCGTCAAAGACTACCAACCCATTAGGTGCTGCGTTCTGTCTTCACAAGGTAAAAGTACAAGAAGAAATACGATAATCAACTAGAAATTTAAATCTGCTTTGTTTATAAAATAAAAAATAAAGTTAAAAAAATTGGAATTACAACATGTTAAAAAAGACCTTAAGTGTTGCCCTACTCGGCTCAGCATTACTATTTGCTGGCTGCCAGTCCACACCAAGCTCTTCTGCTGCCGAGGTTAATAACTTACAAACACTACAAAACCGTACGTGGATTGCGACTCAAATTGGTTCGCAAATGCTCAAAACCAATCCAAGCGCACGTAATATTCCCGCACTACAGTTTGATGAAGCAACAAAACGTGTTTCAGGCGCTGATGGCTGTAACCGTTTGATGGGCACCTATCAAGCCACGGGCAATACCTTGGTACTTTCACAAATGGCATCTACTAAAATGGCATGTATTGATAATACCCTGCCGAATCAATTTAACACTGCACTAGCGAATGTCACTAACTATCAAGTGTATAACAACACTCTGAAATTACTGGATCGCAATGGCAACCTATTGATTGAATTTACGAGTGCAAAACAACCTCGTTAAAATTTTAAGATAAGGGTCTGTATTACAGACCTTTTTTCATTTGTATAACAAACATTACATCTTGGTGCCACAAAGTTCGCTTATCGTGGTCACGTATATTCAGAGAAGGAAAAAATTCATGCAACAAGCATTATTGGGTGGTGGCTGCTTTTGGTGTGTTGAAGCGGTATTTCTTCAATTAAAAGGGGTGACTCAGGTGGTCAGTGGGTATGCTGGTGGCACAACTGAAAATCCAAGCTATGAAGACATCTGCCGAGGCAATACAGGACATGCAGAAGTCATCCTGATTGATTTTGATGAAAGCCAAATTCAATACTCACAATTGCTTGAAGTATTTTTTGCAACGCATGACCCAACAACACTAAACCGTCAAGGCAATGATATTGGTACACAATATCGCTCAGTGATTTATTACTTCAACCCAGAGCAACAACAAGCGGCTGAACGAATCATTCAGGAATTAAAAGCCCAAGGCATCAATATTGTCACCGAAGTGACCCCTGCACCACAGTTTTACCCTGCCGAGGAGTATCACCAAAATTACTTTGCTCGGAACCCAACCCAAGGTTACTGTAATTTCGCTATACCGCCAAAACTGCTGAAATTACACAGCAAGTTCCAATCACTGCTGAAAACTGAATAAGTCAGCAATAAAAAAGCGACCAATATGGTCGCTTTTCTCGCATCATCAATGCTTAATTTTCACTGACAAAAGCAATATCACTGAGTCCGGCTTCACTCGCACGTGACATCACTTGTGCAACAGTATCATAGCGTGATTCTTTATCTGCACGTAATTGTACCGTTGGCTTCTGTGCGGCTTGACCTGCATCATTAAAACGAGTCTGTAACTCATCTAAACTAATAATTTGGTCATTCCACGCCACTTCACCATTGGCATTAATACTGACTGTAATTGCTTCAGGTGGTGGATCAACAATATCCGCAGTGGTTTTTGGCAAGGTTAATGGAATTGATGGGTTGGCAACGGTCGCAGTCACCAAGAAGATGATCATCAATACCAACATAATATCGATGAGCGGAATGAGATTCATCTCATTCATGCCCGAATCGTTGTCTTCACCCAATTGAAAAGCCATTAAGCTTGACCTCCAACTAAACCTTGTTGTGTCGCTTTTACTTCAACTTTTTGCGTTGTTGTTTCTTGCTGCAACATAGTGTCAATCAATAAGCTGTGTGCTTGATCTTGCAGTTCATTTGACAAAGTACGGTTGGCACGCACACAAATGTTGTACGCCAATACCGCAGGAATCGCAACCGCCAAACCTAAACCTGTCATGATCAGTGCTTCACCTACAGGGGTTGCCACTTGAGCTAAACCTGCTTGACCGCTTTTACCTACAGCAACTAGAGCATGGAAGATACCCCAAACTGTACCAAATAAACCGACAAAAGGACCGATCGAAGCAATGGTACCTAAAACAGAAATTCCTTTTTCAGCATTGGCTTTTTCAACCGAAATTTGACGCAATAATGCTTGTTCTGCTACCGCTTTACGCTGTTCAAAACTTAAAGGTGCCAATTTTGCTTTCAGCTTAGTGAGTGCTGCTGCAAGTTGAGCATGTGCTTGTTGTTTAAGTTGGCGTGTGCCCATCAGACGTAAAATAAAAATCGTCCATGTTGCGATAGACATTGCCAATAATACGAAATACAGGGTTTTACTCACCGCATCCGCATGTTGCCAATAAACTGAAAAGTTCATACTCGAACTCCTGAAATAGTTAGCCGTTAGGATTCAATGTCAATTCAAAGGGTTGCTCTGCTCGAATAGGGTAAGCAACGCCATTTTCCTTGTACGGTTTGAATTTTGCATTACGCACAGAGCGTAAAATCTTTTCATCTAAAGCGGAAACACCTGTCGACTTGGTCACACGTGCATTAGTAATTTTACCCTTTTCATCGGCTTCAATGAGGATGATGATGCTACGTGTCTCACCCTTTAAGTCACTGTTGCTGTAACTTGGCTTTGGCGAACGACTCCATTGCACCCCTGAACCACCAATTGAAACATTTCTTGTTGTTGGTGTTGGCGCAGGTCTTTCCACCACTGGTTGAGCTACAGGTGCAGGTCTACTCACCACTCTGGTTTCAACCGCTGGAGTACTCACCACGGCTGGTCTCTGCGGTTGTACTGTAGGCTGTGTAACAGGTTTAACGGTTTCTGCTTTTTTAACTTGTTGAACTTTTTCCACCTTCTTCGGAGGTTGTGGCTGAGGTTTTTCTACCACTTTGACCTCTTTTACTTCCTTTGGCTTCGGCTGTTCTTTTTTCGGTTCAGCTTTTGGCTTTGGCGGTAAAGGTTTCGGTTGTTCTTGAATTTTGACAAATCGTACTTTTAATGGCTCTTTTTCCACTTTCGGAAGTTCAGGCGCTTTCATTTGGCTGATCGCCCACAATACCCCAACATGCCCTATGGCAACTGCAATTAAGGCTGAGATGATTTTCTTTTTCATCGGATTAGGAGCTTGCATAGAAGGGGTAGAAAGTTGACTCATTAGAATCTATGACCTAAAAGAAGCGACTGCTCACGACAGTTTAATCGTGGATTTAACAATCAAGCTCATCGGTTAGTACAATTAAAGTATCGCAATAATAAATGAGAAGTGTTTTCATTTGCAACTATTAATTTCACTGTTTTAATGAGTTTTTTGAATCAAAATAAAAAAAGGACCGTTAAAAAACTGGTCCTTTTTCGCATAGGCTAAAAATAGTTATTGGAAAACAACAGTTTTATTTCCATCGACAATAATACGGTCTTCTAAATGCCATTTTACTGCACGCGCCAAAACATTACGTTCAACGTCTTGACCCAATTCACGCAATTGCTCAACAGTAAAGTCGTGATTCACACGCTCAACATCCTGCTCAATAATTGGACCTTGGTCTAAATCAGCAGTGACATAGTGAGCCGTAGCACCAATCAGTTTCACACCTTTCTCATGTGCTTGTTTGTATGGATTTGCCCCGACAAAAGCAGGTAGGAAAGAATGGTGAATATTGATGATTTTCATTTCCCAATGCTTCACAAACTCTTCATCCAGAATTTGCATATAACGCGCTAAAACAAGTAAATCGTTGCCTTGCATCAATTCATCAATTTTTGCATAGGCCTCACGTTTGTTTTCTTTGGTCACAGGAACCACTTCAAACGGGATACCGAAGTTCTCTACTGCTTCACGTAAATCAGGATGATTGGAAACTACCTTCGTGATTTCACATGGTAAACCACCACGCGCATGACGCCATAACAGTTCAAGCAAAGCATGGTCAACTTTAGAGACCAAAATACCTACTTTTTTCACATCGCTAACCAAGGTCAAGCGCCATTGCATAGCGTAGCGTTCTGCAACATTTACCGCAAAAGTCTGGATCAAACTTTCTTTACGTGTTTGCAAATGGTCTAATTCAAACTCAACACGCATGAAATAACGCCCGCCCGAAGCTTCCGTTGCGTACTGATCAAGTGCGGTAATATTTGCTCCCTGATGATACAAAAAGCTCGATACAGCCTGCACGATCCCTGGCTTATCTTCACAAGTAATCAGTAAGCGTGCTGTGTTGGCAGTTGTCATGTTCATGTTGGTTCTTGTTACACCTAATTTAAATAAGCCGAGTATTCTAGCGCGTTTTACACGCTGACTAAATAGCTGGTTTCAGCTTCAATTGTTTTTCACATGTGAGAGACTGGCAAATAGCTCAGAAGGGCCAAAACTTTCCAGTAATCGCTCATAGGTTTCACGGCTTTCACCACGTAAATAGGCCCCTTCAAGGAACACCATTTGACGTAAAGCTTGCCACACCCACTTTTCTTCCAGATGGTTAGAATCACTGATGTGCCCAGACATATATAAGAAGTTGGTCCAGTTGGTCAGTACAATCCACAAGTTAATGACCAAGGCTTCAATTTCTGAAGACGTCATTTGCATTAAACCTGCATCCACAAAGGCCTGATAAATTTTCTGACCTTGTTGCATGACTTGTCCCGCAAAACGTGGATACATTTTTCGAAAATCTTCATTATTTTCAACCAAATGATAAACATCACGGTGCAAAAAGCGATAAGCCCACAACTGGTTGCTTAAGACTTGAAAATAACTAATTTTGTCATTCACATCCAAAGCACGGTCATCGGGTAGCGCGAGCATTTCCAGCGTTTCTTTCTGGTACTGCTCCATCAACTCTTTAATAATTTCATTTTTATTGCGAAAGTGGTAATACAAATTGCCTGGACTCATGCCCAATTCAGCAGCAATATGATTGGTTGTGACCGAGCGTTCACCACGTTCATTAAACAACTGCAAACTCAATTGCAAAATGCGTTCTTTGGTTTTCACCGTTTTGGAGTGAGACATCCTAAAGTAACCATATATTCAATGGGTTAGAAAACTAACACAGTAAGAGACTTGACTATTTAGAGTATTTGCTCTAAAAAATTAATTATCCGCTTTAATGTAACTGGTAGTGCGTCATGAACAGTCAAACAAAAACAACAGCAATGACACCGCATGCTTTTGATCTTCAATACTTACACGACGTACTTGAACAACAAAAGCATGCTTACCAACGTTATCCTTTACCAACAGCAAAGGAACGTATAGATCGTTTAGCACGGCTTAAGCGTATCTTGGTTAAGTACCAAGATCAATTCGCAGAAGCAATCGACCTCGATTATGGTAACCGTTCTATTGCCGAAACCAAAATCGGTGAATTACTCACCTGTCTTGAACAGATTAAATATTATAGCAAGCATTTAGCAAAATGGATGAAGCCCTCCAAGCGACACGTCGGAATCATCCATCAACCTGCTAAAGCTTGGGTGCAATATCAACCTTTAGGTATCATTGGTATTATTGCGCCTTGGAACTATCCTTTATTGCTCTCGGTTGGTCCTCTCATTTGTGCTTTAGCTGCGGGCAACCATGCCATGATTAAAGTCTCAAGCTCATCCTCTAACTTTGGACGTGTACTTGAACTGGCTTTATCTGAAATCTTCCCACAAGAGTTGGTGGCTGTCATAAATGGCGGTGGTGCCATTTCAGATGCCTTTAGTCATCTGGCTTTTGATAAAATTGTATTTACAGGCTCCACCAATGTTGGCAAAACTGTGATGGCAGCCGCTTCAGAAAATTTAGTTCCCGTGATTCTTGAACTGGGCGGTAAATCACCTGTATTGGTACACCCGTCTATTGACTTAGAAGATGTCGCTCAGCGCGTTGCTGTCGGCAAACTGTGGAATGCAGGTCAAACTTGTGTTGCACCTGACTTTATGTTTCTACCAAAAGGCAAAACCCAAGAGTTTATTGAAAAGTTTCAAGCTTGCGTTTTAGAGATGTACCCGCATTTCAAAGATAATCAGGATTACACTTCTATTATTAATGATAAGCAATACCGACGTATTCAAGGCTATTTAGAAAATGCTCAAGCGCATGGCGCACGAATTATTGCGATTAACCCATTGCATGAAGATTTGCACGAAGTACGTAAAATTGCACCAACCATTGTCGCAGGCGTGACGCCAGACATGCAGATTATGCAGAATGAGATCTTTGGTCCTCTATTACCAATCATGGAATATGATCAAATTGATGATGTAATCGACTTTATTAATAGCCGTCCTCGCCCACTTGCTTTATACTACTTCGACTTTGATCAGGCGCGTGCGGATTATGTCGCACAGCGTACCCATTCAGGGCATTTTGGACAAAACACGGTATTAACCCATGTTGCACAAGACGATTTACCATTTGGTGGCGTTGGTGCATCAGGAATGGGAAAATATCATGGTCCAGAAGGTTTCTTCAGTTTGTCGCATGAACGGTCTATGATGTCGAATCCAAAGCTGTACAGCTTTAAATACATTCTCCCACCGTTTAATAAGCCGATTCACAAATTGATTTTGAAAACTCTTCTTCGCTAAGTGATCAAGGCATGATCTATCGCATTGGGTCATGTCCCGTTTTATCAAAAATCGCTTGTCTTTTAAGCGCATTTTTGATATAAAACGCCCCTTGAATGAATTCAATCCGTTTATTTTTGACTGGCCATACAGATTTGCTGTTGGCTAAATCAATGGAGTTACACCATGTCTAAGGTTTGCCAAGTTACCGGCAAGCGTCCAGTCGTTGGTAACAACGTCTCACACGCCAACAACAAAACTAAGCGCCGGTTCGAGCCGAACCTGCATCACCACCGTTTCTGGTTAGAAAGCGAAAAACGTTTCGTACGTCTTCGTTTAACCACTAAAGGTATGCGTATTATCGACAAATTGGGCATTGAAAAGGTTGTTGCTGACCTTCGTGCTCAAGGTCAAAAGATCTAAGTAAGGAGTCAGGACAATGCGTGATAAGATTCGCTTAGTTTCTACAGCTGGTACAGGTTATTTCTATACCACTACTAAAAACAAACGTACTATGCCGGAAAAAATGGAAATCAAAAAATTTGATCCAAAAATCCGTCAACACGTAATTTTTAAAGAAGCTAAAATCAAATAATTTTGGTTTCTTAAAAGAAAACGACCTAATCTTAGGTCGTTTTTTTTTGCATTTTTTTTATGCATCTTGATAAACTTAAATAAATTTTTGGCATTCTTTGTGCTTATTTCTTTTCACCCTTAACTTTCTGTTTAAGGAGTTTTTAGTGCCACATAATGTAGACCTCATCATATTACTGGCTTTTGGATTTGGACTCGCACTTGTTTTTGGTTACCTTGCGGCTCGTTTACGCCTCCCTCCGCTGATTGGGTATTTAATTGCAGGTATTATTATTAGTCCGAACACCCCAGGAATTGTTGCGGACATTCAACTTGCCAACCAACTTGCTGAACTGGGTGTCATGTTCCTGATGTTTGGGGTCGGCATGCACTTTTCACTAAATGATCTCCTACAAGTCCGACGCATCGCACTGCCTGGTGCCATTTTACAAATTGCAGTCGCAACACTGTTAGGCATTGGGGTTTCCATGCTTTGGGGATGGAGCTTTGGTTCCGCACTAGTGTTTGGTCTGAGTTTATCTTGTGCCAGTACAGTCGTATTACTCAAAGCCTTAGGTGATCGAGGTCTACTCAATTCGGTCAATGGTAAAATTGCAGTAGGCTGGCTCTTGGTTGAAGATCTGGTCATGGTCTTAGTGTTGGTGTTACTGCCTGCAACAGCAGTATTGCTGGGTGGTGAATCCATGACTACTCATGGTGGCAACGATAACATTTGGCTCACATTAGGACTAACGTTATTAAAAGTTGCAGGCTTCATCGCCTTTATGCTGATTGTGGGTAAACGTCTTGTCCCGTTGATTATGCAGTTTGTTGCCCGTTTAGGCTCACGTGAGTTGTTTACCCTCACCGTGGTTGCTGCGGCTGTTTCGATTGCTTTTGGTGCCTATAAAGTCTTTGGCGTTTCTATGGCACTTGGTGCATTCTTTGCAGGTATGGTCGTTAAAGAATCCGACTTTAGCCACCGTGCCGAAGAGGAAACTCTACCTTTACGTGAAATCTTCTCGATTCTATTTTTCGTTTCGGTTGGTATGCTGTTTGATCCGCGTATTTTATGGGAACAGCCTGAACATGTCTTGGCGGTCGTTGCAATTATCATGATTGGTAAAACCATTGCAGCGATGGCACTGGTACTGTTTTTCCGCTATCCGATCAATACAGCCCTGACCGTTGGTGCGAGTTTGGCACAAATTGGGGAATTCTCCTTCATTCTTGCCACTTTGGGATTATCCTTAAAACTGCTCTCTCTTGAAGGACAAAACTTGATTCTGGCAGGAGCACTCATCTCCATTACCTTAAACTCCTTTATTTTCGCTGCAATAGAACCACTGCAAAACTGGATTCGCGAGCGCTCTTCACTGGCACGTTTGCTAGAACGTAGTGGCGATCCGCTTGCGATGTTACCTGATGAAGTTTCACAAGATTATCTGCGTGATCAAGTCGTGATTGTCGGACATGGCGAAGTCGGACGTCGCATCACCAAAACCCTGATGGCAGAAGACATTAAAGTGGTGATTGCGGAAGAAAACCGCGAAATCGTAGAAAACCTACGTGAAAAAGGCATCGCTGCTGTCTCTGGTGTGGCGACCGAACCTGGCGTACTGATTCAAGCCCATATTCAACATGCGCGATTATTGGTGTTATCTCCTATGGATATTATTGATATCCATAAAATTGTTGATATTGCCAAAACCCTAAATCCACAAATTCAGGTCTTAATTTGTGCAGAAAGCAAACAAGAAGCCGAAGTGATTCGTAAGGAAAACATCGGCGACGTCTATTTTGCCAAAGAAGAAATGGCGAAAAATATGAGCAATCATATTCTTAATCAAATTGAAATTGCTCATCATCAAGCACCCAGCCATTAAGCTACCACTTCATTCTAAACATAAAAAAAGCGCACCTCATGTGCGCTTTTTAGCCAATATGGATTAGCTCATAAACTGTGGTTTTTCGTCCACAACCTCGGCTTGCCATTCATTCACTTGTTTTTCAAGCAAGCCAAATAAAGCTGCCTGAATCATGTGCTGTGCAATCACGGCTGTTTGGTCACCCAATAACGCTTTAACTTCATCGTTAAACTGAATTTTGACCAAAGGTTCTTTTTCTGAGCCTGCATTTCGCAACGCCAACTCACCACCTTCAAGTTGAACCAACTCTAGAACCGCTTCCTGATTCCCAAATAACTCTTTCAATTGCTCTATAGACATATGTTCCTCCATGTTCAACATGGTGGCAAAGACCTGTTGCACTTTGCATTGCTTAGACTAATTAATATCGGGTCAAAAATCTAAACTTCAAGCGCACGCTATTTTTTCCTTAAAATTCGACCATTTCATTACGAAAGCCATCAATCAATTGGGTTAAATCACGATGCCACTCACGTAGAATTTTGGTATCTGGCAACCATGCCTGAGGGGTCTGGGTAACCTTAATAATCAAATTAGACGATGTTTCATCTTCTGGTTCTGGTGCACTGGGTTCTGGTGCGTACTGGCACATGCGATAGGCGCGTTTCAGCTCTGCAATAAAGCCATCTTTAGAGAGCTGCTGCATAACCACCACCTCAGGAGAAACCTGCCCCTTGGCAGCCATTTGTTCTTCAATTGACTTTAACGTCGGCTGTAAGTCATTTAAACGGTAATAACGCACCAACTCCTGCAAGAACGCAAGCACTGCCCCATGCAAATGAAAAACCGCAGCTTCACGGTAAGCTTGGGCTTGTTGAATATGATCGATTTGCTCTGCTTGCTGACACGACAAACGTGCAAAATATAATTTCTGGTTGGTTCGGTCGGCATGAAAGCGAGCTACACGAGACATACAATTTTCCTAATTTCTTGGCATGTGTTACAGGCCTAAGATTAAACTTAATTGAATTCAATGCACAATAAAAAATTACACCGCATCCAATTCTACCCAATAAATTTTTCTTCGAGCTGGTATATCCACAGGAGGATGAATAGGCCTAACATTTTCAATGACCCAAGCCCAATAGCCATCTTCCCAATAGTTTGCTTTAGCCTGCTCAATCTCACTTTTCTGCCAAGCATGAACAGATGAAATATCCACCCATGCAACCGCTCGACCTAATTCCTCATCTCCATCCTGATTCAGATAATGTGCATTTTCAACAATAACTAAATCTTTAAGAGGAAGCTCATTGGGGCGCCATGAACGTATTTCCAAGGTTTTTATCCCTTCAGCAATATAGCTTCCCGATGGCGCAACAATCGATATAGCAGGATAAATTCTTCTCATGATTTTCCCATAAAAAAAGGAGCATACTCTGCTCCTCTCCTTTAAGCCTGTGGCTTATCTTCAGCCTGCTTTACACGAATTCCTGTCCCATATAAACGCAAAGTATTTAAACCTTTAATGGCTTTCACCGCTTCACGACCATGTGGCATCTCCACAAAAGCAAAGCCTTTAGATTTACCTGTTTCGGCATCTAAAACCAATTGGCAGGTTTCTACTGTGCCATATTGTTGAAACAGTTTCAGTAACTCAGCTTCTGTGACAGTACGTTCTAAATTACGAACTAAAATTTTCATTTAACAACCTTCAAAAATAGGCAAAATCATCAAAAAGCAATCGCCTACGCTACTTTCTGAACATTGCACATCAACCACCACAATGTAATTCGCTTAGTTTAATCGAGATTAATCCCAAAATCTAAATTAATCGACTGTCGTTCAATTAAGGCGCTTTTTACCGTTTGCTGGCGGGGTTTATGATGCGTTTCCAAGGTGCATAAATTGCGGGTGAGATCATTTAAGAAATAACTTTCAACTTTACGCCCTTGTTCATCCACTACATCTCGCGCCCACAGATTCAGATTTTGCTTGGTAAGAATAAGTTCATTCTGTGCACGAGTCAGCGCAACATAGAGCACCCGACGTTCTTCCTCGACCGCGTCAAAGTCCCCCTGAGCACGCGCATGTGGGTACTGACCAGCCGTCACATTTGCAACGTAACACACTTTCTGCTCCGTACCTTTGGCAGAGTGAATGGTAATTAATGTGACTACATCTGTATCCGACTGACGTTCAATTTCAGAAATGGAAACAGGGTCAAGTACATATTCCTCAAGAAATTCGCTTAATTGTCCATGTTTGGATGCCAATTGTTTAACCAACTCAAAGTCACCTTGGCGACGGTTCCAGTCTTTTTTATAGTTCTCGGCCAATTGTGCTTCAATTGCTTGAATACCCAAACTAACACACGCTTGTACTTCCTGCTTCAGCACCATCATCTGTTTCATCATCAATAAGGTTTCAACAGGAATACGTCCAAATTGTTCTAATTGATTAAAAATCAGTTCGAATTCAGGTTGAAGTAACAACTGTTGTGCCAGACGACTTGCCCCCACATCACCCACCCCATTCCATAGGGTAAGAAAGCGCATCCATGCAATATCATCCAAAGGATTGGCAATCACACGCAATAAACTGAGTAAATCTTTTACATGTGCTGTTTCAAGCAGTTTCATCCCCCCAATAAAGCGATACGGGACATTGGCTGCAATACATGCCGCTTCAATATGCCGCGCAGCAAAGCTAGAACGGACCAAGACCATATGATCCGACCAGTTATGCCCCTGCAAATAATGACGCTCTTTAATATCAATTGCGATCCATTTGGCTTCATCAAACTCATTCGGGAAAATATGCATGCGCGGCTTAATTCCCTCACCTCGATAGGCATCAAGACGCTTGTCATATTGAATCTCAGATTGATCGAGCAACCAATTGGAGAGGTCTAAAATTTCTTGAGTGGAACGATAGTTTTGCTCAAGTTTAAACACTTGGGCATTCGGCACACGCTCTTTAAAATGATGAATATTTTCAAAATCCGCCCCACGGAAGCCGTAGATGGATTGCGCATCATCGCCAACACAGAACAGGCTGACTTGATCTTTGAGTGGTTCAAGCAATGCCCACTGTAAGGGATTGGTGTCTTGCATCTCATCCACCAACATGTGCTTACAAATCGATGCGACATAATCAACCAAGCCTTCAGATTGATCGAGTGCTGAGGCCACAATCGCTAAAATATCATCATAGTCCAGAAAGCTACGTGCACGCTTGCGTGTCTCATACTCTTGCATGATCTTGGCGATTTGATCTTTAAATGCCAAATATTCAGGATGTTGCTTTTCTAAAGCATCACTCAATTTTTGGCGGGTATTACGTGCAAAAGAATACAAATCACATAGCTCTTGTGGCTTTGGAAGTTGATTTGGATTCTTCTTGTCATCTTTACCGCGAATCAGACGGAACATCATCAGTTGATCATCCCGATCAATAATCGAGAATTGCTCTAAACCAAAGGCTTTTGGTACACGGCGCAGCAGGTACATACAAAAAGTATGAAAAGTCGATGCGCGGAGTCCTTTGGCTTGCTCCCCCAAAGCCAACTCTACTCGGGCTACGATTTCACTGGCTGAACGACGAGTAAAAGTTAAAATCTGAATTTGGTTGGCGGGGATGCCTTGATCAATCAGGTACGCAGCACGTGCCACAATGGTTTTCGTTTTGCCACAGCCAGCCCCTGCGAGCACCAGACTGTGTTGCGACGCAGTCGTAGCAGCTTGTTTTTGTTGTGGGTTTAATTCATCAATTAGGCTGGCTAAACTCATAATGTCTCATCGTACTGGGGAGGTGGTTAGTTTAACAGAGCTATAGATGAATTATGAATTTTAGCCTGATGATCACGGCATCGTTTGATCTACCACAAATGAGCCGATCAAAATAAATCATTACAGATCAATAATAACCATGACAATGGAATAAGCATTTTTTAAATCAACAAAAATATCTGGATTTAATTTATAAAATCTGTCCCGACTGATACGCCAATTTTTAATTTCAAAAAAAATTTGATACGAGACAAAACGGCATGGATGCCGTTCGTTGGATTGGGGTATAGGGATATATCCTCAATCCAACAAAGGATTTTTGTTACTTTTCATCCTTGAAAAGTAAGGTATTCCCTACACAAAAAATATTTAATTTTTTTGTGAATAATGTGAATATTACGGCCTTAGGGCTAAGATCCTAGCAACATTCTGACAGGTTCGTTCCAAATTCTTCTCAGCATTTTCTAAAGCTGCTTGCAAATCACATGCCCTATCTACAATGCCGAAAATTGCAGTAAAACCTTCTGCATAGAGCTCCTCTATGCCCTCACCCACATAACCCGCACAAGCAATCACAGGCGTATTCAATCTTTTGGCAACTTGTGCGACACCATACGGTGTTTTACCAAATTTGGTCTGGAAATCTATCCCACCCTCTCCAGTAAAAACAAAATCGGCCTGTTCGATTTTTTCAGCCAATCGTGTCTCTTCAATCACAATTTCCACGCCAGAACAAAGGGTTGCTCCTGCAAATGCCATTAAGCCAAAACCCAAACCACCTGCGGCACCCGCGCCAGCAATATGAGCATAATCCACTTGGAGTTGCGATTTAACCAAACCAGCAAAATACTTTAGGTTCTGATCCAATTGCTCCACCATGGTTGGATTTGCCCCTTTTTGTGGAGCAAATACGTAAGCCGCACCGTGTTCACCATAGAGCGGATTATTCACATCACTGGCAATCAGCATCTCAACGTGTGCCAATCGAGTATCTAAATTCGATAAATCAATCTGGCTAATCTGATGTAATTGCCCGCCACCCTGAACCACCTCTTTTCCAGCAACATCTAAAAATCGGACACCAAGTGCTTGAGCCATACCCATGCCTGCATCATTGGTGACACTGCCACCAAGTCCAATAATGATTTTTTTAACTCCATGATCAAGAGCCAGTTGAATCATTTCCCCTGTTCCAAAGGTCGATGTTAAGGCAGGGTTTCGCTCCGAAGGCTCCAGTAAATGAATGCCATTGGCTTTCGCCATTTCAATCACAGCCGTTTGCCCTTCATCAATCAAGCCAAAATATGTCTCGACTTTCTGTTCTATGAAAGGCCCTGACACACTACAGCTCACCATCTCACCGTGCGCAGCCGCAATCAAAGCATCCACTGTTCCCTCACCGCCATCTGCCATCGGGACATGGAGATATTGAGCATCTGGAAAAATATGTTGTAAGCCACGTTGCATGGCTTGGCAAGCCTGTTGTGCAGTCATACTTTCTTTAAAAGAGTCTGGAGCAAGTACAAAGGTTTTAGGCATCGCAATTGTGCTTTTTAAGATGGACTATCCTCAATCATACGCAATAAAAAAGAGTGCATATAGCACTCTTGATCCACTTAATCAGCTGTAATAATTACACATCAGCAGAACTTTTTGGCACCTCATGCTTAATATAAGAGGCCAAAGTTAAATAGTTAATGCCTTGGAATAGAATATCTATCGCCAAAAACATACCCAACACCCAAAACGGCGCTGTTGGTGACATTAAGATAATTACCCCTGTAATAAAGGTAAGAACTCCTGAGAACAGCGTCCAGCCCCAACCAGCCAAGGGCCTGAAGATAAAAGCATTAATACTTCGTACAATCCCAGCGATCACCAAAAAAATAGCCAAGAAACTGGTCAATACAATTGCAGTTTTCACTGGTGTGGTAAAAGCATAATAACCCGCGATCAGATAGAAAATAGCAAAAGCAGCCCAAAGCCAGCGATAACCACCTTCAAAGATTTTAAAAGCTGCAATAAAGTGGAGTACCCCACCAATCATCATCAAAATACCAAACAAATAAACTGCAGATAAGGTGGCAAATGGTAAAGATGCCAATAAGACCAGACCAAATAAAGTCAGGAGTACACCTAAAGCTAAATACCATTTCCGATTTTCATGTAATTGATGACGGACAAGATCATTTCCAACTGTTTTCATAATTTTTCTCAAGTACTTACAATGGAATGAAATTATTGTGGTCTTTTTTTCCGTAACTGTCTGTTATCAATCTGCATCTTTTTTATCCACATTAGTCTTCCCTTCTGTGGATAAAAAAGCACTTATACACAGCTTTATTTGATCCAACCAATTTCCAGCGCTGTAATTTCGTTGAGTAATGTATCTTGTAAACGATCTGGCATTTTACTTTTATCGGCAGAAACAGGAATATGCCCCGCCATTAACTCTGCTTTGGCTTGTGGAAATAAAGGCTGTTGTTTCGGATAAGCATAGCCTTGAGGATAGAGCGGTTGTCCTGTCGCAGCGTCATATTTATCGGTTGCACCAAAGGCATGTAATAGCTCATGTACCAAAACAATTTGATTCTGCTCATTTTGTTTTTTACTGGCATACAAATTCACTGCACCAATACGGCCTTTTTCCAAAGCAGTAGAGTGTTTTAATTCACGCGTACGTTCAGGATCGTAATAATTTAAATACAGCGTGACTGCAGAACTACCATCACTGCGCTCGTGCTGTTGCCAATCATAAAAGCGGAATTTTAGACTCCACAATATGATATCGAGCATGTTCGCCTGCTCTGGTACCTTTGGTGGTTTTTGGGTTAATTCACGTCCTAAATTTAAATAAACGTGTATAGGTTGACCACGATAATGTGCTGACATTTGCTGGAGATAAGGCTGCACAGCCGCAAGATCACTTAAAGATAATTGTTGAATATACTGTTGTGTACTGGCTTGATCATCGGCATTAATAGGATGCAGCAATACAATAATCGGTTTATCCCAGTTCTGATTTTGATCACGCCAAGCGTTTACCGCCACAATTAGCAAAATCAGCAATAAGCACAAGATTCTAATTTTTTTCCACATTTCTTTTAAGCACTCTGCTTCTTCATTTTTCTTAAATACATTTGACTCATTTCTACTTTTGTTTCAAAAAGATTTAATGTTTTAATTAAACCTGAGAGTTTTGCTCTACCATAATTGCGAGAATCAAAATCTGGTTTCACCGCACTAATATATAGCCCAACCATACCTAAATTTGCCCACCCATTCTCATCGGCATTGTCTTTTACTGCTTTATAAATCAGGTTCAAAGTGCCACGATCCATAACATCTATCACGATATTATCTTTCAATTGATTCGCAAGTTTTGAATCAGATGTTTTACTAGAATCGAATATTTTTCTGACCTGTGCGTTCGTTACTTCTTCATCTTCTGAATTTTTAAGTTCATTTTCCGAAATCAAATTTTCAATAAAAATAAATTTATCACAAGCCTTTCTAAAGGCTTCTGGTGTAGATTTTTTACCAAAGCCATAAACGCTTAAACCATTTTCACGAATACGCGATGCTAAAGGTGTAAAGTCACTGTCACTAGATACAATGCAAAAACCATCTAATGCACCTGCATACAGTAAGTCCATTGCATCAATAATTAAAATCATATCCGTCGCATCTTTACCTTTTGTATAAGCAAATTGCTGAACGGGAGTAATTGCATGAGGTAATAAAACATCTCTCCATTTCTTCAGCGTTTCATTACTCCAATCCCCATAGACTCGCTTAACACTCGCAATCCCATATTTAGCGACTTCTTCCAAAACAGATGAAATGGCACTAATAGATGAATTATCTGCATCAATTAATACGGCAAACTTTTTCGTTTGAATGTCCACAACTCCCCCAAAAAATAATATTACTTTCTTATATAAATCATTGTGACATAAAAAATGCCCACCAAAGTGAGCATTTCTATTCAAGTATTGATGTGATTAAGCTTCAACCCACTTCCCATCTTGGAAAACCAACGACCATTTGGTCTGTTTTCCTTCAGGCGTTTCCGAACCAATATATTGTGCTTGGTTCTTACGGCTAAATTTTACCAAGGTTGGATTGCCTTCTGGGTCAACATCGGGCGCTTGCAAAATAAATTGGTATTTTGGATCAAGTTGATCAGCAACAGAACGTAACTCGGACACTTTTGGCGCACGCGTTTCACGGATTTTCGGGAATTTGCTCGCTGCTAAAAATAGACCTGCTGCCCCATCACGTAATACAAAGAAATCATCGTGCTTGGCGGAACGCAAGTGTTCCATTTTGATTGGATCGACACGCGGTGGCGCAGGCTGACCGCTTTTCAATACCTTTCGGGTATTGTCACAACTCATGCAAGCAAAGTACGGTCCAAAACGACCTGTCTTGAGTTGCATTTCGCCATCACATTTGTCACATGGAATGGTTGGACCATCATAACCTTTGATTTTGAACTCACCTTCTTCTAGTTCAAAACCAGTACAATCAGGGTTATTACCGCAAATATGCAGTTTACGACCACCATCAATCACGTAACTGTCCATTGCAGTGCCACAAATCGGGCAGCGTTTTTTCGACATCAAATCTGCTGTTTCTGCAGAATCATCATCAGAAAGTGCAGCCAAAGATTCCACAGGCGTTAAGTTCAGTGTACCTTTACAGCGTTCTTTCGGTGGCAAGTTATAGCCTGAACAGCCCAAGAAGACACCTGTCGTGCCTGTACGAATCTGCATTGGTCGAGAACATTCTGGACAATGTACTGCATCCACTTCTACAGGTTGATTGCGGCGCATACCACTTTCACCTTGTGCATTGGTCAGACGCGTTTTGAAATCGCCATAGAAGCTGTCAAGTAACTCTTTCCAATTACGTTCACCATCAGCTACTTTATCCAGCTGACCTTCCAAGTCCGCAGTAAAGTCATAGTTCATGAGGTTATTGAAACTTTCATCCAAGCGATCAGTAACAATCTCACCCATTTTTTCTGCATATAGACGACGGTTTTCCAGTTTCACATAACCACGGTCTTGAATAGTCGAAATAATTGCAGCATAAGTTGATGGTCGCCCAATACCCTTTTTCTCAAGCTCTTTCACCAACGACGCTTCAGTAAAACGCGCAGGTGGCTTAGTAAAATGCTGTGAAGGATCGAGTTTTTCTAGATTCAATACCTCACCCACTTTCACCGCAGGCAAGAGCACATCATCATCAGATTTATTTTGACCACGAACTTTGGTAAAGCCATCAAACACCAAGGTACGACCTTTGGCTTTCAGTTCAACACCATTGGCATCGACCAAAATTGTGGAAGATAAATATTCAGCAGGTGTCATCTGACATGCCACAAACTGACGCCAGATCAGATCATACAAACGCTGTGCATCACGCTCTACACCCGCCAAACTATCGCCTTTTAAACCGACATTGGATGGACGAATCGCTTCATGCGCTTCTTGTGCACCCGCTTTATTGCCATAACGATTTGGTTTCGCAGGAAGGTATTTTCCGCCAAACTCAGTTTCAATATGGTGACGCACCATATTCACCGCATCGTCACTTAAAAAAGTAGAGTCCGTACGCATATAGGTAATAAAACCTGCTTCATACAAACGCTGCGCCAACATCATGGTTTTCTTGACTGAAAAACCTAAACGCGTGCTGGCTGCTTGCTGTAAAGTCGAGGTGATATAGGGCGCACTTGGATTGACCTTGGTCGGTTTATCTTCACGTGCTGAAACTTTATAATCGGCATCTTTCAAAATTTTCAATAAAGCATCAGTTTCTGCTTTATTGCGTAATTTGAGCGTCTTACCTGCTTGCTTCACCGCTTCTAAACGAATTTCATCGCTTGAAGATTTGGTGTCTGCAAACACCTGCCAATATTCTTCAGGAACAAAGGCACGAATTTCACGCTCACGTTCTACCACCAGTTTGACGGCTACAGACTGAACGCGTCCTGCAGATAAACCACGGGCAATTTTCTCCCACAATAAAGGAGAAATCATAAAGCCAACCACACGGTCAAGGAAACGACGTGCCTGTTGTGCATTCACTTTATTGGTATCTAAGCGTGCAGGATGCTTAAAGGCTTCTTGAATGGCATTTTTGGTAATCTCGTTAAATACCACACGCTGATAACGCGAATCATCACCGCCAATTACTTCTTTCAAATGCCAAGCAATCGCTTCCCCTTCACGGTCCAAGTCCGTTGCGAGATAGACTTCATCGACTTGCGATGCCAGTTTTTTTAATTCAGCGACCACATTTTCTTTGCCTGGTAGCACTTCATAATGTGCCTTCCAGTCGTGTTCAGGATCGACCCCCATACGGTTAACCAAAGCTTGTTGTGCTTTTTCCGCTTTTTGCGCTTCGGTCAATTTGGTTCGAGTTGCTGTGGTTTTTTTATCCGCAGTTTTACCTGAACCACCCGTCGGCAAGTCACGTACATGACCTACAGAGGATTTTACAATGTAATTTGAACCTAAATATTTGTTGATTGTTTTCGCTTTTGCAGGCGACTCCACAATCACTAAGGCACGTTTATTCCCAGCATCAGAAGCTTTTGCTGTTGTGCTTTTGGATGTGGATCGAGGAGCATTCGCCATAGTTAACCGTTTTTCCTATTTCAGTAAATCTTAAAATTAAACTTCAGCCAAAGCATGTAAGTATGCTTTGATATCTTCTAATTGGGTTGCTTTTAAATCAGCTTCTTCATCCCAATAGAGTCCTACACAGTTTGCCTGCATATCAATAGCATAAATGCCCTTTAATGCAATTGGAAAATTATTAAATTTTTCATCACCATGCACTAACTTGAGCTGTTGATCTTCAACACGGGCACGCATCAGCGGCAAACGTGCATCTGGAATCAGAACACTATAATACGCGACCATACTGGCACGATTTGAAGATGCCAACGGAATTTTAGTCCAATCTGGTGCTGCCACTAGGCGTGGGTGTAACCCCATTTTTCGTGCTTTTTCGCGCATTATGCCCAATGCTTTTTCTCGAGGGCTAACACGGAGTCCTAAAATTGACCCGAGCACAAATACAATAATGACAACAGCAACCCAAATTCCTGTATTTTCCATAGCAAAACCTTTTTTGTCTTTTATTAGAGTTGCATAAGCACAATATAAAACGCAAGTTGGAACGATGAAATTAATTTAGGAACATTTCATGACTATATAAGACTTCATGTCCGTTCCAATAAATATAACCTTTCTCGATCAACTCTTTGAGTAACAAACGCACATCCGCTTTGGGAAACATTTGCTCTAATAAATCACGTAAAGCATAAATGTCTTTTGGCTTATCATTTTTCAATTCGCGTAGTTTTTTCGCCACTTCAAGCTGGACAGGGTCAATTTTTCCAAAATCTTTAAATAAAGCATCTTGTGCCTTTTGCAGATCTGGTTCCGCAGAGGGTAATTCGGCCGAAATCTGTAACTGCTCTACTGCTTGCGCTAGGTTGGTTGAGGGCACCAACTCTGCTTGGTCTTGTTCAAGATGTAGCTGCGCCCACTGCTTTAATACTTTCTTACGAAAGTTAATCTGCTCATCATAACGTTTGACGATTTTCAGATTAATCAACATACCAACCACGTGCTGCGCTTTCTCTGGCACCAACTGTAGAATGTTCATGACAGAATTTTTTAATGAATCAATGGTATTGGGTTTGCCTGACATGTTTGCCAAAGCATCACAATACTGCTTCACCATTTTTAAGTATGGTTTACGTTGAATGACATCTAAGCTTGGAATTTTATATTTGGGTTTGCTAATTTCAGCTGCATCTTGAATTAGAGTCAAGCTACAAGTCAGTGCCGACCCGCGCATTAATTCAATTAAAATAGCACTGGTTTTTGCTGCCGAAATGACTTCTACATGGGTGTCGGGTTCGAGTAAAGCCATTAACTGCCCAACGACTACCGCATATTCAAACTCTTTCTCTTTAGCTTGAGCGGTGTCTAAAATCACCACTTGCCCTGTATTGACCCACATCGCAAATTCAGTCAGATCTTCCAGCGTATACGCAAACTGCCCTTTGCAATTAAACAAATACAACGTCGGATAATGCTGCACCAAATCGCGTAGCATTTTTGCCGTTGGCATATTATTTTCTAGATCGAACAAAACCGCTTTAGCAGACATAAATACAAAATCATGAGAGATAAGCAAAGAGCGTGCATTAGAACGGGAAGCGGGCAAAAGGTCAAGCCTAGCCCATCTCTCTCTTGTTGGAGATACAAGAATAAACCATGCCAATCAAGCGTCCCAACTAGATCAATAGTGCGGTGGTCTATTGCTTAAAGGGTCAAAAGCTTCGATCCCTTCAGATAAATCAGCAGATTCTACCCGTTGATAAAGAAGCTGCATTTGTTTTTTTAAATCAGCGATTTCGGCATTTTGGCGAATCACTTGTTCATTTAACTGTTCAACTAAATCATCTAAAAATGCAATTCGGACTTGCAAATCTTCAATGGGTGCGGAAAATGACGCGTGATTATCTAGATTTTGTTGTTTAGTCATTTAAAGTCCTCATTTGAGATTTCAGGAAACATTATGGCCTATATTACGTTAAGGGATGTCCAACTTGCATTTGGTGGACCTGCCCTACTCGACGGCGCGAATTTTAACCTAGAACGTGGCGAACGAGTGTGTTTGATTGGCCGTAATGGTGAAGGTAAGTCGACGCTACTTAAACTGATTGAAGGCAGTTTACTTCCCGATTCTGGCGAAGTCTCCATTCAGAATGGTTTGACCGTGTCCATGTTGGCACAAGACGTTCCTATGGACTCTGGCAAAGTTGCAGACATCGTAGCAGAGGGTGCAGGTGAAGCTGCGACTGTGCTTAAAGCATACCATGAAGCGAGTGATGCCTGCATCTTAGGTGATATGAACGCTTGTGATCACATGGGCAATTTGCAACACAAGTTAGATCAACTTGATGGTTGGGCTTTAGAAAATAAAGTTAATTCCATTCTAAGCAAAATGGGACTTGACCCAAATGCCGATTTGGCTGATTTATCGGGTGGACGTAAGCGTCGTGTCCTATTAGCACGTGCCTTACTGACTCAGCCCGATGTCCTGCTCCTAGACGAACCGACCAACCATCTAGATGTTGAAAGCATTGAATGGTTAGAGAAATTCTTACTCGATCAAAACAATTTAACTTTATTGTTTATTTCGCATGACCGCTCATTTGTAGACAGTATTGCCACCCGTATTGTCGAACTAGATCGTGGCACATTACGCAGCTACGAAGGTAACTACTCACGCTACCTCGATCTTAAAGCACAACAAATGGAAGCCGAAGAAAAGCAAAATGCTTTATTTGATAAACGCTTAGCAGAAGAAGAAGCATGGATTCGCCAAGGCATTAAGGCGCGTCGTACGCGTAATGAAGGTCGTGTTCGTGCCTTAAAAGCGCTGCGTGAAGAATCTAAAGCGCGTCGCTTCCAGCAAGGCAAAGTCAGCATGGCCACCCAAGATGCCAATCGTTCTGGAAAACTGGTCTTTGATATTGAACACCTCAGTGTTTCTTACGATGCCAAACCGCTGATCAAGGATTTCTCGGCACTGGTCATGCGTGGGGATCGTATCGGTTTAGTTGGTGATAACGGGGTCGGAAAAACCACCTTGATCAAAGCCATTTTAGGTGAAATTGAACATGGGGGTTCTGTCAAAACAGGAACCCAGCTTGAGATTGCCTATTTTGACCAATTACGTAATGCACTTGACCTTGAAAAAACCGTCATGGCAAACGTGTCAGAAGGTTCTGATTTTGTCGATGTGAATGGTAACCGTCGTCATATCTACAGTTATTTACAAGACTTTTTATTCTCACCTGAACGTGCCCGTACGCCAGTTAAAGCACTTTCAGGTGGTGAAAGAAACCGCATTCTATTAGCCAAATTGTTACTCAAACCATCCAATTTAATCGTGATGGATGAGCCAACCAATGATTTGGATATGGTGACTCTAGAACTGTTAGAAGAAATGTTGTCTGAATATAAAGGCACTTTACTGTTGATCTCACATGACCGTGCCTTTATGGATAACGTTGTGACTTCAACTTGGGTGTTTGACGGCAAAGGTAACATTGATGAATACATTGGTGGCTATCAAGATTACTTGGAACAGCGCCCTGATCAAAAAGTAGTTGATCAAAAAAGCGATGTAAAAAAAGCACAGGCCAAAGCTGAAGCGGCTGCCGCAGCAGCAACGTCTGCACCGAAAAAGGTGAAGTTGAGCTATAAAGACCAGCGAGAGTTAGAACAACTCCCCGCTGAGATTGAAAAACTCGAAATGGAACAAACCCAACTTTCAGACAAGTTAGCAGACGGTTCTTGGTTTGTTTCAGATGCCAATGCCGCAACTCAAGCGTCACAGCGTCTGGCTGAAATTGAAGAACAGTTACTTGAAAAACTGGAACGTTGGGATGAATTAGAAAACCTCAGCAAAGGGAACTAATTTAACTTTCAACTGCCCGATTGGCTGAGCCATTCAGCCAATCGGGCTTTTTTATATTCTCTGTTTGTACCAACAACACTTAAAATTGAATCAAGCAATAGTCGATAACTCGGTTATTTCTGCCACAATTTATGTGTGGGTCGCAGCAACCACTGTGATAATTGGCGGATCGTCTGATCAAAAATCCGTTGTTGTAGTAACCAACAGGTCAAAATTGACAACACCACACAAATCAATATTTCCACTGCCACAGGCAAATTGAGCTGAATCATTCGTGCCAGCCAAATCACCACAAAACCATGTAACAAATACACAGGCAAAGTGTTTTGTCCCAAGCGCATAAAACGTGCTCCCAAACCCTGAAATAATGCCAATAGCGTCAACACCCCCCAACTGGATAACATAAAGCACATCAGACGAATTACACTTCCCTGCCATAGCTCAACTTTGAGTTGAGTATAACTTAAACTGCCGTACCACCAGAATTGACTTAAATGGGTCCAATACAAGATACACATCATCAGACCGAGGCTCAGACTTGCCCACAACAGCGCATGACTTTGCTGTTGTAACTTTTGCATTATGGGCTGACCATATCGGTAACCCAAAACGAAAAAAGGCAAAAAGACACAGATTCGTCCAATTGAGTAGGCATAGTTATTCCACGGCGAAAAACCAACGACTAAAGCGATCAGTACCGCAAGTACAAGCGCAAAATGGTTTGCATGGAACACATGCATAAATAGCGTCCAAACCATCATCCCCACCAGATACCACATCAGCCAATAGGGTCGTTCAAACAGGCTAAAGTGCCATTGTCCAGACATCAAAGCATCCGATGCCAAATACAACAGTTGGAAAGGGACATAGAGTGCAATAAAAAAGAGGATGTTTTTCAACCAATTTTTATCTTTATACAACATACCTGAAATAAAAATAAAAGCAGGCATATGTATGGCATAAATGGTTTCAAGCAATAACTGGCTAGTTGCTTGTGGCCAACCAATCATCCGCTCTAGAAAGTGCCCCAACACCACCAGAAAAATTAGACCTGCTTTGGCAGTATCAATCGCATGGCTTCTCATCTATAAATGCCATCAATCAGAAATATACCCTAGTCTAACACCACCGTTTTAAGTTGCTTCACCCATAAGCTTTAATCATTGGGAATAAAGTGAATTCCCTTTTCCCCATCGCACAACCCATTAAGACCAAGCCAAATTTTAAGAGAATAGCTCAGCAAAAAGTACAGGTTCCCCATTTGATTCACTTCATTCATTAAAAATCGAAAATCTGAAACTAGAAAATATTAAATTTATAATCTTTTACGGTCTTCATGGAAACTGAAGCTGTTAAAGCAAACCTTTCGCTGCTCAAATCAGATTTATCAACAGCAATATGCTATACCTATCAACATAAGAATAACTGAGCCTTTGATCATGTTGGATTTGTCACAAATTTTCGCATTTGCTTTGGTGAGCCTAGCAATGGTCCTCACTCCTGGCCCGAATATGATTTACCTCATTTCACGTTCAATTTCTCAAGGAAAAACAGCAGGTTTCATTTCTTTAGGCGGCGTAGCATTGGGCTTTGTCTTATACATGCTCTGTGCTTCTTTTGGGATCACAGCGCTCATTGTCGCAGTTCCATATGCTTATGACACGATTCGTATTGTAGGGGCTATCTATTTACTCTGGTTGGCATGGAAAGCTTTACGCCCTAATGCAGCTCCTGTTTTTAGTCTCAAAGATTTATCTTTCGATTCACCGTTAAAATTATTTTTAATGGGCTTTTTCACCAGTTTGCTGAATCCTAAAATTGCAATTATGTATTTGTCTTTATTGCCACAGTTTATTCACCCACAGCAAGGCAGTATTTTAGCGCAGTCTATTCAACTCGGTACGATCCAAATTTTTGTCAGTGTTTCAGTAAATGCCGTTATTGTTTTTTCTGCTGGCAGCATTGCACTTTTTCTACAGCGAAAACCACTTTGGGCAAATGTTCAGCGTTGGCTCATGGGCACAGTTCTCGCTGGGCTTGCAGTACGCATTCTTCTGGAAAGTCGTCGCTAGACTGCCATACCCAAACCAGCAGATGGTGACGGACAAGGTTGATCCTGATTTTTAGCGTGGATAACCTTGACCAAATCAGTTCATGCTACACTTTGCACAGTCTTCACTTTTTCAAACTAATTATATCGTTATGAGCCAAGCACAGACCTATACACCGGGTGAATTTCAATGGTCATTCCTCCATCCTAAATATTGGGGAATTTGGCTTGGCATCGTTTTCTTAATGATACTGGCAATTTTGCCGTGGGCAATTCAATATCGCTTAGCCACTTTTCTTGGAAATCTAGCATTTACTAAACTGAAATCCCGCCGTAAAACTACGCTGCGCAATTTAGAAGTCTGTTTTCCAGAATGGAGTCCGGAACAAGTTCAAGCCCACGCCCGTCAGGTCTTCGTTGATCAAATGCTTGGGGTTTTTGAAACACTAAATGCTTGGTACTGCCCACAATGGTTCAAAAATCGAGTTACTATTGAAGGTTTAGAGCATATCCAAACCGCACAAGCAGCGGGTAAAGGCGTCTTACTGCTCGGCACTCATTCCACCTTATTAGATGCAGGTGGTTATTTATGTGCACAATATTTTGAACCCGATGTGGTGTATCGTCCACAAAATAACCCCTTGTTAGACATGCTGATTTATCGTTGTCGTGCCACGATTTATGCCAATCAAATTGACCATGATGATATGCGCGGTCTGATTCGCAACTTAAAAAATGGACATGCTATTTGGTATAGTCCAGACCAAGATTTTGGTTTAAAACAAGGGGTGATGGCTCCCTTTTTTGGGGTGCCCGCCGCAACTGTTACAGCACATCGACGTTTATTAAAAATCTCTAAAGCCGTTGCTGTACCCCTATATTTCTACCGTCATGGTGATGTGGCCAATCCCAAATATCATCTGTTAATTGAACCTATGGTGGACAACTTGCCAAGTGAAGATGAAGTGGATGATGCAACACGCGTTAATCAAATTATTGAGCGTCAGCTTCGAATTGCACCGACCCAATACATGTGGTTTCACCGTCGTTTTAAAACCCGCCCAGAAGGCTATGAAAAAATTTATTGATGGTTGATCTTGGCTAGAAATGTTATTTCCTGCTCTAAATTTTATTTTATACGTGACTCGAACGGCACAACAGAACACATAAGGATAAAAACTCAATGAAAGTGATGCAGCTTCTTCCTGAACTGAATAGTGGTGGTGTTGAACGTGGCACACTCGAAATTGCTAAAGCGCTCATTCAGCAAGGGCATGAATCATTAGTCGTTTCCAATGGTGGGCGAATGGTGGCACAGCTTGAAGCGGAGGGTTCTACCCATTTAACCCTGCCGATTCACAAAAAATCACTATCAAGTCTGTGGCAAATTCGCCCATTACGCCAACTCATTCGGCAGCACCGCCCCGACATTGTGCACGTACGCTCAAGAGTTCCTGCATGGTTGACGCATTTTGCTTTAAAAGGGATTCCTGCAAATGAACGTCCACACCTAATTAGTACCGTACACGGTTTCTATTCGATTAATCGTTATAGTGCAATTATGACGCAAGCAGAGAAAGTCATTGCAGTTTCGGACAGTGTGGTGCAATACATCACCGAACATTATAAAAATTGTCCCCCACAAGATATTGTGCGTATTTACCGTGGTATCGACTCCAAAGCATTCCCGCATGGGTATCAACCATCAGTACAGTGGATTCAACAAACTTTAAAAGACTTTCCTCAGCTCGAGCATAAGTTTCTCTTATGTTTACCTGGTCGTATTACGCGGCTGAAAGGACATGAAACATTAATTGAATTGATACAACAATTACATACTCAGTTTCCCTATCTCCATGCAATTGTGGTTGGCGGAGCTGACCCTAAAAAAGCAGCTTATTTAGATGAATTGCAACGCAATATACAAAGTCGGGGCTTAGAACATCAGATTACCTTTGTCGGTCATCGCTCCGATATTCGTGAATGGCTTGCTTACAGCGATGTAGTCTTGTCTTTGTCTAATCAGGCAGAAACCTTTGGACGTACGGCTTTAGAAGCTTTGTCAGTAGGGACACCCGTGATTGGCTGGAAAAGAGGTGGAGTTGCTGAAATTTTATCTTCGGTTTATCCGCAAGGTCTTATTCCTGTAGATGACCAAGCTGAACTTATTCGTGTCGTCCAACATCATATTGAACAGCCTCAACATGTGGCTCCTGTCACGCAATTTAGCTTACAAGACATGTGTGATCAGACTTTAGCACTCTATCAACGTATAGTAAGTTCGTCATAATTTTTAAATAAATTTCGAGTATATTAAAACACATAACCCGAGTTCTGCTTCCTGCAAAACTCGGGTATATGAGGTTGTGCTTTCAATCATAATTTTTGTTTTAGTGTTTGGTCATCCTAACCAGCCATCATTTCCGTGATGATTTTCCTTCAGCGTCGTCTTCCTTAGCGGGATGTTCCGTTCCCTGTTCCTTGTGCTGATGGAGTAAGAATAAAAGAATTCTGAAAGTTCTACCATTCGTCAGAGACCGAAACCTTTGTAAGCAATTTCGTACACAATTTTTTATTTAGTTTGCCTACTATTTCTCATTTTTATAATCCTGTGCAATTTCATCTGTCACTATTTTTTCTTCACGCTCCGCTTTTTCAATTCCTTCTTGTATTGCAGCCTGAGCTTCTTGTTCATCTGCATCCGTTTGCTCCAATTCCTCTTGCTGTTGCTCAAATACACGCCCCGTTTGTAATTTGACATAGATTGGAAAGTGATCTGAACCTATATGCGGTAAACGCTGCATTTCAATAAGTGCAAAGTCTGTACTGTGAAATACATGATCGAGTGACCAGCGTAAAAAAGGATAATCGGCATGAAAAGTATTCACATAATGCCGCCCAACTCGCGGATCGAGTAAGCCACTGATTCGTTGAAATAGACGTGTCGTTCGTGACCAAGCCACATCGTTCAAATCACCCATGACAATACAGCTTTGATCGAGCTCTTTAATTTGATCACCCACAATCAACAATTCAGCATCTCTTAACGTTGAATCTTTGGCTTCTGTCGGACTAGGCGGTTTCGGATGTAGACAATACAACTGTACTGGCTGTCCAGAAGGCAACAGTACCGTGGTATGAATTGAAGGAATTTCATCACTTAAAATAAATTTAACCTCTGTATCGATGAGTTTCAAGCGACTATACAAATGCATCCCATACAAATTATCCAACGGAATCGGGACACAATAAGGGTAACTCTCTTCAAGCACCTGTAGCGCCCGTTGCCAATGCTGATCTGTTTCCAAAGTCAAAATCAGATCGGGCTTAAATTTGCTAATTTGTTCAATGAGTAAATGATGTTGAGTATTGGGTGTGAGTACATTCGAAACCAATAATGAAATTTGTCGTTCTGGCTGCAATTGCTCGTGAGAAACAGTCTGAACCTGTTTTTTCCACACAAAAGTATAAGGCAATACCATTTTTAACTGATATGCCAAAGCTGCGATTAACGCAACCAAAATCAGCTCACGCTGTAAATCCCAAGGATTAGGCCAAAAAATCAGTAAAATAAAGGCTAAAAGCCCCAGTACCAAAATTTGTAGTCGTGGAAAATCTGCTCCGCGAATCCACCATTCATCACGCGGAATCAATGACCAAAACGTCAGCATCACCACCGTGATTGCCAAGATTTCCACCCAAATCATGTTATTTTTCTCAATCTTTTCCGTTTGGTAAACTAAGTCTGGACAAACTTTATCAATTTTGTATGTATCATAAACAAGTTATTTCGTTCAATTATAGTGATGTTTTACTTATGTAGTGCTTGCAGTTGTGGTCGCTTTTGATACACTCAAACCCCTTTTAAATTTTTAACGCACCGAGGCAAAATGACATGAAAGTAGGTCTGGTCGGTTGGCGCGGGATGGTTGGTTCCGTCCTTATGCAACGTATGGTTGAAGAGAATGACTTTGCTCACTTTGAGCCATTCTATTTTTCTACCAGTAATGCAGGTGGTGAAGCCCCTGCATTTGGTGGTAAGACTGCCCCAGCACTTATGGATGCATCAGACATTAATAGTCTGAAGCAAATGGATGTCATTATTACCTGTCAAGGTGGTGACTATACCTCTGAAGTCTTTCCAAAATTAAAAGCTGAAGGTTGGAAAGGCTATTGGATTGATGCTGCATCGACCTTGCGTATGGAAGATGAAGCCATCATCGTGCTTGATCCTGTCAACATGAACGTGATTAAAGATGGTTTAGTGAATGGCACAAAAACATTTGTCGGCGGTAACTGTACTGTTTCGCTCATGCTCATGGGCTTAGGCGGCTTATTCCAAAATAACCTTGTGGAATGGGCAACCTCGATGACTTATCAAGCTGCTTCTGGTGCTGGCGCGCAAAATATGCGTGAACTCATCACAGGTATGGGCTACTTGTATAACAATACCAAAGATTTATTAGATGACCCACGCTCTCCAATTTTAGACATCGACTCTAAAATTGCTGAATTACAACGTGGTGAAGGTTTCCCATCTGCAAACTTTGGCGTACCGTTAGCGGGTTCTCTCATTCCGTATATCGATAAACAGCTTGAAAGCGGTCAATCGAAAGAAGAATGGAAAGGCCAAGTTGAAACCAACAAAATCTTAGGCAATCAGCAGATTGTTCCGATTGATGGTCACTGCGTCCGCATTGGTGCAATGCGTTGTCACTCACAGGCACTTACGTTGAAATTGAAAAAAGACGTACCGCTGGATGAGATTGAAGATATATTACGTAGCGCGAACCAATGGGCGAAAGTCGTTCCAAATACGCGTGAAGCATCAATGACTGATCTGACTCCTGTTGCAGTAACAGGCACACTTAGCGTTCCTGTAGGCCGTTTACGTAAACTGAATATGGGTAAAGAGTACCTCGGTGCATTCACTGTTGGTGATCAATTGCTTTGGGGTGCTGCAGAGCCACTACGTCGCATGCTCCGTATTCTGATTGATTTTAAAAATGCATAAGCATTTTTAAATTTTCAAACAAAAGCCGATCAATTATGATCGGCTTTTTATGTAACTCGAATGTTATCCATTTACAATTCCTCAACATCTCGGTAATGTATAATTCTCTCGTTGCAATATATGACCAGAGTCAAAACTAAGATGACTGTATATAACAAATTAAAAATTGCTATTCTTGCCATTATTGCATCGCAAAACCTTCATGCAATTAGTATTGATCCATTGCAAATCCAATCTGCACCTGGAGAATTGCTGTACGCAGAAATTCCGTTTCATCATGCAAAAACCGATGAGCCTGTTCAAGTTAGTCTAGCTACACCAGAAGATATCAATACCTTAGGTGTTGTTCATCAACCTCCAGGACATCTTAGTTTCTTTTCTCGACAAAACAGTTCAGGTGAAGGCGTTATTACAATTACTTCATCGCGTCCATTGACCGAATCTGAGCTGAATATCGTGGTACGTATTCAAGAAGGCAGTGCAGTACATTTACGTCATATTCGCACGCCCATTCAGCGTACAGCTGCGCCAAAACCAATGTTTAGTGCCAAAGCCAATGAAAAAGTGCTCAGCCCGATCATGATCGTGAGTGAAAAGGATATTGCACTCAACTTGCCTACCAGCACTCAATTTAAGCCAGCTGAAGCAGCTCAACTAAATCCAGTGTCCGATTCGGCTGATTCGCTTAAACTTAAAACGATACAACCGCCAAAATTGGCAGCGGTAACGGAGTCAAATGAAGCCCCTATTGTCGTTTCTAGTGTCAATACAGCAAGTGCACCAGTACAAAAAGCCAAGGGAATTGAGCAAACTAAAACTGAATCGACGGCTCCAGCTAAAACCATTGTAAAAAATGCCGTAAATGCAACAGAAAAACAGTCATCTGACCCTCAAGTTCAGCAGTATCAGAACCGTGTAAAAGAAGATAAAAGTGCTGTTACAACGGCTAAAGCAGCAACTCCCTCAACACCAAAGTTACCAGATGAGCCTAAATCACAAGCCATCAAACCTACTCCCGCGGCAACAATAGCTGAGGTGAAAAGAGCTCAACCAAATCAACATATCGTACAAAATAATGAATCACTTTGGGCAATTGCACAACGGGTTGCTTCTGAGCAAAATCGACCAATTGGCGAAGTAATGCAGCAAATTAAAACTCAAAATTCACACGCCTTTATTCAAGGTGATATCAATCGATTACGTCGTGGAGTCACTTTAAATTTACAAACCAATACTAGCAATAAATCCCAACAAAAAATTGTGGCTCCACCCAACACAATGACAAAACAATCTGGAAAAGCAAAATATCGTCTGAATCAAGCAGAAATGAGTTTGGTGGCAGAAAAGCATCCTGATACAACCAATGGAACGGCGAAGCAGAAAGCTGAGAATGAGCAAATATCAAATGAATTGTCATTAAAAGTTATGACATCTCGGGAAAAAACCGTTAAATTACAGAGAAACGTAACTCAGCTGGAATTGGCTCTACGTCAAAAGGACAAAAGACTTCAATTATTAAATGCTCGTCTTGCACAATTGCAACAACAGTTGAAAGCACAACAAGCACAGAAAAAGCCAAACAGCTAAATTGTTATATAATTTTGATATTAGAATCAATGAATTAAACATACATTTGATTCATAAGGGGTAAAACATGCTGATTTATGTGATTCCGTTTATACTTTTGTTAGTCGTGGCAATTGTTTTAAAAAAACGCGAAGCTAGTAAAGAAGCCGATACGGCACCAAAAAAGACGGCAACGGCTCGCAATAAAGCCAAAACTCCTGTAAATAAACGGAAAGCCCCTCAAAAAGCTCAAGTGGTAGAAGACCCTGTTATTGAAAAGAAACAGGAAACTCCACTCAGTGAAGAATTACGTAGCCAAATTCAAGGGCAAATTCGTGATCGTAATTTCTTTGCAGCAGAAGCTCAAATTAATCAGGCACTGAATAAAGATAATTCACAACACGAACTTTATTTATTGTTATTGGATATTCATCTTGAACAAAAAGATGAATTTGCGATTAGCCAACTCTTCAACCATCTTCGTTCACTTGAACTTGAAGAAACGCTAGCACAAGCAGAACAGAAAAAAGCTGAATACGAAAAAGAGCATCTTTCATCGGTAGATACAATCGACTTTCAGCCACAAACGCTTTCAAACTATGCTGAACCAAGCACTGCAACACAAAACGCATCAGATTTTGATGCACTCATTGAAAATAAAGTCACAACATCAAATTCTTTTGATTTGTTGCAGGCAGAAACACCTAGCGCCTCTCCTGTTGAAGAAAAGCCGTTAGAGTTTAAGTCTTTCAATGTAAGCCCTGAAATCATTGAACCTACCGTAGAAGCGACGCCAGAATCAGATGCTCCTTCTCTGAAATTTGATGATTTAGTTGAGCTGAAACCCCAAGTTGAAGAACCTGCTCAAGTTCAAGATAAAAATGAACTACCCGTTACTGAGCTTAAAGATTTAGAGTTTTCTTTTAATCTCGATCCAGCCCCAGTAACCGAAGCAGTTGTTGAAACTGTTACGGCACCAATAGCAGAGAAATCTGAAGATCAACCAGAATTCAAATTTTCTTTTGATCTTGAACAATCGAATGCCGATAAATCAACATCACAGATCGAGGTTCAATCTGAAGCGCCAGCAATTTCCTTTGATTTAGAATCACCAAAGACTGATCTTGCAACAGCACATTCAATTCCTCAAGACATTACAGAAACAACTGAGTTTACGACTCCTGCTTTACAAGCAGATGTTCATCTACAAGACCCACTGGTTCAGTCTTTCCCTGAACTCGGTCAAATCAGTGAAACCACGCTAGATCTCGATTTAGCTGAGCGATATATCCAATTTGGTTCTTATGAGGCTGCCCGCCAACTCTTGGCTGCAAATTCGGATAAATTTTCGACGGAACAACAACATCGCGCGGAACAGTTACTGAATCAAATAGCATCTTAAAGCATTTCCCTCTACTATAAAGCAGTCATACTTGACTGCTTTTTTTATGATGAAAAAAATTGCTTTGATTTATATGGGTGGTACCTTTGGCTGTGTAGGTGAACCCCTTAGCCCAATGCCTGCAGCAGCGTTTCTGCCACAGCTAGAGAAGGTTTTACCGCTAGATCTAACTATTGAATGCATGGTTGCACCTGTCATTAAAGACAGTAGTGCCTGTACACCTGCTGATTGGTTGCAATTGGTTCAATTTATACAACAACTGCAATTACAACAATTCCAGCATTTTGTCATTATTCATGGTACGGACACTCTCAGCTACGCCAGTGCAATTCTCTCCAGATTTTTAGGTCAATCTGCACATGTCGTACTCACAGGTAGTCAATACCCTTTACTCAATGTTGAGGGCAGCGACACACGTGAATTTACTGATGCTATCGACAACCTGAATTTCGCACTGCATGCGGTTCACACCCAACCTGTTGGCGTGTATCTTGCCTTCCATCAACAGCTGTTACATGGACGCAGTGTATTAAAGCAACACACCACGGAATTAGATGCCTTTGCTGGTTTAAATAGCCAACAGGAACTTTCTCACCCCAGCCCGGCGTATTTAGTAAAAGCAGAAGATCTAATCAAAGCAGATCAGTTCAATTGTCTAAATTTAATGATGCAGCCAATTGCTCTAGATCAGCAATTACTGAATCTACAAACTATCGCGCAGCATCCTCCTCAGTTTCTTATTTTGCAAGGGTTTGGTACGGGCAATCTGGCAGTCAATGCCGCATGTATAGAACTCTTTCAACAGCTTCGCCAGCAAGGATGTATGGTGTTACTTACCACTCAGGTCAGCTTTGGCAAAACCGACCAACGCTATGCGATTAGCAGTTGGATTCAGGAAGCAGGCGTGATGGTGAGTGATTGTATCAGCCATGCTGATTTATATGCCAAAGCACTGTTGATGTATCTGAAGCATGATTCCATTGATCAATGCTTTAGCCACTGGCATGACTCGGTTTAATCAAAGGTAAATAGATCTATGCAACGCTTTGCCATTGGCATCGAATTTTCAGGCGCACGTTATCGAGGTTGGCAAACCCAACAAGCGGGTGTAATTAGTGTGCAAGAAACGCTTGAAACTGTCTTGAGTAAAATCGCAGCCGAACCGATTTTGCTACATGGTGCAGGCCGTACCGATGCAGGTGTACATGCAACCAATATGGTGGCGCATTTCGATACGCATGCCATTAGACCCTTACGCGGCTGGCTCATGGGTGCCAATAGTCAACTGCCTAAAGATATTGCCATCCAGTGGATTAAGGAGATGGATCATGAGTTTCATGCCCGTTTCAAGGCTCAAGCGCGTCGTTATCGCTATGTGGTCTATAACCATCCACAACGCCCAGCTTTACTGCATAAACAAGTGACTCATGCTCACTACACACTCGATGTAGACAAGATGATTGCGGCTGCAAAAAAGTTTGAAGGTACGCATAATTTTGAGAGTTTTCGTGCTGCGGCTTGTCAGTCCAATCAACCTGTGCGCCATGTGAGTCATTGTCGCTTAGTTCGACATGGTGCTTATTTAGTGCTTGATATTCAAGCCGATGGCTTCTTACACCATATGGTGCGTAATATTATGGGCTGTTTGCTGGAAATTGGACAAGGTATGTACCATATTGACCATATTGACCAAATTTTTGCGGCACAAGATCGTAAAGCGGCAGGCGTAACAGCCCCACCCGATGGTTTATATTTTATTCATGCCGACTATCCAGCGCAGTTCGATTTACCCAAAGTGCCTTTAGGTCCGCATTGGTTAAACATGCCAGATTAATGTGACACGCATAATAAAAAAACCTCCACATGGGAGGTTTTTTAACTTTTAGATTAACGTTGTTTACGCTTGCGATATTCAACAGGCGTTTCATTGGTCCAACGCTTAAATGCACGATAAAACGTGCTCGGCTCTGAAAAACCTGTTAAATAGACAATTCGCTCTACACTTTCACTGGTATTTGCTAACAATTTCTTAGCCAAGCGACATCGATAATCAGAAAGAATCTGCTGAAAACTGGTATTCGCTTCGCTCAGTTGAGTACGTAAACGACGTGGCGTAATATTTAAATGTGCTGCAACCGTTTCTAAAGTCGTTTCACCGCTTTCTAACGTTGAACCAATCGCACGGCGCACTTCACCAACCAAGTCATAGCGTGCTAGCTCTTGTAGTTTTTCAATTGCCAGTTGCTCATGCAATTGCAATAACTCAGGCTCAGCTTGCCACAACGGATAATCCAAAATCGCTGGATCAAAATACAGCCGCGTTTCTTTTTGCCCCAAGCTCACAGGGCATTCAAAGACACGGAAATATTCGTCATCTGGCGCACCTTGAGAAAAGTTAAAGTCGATATACAACGGCTGAAAACGCCCTTCTGTAATAAACTTAAAGAAGCGCAGGATCCCTGACATGGCACATTCAGAGAAATGACGATTAATTAAATTTTCTGCCCACGGTTGTTCACCATTGGTCAAATAACAACGATCGTCTTCAACAATCAAACGGGCATGAAAGGCATCGCTAATTAAACGCTGATAGGCCAGAGCACGCTTAAGTCCTTCACCAAAATTTTCACTGCTAATAAATAAGTGTTCAATCACCTGCCCACGATATAAAGGCAAATGCTCACCCAAATGCAAACCGATATCAGGGTCCTTACTGACATCTTCGGCTGCTGTCCAAAAAGCAAACTGTGCATTTAATGGGGTACGATCATTGGCCTGAACTTGATTTAAGGCCACCCCCGCTTTTGTTAAAATTTCTTCGGTTGGTAATCCTGAACGACGAATCGCCTGATAGCCCAATCGTAGTACAACCGATGCATCCGTTAGCTGACCCACGCAATGACCTTCCTTGTATGTGATTCATTTATACCTAAAACAATAAATTTAGATTAACTGCGATTGACCAAACTGACAACATCTATAGTCAAATTTTTCAGGAATTTTTTGAAACCACCAGTTCGCTTAATTTACTGCCAGCTAACTCACTCGCAGGGGTTTGATTCTTGATTTTTTATAAAAAATTGACTATAATTTGCCCCTTTCCAATTTGATCATCAGGTAGGCTATGGCCAATAAAGAGGAACTCATTGAGTTCGAAGGCGTTGTCACCGAAACGCTTCCTAATACGATGTTCCGTGTACGTTTAGAAAACGGTCACGAAGTAATTGCCCACATTTCTGGTAAAATGCGTAAACACTATATCCGCATTTTGACTGGTGACAGTGTGAAGGTAGAAATGACCCCTTATGACCTCACTAAAGGTCGTATCACGTACCGTGCACGCTAATTAGTGAATGCAAATGAAGCCACACATGATGTGGCTTTTTTGTTGTCTAAATGCAGGTAAGATGCCATTTATCGAGTTCTGCAATTTCATCAACCATGTATGCTTATAATAAAAAGATGATCAACCGCATAGGATAGACCTATGAAGCTGATGCGACACACTCTAATGAGTCTCTGCTTCTTTCTAGCAGCCTGCACAACATCCCTACCCTCAAACGTACAACTTGAACAGTATTTACAGCACTACATCGGGCAATCTAGCCAAAGCATTCAACAAACACTTGATCTGAGCGCTTTAGGTTACACCCCAGCTCAACTAATCAAACACGATCAAAATGTCCTGATCTATCGTATTCCTCGCAAAATGAGCATTCCTCTTCCAATCCCTCAAGCTCCGAATAACTCAGGGCAAGCGCCGATTTACGTTCCTAGTAACAGTTCACAGCAATATTCCACCGAGCTTTCCTGCATAATCCGCTTTCAACTGAAAGAGGACAGAGCAACTTCTGTACAAGTTAGCCAAGGTACGTGTTAGATGAATTCCGATTACCCCATAAAAAAACGCAGCGATGGCTGCGTTTTTTTACATGATAGGGAGATTATGCGAGTGCAGCAACTACCGCTTGTCCCATTTCAACTGTACCTACCTTATTCATCCCGTCTGACATAATGTCAGCAGTACGTAAACCCTGATCCAAAACTTGCCCTACTGCGTCTTCAATGGCTTGTGCAGCCACTTCTTCACGGAAGGTATAGCGCAACATCATAGCAACCGACAAAATAGTTGCCAATGGGTTCGCGACGTTCTGACCAGCGATATCTGGTGCCGAACCATGACATGGCTCATACATACCCTTACCATTTTCATCTAAGGAAGCAGATGGCAACATACCGATTGAACCAGTTAACATTGCGGCTTCATCAGAAAGGATATCACCGAACAAGTTGCCCGTTACAATCACATCAAACTGCTTAGGCGCACGTACCAACTGCATGGCTGCATTGTCGACATACATGTGTGACAAATTAATCTCAGGGTATTGCTCTTCTTTTAATGCAGTAACGGTTTGCTTCCAAAGTTCAGTCACTTCAAGTACGTTGGCTTTATCCACTGAACAAACTTTACCACCGCGTAAACCTGCCAATTCAAAAGCAACTTTAGCAATACGCTTAATTTCTGACTCTGAATATACATCAGTGTTAAAACCTTGCTTCTCACCATTTTCGAGTTCACGAATACCACGTGGCTGACCAAAATAGATACCACCCGTTAATTCACGCACGATTAAGATATCTAAACCTGCCACAATTTCAGGTTTTAAGCTCGATGCATCTGCCAATTGTGGGTAAAGAATCGCAGGACGTAAATTTGCAAATAAATTCAATTCACTACGGATTTTTAATAAACCACGTTCTGGACGAATTGAGCGCTCAATCGCATCCCATTTTGGACCACCCACAGCACCTAACAAAATTGCATCGGCTTTTTTTGCTTGCTCCGCAGTTACCGCTGGGTACGGTTCACCATGTGCATCAATTGCTGCACCACCCAATAGGCCATGTTCCCATGTGAGACCTAAATTAAATTTTTCATTGACCCGATCGAGTACATGCTCCGCGGCCTTGACAATTTCAGGACCGATACCATCACCCGCCAAAATCAAAATTTGTTTAGACATGAGAACTTCCATTATTTCATCAGTACTAGGACTGTTTAGAGATTAAATTTTTTGCTCTACAAACTCACCTAACCCTGTTTGCGGGTCATAGGGTCTGCAAAAGCGACGAATTGTTTTTTGTTCTTGCTGCAAATCGACACACAGCGGATCTGGAGCAGAAGCATTTAATAAACTGACATGTTGCCGAGTCCGATCGCGATACATTTTAAAGGTATAAGTTTGTTTGGCTTTAAAGGCATGAATCACATGTAAAGTTTCTGCCCGATCGGGTGAAATCGGATAAAATCGAATCACCAACTCTTGTTGTTTCGCAGGTGCAGATAAATATAAAGCATTCGGCTTATTCAAGGTTTTTGCCTGCAAACGCACTAGACCTTTATTAATTGCCTCAGGATTGACCCGATGGGTTCGCTCATCGACAATAAAAATATTGCCTAAACGCTCGAATTCACAATTGTGTGTTCCAGAACAATAAATCAAAGCATTTGATGATGGGCTTTCGGTATATTCCACTTGCTTAATACGTGCACTATCTACCCACTGACATGCACTCAGTGCGCTGCACAACAATCCCGCAACGACACATTGACCGAAAACTTTCGTCATTTTGCTAGCCCAACCTTGCGTAATAAAGCATTTATCATGTTGATGATGCCCCTGATGTTAGCAAGAGTTGGGCGGTGTTGTCATGACTAAATATGCAACCTTTAGCCTTGAATTTCTTGAAAAACCCAAGGTCGTGATTGTTTAGTTTTCGCTTCATAAGCACGGATGTCCTCTTGTGCTTGTAAAGTTAAACCAATGTCATCCAAACCATTCAATAAGCAATGCTTACGGAAAGGATCAACTTCAAATTTGAACGCTTCACCTGAAGGTGTACGAACTTCTTGTGCATCTAAATCAATCGTGAGCTGGTAGCCTTCGGTCGCAAAACATTCTTTAAATAACTGATCCACAATCTCTTCAGAGAGAATCACAGGTAACATGCCATTTTTAAAGCTGTTATTAAAGAAAATGTCAGCATAACTTGGTGCGATCACGGTACGGAAACCATATTCTTCCAATGCCCAAGGTGCATGCTCACGGCTTGAGCCACAACCAAAATTGGCACGTGAAATAAGAACCGATGCACCTTGATAACGTGGTTGATTTAAGATGAAATCTGGGTTTTTCGGACGTTTTGAATTGTCTTGTCCTGGATAACCTTCATCTAAATAGCGTAATTCATCAAATAAATTATCACCAAAACCTGTGCGTTTAATTGATTTTAAAAACTGCTTTGGAATAATTAAATCTGTATCGACATTGGCACGGTCTAATGGTGCAACAATACCTTGTTCAACGGTATAAGCTTTCATGTTTTGCTCCCCTTAGTCCAATTAGAATGTACGAACATCAACAAAATGACCTGCAATTGCCGCAGCGGCTGCCATTGCTGGACTCACCAAATGCGTGCGCCCACCATTGCCCTGACGACCTTCAAAGTTTCGGTTTGAAGTCGAAGCACAATGTTCACCTGGCTGTAATTTATCTGCATTCATCGCCAAACACATTGAGCAACCTGGTTCACGCCATTCAAAACCTGCCTCAAGAAAAACCTGATCTAAACCTTCTTCTTCAGCTTGTTTTTTGACTAAACCAGAACCCGGAACCACCATCGCTTGTTTAATGCTAGCAGCAACTTTACGACCTTTTACCACTTCTGCCGCTGCACGAATGTCTTCAATTCGTGAATTGGTGCATGAACCAATAAATACACGATCCAATTGAATATCAGACAATGCTTGACCCGCTTCTAAGCCCATGTAGTTATAAGCACGTGTCCAGTCATTGCGCTGCACGTCATCTTTCGCTTGTGCCAAAGTTGGTACCGCTTGTGATACTGGAATCACCATTTCTGGAGAAGTTCCCCAAGACACTTGTGGCTCAATCTCTTCGCCTTGCAATACCACGACGGTATCAAATTCAGCATCGGGATCAGAATGTAAAGTATTCCAATACTCAACCGCAGCATCCCACTGTTCCGCTTTTGGTGCATAAGGACGGTCTTTCACATAGGCAATGGTTTTGTCATCAACAGCAACCATACCCACACGTGCACCCGCCTCAATCGCCATGTTACACACGGTCATACGGCCTTCAATCGACATGTCACGGAATACCTGACCACCAAATTCAATCGCATGACCTGTACCACCCGCTGTGCCAATTTTACCAATGATCGCTAACACCACATCTTTTGGTGTAACACCTTGGCCTAAAGTACCATCCACGCGAACCAACATGTTCTTCATTTTCTTTTGAACCAAGCATTGGGTTGCCAATACATGTTCAACTTCTGAAGTGCCAATCCCATGCGCCAAACAGCCAAAAGCACCATGTGTTGCCGTATGTGAATCTCCACATACCACGGTCATGCCCGGCAAAGTTAAACCTTGTTCGGGTCCAACGACATGTGCAATCCCTTGACGGATATCATTAATTTTAAATTCAACAATATTGAAGGCTTCACAGTTGTCATCCAAAGTTTGCACTTGAATACGTGAAGTGTCATCTTCAATCCCTGCAATACCTTGCTCACGCTCTTTCTTTGAGGTCGGTACATTATGATCAGGAGTCGCGACATTCGCACTTAAACGCCAAGGTTGACGCCCAGCAAGTTGTAAACCTTCAAAGGCTTGCGGTGAAGTCACTTCATGCAATAAATGACGGTCGATATAAAGTAAGCACGAACCATCATCACGTTGTTTTACTAAGTGGTCATCCCACAATTTGTCATATAAGGTTTTGCCTGCCATGTCGACGCGCTCCATAGAACTGGGTAATTGCTTTACTTTAGGTGATTATAACGCTGAAATAATATAAATCTAATTTATCATTTTTATAAATTTAAAAACTTTTTGGAATAATTTAAATGTCGACTCATCATCTGATTATTCGATTAATTTAAAAAATATATTCGTTTTTACTGATTTAATAAATATCATTATCATTCAAACAAACCTCGCAGCTCAAGGCACGACTTATGGCACATCTTTATCATTTTATTCAACACAATCAACGCACTTTAAAGAAAACTCTTAGTTACTACATTATGCATATAAGTGTCGCGATGTTGGTCGGATACTTTGTGACTGGTAGCCTGATAATGGCCATCACTTTAAGTTTACTCGAACCAACGGTTCAAGCATTTGCCTTTTTCTTCCACGAAAAAGTCTGGGATAAAAGTGACGATCAAAGCACACTAGTTCCAAAAAATTCAGTCTAATTTATATGAACTTGAGCATGCTTCCCTCTTTGCACTCGGACTACGGGTGCTTTTTTTATTTGATAAATTCTAAAAGTTTCTAAATAATAGATTACATATAAAAAAACTTTATGGATTATTTCTATGAATCTGGCTGCCTTTGAAGCATTTGTAAAAGTCATGGAAACAGGTTCAATTTCTTTGGCAGCAGACCAACTGTTCATTACCCAACCTGCGGTCACCAAACGTATTCATAGTTTAGAAGATTATTTTGGGGTGAAATTATTTGAATCGGCAGGACGTGGCGTTCAAGCGACCCATGCCGCACATTCTTTATTACCGAAAGTTAAAAACTGGCTAAATGAACTCGGCGATATTCACCATACCCTGAGCCATGAACAAGGACAGGTACAAGGTAAACTCAAGATTGGCACCAGTCACCATATTGGTCTGCATCATCTCCCTCATCATTTACGCAATTATGTACAACAATTTCCACAAGTCACCTTAGACGTACATTTTGTCGATTCTGAACAAGCACATGAACAAGTCCTTGCAGGTGATTTAGAACTGGCTTTTCTGACACTGCCTCCACAAGGTGATGATCGACTCAATTATGTCACCATTTGGAATGATCCTCTGGTGTTTGTTGCTGCCCCCTTTCATCCTTTGGCTCAAAAGAAAAATCTGAAATTGGAAGATTTGATTGCTTATCCGAGTCTTTTGCCCTCTGCCCAAACTTATACTAGCCAAATAACCTTGGCTGAATTTGAAAAACAGGGGTTAAAGCCCCAAATTACCATGAGTAATAACCCGCTAGAATCTATTCGAATGTTGGTTTCAATTGGTCTAGGCTGGTCAGTCTTACCACAAACCTTGCTCAATCAAGATTTGCAGCAACTCGACATTCGTTTTGAAATGAATCGTCAATTGGGTATGGTTTGGCACCCTGGGCGGACACAGTCAAAAGCAGTGTTAGAACTGATTGAAATGATGAAATAAAATTCTAAAATGATAAAAAGCCATCTTTAAGGATGGCTTTTTATCTTAACCCTGTCTTAAGATGCAAAGATTTGAAGCGCAATCAGTCCCAGTACAATCAAAAACAGAATTAAACCAGCAATCAAATTGGTTCCACCACGGTTTTCTAATTCGGTGCTGATGTCAGCATTACCCGACTGTCGTATCTTGGCAATCTGCTTATCCACATAATACTTATACAAAGTATTTCCAAACATACCGAATGCCACACTTAAGCCAATCGTTGAACCAGAACCTTCAATCCCCAAGAGTGTTTCGATCACCCCAATCACAAGAATCAAAGCGATTGCCATAAAGCCATAGCTATACATTTTTCGGTAAAATAACCAAATCACTCCCAAGAAAAAGGCCGCAATATTAAAACCTGCATACTGTTTCTTTGGGGTGATTTTTTCAAATTGTTTTTGATAATAAGATTGATATTTCGCACCAACAAACATGGCTCGATCTTGCTCGAGTTGATAGATTGAATTCGAATTATCTAAGGATGCCGAGGGTAAAACAAATTGTTGATCTAAAGACATATGTTTCTTCTTAATTTATTCATTTATTGTGTGGCGTAAAGAATTTTCATCGCCACAACTTAATTATATCTTATTTTTTATCACCGACTCTTCATGCAAGGATTCATTCAACTGATCCACGACAATCGCCCATTCGCCATCAGACTGAATTTTTTCTTCTAAAAATTGACGTTGCGCTTCGCTCCAATAATCTGCCTGTACAATATGTGTCTGTGCATTTAGTTGATGGGTCACTATAAATAACGCTATTGCGTCTTCACTCGCATCTAAACCGAGTTGTTCAAATAAATGTGTCATTCTTGGTCGAACTTGATTCATGTTCATGTCCTTAAATTTTCTTATTTTCTAGACCAGCATAACAACTTAAACAGCTTAAAACTGTTAAATATCTTTAACATGAATACAAAAAAAGCAGAGGCAGATTTCAGTCAACCGCTGCTGTTTAGCATCAATGTCTGATGATAATGATTTAGACAATCGACCAGTCTTGAATATCCCAACCCTGTTCTTTCGCCAAGACTTCTAAGCGATCATCTGGATTGACGGCAATGGCGTGGTCTGCATATTCCAATAAAAAACGGTCATTGATGGAGTCTGAATAAGCCCAAGACTCACTCACCTCACGACCTGCCAACCATAAATCTAGACGCGCCAATTTGCCTTTTTGGTAGCAAGGAATATTAATCACTTTACCTGTGTACTTCCCATCAACTACTTCTGCATTGGTGGCAATAATTTCAGTAATACCAAATTCACGAAAAATCGGTGCAGTAATAAAATCTGAAGTGGCAGTAATTCCGACCAAGGCATGGCCTGCTTCACGATGCTTTTCAATAGCAGTGAAACCCTCAGGGCGCATTTGAGGACGAATCACTTTCTGCATGAACAATTCATGTAATTCGGTTAAATACTGGTTGTCATGCTGGGTCAAAAATTCAAATACAAATTCATTGTAAGCTATCGGGTCTAATTGCCCTGCCTTATAGTCTTCATAAAATTTGTCGTTCATTTGACGATGGCGGATGGGGTCGACCAGTCCTTCATTGACTAAAAACTCTCCCCAAGAATGATCTGAATCGGTATTCAGTAAGGTGTGATCGAGATCAAATAGCGCCAATTTCATGAAAATACTCGTAAAAACTGAAATTTAAGAAAAAAATTGTAAATCTATCTCCGCTAGTCGATAGAAATTCGTTAAGATCATAGCAATTTTAACATTTTAGCTTTGTTTTAGTTCGAGTTGGATAAAGAAATAACACTCCCCGAACGCGAAGCCACAATATTACACAAAATTTAGGTAGCCAAATGATCGACTCTGAAGGTTTCCGACCCAATGTCGGGATCATTTTGGCAAACGACTTTGGACAGGTTTTATGGGCAAAACGCATTGGACACAATGCTTGGCAATTTCCACAAGGAGGTATCCAATATGGAGAAACCCCTGAACAGGCACTTTATCGTGAGCTGAGAGAAGAAGTTGGCTTACTGCCCGAACACGTCGAAATCATAGCGCAAACTAAAGGGTGGTTGCGCTATCGTTTGCCACATCGGTATATACGTGCGGATTCAGACCCCGTGTGTATAGGTCAAAAACAAAAGTGGTTTTTACTCAAGTTAACCGCTTCGGTACAGCATATTCAATTGAATTTGTCCGATCCACCTGAGTTCGACCAATGGCAATGGGTTAGCTATTGGTATCCTTTAGGACAGGTGGTGAATTTCAAGCGAGATGTTTATCGTAAAGCTATGGTGGAATTGTGCAATCAATTACCCATTAAAAAACCTTAAAAAAATTGTATAAATATGCAGATTTTTTAAGACACTATTGCTATAAATAAAACTAATTTACACTTTTTTTGGGAGCAGACTCTATGTCGAACATGCAACTGGATACCCTTAGACGTATTGTTCAAGAAATCAATGCGTCCACCAGTATGCATGAATCACTCGACATTATGGTCAATCAGGTCGCTGAAGCAATGCATGTAGATGTCTGCTCAATCTACCTTTTAGATGAACGTAACCAACGTTACCTACTCATGGCCTCTAAAGGTCTAAACCCAGAATCTGTTGGACATGTCTCCTTACATACAGGTGAAGGTTTGGTGGGTCTGGTGGGACAACGTGAAGAAATCGTCAACTTAGATGATGCACCCAAGCATGAACGCTTTATGTACCTGCCAGAAACTGGGGAAGAAATCTATAATTCTTTCCTTGGTGTACCTGTCATGTACCGCCGCAAAGTGATGGGTGTCTTGGTGGTCCAAAATAAAGATAAGCAAGATTTTAGTGAAGCGGCTGAATCCTTTCTTGTCACACTCTGTGCGCAGCTTTCAGGCGTAATCGCACACGCACATGCTGTTGGCAATATTGATGTCTTTCGTAAACCAAGCAACCTGCCTGCTTACAAAACCTTCCAAGGGGTGTCAGGTTCGGGCGGAATTGCCTTAGGTCGTGCTGTCATTTTATATCCTCCTGCCGATTTATCGGCAGTACCTGACCGTGAAGCAGATGACATCAGCGAAGAATTGGCTTTACTGGATAGCGCACTCAAATCTGTTCGAGAAGAAATTCAATCGCTAGATGATAAAATGCAAGACGCTTTAATGGCAGAAGAACGTGCATTGTTTAGCGTATTCTTGCGCATGTTGGACGAAAATGCCCTTCCTGCTGAAATTAAATCGGAAATTCGTGATGGTAATTGGGCACAAGGTGCCGTCCGTATTGTCATTGAAAACCATATTGCGCTATTTGCACAAATGGAAGATGACTATTTACGTGAACGTGTGGCGGATCTGAAAGATTTAGGCCGACGTATTTTGGCATTTTTACAAGAAGCCGATTCTAGCCACCGTGAACTGACAGATGAAAGCATCTTAATTGGTGAGGAAATCTCGACCGCTGCACTGGTTGAACTACCTGTCGACAAAATTGCGGCTATCGTAACCAGTGAAGGGGCCATGAATTCACACATGGTTATTGTGGCACGTGCACTGGGAATTCCAACCGTAGTTGGGGTAACTGAACTACCAATTAATACCCTTGATGATGCTGAAATGATAGTCGATGCACATCAGGGTCGTGTATTTATTAATCCGCCACGTCGTTTACGTACCCGCTATAAAGAAATTCAAAAAGAAGAAGAGCAAATTGCCAAAGATCTCAAACAATATGAGACCAAAGATGCGATGACGCCTGATGGTGTTGCTGTACCTCTTTATGTGAATACAGGTCTGATGATTGATGTAGTGCGTGGTGTACAACGTGGTGCCAAAGGCGTAGGTTTATATCGCTCTGAAATTCCCTTTATGCTCCGTGATCGCTTCCCTGGAGAAGAGGAACAACGTGCCATCTACCGCCAGCAGCTCAGCCACTTTGCCAACAAGCCTGTGGTGATGCGTACCCTCGATATTGGTGCGGATAAAGATTTACCTTACTTCTCGATTGAAGAAGAAAACTCTGCTTTAGGCTGGCGAGGTATCCGTTTTACCTTAGATCATCCTGAAATTTTTTCTTCACAAATTCGTGCCATGCTCAAAGCCAGCATTGGGCTAAATAATCTGCATATTTTATTGCCAATGGTGACCAGTGTCAGTGAAGTCGAGGAAGCCCTATACTTACTCGATCGTGACTGGCAAGCCGTACAAGAAGAAGAACAGGTTAAAATCAATAAACCGAAAATTGGTATTATGGTTGAAGTACCGAGTGTACTACTACAAATTGAAGAATTTGCGGAATTAGTGGATTTCTTTTCGGTTGGCTCGAATGACTTAACCCAATATTTATTGGCAGTTGACCGTAATAATCCTCGTGTTGCCAATGTCTACTCGCACTTTCATCCTTCGATTTTAAGAGCTTTGACGCGTTTAGTCCAAGAGTGCCATAAATACAATAAGCCTATCAGTATTTGTGGTGAAATGGCTGGCGATCCGCTGTCTGCCGTTCTGCTCATGGCAATGGGCTTTAATACGCTGTCGATGAGTTCAAGTAACATCTTACGTGTCCGTAAAGCGATTTGTCATGTTCCGATGTCGGATGCTCAAGAACAACTCGATCGTGTTTTAAAAATGAGTAATCCACTGATGGTGAAAAGCTGGATGGAATATTATTTCAAAACTCACGGTTTAGCCGATATGGTGAAATCGAGTACCCGTATTGTAGGTGCCTAATACACTAATCCTGCCGTAAAGAGTGGCAATAAAAAAGAGCGATAATCTTCAGAATATCGCCCTTGCTTATGTTTGCTATAACCTCGTTTTGCATTTTTCTTTCGATCTACAAAAACTTGGCTTTTGTTGACTTCATGCATGTGTTTTGCCACAAAGTTATGTATGACAAGTTCTGCTTGTCGTTTCTGTTTGGCCATTTTTTCACCTTTTGGATACAGACTTTTCAATTTTTCTGCATTTATAGCAGGAAAATGATCATACGCTTTTCTGACTATTTTACAAGCAAATTTAGGTGAAAATAGACGCCTTTCTTAGCGTTCCACACCCATAACCTCAATAGAAATAATCTCATTAAAATTTCGCCTAAGCATCTGAATGTGCAGATAGCTATGTCGGCCATGCTGGCTTAAAGTTATAATAGAAATCATTTCATAGATTGGTATCGCCAAATGTCAAATCAAGAGGAGTTATTAAAGCTCGATAATCAACTTTGTTTTGCTTTATATTCAACTCATCTTGCGCTGAATCAGTACTATCGAAAATTATTACAACCTCATGGCATCACCTACCCACAATATTTGGTGATGCTGATTTTATGGGAGCAAGATCAACTGACTGTTTCAGAAATTGGACAGCGGATTTTTTTAGAATCTTCTACCCTTACCCCTTTATTAAAACGGCTAGAAAGTTTGGGTTTTATTGAACGTAAACGCTCGGTTGAAGATGAACGACGTGTCCTGATTTATCTAACAACTGAAGGACGTGCTTTAAAACAAGCCGTCATGCCTATTCCTGAACAGATTCTGGCAGCCATTCAATGTGCACCCGACCAAGTGAGTCAGTTACGTGATGAACTCAACCACTTACGTGCTCAATTGAAAGAACAATAATACAGAAAATGGATCAAATTCAGATTGAAATACAATCGCTGTACATTTTAAAATCAATCTAGCACATGAATTTATCTACACCCTCTGACAAACTTTTCGGCTTTAAAAATACTGAAAATTCGTCAATCTATTCATCAACCCTGTCGTTGGGTCATTCAGCTTGGATACCACCTTAATCACCCAACGTTCTAAGGAAAAAACAGACAGGATAAAGGCCTCATCCAATCAATAAAAAGAATGAGCGTTAAAGCTATTTAATCCTTTAAGCAGGTATCAACAAGAACAATAGATTAACAATCTTTTTTATCCAATGCTTTGGCTTAATCCGTGCAATATCAATCCGAAGAAAGCAACTGTAAAAGGATAATAATAAAAAAAGGAATCAAGCATTTAGCTTGTTTAAATATCCACAAGGAAAATTGAGTATGGATATATTTGATATGGTTCCCTTGTCTTTACCAAATTTAATTGTGGGTGAGTTTTTGGTTAGGCAGACGCATATCTGCTTAGACCCTGTCATGCCTTATTGGTTACACCAAAGACATTACAATTCATTTACCGCTACGCAATATAGCGAAAGTCTTCAATCTTATGGCGTAGGTGAGGTCATTGAGTCCTTAAATCCTCAATTTCCTGTAGGGGCTCAGGTAGTGGGAATTACAGGTTGGCATGAATATGTTTTGGGCCATTCTGAAATGTATATTGTCGATTCTAGCCTGCCTGCTGAAGCCATCCTTGCTCTTTTCTATTTTACTGGGCTTACAGCCTATATTGGGTTAATCAAGCTTGCTCAACCTAAAGAAGGAGAAACGCTCCTGATTGCCAATGCGGCAAGTACATTAGGTTCATTACTCGGTCAACTCGCAAAAGCCAAAGGGCTGAGGGTTATTGGCTGTTCAGACTCCAATAAAAAATGCCAACGCTTGGTGAATGAATTAGGTTTTGATGCAGCCATTCATGTGAATAACTCACATTCTGCAACGCAATTAAGCAATGCAACCCCAGACGGTATCGATATCTTCTTTGATAATAAAGATGAGCCGTTGCAAAAACTGGTTTATCCGCAGATGAATCCTTTCGGACGAGTCATTGTATTAGATAAGCAATTAACACATCATCAAATTTCTCACCCTGCACTCTCTTGCAAGCAAATTCAGCATCGCTACCTAAGCATACACGGCACCATGCTAAGTCCTTATTTAGAGTTTATGAATGAATCAAATCGAGTGATGGCAGAATATTTAACGCAAGGGAAAATTACGTATCAGGTGCATCTGATTGAAGGCTTTAGCCATTTACCCGAAGCATTAATTCAATACTTCAATGAAGAGGCGATGAGTACCTTGATTGTGAAGTTTTAGCTCCACATGAATTTAATTTACTTCAGATTTAAAGGGCTTAGTTGCTTAAAAAGATGGTGATATAGCAAATAAAAAAAGCCCAACATCCTGTCGGGCTTTTTCCATATTCGTTGCTCGGTATAACTTCCTGTTGCACCAAAACGATCCTTGCTTTAGAACATTTCAATCCGTGAATGTTCTGGAACATCCTGTTCCTGAATGAAATGCATGATAGGTGATTTCAAAAAGGTTGCCTATACGCAAAATCCTTCATTGTTTGTACGCTATAGCTTACATTTTTGATTAAAAAACAAACTTTTTGCACTAATTAAGGCTAATAACAACTCTTTAAATCGCCAACACGCGCTCCAAAATTTTATCAACATCGCTCGGTTGTATTTCAAGCATGCCCACAACACGTCCATGAAATGCCTGATAACGAGATTGAATAAATGCATCTGCAATAAACGTTGGAGCATATTGTTGCAATAAACTGGCTTGTGCCAAGATGACCAATCGACTTACCAAACTACGAGCCATAAATTGCAGTTGCTCAGGCGTTTGCTGGAATAACTGTAGCAATTGTCGTAGTTCTGTTTTTAATAATGGCTGCTGATGGCTTGCATCCGCGAAAGACTGCAACAACACCTGCATGGATTCTGGCTCACGTTGAATCGCCCGCAATACATCTAAGCACATCACATTGCCTGAACCTTCCCAAATGGTATTTACAGGTGCTTCTTTAAAAATTCGCGCCATAATTCCTGCATCGACGTAACCATTGCCACCAAAAACCTCCATCATTTCACCAGAGAGTTCCACCGCACGTTTGCAAATCCAGAACTTGGCAGCAGGTGTCATTATTCTTTTCCATGCCACTGATAAAGCATCTTCTTGTTCATAACAATGTGCCAAATGAAAGCCGAGTTGTACTGCAGCTTCAGTTTCCAAAGCTACATCGACTAAAACGGCTTGCATCAACGGTTGTTCAGACAAATGTTTTCCAAAAGCCTTACGCTGTCGGGTATAAGCAAGACATTGCACCAAAGCTTGCCGCAACATAGCACTACTGCCTACCGAACAAGTGAGTCGAGTGTAATTTGCCATTTCAATAATGGTGGGAATACCACGCCCCACCTCACCAACCATAATGCCCCACGCCTCTTTAAATTCAACCTCAGAACTAGAATTACTACGGTTCCCAACTTTGTCTTTTAAACGCTGTACCTGTATGGCATTTTTACTGCCATCTTCTAGCCAACGCGGTACAAAAAAACAGGCCAAACCATCCTGCTCGGTTTGTGCCACCACCAAATGTGCATCACACATGGGGGCAGAGAAAAACCACTTATGCCCTGTGAGCAAATAGGCTTGACCACGCCCCGACTCTGTAACTGGAATCGCAATGGTTTCATTGGCTCGTACATCTGAGCCACCCTGCTTTTCGGTCATGCCCATACCCAACCAAATTGATTTTTTCTGACTGATTGGCACATCACGCTCATCGTATTCGGTTGCTAACAACAGAGTGCCGATTTTTTCCCACAGTTCAGGCTCACGTTGCAGCAATGGAATACTGCCGAGCGTCATCGCGGTGGGACACAAACTGCCACATTCGACTTGTCCACTCAGATAAAAACGTGCCGCCCAATCCACCCATGCCGCTTTAGGTTGCTGGACTAAAAATGGATGAGCATGTAGTGCATAGTTGCGATTTAATGCCATCCACCGATGCCACGCGGGATGAAATTCAATAAAGTCTTTACGACGTCCACGTGCGTCAAAGGCATGTAAAATGGGGGGATGCTGATTAGCTTGATCGGCATATTGATAATATTCTGCCGAGCCAGCGACTTGTCCCAACTCTGCCAAAGCGGCTTGATCCTGACTGCCATACCGAGTCAATATTTCTTGTAAAACTTGATCGGTGCTAAATAGGTCATAGTCCTGTTTTTCATCAAATTGGTTACTAATTTGATGGGTCGTCCATGTATTGATCATTTCTACTTTGCTCTTGTTCTAGTTCGCTTTTCATTTCAGTATAGAGAAAAATTCATCTTGATATGTTCAGCTTTGTGCCATGAAAAATCCTGAAGTCCAAGTGCGCCGTAGACCACGCCAATCCAGAGCCAAGCTCACGCAAGAGGCCCTACAAGAAAGCTTTGTTCGGCTTTTACATGAGCGTCATGCGCATGAAATCACCATTCGTGAAATTACGGATATGGCTGGTGTTGGTTTAGGCACCTTTTATGAGTACTTTTCCAAGAAAGAAGATTTGATTGCATTGACCATTCATCAACATGTGAAAGGTAATGCAGAACAGCTAAAAAGTTATGCACAAAGTCTGATGGAGTTATCCACAAAATTAAGTTTTACAGACTATTTACAGCAGATTATCCACTTTCAGCTTAAACAGATTCAGGCTCGGCAGTTTCTTTGGGCACAGGCTTTTTTGCTTGAACGGCAGGTTTCGAACATTGAAAGTTACCGTAAAAGTTATGCCATGATGGTGCAGATGTGGTACAGCATCCTTCAGCCTTATATTGAGGATGAAGTTCAACTCAAGGTCATCAGTTTAAATGTGCAACGGGTGTGTTATGGCTTTGTGTCGCAGAGCTTGTTGGTCGAGCCAGAGTTTGTGGAGTGGGATCAACTCGAAAAGGATATTCACCAAAGTTTGTAGAAGCTCAATTTTTAATAAAAAAATTTTATACGCGAAGTAACCATCTTCGATTGGCAAAATAAAACTGTACTACTTTCAAAAAATTCGACTTGTTTCAAATTCAGATTTCTGTGTATTATTTAACAATAAATTAAAAACTAAATATTTGATATTTAAATAAAAATAAATTTAACTTTACATCATATCTATGATATTAAATAGTGGAAATTTCTAAAACTGTTTTTGATAAAAACAGGCTAATTCTATATGTTTTATGATAGTAACCTTGAGCTACATAGATATTTATAAATTGATCGTAAAAATGTCATTAGCAATAATTTTAAGCATGTTCGTGTTCTCTCTAAGTATGTCTATTTCGCCTGGTCCTGTGAATATAACAATACTGTCAACGAGTTTAAATCATGGTTTTATTAAAACATTTCCTTTTATATCAGGAGCAACTATTGGATTCGTATTGCTTTTAATATTCGTAGGATTCGGATTTTCTAAAATTATAAATACTTATCCTATCATCTTTAGTTTATTAGAGTTTTTAGGCGCTTTTTTTATTATTTATATAGGCTATAAAATACTATCATCTAAACCAGAAATTGAAGTCAATCATAATAGCTCTATACCCAATTTCATCGATGGATTCTTATTGCAGTGGTTAAATCCTAAAGCATGGATTGCATGTGCTTCAGGTACTGCTTTATTTTCAGCACAGAATACCAACACTCCGCTTATAGTATTTATCTGTATTTACTTTCTAATTTGTTATTTATCTTTAGCTATATGGGGAGCTTTAGGTGAAAAACTATCTATTGCATTGAGTAATAGTAAGCGTATTTTATTGTTCAACAGATTGATGGGCTTTTCTTTAATCTTCATTTCTATATATATGATATTTAATATTTTCACTGTTAAATGAGCTATAAATTTTATTAATTAATGAATAGGCAATACTATTGATGGGTAAATTGGCTGGCCAAATTGCATATACGTTTAAAGGTTGTAGTTCCCATTGAGGTAAAACTTTTACAATATCCCCCTTAACAATGTCATTTTGAATTAAATAATCAGGAGGAGCAGCCAAACCAGCATCAAGTTTTGCTAGCTGATAAGATGCTTCTACATTATTTACACAAATATTTGGATTATATGAAATTTTTATTTCTTCACCATTCTCGTTGTTTTTCAATATTCTTGAATGTGGGCGCATACTTAGACCAATCCATTTCATTGCTTCTAAGTCATATGGTATTTTCGGTTCACCGTAGGTCTTAAGAAAGTTTTTAGTTGCAACAATACTTCTTGGTAAATCAAATAAATACTTAGCTTTTAGAGAGCTATCCAAAGGCTCTCCTATTCTAAAAGCTACATCTATATTTTCAAAAACAATGTCATTTTTTTCATCATCACAAGTAATATTTAAAATTAAATCAGGAAAATCCTTTATAAAATCAGTAATATGATTCATAAATTCCCCATGAATAAAAATAGCAGGAATTGAGATGTTTAATTTTTTATTTCCGATGATTGAGCTTTTTCTTAAATCGTTAATACCTTGCTCATAAGTTTCTAATATGGATTTAGCGGTTTCTAAAAGCTTTTCTCCATCATGAGTGAGAGTTATTTTTCTAGTATTTCTATAGAATAAAGCACACCCCAAATTTTTTTCTAATTTTGTAAGGTGTTGACTAGCGGTTGCACTAGATAAGCCTATCGCTTTAGCTCCTTTGCTAATAGAGCCTATTTCAGCAATTTTTGCAAAAACTATTAAATATCTAATATCTTCAATCATTTCATACCATATATTAAATAAAATCTAAAATTAACATAATACACCGTCTAAGAAAGGTAATTCACAACGTAGATATTCAAATATCTTAAGGTGTAAAAAGCATTATTTGTACAACTCATTTAAGTTTAAATGAAAAAGCATCATTCCATAAAAAACCGCTCTTTCGAGCGGTTTTTTATTATGCAAAGCTTACTTCACATCAAAACGGTCAGCATTCATCACTTTATTCCAAGCAGCAATAAAGTCATGTACAAATTTCTCTTTGTTATCATCCTGCGCATACACCTCAGCGTAAGAACGTAAAATCGAGTTTGAACCAAACACCAAATCCACACGAGTTGCCGTCCATTTCACTGCACCAGTCGCACGGTCTCGAATTTCATAACGGTTTTTACCCACCGGTTTCCACGTATTGTTCATGTCAGTTAAATTGACAAAGAAATCATTGCTGAGTACGCCGACACGGTCAGTAAACACGCCTTCTTTTGCACCGCCGTAGTTGGTATCGAGCACACGCATACCACCAATTAATACAGTCATTTCAGGTGCGGTTAAACCCATTAATTGGGTACGATCTAACAGCATTTCTTCAGGCTGCACCGCATAATCTTGTTTTTGCCAGTTACGGTAACCGTCATGGGTTGGTTCCAAATCGGCAAAAGAATATTCGTCGGTTTGTTCCTGTAAAGCATCACCACGCCCAGGCGTAAATGGCACTTTCACATTCACACCTGCGGCTTGCGCTGCTTTTTCTACCGCAGCCGTACCTCCCAATACAATCAGATCAGCAATACTCACTTTCTTCGCTAACACTGCCTGAATTTCTTCGAGCTTTGCGAGCACTCGTTGCAAACGCTCAGGCTCGTTGCCTATCCAGTCTTTTTGAGGAGATAAACGGATACGAGCACCATTGGCACCACCACGGAAGTCTGAACCACGATAAGTTCTTGCGCTATCCCAAGCGGTGGTAATGAGATCACTACTAGATAAACCACTATTCAGCAATTTTACTTTCAGCTCATCAATTTCTGCTTCAGACAACGTGTAATCTACAGTCGGGATTGGGTCTTGCCAAATTAAATCTTCTTCGGGCACATCTGCACCCAAGTAGCGAGATTTTGGCCCCATGTCACGATGGGTCAACTTGTACCAAGCACGGGCAAAGACTTCTGCCAAACGTGCAGGGTCTTTATAAAAACCTTCTGCAATTTTGCGGTATTCAGGGTCCATTTTGAGAGCCATATCCGCATCGGTCATCATTGGGTTACGGCGTACATTCGGGTTATGCGCATCAACAGGCTTGTCTTCTTCCTTAATGTTGATCGGTTCCCATTGTTTTGCCCCAGCAGGGCTGGTGGTTTTTTGCCACTCATAAGTGAATAGTAGATAAAGGAATTCATTATCCCATTTGGTTGGATGCGTGGTCCATGCTCCTTCTAAACCGCTCACCATGGTATTAGGGCCGTTACCTGTGCCTTCTGGGTTATGCCAACCTAAGCCTTGGAATTCAACATCAGCCCCTTCCACATCTTTACCGAGTAATTCAGCTTTACCATTACCATGTGCTTTACCAACAGTATGACCACCGACTGTGAGCGCAACGGTTTCTTCGTCGTCCATTCCCATACGGTCAAAGGTCACGCGCATGTCTTGTGCGGTACGCAATGGATCTTGCACACCATCCACCCCTTCAGGGTTTACATAGATCAAGCCCATTTGTACCGCAGCCAAAGGATTTTCTAATGATTTACGGTCTTGGTCACTGCCATAGCGATTCGCGGTTGGTGCCAACCATTCATGCTCTTCTCCCCAGTAAATGTCTTTTTCAGGATGCCAGATATCAACACGACCACCACCGAAACCAAAGGTCTTTAATCCCGCAACGTCATACGCTACTGTCCCTGCAAGAACAATTAAATCGCCCCAAGACAGTTTGTTGCCATATTTTTTCTTAATTGGCCAAAGTAAACGGCGGCCTTTATCCGTATTAACGTTATCTGGCCAGCTATTCAGTGGGGCAAAACGCTGATTACCCGTGTTGGCACCACCACGGCCATCTTGCTTACGGTACGAACCCGCCAAATGCCATGCCGTACGTACAAACATCCCGATGTAGCTGCCATAATCTGATGGCCACCAATCTTGGCTACTGTTTATCAGGTCGCGAATATCTTGTTTAACGGCTTCTAAATCGAGAGATTTGAAGGCTTCAGCATAATTAAAGTCAGGATCGAGCGGATTGGTTTTGGTGTCGTGTTGTGAAAGGATGTCTAAATTAAGTGAATTTGGCCACCAATCGGTATTTGAGCTGGCAGCGGAGGTATTGGCACCATGTGAAAATGGGCACTTACCTGACGAGGCTTGCGAATTATTGTCCATGTTATGTCTCCAAACTCAAGTCTTTCAATGTTTATTATTGAACCGTGTAAAAGTAGTGTTCGACTATCAACATAGCCTTTTTTCTAGACAAGCTAAAGCAGTATTTACTAATCAAAACAATCGAATTCTTCTATATAAGCATTGAAGAAAAAAAGATTTTTAAGTGGCTATAGACACACATTTGATATCTTCGGGTTGCGTAACACTCGTAACATTTAGCATTTCAAACAGCATGATTTTGAATAAAATATAGGCTACATATGACCAATAAATTCTGTTATTTTGAATAGATTAAAACTTTAGAATATAAAAAATGCAGAATGATCTCGATCACATCATTCAACAATATGACATCATCTTATTTGATGCGATTTGTGTTATCTGTAATGGTTGGGCACGTTTTCTCATCCAACATGATCCGCAGGCTCAATTCAAACTCGCTTCAGCCCAATCCCCTTTGGGAGAAAAAATTCTTAAACATTATGGGATGTCGACCACACATTACACCACCATGATTGTGATTATCGATGGGCAATTATTTACAGAATCTACCGCCTTATTAAAAGTACTGGCTCGACTCGGTCTACCTTTCTCTCTGATGAAAACGGGTTATCTTATTCCACGACCATTTCGGGATTTTTTGTATCGTCGGGTTGCACTCAATCGCTATACCCTTTTTGGTAAAACTGATAATTGCCTCATTCCATCCCAAGAAAATAAACATCATTTTCTAGAACAGGTCATCCGTGAATAGTCAACGACTCAATAAAAAGACGCTTCAAACCATTCATATGAGCCTAGCAATACTGTGGATTTATCAAGGTCTGATTCCCAAAATTCTATTTCAAGCCGATGATGAACGCCGTATTTGGATGTTACAGGGATTCAATGAACAGGCTGCAATTAGCCTGATGCAATATTCTGGCGCAATCGAAATCATCTTCGGAGCATTATTTTTAACGGGTTATAAAACCTTAGCGCTCCATTATCTCAATATTGTCGGTATGCTCGGATTAAGCTTTTTAATTTTGATTGTCGACCCACACTATTTCACCCAAGCCTTTAATCCCTTTGTGATGAATATTGCGATGCTGGCTTTGTCCTTAACCGCTATTCGCCTCATAAAAGATCCAGAATAAACACTTTAAAACACGGGTGATGCTTTAAACAATTAAACGCTTACCTTCCCGAATGCAGTAAAACGGATTCATTAATTTTGACGAGCCGCGCATCGCTACATGTAAATCATGTTCAGGCTGCTCGCGTGCTTCATCGGTCAATTGATAACTACGGTAATGAATGGCCAATGAACATCTGGCATGTAAATCTTTATGTGCCTGAAAAGCATCTTCAGGGTTCATATGCATATAACGCATCAACTCACGTGGCTCATAAGCACCTATCGGCAATAAGGCAATGCGTGGAGGCCCCAAACGGGTATGAATTTCCTTAAAATGCGGTGAATAGCCTGTATCGCCTGCAAAGAAACTATATTCACGCCCCTGCCTAACTGCAAAACCACCCCAAAGCGCCATGTTCTGATCACGTATTCCACGACCAGATCCATGTTGTGCGGGAGTATAAATCAATTCCAGTTCATGAAACTGTGCAGATTGCCACCAGTCCAGTTCAATCACATGCATACTTTTCGGTAAATACCAGCCATTACCCAAGCCTGTGTAAATCGGCATAGCAAACTTATTATGTAACCAGTTCAGGCTTGCCAAATCCATATGATCATAATGATTATGGCTGAGCAACACGGCATGAATGGGCGGTAATTCTTCTAGCGCAATCCCTGCGGGACAAAATCGCTTCGGCCCACGTCCCTGTTTCGGACTGACAAATTCTGCCCAAACAGGATCCGTGAGAAAATTATAAGGGCCAATCTGTAATAACACGGTGGCATGTCCTACAAACCAGACTTGCCAATCATTCAGTGCTGCATTGGGACGACTTTGTGGCAATACTCGTGGGGTTGCAGAAGCAGCCTCTAATGGGGTTTCTTTGTCCCAAGTCGATGACTTACGTTTTAACAACCACTTGAACAAATCAAAATGGCTACGCCCCTCTGGTGCATGCAGAGGATTGGAAAAACGCGTGCCGTTAAAGTGGGCAGATTCAAGATACTGAAAAGCGGGTTTACGCCAAGTATGTGACCAACACTCTTGGGTTTTAATCTGAAAATGTGGTTGTTCTAAGTTCTGCTTCATGTACTGTCATTATCTATAAGAAATATCACATTCACTGCAATAACATGAATGTCGAGATTGGCGTGTTTCTTATTGTAGATACTCTGTTTGGTAATTCAAGCCAAACTGTAAAATATACGCCTTAGGCTTCGATGGCGTCAGGTGAGATAGTAACGCGCGTGGTCATACCAAAATTTGATAAAAAAAAGCGGCAGACTGGAATTCAGCCCAGTCTGCCGAGGTTGTAAACCCAGAAATTTAAGCAATTTTGCGTAAATCTAAACCTTGATCTAAATGCTGTTCTGCTTCAAATGCTGCATTTTTAGCAATTAACTTTTTCAAGTGACGCATCTCTTTGGCTGCATTTACTGTAATACCGCCCACAATAATGCCATTGGTTACACCAAACAGCACACAAGAACAAGCTGAGCCTAAAGTGGCATCCATTTCACCGCGGACATGCCATTCTACTGCCTGCATATCACCCACAAACTGGTAGTTAATATCGAGCTGATCCGTCCAGAACCATGCAGGATTTGGTTTTGGATGCTCCACACCCATCACGTGACGTGCAAAAATTCCAGCCTGTAAATTGGCATTTTCCCATGTTTCCACACGACGGTAATGCCCATCATCACGTAATTGAGTCGCGACATCACCTGCGGCATAAATATCGGGATGTGAAGTTTGGCAGTTTTCATTGACCTGAATTGCGCCCTCCACCACTAAGCCAGCATCTAGCGCGAGCTGTGCATTCGGGACAATGCCAATGCCATAAATCACTGCATCTGCACGTAACTCTTCCCCTGTTGCAAGGGTAATTACCACCGTTTCACCATCTAAATGACAGTGATTAATGGCACTATTCAAACGCACATCGACACCCGCAAGACGTTGCTGTGCCAATAAAAACTCACTCAAAATCTGCGGGGATGACCGCCCCATTACCATTAATCCCATTTCAATCACGGTCACTTGGCAATCTTTAAAACGCGCAGAGGAAGCCAGTTCTAATCCAATGACCCCTCCACCAATCAAGACAATTCGCTGTCCTGCTTGTAACACAGGCACCAGTGCTTGAGAGTCTTCCAGATTACGTAGGGTATAAACGTGTTGACCTAAAGCATCGAAATTCGGCAGGCGACGTGCTGCACCGCCAGTCGCAAGCAACAGTTTGTCATAAGCAACAACATCACCCTTTTGCAATTCAACGGTTTTTGCCTCTGGGTTAATTTTGACTACGCCATTGCCACGAATATGAGCTACGCCCAAGGTCACCAATTTCTCTTCAGATAAAATCTCAACCTTAGTTTCTTCTGGCTTTAAAATCATATCTTTAGACAACGGCGGACGCTCATAAGGCAAATGCACTTCATCCCCTATCAGGATAATGTTGCCCTCATACTTGTTACCGCGAAGTTCTAAAATCGCACTCGCACCCGCCTGTCCCGCACCGACGATGACAACCGTTTCAATATTGCTCATTTGATTCACCCTTTTAACTCTGCCGATACAATACCAAAGCCCGCAATCCACTCACTGATGTCTTCATAACAATGCGTGGTCATCTCGTATTCACCGAGTTCATGTAATGCAGCAAATGCCGCCATCCAAGAACGGACTTCCTGACCACCACGCCCACCATCACGGCGAATGTCGGCTTCAGTCATCGCTTCAATTGTGGCGAAGTCTGCTTTGGCAAATGTTTTAAGCAATGCACGATCCCATTCTGGATTGAGTGGCACAGCAACAGATTGATCCCCCGCAGCCAATTTCTGCCCAACCGCAATAATTTTGGCTTGACGATTATTACGTGATTCTTCACTTGGATTACGTCCACAAATTAAGAACTCTTCCACCTCTGGCGGTACAGCACCCATTTGTGGTGTCGGAGGATCATGCGAAAGCCCACCTGTCCCTAAAATTAACACCCGTTCATTTTCAAGATTTAAGGACTGAATAAACTGTCCAACCGCACGTCCCAAAGCAATCGTTCGCTTGGTGGTAGGCATCGGTGCCGCTGCGCCATTAATAAAAATCGGAATGGTTGGATAACGATCTAGCTGACGATCACACAGGAAATGTAGTGGTTGCGTCACGCCATGGTCGGCTTGCATTCGGTAGGAATAGGCAACATCGACACCTTCATCAAGTACACGACGCACCAAAGCAATCGCAGTGTCTTCAGGGACATTAATTTTGTCGTTGTCTTTGCCGTAGTCCCAATCACCTGCCGCAGTTGCACGAATACCCACACAGAAACTTGGCATCAAATCATAGAAAAAACCATTAAAATGGTCTGGACCAAAGGTAATGATGAGGGTTGGGTCATACGCTTTGACTTCTGCTGAAAGTTGGGCAAAAGTATCACGTACAATCTGCTCTTTACGCTGTTCTTGCGGTGAAGCAAATTCCATTAAGGGACTGTGCGATGCACAAATGAGTTTAACGGCCATGTGTGACTCCAAAATAAAAATATCTACTAAAAAGACAGCTGCCCAGTAAAGTCTTTAGCAAATGGCTTAAATCATTGTGAGTGGTTTCAAATGAAATATAGAATTCACGATGCTATTCACTATCACGGTTGGCGACATGGATGTCGCCGTTGGGTGGAGGTTTCAGGGATGAACCTCTCACCCAACAATGGATTTTTGTTACTTTTGATCCGTCAAAAGTAAGGAAATGCCTCCGAAAAACTATCTAAACTTTCATATTTATTTGAGGCTGTGCTTCATTTAATTTAAATCTAGGCTAATCAAAAACAAAGCAGCACACCCAAATCACTCATCAAAGAACCCTGCGCGAGGTTGGCGTAAACCACGGATGCCTAAACCACATTCAGCATTGATCAGAACACCAGTCAGTGGACGGTTGTTTTGACGCGATGCCAATAAAACGTATGAACCTGTCATATCTTCAGGTTCAGGCAAGAAATTCAGTGGCATTCCACGAGCAATCTTTTCAGGGTCACGCGCATCGAGTAGCCCCAAATTTTCTTGACCTAAAGATGCCGCCCCTTTGATATTGACATTCATACCTGACGGCGCCACCGCATTCACTCGTACTTTAGGCGCAAGTTCATAGGCCAATTCTTTCATCACACCTACCCCTGCATGCTTAGAGGCTGTATATACGGGACCTCCGCCTGCTGAGTACAAGGCTGAATTAGACAAAGTAAATATGATAGAACCTTCAGAAGCTATCAATGCATCCAGTGCAGCCTTTGCCCCCAAGATGAGCGACTTGGTGTTAATACCCATAATTTCATCAAAGGCTTTATCTAACTGCTCACCCGAAGTATTGACGATATCGGCATAATGATCCCAAATACCAGCATTACCGACAAAACAGTCCAGTTTACCAAAACGCTCAAGCGTGGCATTCACGGCACGGACATTGTCTTCATAGCAAGCCACATCACCCGCAATGGCAAGAATACGATCACCAAAATGTGCCTGTAATGCCTCGACTTTGGCTTGTGAACGCTGTAGCACAGCCACTTGAGCACCTTCTGCTAAAAAGCGCTCAACCAAAGCCCAACCCAGACCAGAACCACCTCCCGTAATCAGAGCAACTTCACCTTGTAGCCAGCCCATGCTTATGCTCCCGCCATTTCGACAAACAATTGTCCATCTTCCACAATCACAGGAAAGGTCTGAATAGGATCGGTCGCAGGTAGGCATAAAGCCTGACCTGTTTTTAGACAGAAACGCGCAGAATGTAATGGGCATTCCACCGTGCCGTCCTCTTCCAAATAGCCTTCTGACATGGAGGCATTGCCATGTGAACAACGGTCATTCATGGCAAAGAACTCACCACCATTGTTGAATACAGCCAGTGCTTCGATACCGTTCACACCGCAGTCCACTTTCAATGCTTCGCCTTCATCTAATTCATCGATTTGGCAAACAAAAATCTTATTCATTAGAAGAACACACTCAGGTTATGGGAGTTATAAGTCACTTGGTCTAAAGTGATTTTACGGTTAAAAATCTGGAAACCCTGCTCGGTATCCACTTTGCGAATCTTGTCATGACGCTTACCGCAGTAGATGGTGACATCTTTTTCTTTCTGGGTACGGTAGAGTAAATACGTCACGTAAACATCATACTCACCTTCGACTTCAGTCGCTTCAACCATGATGTTAGAAACCATATGCGTGGTGCGTGATGGAGGTTCTTCAGCCCATGCCATGCCTGTTTCCAAACGTGCAACACGACGTTCTAACAAGTCTTTAGTATCGTTAAATACCCACGTCGTCGGTGGCTCAACAGAACGACGACGGTCACGAGTTTGCGCATTCGGTGTGGTGCGTAGGGTATAGGCAATATCATCTGCCAAGACATCCAACCACTCACGGAATTTCCAGTCGTCGAGCAATTTTGCTTCACGGTAAAGGAACTGACTGATCTGATGTTGAAGTTCTAAGCTGATCTGACTCATTTCATCAACTCCTTTTCATAGTCTTCCGCGGCTTTTTCGACTTCTTCCCATGTTTCATGAATCAACAAATCTGCCCAACGACGGTACATTGCACGTGCTGCTGTTTCAGAGAAAATGTAGTTGGTGATGCCCGGAATGCCATCTTCACGGACTTTTTCATTACCCAAGCCCATTTCCATGATCAACGGATTGTTTCGCGCTTTATAGCCACGAAGTACTTTTTGGATTTCAATCCAGTTTTCCGAGTCATCTTGCTCAAGGAAACCCGCAGGTCCAAAAGCACGCGTTGCAGAACGTTCAAAGGCTTCTTTCACTTCTTGAGAAGCTTCGGCGTCAGCGATACAGAATGCCCAGACTTCAGTTTTGTTTGGACCACGCGGATGCCATACTCGAAGCGTTGCCGTTCCATTTAACCACGACATGGTCGGGAACATGGTGTTATGCCCCGCAAGACGTAGTGCACGTACTTCACCCAAACGCTCTTTAACTTCCTCAAAGGTTTCACGGAAGTAGTTCGCTACTTCACCATCCACCCAAACGTTTGCATCGGGCTTTTCTGTAAAGAAGAAGCCTGAACCATGACCACGTGAACCGTATTGAATGGCATCTTTAGCGGTTTCCCAAACTGGACGTGCGGTTTGTGCTGCACCGAGTTTTTTAGATGAGTCATCGTCGGGTTTTGCACCCAAAACTTGAATGGCAGAAGCATGTGAAAACAATGCATGGTACTGGTCCGATGCAAACTGTTCCGCAGCAAATTTCCAGTTACACTCGATTTCCCATTTGTGTACCCCACCAATAATTTCCGTTCCGCCAGGACGACGGTCAAGCACACCATCTAAATACCAAGCAATGTCACCCATGTATTCAACGAGGTCAGGCGTAGATTCATCCCAACAACCGAAAATTAAACCTTTGTAGCTTTCGACACGGTTAACTTCAATCAAACCCCATTTTTCTTTACATGCGCCCTGTGGAAAAGCACGATCTTCTAAGGGAATATCCTTGAGTGAACCATCAACTCCATAAGACCAGCCATGATATGGGCAGGTAAAGGCACGGGTGTTGCCACAATCAGCAAAGCTGACACGCATAGAACGGTGACGGCACTGGTTTAAAAGTGCTTTGATTGAGCCATCTTTTTGACGTACGACAATAATCGGGTCTTCACCCATATAAGTATTGAAAAAGTCGCCTGCCTTTGGAATTTGGCTTTCATGACATAGAAATAACCATGTACGCCCAAACACGCGTTCCAGTTCTAATTCGTATAAATCTGGGTCTGTATAGATGGATGGCGAGATACGTCCATTTTGTGCATCGACCAAAGCGTCGATTTCACGCACATCAATTTTTCCACTCATGAAAAGCTCTCCTGCGACCAATACACGGCACAACGTAAATAGACTCAACTTTTGAGGCATCATGATTTTTTAGACGGTTTTAGGGAAATATTTTTTTTGTTTCAATTAATACGTTTTAGCAATTATTGGAAAAGCTATTTCTTATATTAAAATCTCCGCACTCGGTTCAAGACCATTTATTTTCTAAATACTTGAATCATCTTCACGGCATAGTTGTTTATAGATTATACTTTGCCGTAGTCGTGGTAAGACATTTTTTGGATTACTCTGTGGGTTATTTATATGGAACTTAGACACCTTCGCTATTTCATTACCGTTGCTGAAGAACTGAACTTCAGTAAGGCCGCACTCAAACTGTATACTGCCCAACCCTCTTTAAGTCAGCAAATCAAAGACCTAGAAGAAGATGTTGGGGTACAGTTACTGTATCGAACCAAGCGAAAAGTGGAACTCACAGAAGAAGGGGCGGTTTTTCTAGAACAGGCTCGCCTAACCTTAGCACAAGCAGACAAAGCGATCGCTATGGCACGTCAGGTGTCACAAGCCAAGCAGCAAATGCTGCGCATTGGTTTTGTCCCCGTCGCAGAAATGAAAATTTTCCCTTATGTACTGCCGAATTTACGGGTACAAAACCCAGACTTAAAAATTGAATTGCTCAGTATGAACAATACCGAGCAAATGCGCTTGCTCAAGAAAGGTGAACTGGACATTACCTTTACTCGACATAATTTTCATAGTGATGAAATCGAAAGTCAGTTTGTACTACGTGAGCCGCTCATCTTCCTACTTCCGAAAGATCATCCTCTAGCAAAGTACGAACGCATCCCTGTTAAGGCTTTAAATGGTATTGATTTTATTATTCCCGCAGTTGAGCAATCACAGACCTTGCACCATACCATTTTAGAATTTGCCAAGGCGCAGAATATCGAATTTAACATCGTGCAAAAGGCTGACAACATTTTGTTCAATATCAACTCTATTGGCATGGGGCTTGGCTGTACTATTTTACCCGGTTACATTGCCCCGCTAACCATGAGCAACACGGTAATTCGTCCACTTGAGGTTGAGCTACCCTATTTAGATTTGTATGTGAGCTATCGTAAAAACAACTCTTCACTGGCAGTAAATAAATTTTTAGAATTGCTGACCCGAGTTTTTTATTTAGATATTAATCGCGAATAAATCCACATACGGTCCAGATGAATCACTCAATTTGGCACACCATTATTTCCTGAATAAATAACAGTGTGCCTTTTTCGTGGCAAAATACCCTATATCGCCAGCGTATTTTCGCCCTTTTGTGTTAAGTAATGCGCATCATATTCCACGTTTTTACTTTGCTTGCTTTTCAAGCAGAAGCATACTGATCACAAGCCAATTTTTTTGTCAGGTTTTACCTACAACTTAAGTCTAAACTTAAACTTATATTCAAATAAATACGAGTGCCTAAGCTGCACAAAAAAGTAAAACTAAAAAGGAGAAAATCATGCCTATGCCCACCTTACATCGCTTAAAAACTGGGATGCAATTTCGCCCTTACTTTTTTATTACTTTTTTGCTGACCGCCCTATTGTTCGGCTTACTCACGCTATTTACCAACTGGACATGGTCAACCAGTTTACTCATCAGTTGGAATATTGCCGTTTCCAGTTATCTCATTAAAACCATGACCACCCTTTGGCCTATAGATCATCAGCATATTCTGCAACATGCTCAACAACAGGATGCCAGTAAATGGATTATTTTATTGCTGGTAATTCTGACCCTCGTAATGTGTCTGATCGCAATCGTCATTGAACTTACGCATCTACCGCATAATACTGCACTGACATTTGGGCATCTATTACTCTCACTGCTGACCATTATCAGCGCATGGTTTTTTATGCATACCATTTTCGCGATTCATTATGCGCATGACTATTACCTTGCTGTAGATGATGCTCAAGATGCGGGACTCGATTTTCCTAAGACCCAATATCCGACCTATCCCGACTTCTTATACTTTAGTTATGTGATTGGTACCTCTGCGCAAACTGCGGATGTTTCCATTACTTCCCGCTCCATGCGGATTTTAAATATTGTGCATATTATTCTGGCGTATGGTTTTAACACTTCCATTTTAGCCATCAGCATTAATGTTGCCGCAGGTTTTATCACACTATAAATTTATTTTACTACGATGAAATTTCTGACATAAAAAAGGGATGGCTTAACCATCCCTTATCTTGCTCAATCGATTATTTGACACCACGTGCGGTCAAATAATCTTTAATCACTGTATTAAATTCTTCAGCTTTTTCCACTTGTGACCAATGTCCACACTGACTAAAAATATGTGCATCGGCAAAAGGAACGGTATTCAAAATATCCCATGTGCGAGATACAGGAATCACTACATCCTGAACACCATGAATCAATAGTACAGGCACTTGGATGTCTTTCATTTTTTCGAAATCGAGCGGGAACTCAAAACGGTCACGGTCACGTGCACCCACGACATCCATTAAACGGTCTGAAGCATAATCATTTTTCGCTGCTTCATAACGAACTTTAACCAATTCATCGGTAATTAAGCTCTTATCCACCACAAACATCGACAAGGTGTTTTTAATGCCTTCTTCGGTTAACACTGGGTTGGCATGGGCTTTTAGTGCAGCAGTTTGCTTCGCACCGCCTGTACCCATCGATACAATGCCCAACACACGTTCAGGGTAATCCAGCACCATTTGGAAGGCTAACCAGCCCCCTAAGGAGTTACCCACTAACCAAGTTTTTTCAATACCCAAAGCATCCAATGTACGCACTGCATGATCTACCCATGCGCGAATTCCATAAGCCGTACCATCTGCCACCACTGTTTGACCATAGCCAATCGAATCTATGGCGATACAGCGAGCTTGCTCACCAATTTGCGGTAAATTCAGCCACCAGTTTGCTGCTGCAGAAACACCTGTTCCAGAGCCGTGTAAAAATAAAATCGGCGTTCCTTGCCCCACTTCATGGTAATGGGTTAACTCACCTTCAGCCGTTTCAATCCATTTATCTTCCAAGCCAAAAAATGGGTCGGTGGTGTAATTCGGGATTTGGACCGTGCTCATACATACTCCTCGTACAGCCTAAGACCTGTCTGATGTTCTGTGTTCAGGACAGGTCAATTCATTCATTTCGACAGGTTTTACTGCTCCATCTTACCTGCTCAAAAGCCTCTTACTGATACTTGTTTTCGATCACATACTATAAAAAAACGATTATTTAAAACTATGTTTTAAAACAATATTTTTTCACTTAAAAACGAATCATCAGCTCACAGTAAACGGTTTACGCCACACTAAAATAATAAAGAGCGATGTGTGACCAAATCGCTCGATGGCAGTTTTAAACTTAGAATTTATAGCTATAGGTGGTCGCGATTCGGTACTCTTTCAGGTCGCTTTTCCAGTCATAATCGGTATCGATATACATCGCCTGAACACCCAAACCTTTGAATTTGCCTTCAGGTACCGTGTAATTCACAATCAAGTTCAGCTCTTGTTCGTTCTGATTCGTTTTTCCGCCAGCTTTGGCATCAAAGCCTGCAAAGTAAATAGCATTGGCATTTAAGCCTTTTAGCCCCAATTCGGCAAAGTCATACCCATAGGAGATATTCCAAGATTTCTCTTTGGCATTGGTAAAGGTTGCAACAGACCAATTCACCAAATAAGGCTGTGGTACCCAACCTGCCAATGTTGGGAAATTATTTTCCCCAAACATTTGTTGATAGCCTAGACCAAAGGTATGTGCACCATGATTGAATTTCGCCCCAATCGACAAAGCTTGGTTATCAATCTCACCATACAATTTATCGCCTGACTCAGAATTATCAAAATAACGAACATGGCTGGTCAGCTTAGTCTTCGAACCCAACGTGGTGTTGTAATTGATACCTGCATAATGCTGCTGATAAATGTCTTTGACATCGGCATACCAATAGCTTGCTCCAAACGCAGGATTAAACTGATGATCAATCCCTGCGATATACATCCCGTCCGCGGCTTTAGCAGTATTTGGGTTATTGTTCGGAAATAAACTTAAGTCCTGAAACTGATTGTCATAACGTGCATTAATCCCATCAATATACGCCAAACTCAGTTTGGTATCTTTCAGCTCTTTAGACTCCAACCATGCCCCGCTATACGTGGTCAATAACTGACGCGATGGATCAAATACTAAAACTGGAGAAACAGGCAATAACTCACCCACTTTCAATTCTGTTTGTGACACTTTGGCTTTTAAAGTCGCGCCCACTTTGCCAAAATTGCTGGCTTGTTCCCGCCCATTATGCGGAAGTACCCAATCGGCATTTTTGTCACGGCCATTTAGACGAAATGCATGTTGCACCAAAAGATCGGCGCCCAATTGCAAGCCACCTAATTCGGCATATCCTGATTTGGCATCTAAGGTGATAGCCTGCGACCAACTGCCCCAGTTGTTTTGTGGTACAGTTTCATACTGGCGGTCTAAGTAGAAATTTCTGAATTTTAACTGGACTTGGCTATCGTCGATAAATTCTGCATTCGTTGCAGTTGTACCTAATGCTGCAATTGCAACACAGATGGCTGTCCATAAAGTTTGACGACGCATGATATTCATTCCAATGATCACATTAAACTATGACACCATCATGCGGAACTCATCGAAGAGAAAAAATCCGACCACAGTCTTAAGAAAATGCACTTCAACCCGATTTAACCCACTGAGTAGACCTCGTATTTTTTTGATTAAGATAAAATTACAATAACTCACTCTTTAGCAGATTTCGCAAGATGTGATGAAAGATTGAATCTATAACGTTTTTATTCGCCAAATCTGATTTATTCTCTGAATTACTGCAATGCTTAAGTGTTTTTTTGTTTAAATTTTAAGATCATATTTTCTAAGTTAGTTGCAGAATTATAAGAAAAAGCGCTCATATCACAGATTTTTTCTATATGTACATCATGATGTTGAAGAGCATTAAAGCGGGAAAACTGTGCAAGCAAAAAAGGGAAAAGTTTGATTTTTTAAATGCAATCTAAAATAAAAAATCACTTTGCAATAATAACTATATTTTAAGTACCACCTTCTTCTTTTTAAGCTATTCACTACGGAGTCTTACCGCTTTAAATCCATTTTTCGGAGCTCATTTCGTTCTTTTGTTACGCCAAAAGAACCAAAAGCATTTGTCATCAGCAAAACCTGTTCAACAGATACATTAAAATACTGCTATTGCAAAAACAGGCAATTTCAAATTTCACGCAGGTTGCTGATGACATTTCACACTTCAAATAATTTCTAAATTGCAAAAAACAAAAAAGCGTCCCCAAGGACGCTTTTTAAATACATATTGATCAGCTTAAACCAAAGCAGCCTTCGCTTTCGACATAGTCAAAGCCAAATCTTCAATCATGTCTTCCTGACCACCGACCGTACCACGACGACCTAATTCCAATAAAATCTCACGTGCTGACACACCATATTTGGCTTCTGCACGTTTTGCGAATAATAGGAACGATGAATAGACACCTGCATAACCTAAAGTGGCTGCATCACGGTCAGCACGAATTGGGTTCAGCATCATTGGAATCACCAAATCCTCTGCCACATCCTGTACTTTAAACAGATCCACGCCTGTCTCTAAGCCCATACGGTTGGCGACTGCAATGAACAATTCTAATGGTGTATTGCCCGCGCCAGCACCCAAGCCCGCAGATGCCAAGTCGACACGAATTGCACCTGCATCAACTGCAGCTACTGTATTTGCCACGCCCATACCCAAGTTATGATGCCCGTGGAAACCCAGTTCAATACTGCTGTCCAGTTCTTGACGCAGCAAACCAACACGGTCCGTCACATCTTGCGGCAGCATATAACCCGCAGAGTCAGTCACATAAATACAGTTCGCGCCATAAGACACCATCTTTTTCGCTTCTTCTAAAAGACGTTCAGGTGATGCCATGTGTGCCAACATCAAGAAACCCACGGTGTCCATTCCAAGCTGACGCGCAGCAGTGATATGCTGTTCTGAACAATCGGCTTCGGTACAATGCGTTGCCACACGAATGGTCGACACCCCAATTTCATGGGCCATTTTCAAATGATCGACTGTACCAATACCAGGTAACAGCAATGCTGAAACTTTGGCATTTTTCATACGTGGAACAACAGCAGACAAATACTCTTCATCCGTTGCTGCGGCAAAACCGTAGTTCACCGATGAACCACCTAAACCATCACCATGCGTCACTTCGATCAGTGGCACACCTGCATCGTCCAAAGCGGTTGAAATTGCAATCATTTGCTCAACAGTAGTTTGATGACGCTGAGGATGCATCCCATCACGCAAAGTCATATCATGCACAATAATCTTAGACATGGGTTGCTCCTTATACTTCAGCCGTAGCCAATAAACGTTCCGCAAACATTTCCGCAGTGCGCGCAGCTGCCGCAGTCATAATGTCCAAATTCCCTGCGTACTTCGGCAAAAAGTCGCCTAAGCCTTCCACTTCAAGGAACATTGATACGCGGTTACCATCAAATACTGGACCATTCACTAATTTGTAGCCAGGTACATATTTTTGTACTTCGGTAATCATGGCTTGCACAGATGCTGTAATTGCAGCTTGATCTGGTTCACCTTCAACCAAGCAATGCACCGTATCACGCATCATCAATGGTGGCTCGGCTGGATTAATAATGATGATGGCTTTACCTTGTTTTGCACCACCCACTTTTTCAATTGCACCCGCAGTAGTACGCGTAAATTCATCAATGTTTTTACGTGTCCCAGGACCGACCGACTTGGTTGAAACGGTTGCAATAATTTCACCATAACTGACAGGTTGTACGCGGGAAATCGCTGCAACCATTGGAATGGTCGCTTGACCTCCACAGGTCACCATATTCACATTCGGCAACTCACCAGCATCCAAGAGTTCTTGAAGGTTGACAGGCGGTACGCAAAATGGACCAATCGCAGCAGGCGTCAGATCAATCATCTGCACACCTAATTCGTTCAACTTACGGCTATTTTCCGCATGAACATAAGCTGAGGTCGCATCAAAGGCAATTTGAATTTCATCCGCAAGCACATGTGGCAGTAGTCCATCCACACCTTCTGCTGTGGTTTTTAGCCCCATACTCGCAGCACGGGTCAGACCTTCTGAACTTGGATCAATCCCGACCATCCATACAGGCTCAAGGAATTCGCTACGCTGCAACTTATACAATAAATCTGTTCCGATATTTCCCGGACCGATTAATGCACATTTAATCTTTTTCATGCATCTACTCTCTCAAAAATCCAATTTATTCCGCAGCAAACGCAGCGACTACTGAACCAAATCCTTCAATTTCAACTTTAAATTCATCACCCGGTTGTACAATCACCATTGGGCCTAAAGCACCCGTTAAGATGATGTCGCCAGCAAGCAATGGACGACCACGGCGTACCATTTCATCGGCAAGCCAAACTGCGGCATTTAAAGGGTTCGCTAAGCAGGCTTTACCGATGCCTTGCGAAACCACTTCATCCCCACGAGTCATGGTCATTTTGCAATTGACCAAGTCAAGTTGATCTAATTTGACTGGACGTGAACCCAACACAAACGCTGCAGAAGACGCATTGTCCGCTACAGTATCAATCAATGAAATTTTCCAGTTTTCAATACGGCTATCCACGACTTCTATCGCAGGCAAGGCATACTCAGTTGCACTGATAATGTCCGCATAACTATGTTTTTTTTGGGTTAAATCTTTGTTAATCACCAACGCAATTTCAGCTTCGACTTTCGGCTGAATCAATAATCCTGCTGGAATGACTTCGCCATCCCCATAAGCCATGTCTGCGAATAACATTCCAAAGTCAGGTTGGTCGACCCCAAGTTGCGCTTGTACTACTTTAGACGTCAGGCCAATTTTACGCCCTACTAAGCGACGCCCTTCTTTTAAGGCACGTTGAGTATTTACTTCCTGAACCGCATAGGCACTATCGACGTCTGCTTGTTCCGCACCCAGTTGTGGGCGAATGGGTGCTATCGCAGTCTGTGTAAGCTCAGCGTTACGTAAAGCCTGCGCAACGGATTCAAAAACAGCAGAATTCGACATCTAGATTTCCTTAAACTGCAAAAATGGACGGATACTGTTTTAGATGAAAAATGATTGAGTCAGATTTAAAACTCAGATCGATTAGAACAATTGCGACAGACAAGCGCTGTCTGATCATCTATAAAACGCGTATGTGTATAAACAGTTCAAGCATCGGAAAAATGACGGCTTTACGCCAATACTTATTTTATTTTTTACAATAGTTAGAACTTATAAATCTTTTTTGTTTTATCCATCAAAATAAACAGTGTAGAAAAATCAAAGAGAAAAATGCGCAAACCATTCAGAATTAGGCTTTATATAGTGGATTAAATTTTTTCACCTACGACTAAAAAATAATACGCGAGCAGTCTCTGGGGATAAATCTACAACTCAAAAAAGCCTCTTTCATCAGAGGCTTTTTTGAGTCAAATGACCTTATGCTGCAAACAAAGCAGGATTTTTCTTTAAACTTTCACGTTGCTGTATGGCCGATACATAGCGGTCAATTGCAGGATGTGGTTTTAATAAATTCATTTTTAATTGCCACATGATCATTGCCCCTAAACTAATATCGGCTGCCGTAAACTGTGAACCGCATAAATACGGGCTTGCCTGTTCCAAACCTTGAACCAAGGCTTGATAGGTATCCTGATAATCACCATAGCCCATAAACATTTTTTGCTCTGGTGCAACCTGAACTTTTAAATGCTCATTGTCCGAAGCTGCTGCAAACGGGCCTGCACCAAAGAATAACCAACGATAATATAGGCCTCTTTTCGGATCATCGAGTGCAGGCGCTAAACCTTTTTCAAAGAATTTATCTGCCAAATATGCACAAATGGCATCCAACTCATAAATCACTATATCACCGTCAACCAAAACTGGCACTTTACCAAAAGGGTTGAGTTTTAAAAATTCGGCTGATTTCATTTCCTCGCCATAAGCGACTTCTATACGTTCAACCTCAATCCCCAAATCAAGAATGAGCCAATCCACCACAACGCCGCGAGATTGTTTATTTGTATATAAAGTTAAAGCCATTGTTCTATCCTCTGTGTTTATTGTTTTTTTAGAATAGAACGAGGCTGTGTCAGTTTTTGTCAGTAGTGTTGGGGCATTTTTATGAATTTGAAAATTCCTTTTGACACCATTGCTGAAATAAATGACGCTTAAATTGAGGATAGACTTGTTCAGTTAATATGAGCGTTTGTATTCGATCTAAACGGAAATTTCTAAAATCTTCCCGTAATTCACACCACGCAGCCAATAACATTTTGTCATTAAAATATCCCAATGCAAACGGCCATAATTGCCTGTGTGAAATCTGTTTTTGTTCATCAATATAATCAATCTGGATTTTAGTTTGTAAACGAATGGCGATACGAACTTGTTCCACAACCGTTTGGTCAACATCAATCCATGAATGAATAGATTTGAGATAGGTATCGTTTAAAAATTCTTGTTTTCTTTGCGGTAATACAGCTCTTAATTTGCTCAACACTGAATGTGAAGCCTGTTGTAATGCTTGATCAGGAATAGATTTGGCCCATTGTAATGCCAGATACATGGCTTCAATTTCTGATTCATCCAAACTCATAGGTGGAAGAAGAAAGTTTTCTTTTAATTGAAAGCCTACACCAACACTTCCCTCAATATTGACCCCTTGATCACGTAAACTTTCAATATCTCGATAAACACTTCGCACACTGATTTGTAAATGTTCAGCCAAACGCTGCGCAGTAACAGGATAACGCTGTTCACGAAGATGCTGTAATAAATGAAGTAATCGAATAGAACGGCTCATAGCGGATTTTCTTGTTATTCAAAAGTAATTTTAGGCGTATATCCTTACACGCCTTGAAAAATAATCAACTTTGCTTAAGCGACATCAGAAGCATTGACTTGCAGATTTAAAAACTGATCTAAACTTGCGACATCATCGGCAATGGTCAACGGATTAAACTGCTGCAAAATATTTTTAGTATGTACACCATAGGCGACGCCGACTCTTGGCATGGCAATATTTTGTGCCATTTCCAAATCATAAGAAGTATCCCCGACCATAATTGCCTGTTCTGGACGTAAGCCTGTGAACTGTAAGATTTCCCGCAACATCAACGGATCAGGTTTAGACTTAGTTTCACTTGCTGCACGCGTAATCTCAAACAAATCATGACTATTGGTTTGAGCCAGCACACGATCCAAACCTCTACGGCTTTTACCTGTCGCCACCGCAAGTCGTGCACCCTGATTTTTGAGTCCGTACAACATTTCCGCAATACCCGCAAACCAGGCATCATCCTTTGAATGTGCAACGTAATGATCGCCATAACATTTCAAAAGATCAGTATGTAATTCAGGCACTGTCGGAAATAAAACTTGAGCGACTTCAGGCAAACCCAAACCAATAATACTTTTTGCCGCTTCAGGAGTTAGGGGTTGTTCAAATTGCTGCGCTGCAAACAAAAGACTATCTACAATTTGCCCCACTGAATCAAATAATGTGCCATCCCAATCAAAGATAATCAGTTCTACAGGTTTTTGCATGCTGGGGTTCCAATATTTGCTTTTATGAAGAAAATTTACACGATGCATTTGCTACATGATGGCGACAAGGATGTCGCCGTTGAGCTGACTTGCACTTCGCTTTAAAGCAGTGCTTAAAGCGCGTTCAGGACGTTCCATCAGCTCAACAAAAGATTTTTGTTACTTTTCATCTTTGAAAAGTAAAAATGACCAATACAGCATCATTTCCAGTTAATCACGACAAAAGAGGTCCTATTTTATTACCTCTCTCTAACCCTCTCCAAAGGAGAGGGAAAAGGTTTAGTCCTTTTTCTGTGCTCTTAACTGCGCCACAATACTCTGCATATCCTCAGGTAAAGGCGCTTCAATTGGTGGATAACCAGGAATATCCAAACGCATAGCGTGTAAACATAACCGACGCGGTTTAGGGCCATTGTACTCAGTTTCATGACCATATTTATCATCACCAACCAAGGGATGACCAATACTTAAACCATGTACACGAATTTGATGGGTACGACCTGAAAGCGGTGAAGCATACACCAAAGTCGCATGCATAAAACGCTCAGCGACATTCCACTGAGTTTTCGAATCTTTCCCTTCTTTAGATACGCGCACACGACGTTCACCGTTCGAGAGTTCATAACGATGTAAAGGCGCATCAATCAACTGTTTATCAAGGCTCACAACACCTTTGACCACAGCAGCATAAGTCTTTTTAATTTTGTGTTCACGCAGCATATCTTGCAAAGTTTTTAACACACTACGTTTTTTAGAAATCATCACCAAGCCAGATGTATCACGGTCAATACGGTGAATCAGTTCCAAATATTTTTTACCCGTCGCAGCCCGTAAGCCTTCAATCAGACCATAAGCCACGCCACTGCCGCCATGTACCGCGATGCCCGAAGGCTTATTCACCACCATCAAGCCTTCATCTTCATACACCACACGACTCAGTAAGCTTTGCGCCACTTTGTCAGACACAGGTGCTGCCGTTTCATCTTTTTGTTCATAACGAATCGGTGCAACACGAATCTGGTCACCAATCGCCAATTTAGTTTCGGCTTTAATGCGCTTTTTGTTCACGCGCACCTGCCCTTCACGAATCAAACGATAAATGCGACTTTTCGGTACACCCTTGAGTCGGCTAAATAAAAAATTATCGATGCGTTGACCCGCTTGATGCTCATCCACTTCAAACCAAGTGACACTTTGCCATTCTTGCGTAGAATTCATACAGATACTGTGACCTAAAAAAATACTAAAATTGATTAAAAACTGATCATTTAGGCTATACTTTTCACTAGAAACGTAAGCTTAGCCCATAGGCAGATGATGCAAGGTTTGCTATAGTCAGCGCACGGAAACCACCGTAAGTGAATCATCATCAACACATTTCAATTATATTCATATTGAAATATGGCTGAAATTTTGATTATAAACTCGGAAAGGTCCCAAAAGAATTATGCCGACGCCGAAGGCTTATTATATCGGCAAAACTGCAAACTGTTGCGTTTAATTGTACCTCAGGTACATAAATCAGTTTGCCTGAAAAAATATGTCGCCAACCTCAAGTTGGTTTTTAAACGTAAACTGATACACATCAGATTAGTCGCACCCTGAAACCACATTCAGGCTACAGCGTCTGATGCATTGGATCTGCACAATTTGTAAAGATACGACGATAATTCCGTATCAAGACACTCTTATGTAGGGATGCTCTTCGAGCAATGTGACAGTGAAAGTTACTCACATCCAATGCACCGCTTGTCCGCCAGTGAAGTGTGCAGGTGACTTTAATCGTTTAAAGATTGAAGCCGTATTGCCATCATCAATACGTGAATCAAAACTGGAGCCCATCTTTAAAAAGGCCAGTGAAAACCCTCAGACCACAATTGGTTTATTTGAGATCTGAGTTTGATCCGTGATGTTTGATGTTCGCTACGTGTATAGCGATTTTTTGCTGTGTATCACTATAAGGTGTTACACCCATGAAACGTATGTTGATTAATGCAACACATGCCGAGGAAATCCGCGTTGCACTGGTTACAGGTCAGCGTCTTTACGATTTTGATTTAGAAAATCGTACCCGTGAACAAAAAAAATCGAATATCTATAAAGGTCACGTGACTCGCGTTGAGCCTTCTTTAGAAGCTGTATTCGTTGAATACGGTGCGGGGCGTCAAGGTTTCTTGTCGATGCGTGAAATCGCAAATTCATACTATAAAGCTGACCCGCGCCAGACTTCAAATATCCGTGAACTGATTACTGAAGGCACTGAACTTTTAGTCCAAGTTGAAAAAGAAGAGCGTGGCAACAAAGGCGCTGCACTTTCTACCTTCATTTCTTTGGCAGGTCGCTATTTAGTCCTCATGCCTAACAATCCAAAAGGTGGTGGTATCAGCCGTCAAATTTCGGGTTCGGTTCGTGAAGAATTGAAAGAAATGCTTGCATCACTCAATGTGCCTCGTGGCATGAGCGTGATTGTACGTACTGCGGGTATTGGTCGTTCTCAAGAAGAATTACAACTCGATCTACAGCACCTTCTCGACCTTTGGGCACAAATTCAAAATACAGCGAGTTCTGGTCCATCACCAATGTTGGTGCACCAAGAAGCAGGTGTAGTGACACGTGCCATCCGTGATTACTTACGTGATGATGTCGCTGAAATTTTAATTGACTCTGAGCAAGCCTATAACGAAGCTTATAACTTCGTAAAAGCGGTGATGCCTCGTCAAATCGACAAGTTAAAAACTTATACTTTAAATGAGCCTTTATTTGCTCATTTTGGTATCGAAAGCCAAATTCAAACCGCTTACGAGCGTGAAGTGAAATTGCCTTCTGGTGGTTCAATCGTGATTGACCAAACAGAAGCTTTGGTTTCTATCGACATTAACTCGGCAAAATCGACTCGTGGACACGATGTAGAAGAAACCGCACTCAATACCAACCTTGAAGCTGCTGAAGAAATTGCACGTCAATTGCGCTTACGTGATATTGGCGGTTTGGTAGTGATCGACTTCATCGACATGACCAAAGACCGTAACCAACGTATGGTTGAAGCGAAATTACGTGAAGCCACCCAAAGCGACCGCGCGCGTATTCAGTTTGGTCAATTGTCTCGCTTCGGTTTAATGGAAATGAGCCGTCAACGCTTACGCCCATCTTTAGAAGAAGCCACTGGTTATGTTTGCCCACGTTGCCACGGTACAGGTATGGTGCGTGACTTGCGCTCACTTTCACTTTCAATTATGCGTAAAGTGGAAGAAATAGCCCTACGTGAACGTCATGGTGAAGTGCAAGTTGAAGTGCCTGTAGAAATTGCAGCATTCTTATTGAATGAAAAGCGTCACAGCTTGGTTTACTTAGAACAAACGTCAAATGTGCGTGTAACGGTATTGCCGCACCCACACTTAGAAACGCCTCATTACGAGATTTCTTATAACCCTGAAGGCTTCGCGCCAACCAGCTATGAACGTACTGAAGCAACTCGTTCTAGCGAAAAAGAATTGGGTTATGAAGCTTCAGATTGGCACTTAGAAGATGCCGATCAACAACCAAGTGTTGCACCAGTTGCTGACAAACATGGCAAGAAAAAGCCACAGCAAGCTGCTCAACAACAGCAAACTCCTGCTGCTGCACCAACTGCATCAAGCAGCCCATGTGCATGGTTAGAAAACTTGTTTGTTCAAAAGCAAGCTGCAACTGTAGATCAAGCACGTACAGCAAATAATGCAGCAGCTGCAATTGAGCAAATGGTGAATGGTGGTGCTGTCAGTCGCGGCCAGTTTGGTCAAGTGACTACACCTGTTGCTGTTGCGCCTACGCCTGTAGCCAGCAACAACGTGTACTTATCAGCAACATCTGCTCCACAAAAAGCGGAGCAACGTGACTTTGTAGAAAAAAATTCTGAGAAAGAAGAAAAATCGCAACGTCACAACAAAAAGCGTAACAACAACAAGCAACGCGAACAACGTGAGCAACCACAAGAACAAAATCAAGTGGTTGAAGAAGTTGTGCAAATGACGCGCCAAGAGCAACGTCAAGAACAGCGTGAACAAAAGCGCCAACGTCAGCAACAACGTCACCCTCAACAGCAAGATCAACAGAACGAAATTCATGCTGAGCAAGCTGTACCACGTCGTGACCGTAACAACCAACAGCGTCCAAATCGCCCAAATCGCCACCGCGACCAAAGTGTATTCAATGAACAGCAAGCTGCTGTAGCTACACCTGCTCCAGTCGTGGTCGATGAGCAACAGGTCAAGGTAGAAGTGATTGATGCTCCGCGTCAAGACATCCTGCCGACAGCACTTGTGGTGAATGTTGATCAAGCTCAAAGCGAAATCATTGCCATCAACACAACCTCAACTGCAAAGGCCGTTGAAGCAGAAAAACCTACTACCACAGAAACATCAGAAGTGGTTAAGGCAACTCCTGTAGCGGTTGAACCTGAAGCAAAAGTTGAAGTTGAAGTTCAAACTCAAACACCAACTGCTGAAGTTAAAACAGAGGAGCAAAAACCTCGCTCTGATGGCAAACGTGCGAGCAATGACCCGCGTATGCGTCGTCGTCAACAACGTGATGCTCAAGCTAAACAAGTGCAAGCGCCTAAGCTTAATCCATCACAAGTGCCGACTTTATCACAATACACGGTAGGTAGCTTAATTCGTCAAGTATATGGTGAAGACTGTGCCGTACTGATTGAGCAATTTGGTTTGATTCCAACCTTCAACCGTGCATTAGAAAAGTTCACTGCTGAATATGCAGCGAGCCTCAATACCAGCACTGTAAACATTGAAGTTGAGAAAAAACCTGTCACGCGTGATGTCGAAGTTGCGAAAGCTACTCCTGAAGCTGAACCTGCGCCAGTGTTGGACTTAACACCACCAAAGCCTGAGTCAGAAAAGCGTGTTGCCAATGACCCGCGTGAACGTCGTCGTTTAGCAAAACAAGCCGCTGAGCAAGCTCTAGCACAAGCAAAGCAAGCACAAGCGGAAGAAGCACCAGTTGCAGCTAAACCAACTGCTGTGGCAGTAGTTGAAAACGTTGCTGAGGTGGTTGAACCTGTCGAAGCAGCTACTGAAGTTACTGTAACCGAAGCTGTTGCTGAACCAGTAGTAGCAGAAGATGTAACGGTTGAAACAAAGGCGCCTGCGAAAGCCAAAGCGAAAGCAGAACCTGTACAGACTGAGTTGGCTGTAGATGTTATCGAAGATACAGCGACAGAAGAAACTGCGGCTGAAAAGGAAGAGAAAGAAAAAGCTCGTCCGCGTCGTCCTCGTGGTCGCCCACCGAAAAAAACCACACCTACAGCAGAGTAAGTATTTACCCAATTGTTGTAAAATAATTAAAACCTAGTCATTTCGATGGCTAGGTTTTTTTTGTTATTTTGAACAGATTAGGTTGATTGCACTAGAAAGAAACGATTAAAAGGACAACTGTACAGATTACTTCGTTCAACCTGTAGACAAAGACATCGTATTGGACACGAAAAATAAATAGGATTCTTATGAGCCAAACCACACAGAGCGATCTTATTGGAATTACAGACGTCGCTGCCAAAATCCCACAATTTATTGGAAAACTTCCGCATCTGGTTACAGGGTTGAAACAAGCATATTTACGTACCCCGAACTCACCCGCGGGCTTAGGTATTGCGTTTGAAAAAGCCGTAAAACGCAACCCACATGGCTATGCATTATTATTTGAAGAACAGAAATATACTTACCAGCAACTCAATGATTGGGCAAACCAAATCGGACATTATTATCTGTCGATTGGCGCACAAAAAGGTGATGTCATTGCAGTGATGGTTGAAAACCGCCCAGAACTGGTTGCCAGTGTCTTAGCCTTGGCAAAAATCGGGGTAACTGCTGCTTTAGTGAATACTTCACAAGTTGGCAAAGTCTTGGCACATAGTATTAATTTGGTCAACCCAATTGCACTGATTGTCGGTGAAGAATGCCGCGCTGCCGTAGATGAAATTCGTCAAGAGCTTAATTTGCCTGAGCAGCGCTTTTATTGGTTTGCCGATCAAGAAACACGTCAATATGCAGGTACAGCACCCGCACATTATCTAAATTTAGCCGATGAAATCACCACCTTCCCGACCTTTAACACGCCAACCACACATAGTGTTAAAGGCAAAGATGGACTATTTTACATCTATACTTCGGGCACCACGGGCTTACCGAAAGCGGTCATCTTCACCCATAGCCGCTGGACACTTGCCTATGGCACTTATGGGCACGTGTTGGATTTAAACAGTGATGATGTTATGTACGTTACCTTACCACTCTACCATGCGACAGGCATTGTGGTGTGCTGGTGTGGCGTGATTGCAAGTAGTGCGACTTTGGCATTACGACGCAAATATTCGACCTCTGCATTTTGGAAAGATGTGCAAAAATTTAACGCATCTGCGATTGGCTATGTAGGAGAGCTATGCCGTTACTTAATGGATGCACCTGCATCGGAGTTAGACCATGCCCATCGTGTCAAAAAAATGATTGGCAATGGCATGCGCCCGAATATCTGGGATAAATTTAAACAACGTTTTGGTGTAGAAGAAGTGCTTGAACTCTACGCATCTAGTGAAGGTAACGTTGGCTTTAGCAATGTATTTAATTTCGACAATACTGTCGGATTCTCCCCAACACCGTATGCCATTGTTCAATTCGACAAAGAGAAAAATGAACCTATTCGAGACGCACATGGTTGGTGCCAAAAAGTAAGTAAAGGCGAAGTCGGCTTGTTGATCGGTAAAATTACACGTCGCTCCCCTTTTGATGGTTATACCGACCCTGAAAAAAACAAATCCGTGATTATGTCCAACGTGTTTAAGAACGGGGATGCCTACTTTAATACGGGTGATTTAGTCCGTGATATTGGTTTCCGTCATGCACAGTTTGTAGATCGTCTCGGCGACACCTTCCGCTGGAAAGGGGAAAATGTTTCCACCACCGAAGTCGAGAATATGTTGTGTGAATATCCAAAGATTGTCGAAGCTGTGGTGTATGGTGTAGAAATTCCACACACCAATGGACGCGCAGGCATGGCAGCCATCACCTTAGCAGAGCAAGCCCAACTGAATGAACAAGACCTGCAAGCCATGCTCAGTTGCTTCAAAAAGAGTCTACCTGCCTATGCGATTCCTGTATTTTTACGTGTTCAGAAACAAGTAGAAACCACAGGCACCTTTAAATATCAGAAGAACAAGCTAAAAGAACAAGCTTTCAATCCAGAAAAAACCGATGAGCAAATATTAGTCTTATTGCCAAATAGCAGTGCCTATTGCCATATGAGTACTGAAATTTACAGCAATATTCAGCAGTATCAATATCGCTTCTAAATTGAAATTTTGGCAATTTTTTGCATAAAATCAGGCAAAGTTGTTGTATTTATAATCAAACATCAACAACTTTGCGATTTTTCTCTTGCGCTCGTTCGATATCTTGCTACAATACGCTCCATCAAAACGAGATGGGTCGTTAGCTCAGTTGGTAGAGCAGCGGACTTTTAATCCGTTGGTCCCGCGTTCGAGTCGCGGACGACCCACCACTTATTTTGATTCCTGATGGGTCGTTAGCTCAGTTGGTAGAGCAGCGGACTTTTAATCCGTTGGTCCCGCGTTCGAGTCGCGGACGACCCACCATCTTTAAGCTTTATCTAAAAGCTGTCATAATGTGAAAACATTCTAAATGGGTCGTTAGCTCAGTTGGTAGAGCAGCGGACTTTTAATCCGTTGGTCCCGCGTTCGAGTCGCGGACGACCCACCATTTATTGCAAAACATCTTAAAATATCTCTTTTAGCACCGCTCTCCGCATAGTTACTGCATTTTCATAGCATCTTTATCGCTTCTAATTTCATTGCAAATTATTGATCTTTAATTAAACGATAGGCTTGTGTTGGCATCGGATAACCCGCTGCAAATAAATGCTGATTAATTTGATTGTCCAGATCTAAAGTTCGATCCAAATCTAAAATAAGATTATGTTGTTTATCCACTCGATAATAAAATTCCGCACCCTCTTCCAAATGCACCACCAATTCAGAATCTTCTGGATTCACTGACCACGTATCACGTCGATAGGTTCGAATATTGCTGTCTTCAGCCATTTTTTCACTAAACAGCTTACCCGTATAAACAATACTCCGATAGGCAGAACCATCGGCAGCCAAAGTCAGAATATATTCTGCTGAACCTTCGGAACATTGAACAAAATCATCTTTACAGGAAATCTTGACATGATAACGCCCAACATAGGGAGCTTGTTCATCGACTAAATCTTGTTGCACTTTTGATACCGACTCGTTAGGCATACTCGCCTGCCCTGCCAGTTCTGTGAGTTTCTTGCCCGACTGCTGTGAATGGGCAGTAGATGTAGGCTGTGCTTCAGAAGCAGATACCGTCTGATCAGCATCTGGAGGAGTTGAACGACTACATGCTGTCAAAATTAGACTGATGCATAAACACCCCAATAACGTCTCTCCGAACTTCTGATGAAGTCGTACACTTTTCCATTTCATCACGTTAATACACAACCCACATTTATTTAACCGAGCACCCAAAGGGTAAAAAATGTTATTGCGTCATTTATCCTTAAATTCAGCAATAGCATTGCAAGTACCTGTATTTACTTATCAAAAACAAAGGTATCTGTAAATTTGATCACATTTTATGTAGAGCTCGGCTGAACGCCTATATGTATTTACATAACTTAACTATTTTCGTGCTGGCTTTGCTTTAAAAATTGAATTGCATCACCATTTCTTAATTATGAGATTACAAAATATCTCTCATTCTATTTTCAAGGAGACCTGAATGGCCAATGTTGGTTTATATCGTTCGAATCGCCAAAATATAATTGCAGGTGTTATAGGCGGTATTGCTGAACGTTTTGGTTGGAATGCAAACTTATTAAGAATTATTTTCTTTTTGGTTTCAGTCATGAGTGCCGCATTTCCAGGCATTTTAGTTTATTTGATTTTATGGCTCGTCATTCCAAAACGGGTAGAAGCGATGGATTCAGATGCATCAAATTACCACCGCCCTATACGTACTGTGAATAACAACAAGACGCCATTATAGATTTTAAAACAACATCTTTTGACCTACCATTTTGGTCGCTACGGCTTTTTCCCCAAAGAGTCGTAGCTTTTTTTATTTAGCTCACTTATTTTTGATTTTTCAATTGAATTAATTGCTGGTTTAATGCCGCAATCATATCTGCACGACTGATCATTCCCACCAACTGTTGCTGCTCAACCACAGGAATGTAGTTAAACGAACGCTCAACAAAATACGGCACCAAATCTTGAATCGGCTGGCTCGGCTGTACCGTCACCACTTGTCGATTCATAATCTGTTTCACCTGATGCTCCCAACTGGCTTTCGGGTCGGCAGCACGTTTAAACCATTCCACGACTTCATACAGTGCTAGAGTTCCCACCAACTGCCGTGCGTTATTGACCACAGGCAAGCTCATTAAATTAATCTGTTTAAATTTATCTAAGGCAAGATGAATATCATCTTGCTCATTCAGCATCAGTACATCTTTAGACATCAGGTCTTGGCAGGTGAGTTCGTTCACTGCACGTGCGTTGGCAATTTCCTGCGCCTTGAGAATAATCTTTTGTAAATCATATTCACTGATGTCGAGCAACTGTGGCTGATGCTCCAACACATTATGAATATCTTGCGGCTGAATGGTGACTCTTTGAGTCGGTGTTGGATCGGTGGAACGTGAGTTTAGCTGTGCCGTTTGCGGATATTGGCGCCCCAACAATCGGTTAAAAATAATGGCAATAACCAGTAGCAATAATGAATTCAACAACACAGGATAGGCTATAAAAGCATAACCCAGCTCATGTACGCTTTTACCACCCAATACCGCAGTAATCGCAACTGCACCACTGGGTGGATGTAAAGAATCGGTGCTCATCATCAAAAAGATCGAAAACGCCACCGCAACACTGAAGGCTTCGGTTAAATTCGGCATATATAACGCGCATGTGACGCCGATAAAACCAGCCAAAGTATTCCCAATAATCATGTTCCATGGCTGCGCCAGAGGACTGGCGGGTACAGCAAACAGCAGCACCGAAGAGGCTCCCATTGGGGCAATGTACCATGCATTAATATCCCCCAACACCCACCAACTGATGAGCGAGGAAAGAGCCAAGCCCAATAATGCGCCTAAACCACAGAGTATTCTTTCCTTTAGCGGCAACACTTTAAAATTTGGTTTTAAGGTATTTAACCATTCAAGTTGCATATGAAACACAGCTGCCCTTCTACTTTTTCGCACTTAACTGGTGCAAAATTATACGTGGTCTTACCTATAAGATGCATTTATTTTATATCTTACTTTTATGAGTAATTCTGTTGAATAACCTGTTAAATATATTGCTGTAACTGTGCAACCCGCTCAGCATAATGCTGCATTGGGCAATACGCATACATCGGCGAACCAATATACTGTCCAGCATTATCACACTCTTGATCAACATACGCCTTCCACAAACGCTGTGACTTTAAAATGGCTTGGTAACGTTCGGGCTGCTTCCATTCTGCACTTTGTGCGCGAATTTGATCGAGTAATGCCACAATTTGCTTTTCGTAACATTGTTTAGTCTGATCCGCACAAATTTGTACCACGCTATTGTTAATCCCTGGCAATTGCTGTTCTTGAATGGTTTGCTCAACACATTCACTATACGGATCCGACTCAGTTGTCGGTTGTTGGGCACACGCCAATCCAATAGCACCAAAAACCAATACACTGGTAGATAGAATAAATTTCAGCATAGCTTGAACTTTTGTTGTTATAAATTGCCGTCACTATAACAAAATACTTAACGATCCCCCAATCCACACAATTGATCATCAAGCTTAAAACTCAGATTTAAAGCATCTAAATTCAGCAATTCAGTTCATCCAATAGTGTTCAAGCTGCTGCAAATACATGTATAAATTTTAAATTGATGATTCAAGCTGAACCCTTTGCCACTCCCCTGCAAAATCCTTATACTTAGGGGCAATTTTTCTCTAATTTTTAATGGATGCACCATGAGTCGCGCCATATCGCATATTGATACATTTCAAGGCTTAATTCTTGCCTTACAAAACTACTGGGCTGAACAAGGTTGTGTGGTTTTACAACCTTACGATATGGAAATGGGAGCAGGGACTTTCCACACTGCTACATTCCTTCGTGCATTAGGGCCAGAAACATGGAACGCGGCTTATGTACAACCTTCACGTCGTCCAAAAGATGGTCGTTATGGCGAAAACCCGAACCGTTTACAGCACTATTACCAATTCCAAGTGGTGTTGAAGCCTAACCCAGATAACATCCAACAGCTTTATCTTGACTCATTAAAAGCGATTGGTATTGACCCACTGGTTCATGACATCCGTTTTGTAGAAGACAACTGGGAATCTCCAACACTCGGTGCTTGGGGCTTAGGTTGGGAAGTTTGGCTTAACGGTATGGAAGTGACTCAGTTCACTTACTTCCAACAAGTCGGTGGAGTTGAATGCTACCCTGTCACAGGTGAAATCACTTATGGTTTAGAGCGTTTATCCATGTATCTACAAGGTGTAGACTCAGTTTACGACTTGGTTTGGACCAAAGGTCAGTTTGGTACTGTAACCTATGGCGATGTGTTCCATCAAAATGAAGTCGAACAATCGACCTATAACTTCGAATATGCCCCTGTCGACAAATTGTTTGAATTGTTCGATTTCTACGAAGGTGAAGCGAACCATTTAATCGAAGCGAAGTTATCTCTTCCTGCTTATGAGCAAGTGGTTAAAGCATCACATACCTTTAACTTGCTTGATGCACGTGGTGCGATTTCGGTAACTGAACGTCAACGTTACATTTTACGTGTGCGTACTTTGGCACGTGCAATTGCACAAAGCTATGTACAAGCGCGTGCGGAATTGGGCTTCCCAATGGCAGAGCCTCACTTACGTGATGAAGTTTTAGCGCAATTAAAAGCTCAGGTTGAAGCAGAAGCTGCTCAAGCTGAAAAAGCAGCGGAGAACAAATAATGTCTAAACATACTGTTTTATTTGAACTTGGCTGTGAAGAACTTCCACCAAAAAGCTTGAAAACTTTACGTGATGCTTTAAAAGCTGAAACTGAAAAAGGCTTAAAAGATGCGGGCTTGGCATTTGACGCGATTGAAGCCTATGCAGCACCACGTCGTTTAGCCCTTAAAATTGTCAATGTAGATGCTGCACAAGCGGATACACAAAAGCGTTTTGATGGTCCTGCGGTTCAAGCAGCTTACGATGCAGAAGGCAAACCAACCAAAGCTTTAGAAGGCTTTATGCGTGGTCAAGGCATTACAGCAGATCAAGTTTCGACATTCCAAGCAGGTAAAGTTGAAAAAGTCTGCTTCTTGAAAGATGTGAAAGGTCAAAGCCTTGAAGCACTCTTGCCACAAATTTTACAGACTGCTTTGGATAACCTTCCAATTGCAAAACGTATGCGTTCAGCGGCCAGCCGTACTGAATTTGTACGTCCTGTAAAATGGGTTGTGTTGCTTAAAGACAATAATGTTGTTGAAGCGACGATTCAGGATCACAAAGCAGGCAACGTGACTTATGGTCACCGTTTCCATGCGCCTGAAGCGATTACTTTAGCCAATGCAGATGCTTACTTAGATGCACTTCGTGCAGCGAAAGTTGTGGCGAATTTTGAAGAGCGCCAAGCAATCATCGACCAGCAAGTGAAAGCTTTGGCGGATGAAGTCAATGCGATTGCGATTGTGCCTGCGGATCTTCGTGACGAAGTGACCGCATTGGTGGAATGGCCAGTTGCGCTTCGTGCAAGTTTTGAAGAGCGTTTCCTTGCTGTGCCTCAAGAAGCATTGATCACGACTATGCAGGACAACCAAAAATACTTCTGCTTGGTAAATAGCGACAATAAGTTACAGCCTTACTTCATTACTGTTTCCAATATTGAGTCTAAAGACCCAACGCAAATTATTGAAGGTAATGAGAAAGTGGTTCGTCCACGTTTGTCGGATGCTGAGTTCTTCTTCTTACAAGACCAAAAGCAACCGCTTGCATCTCGTAAAGAAAAACTGGCAAATATGGTATTCCAAGCACAATTGGGTACGCTTTGGAACAAATCTGAACGTATTGCCAAATTGGCGGTAGCCCTTGCGCCAATTACAGGTGCAACCGTTGCTGATGCTGAAAAAGCAGCACTTCTGGCAAAATGTGACTTAACTTCTGAGCTTGTAGGTGAATTCCCAGAACTTCAAGGTATTGCAGGTACTTACTACGCACGTCTTGAAGGCGAAAATGACGAAGTAGCTGAAGCTTTAGGTGAGCAGTATCTTCCGAAATTCGCTGGTGATGTTTTACCAAAAACCAAAACAGGTACAACCATTGCCCTTGCAGATCGTTTAGACACGCTCACAGGTATTTTCGGTATTGGTCAAGCACCGACTGGTTCTAAAGACCCGTTTGCTTTACGTCGTTCTGCGATTGGTATTTTGCGTTTAGTGACTGAAAACAACCTTGATGTTTCAATTGAAGCACTCATCAAGTTGGCTTTAGCGGCTTATGGCGATGTATTGAAAGATCACGACAAGACTTTGGCAGATGCTGTTGCATTCTTAGAAGGTCGTTACCGTGCGAAATACGAAGACCAAGGCGTTGCGGTTGATGTGATTCAAGCGGTTCAAGCTTTGTCTCCAAAATCTCCACTTGATTTTGACAAGCGTGTAAATGCGGTAAATCACTTCCGTAACTTGGCTGAAGCGGCTGCACTTGCAGCGGCAAACAAACGTGTTGCTAACATTCTTGCAAAAGAAGAAACACCTGAAGGTTCTGTAGTTGAAGCGAACTTAGTTGAAGACGCTGAAAAAGCATTATTTGCTGAGCTTCAAGCAGTGACACCTGTGGTTGAACCATTACTTGCAGCAAAAGACTACACTGCTGCACTCTCTAAGCTTGCAGCACTTCGCGCGCCGATTGATGCATTCTTTGATGGTGTAATGGTTATGGCAGATGATGCTGACCTAAAAGCAAACCGTTTACGTTTATTGGCTCAGTTGCGTAACTTGTTTACTGCTGTGGCTGATGTGAGTGTGTTGCAAGGCTAAGCCTTAATTGGTTGTAAATTAATGAGAACCCCTCTATAAATTAGTGGGGTTTTTTAATATTAAGAATAAATCAGAAGTCATCATAATGAATACCACTTCAATTAAAAAATTTTACCGTATAGATGCTTATCTTGTTCTCTGCCACACCCTTTTACTGGTAATCGGTTATGGTCTATGGAAACTATATCCTCATATAAAGACCAAACCAGATATGAGCGGCCTGTTCTTTATGATTATCTCTATTCTAGGCGGTTTTGCAGGGCTGATTATGCTAGCTATAACTCTGCCTCGTTTAGACCGTTCTGTTCGTAATTTATCAGTGAACAAATTTATTTTGGCTCTGCTGTATTGGGTTTCTAGTACCGTTATTTTCGTGCTATTTGGCATCAGCAAATTCTTCTTCAATAATCCGCTCGTTTTGCTAATTTTTGTTTTGGTTTTTTTCAGCAGTATTTATCTTTCGGTGATTCGCCTTGCAGATATGCGTAAAAAAGACTGGCTGATCTTAAGCGGAATTTTTGGAGCTATTGTGCTGTTATTCTTTTTGCCAGAGCTTTAGAAAATGGTTTAAGTAAAGATGCTGAGCTTGTAATGTTTTGTGTACTTAACAATACCTTCTTTGATAGCGGATGATGCTGACCTAAAAGCAAACCGTTTACATTTATTGGCTCAGTTACGTGGCTTATTTACAAGTGTTGCGGATATTTCGGTGTTGTAGTACTAAACTTAATAGCTGAAATAAAATACCCGCTTTAGAGCGGTTTTTTATATTTTTACTGAGCGACTCCGACTTGATGCTTTAACTTGCCTACCAGCTTCTTTTGCTTCTTCTTCTCCAGAATCGGCAATCATACTAATTACATCCGCCACATCATGAGGATACATTGAAAACTCTATAGAAATACAAGTCCCAATGAAGCTTGAATCTCTTTCTTCAATACCATTTTTTGCTCTTTTTGCAATTAGTGTTTTTCCCGAACTCGAAATAGTCATCCTTCCATAGTTTTTAGCTAAATGATATAGAACATATAATCCAAAGCCTGAATTGCCATGAATATTTAAGCTTTCTTCTATATTAAGAGTTCTGGATAATCCAGCTTGAAGGGCAATTTGTAAAAAATTTTCATCTGATACGTTTATTTCAGCATTTACCAATGATTGATAAATGCCAATTCCTTCATCAATCACAGCTATTTGAGCACGATTGTTCGTCCACCTCTGGCCACATACAAAGCAAATATCCTTTTCTGAATGCTCTAAAGCATTTCTAATTGCTTCTCGGACAGAATATGCAATCGTAAGATATATCTGCTCATTCCAGTTGCTTCCAACAAGAATTCTTGCTAAATAAGAAGCTTCCTCTTGAACTAAATCTTGTAAAGATTTTCCTGTTTCATTACTTTCACGTAATAATTCAATTTTATTAATTGCTCTGATCGGAATATAGCTCTCACCCACAGAGACTTCTCCAATTTTATTTCCAAAATTTGCACCAATAAAATCAAAGAACCCGATATGCGCCAAATAGCCAATAACATTATTATTTTGTCGAATCGAAATATCTGTGTGTAACTGGCCTCTTTTCATATCAAAATCACGCAGCATTACAGCTAAGCACAAGATTGTCTGTGGATCACAAAAACCGATACCATTTAAATCAATACATATTTTTTCTTCATACAAATTTGTATTAAGAATATTATTAAATTCATTTAACTTAGAAAGTGTTAAGTAATTCGTTTCTAGGTAAATTGTCTTCATTATTAACCTATATAAAATTAAGTATTATTTTCACTCAAACTACAATCCATCTTAAACTCTATCTGCTAAAAGTTAAAACACTGAAAAACTCATTCTTCAAATTATTACTTATGTAGCATTAATTTCACGATACTTCGAGATGAGTATTTGCAACATAACATCAATTCCCTATACTCAAGCTAACAACACTCAACAAGAAAGAACGTTAATATGAAATTAAAAACACTTTTACTTACGGGCTTCACTTGCGCAGCACTCACAGCATGTACTTCATCTCCTAAAATTCCACAACTGGAAACAGGTGTACTGCAAGAAGTTCAAAACTTAGATGTATATCCAGATACAACAAACAATAAAGCCAAACTGACCAAATTTGTAGACAAATGCATCATCGAATTTACAGGGAATTTAGACGGCAACAAAGTCGTCGAGCAATGGTCTTTTAGAGGCAATACCCTCATTACAGGTGGTACAGCAACCTTCGCGAAAGATGGCACCAGTCAAGCCAGCAATTTCGACCTGAACAATGCCCAAGTACAACAAAACTTTATTAAATTACGTAAAAACTTCGCTAAAGATGCCGTTGCACAATGTAATTAAGCAACATAGCGGCTTTGCGTCCATATGACGCAAAGCTTTTTAATCATCCTTAAAATTCAAAACCATAAATTCATTTTCTACAACTCCCCCGCACTTACATAACTTTGCTGATATCAACAAATGGTAGTATTCAGATACATCAACATCCTATAGCAAGCGTGTATCTCTACAATCTTGTAGCGAGTGTTAAGCTGCTGTATTGAACTGTGTAAGTTTCATCTCAAACGCCAAAATACATATTGAATCTGTTTATGATGCCTCACACATCCCCATCCCAATAACGGGTGCAATGATAGAGGAAAATCCAACATGAACATGATAAAAACAGCATTCATGAGTACTGCTTTTTTTGCTTCTGCTTCAGTCTTTGCGAATGTCGCAGTGAATGGGCAGGTCAATGCCTCTGTTGAAACTCAAAGCAATACTCACAGTGTATTACACAGCATTCATGAAGGTGTAACAACTTCTGCCAAGAAAGTCGGCAATGGTTTAAACACAGCAACAGAAAATGTTGGACATGGACTCAGCACAGCATCTGAACGTGTCGGTCAAGGCGTTGAAAATGGTGCTCAAAAAACTAAATCTACCAGTAAAGCAGTATGGAATAACACTAAACAGTTCAGTGCAGAACAAACGCAAAATGTAAATCAAACTGCAACTAAAGCTAAAGACTCCAGTGCGGAAAAAGCCGAGAGAACCCAAGCCTATTTGGAGCAAAAAATGAGTCAAGGCAAAGCAACGACTCAACAAACTTGGAACAAAACCAAAACTGCACTCCATACAACTGCACAGGCAGATGTGAACGCACAGGTGGGTGTACATACCCCTGTTGCCAAAACTCAGCTTGGGGTTTCATCACAAACAGCAGTAAACACAGCACAATAATGCTACCAATCGATTGGTGTAGACACATTTTTAAACCAAGCAGTACTTGGGCATTCAATGAAAATTCTTGACGTCCGATGGGATACAGCAGAAGATGAAGTATCCCATCGAGAGTGACACTATAGAAAGCATGTCAGCCTACAGCGTGCTTTCTACAAAATAGTGAACAGCAATAGAGGACGATGTGCATGCAGTTGATGAAAGCAGTTTTAATTTCCAGTACGATGTTCATGGCTATGGCTCTATCTGCCCATGCCGCAGAAAGCAGCAAGAAAAAAGGCTACCGAGATAACCCGAACATTTTTGAAGTTTTAGGACAAAAAACCTTAGATACTGCTCAAGATGCTGCCAATGCAGTAGATCGTGGCACGCAAAAAGGCATTGCCAAAGTCAAACCGAAAGTGGCTGAAACTTGGCATGAAACCAAAACTTATAGCGAAGAACAGACAGAAATTGCCAAAGAAAATTCTCAGAAAGCCGCAGCTACGGTCAATAGAAAATGGAAGCAAGCCAAAGCAAGTGTTTTAGGTGATCCTAATAGTCCACCTGCACCTATTGAATCGCACCCATTGAGCCAATCTAGCACTACTCCTGCTCAGAATGAACAGCTCAACTAAATCACACTATTTTTAAAACCATAAAAGCACAGCCTAAAGACTGCGCTTTTTTCGTCTTTAGTTAGGCGACTTGGCGAATCGGCTGTCCTTGCTGAAAGGCAGTCACATTTTCTACCATCTGCTGCACTATACGCTGTCGTGCATCGACACTGCCCCACGCACTATGTGGCGTGATAATTAAATTTGGAATATCTGCTGCCAGTAATACATTGCCATCTTTCGGTGGCTCTACTGTTAATACATCGGTCGCAGCACCTGCAATACACCCTTCACGCAAAGCCTGTGCCAAAGCAGCTTCATCAACAATCCCACCACGTGCGCAGTTAATCAGAAAGACGCTGGCTTTCATCAGTTCAAACTCATCCGTACTGATTAAGTTACGGGTAGAATCGGTTAGTGGACAATGTAACGTGAGAAAATCAACCTGTGGCAATAATTCTGCCAAGGGCAAACGACCTTCACGCTGTGGACGGTCTGGCAACGTTGCAATCAAGACACGCATGTCAAAGGCTTGTGCCAGTTTGGCCACGGCCTGCCCCAACTCACCATAGCCGATGATACCCAATGTTTTACCCGCCAACTCAACAATAGGGAAATCCAACAAGCAGAACTGTTTGGCGTTATTCCATACGCCCTGCTTCACCGCATAGTCGTATTTTAATAATGAGGTTGCCAATGCCAACATCAAAGCCAAGGTGTGTTGTGCCACCGCCGAAGTGCCATAACCTTGACAATTACTCACCACAATGCCTTGTGCTTTAGCTTGCACCAAGTCGACATTATTCGTGCCTGTGGCTGAAATTAAAATCAGCTTTAACTGCGGGCATTGCTGCATCACTTGCGCGGAAATTTGTACTTTATTGGTGATAATGACATCAGCATCTTGCACGCGTTGCAGTACCTGATCGCTACTCGTAGCTGAATATAAGCTCAGTGCATCAAAAGCAGTAGTTAAGGGGCTCAAATCCAGATCATGTTGATCTAAAGATTCCACATCTAAAAATACCGCTTTCATTCGGTGCTCCTGCTGATTTTTTTCATCATCTGTATGCAGTTCATTAAAAGCCAAAGCGGGTTTCGGTTCAATACATGTATAGAAAAAGAAAAATCCACTATTTTGTGGATTCTTTTATACACTCACGTACAGAAAGCCGAATTTGTTGATAGACATAACTCGCCAACATTAGCACCACCAGTACACCACTAGCAAAAATGATGGCTGCCAAATCAAGACCTTGATTGATGAGATAAATCAAACTGAGAATCAGTGTGATAGACAAAAGTACAGCAGGTATAAATATCCTATTCATACAACCTGACCTTAAGTGAGATATTTAAAAGAGTGGATATTTTTTATCCACTCTTTCGATCTTAAACCAATTTAGTTAAAAATCAAGCGATACACATCGAATAAGATTCACTTAATTCTTAAGCTTATTCTGCTTCCTCAGATTCTTCTGGTTGCGTCATAAACTTGGCGGTTTCAGGCGTATCTTCGATAAAGTCATTGCCGCCGTATTCATCACTGCTCAGGTTAAACTGCTTATAGCTGAGCAAGTAATAGTCACTATATTTTTTTAACACCAACGGGTGCATTCCCGCAGACAATTCATCCTGTTCTTTGAACAGTTTCATCACATGACGGTCATTCATGGCAATCACATAGCGTTCATCGTTCAGGCTAATCTGTACAAGTCCCGTGCCTTTGGCAAAAATCGGAATCAGGAATTTATGGTTGAGGTTAATCGCATTTTGCGCATAACTTTCAATTTTTTGGGTAATCACGTTAAACACCAGACCATGCCCAAAACTGTCGAGCAACTGACTGTTACTTTCCTGTGGCAAATTCACCTGAATGCCCAATTTCAACAAGTCTTGTTCACTGACCTGACGATTACTGAGTAACTGACGGATAATGCTTTGTTTCAATTTGGCATCAAAAAACTGACTATCCAACTGCATGTCATTGTTTCTGAGAATTTTCCCTAGTGAACGACGATGATGCGGCAATAGGGTTTCAATTACCTTACGGTAATAAAACTTACTGCCTTTTTTCACTTGGCGAATTTTTTGATAGAAATAAACACTGTCAAATTCGCGGGTTAAAAAATCTTTAAGCAGCTCCGAGCTTGCCAATACCGCAATCGCATCATGTCCTGTAAAGGGCAAGTTCAACACTTTAATGTCTGGGATAACCTGTTCCAATTTAACAAAATGCGCGCGGTCTTCAGCACAATAAGGGTCATAGACCACGATGTATTCACAGTTCGCCGCAATATCCTGCGTTTGTACCTGCATATTCGCATTGAGTTCAGCATGGTAAAACATGTTATATCGACTGTCTTCCACCACTTCTGGGTCAATTGAAAACTGCGGAACTAAAGATACCACACGGCTTAAACCCAATAACTTTGAGTATTTAATCGCGGCATAACCACCCATTGAACCGCCATAACCAATGCGTTTTTGAAAGGGTGCAATCAAGTCTTCAATGGCTTTGAACAAGTTGTGCATGGACTCCGCAGGAAACCATGATTTTTCTTTGGGCATAATGCCAATCACATTAAACTCAAATTTGGCTAATGATTTTTCTGCGTTGATTGCAAGTCCTTTAGCGCGAGTAATTAAGTCACCAAAAGAAAAAACTAACTCGTCAGACGAACCTTTTAAAAAAATAGCGCGAATTTGTTCGTCTTCAAAAATAATGTGTTTATCCATGTCCACACCGAAACAAATCGGCCCTAATTTTTTGTATCAATAAAATTCATAGATCAGCAGCCTATCACGCTGTCTATGTAGGAGAATGTGTCGATGTCATCTCAATCACAATCAACAACAATTTAAAACTACAGCATTACATCGCCGTGGCAGCATTTTAACGTAAGCTTGAACCGATGTATGTATAAGAAAAACATGTCCTGTCGAAGCTTGCTTATTTCACGTAACAAGGACTATGTTATTTTATAGATGCTCAGCAGATAAAAAAGCGCAAAATATGACACAATCACTTCATCCTGCCGCACAACAAGGCTTCAGTTCTGCCGCTGAACTTTATCAACAGGTTCGTCCAAATTATCCACAGCAGATCGTGACGTGGTTACAACAACAATTAAATTTAGATGCGCAATCGACAGTGGTCGATTTAGGCTCGGGCACAGGGAAATTTCTTCCTTATCTGCAACAGGTAACATCTCATATCATTGCCGTTGAGCCGATTACAGAAATGCTGACACAATTACAGCAAGCCTATCCACAAATTTCTACCCTACAAGCCAGTAGTGATCGGTTATCGCTAGCCTCGGAAAGTATTGATGCCGTGATTTGTGCCCAATCTTTCCACTGGTTTGCCAATATTGAAAGCCTGAACGAAATCCATCAAATCTTAAAACCTCATGGGCAACTGGGTTTGGTCTGGAATCAACGTGATATTCAGGTGGATTGGGTCAAAGCATTGGCAGATGTGCTCGAACCCCTCGAAGGTGATACCCCACGATTTCATAGCGGACAATGGCAACAGGTGTTTGAACAGCAATTTTTATTTGAACTGGATCAGATCAAGACCTTCACACATGTGCAAATAGGGCGTGTCGATGAAGTGGTGTCCAAGCGCTTACTCTCCACCAGTTTTGTTGCCGCAATGCCAGCAAAGCAACAACAGCAGTTAAAAATGCAGTTTGAACAGATTGTTGCCGATTACACAGGTAAAGCAGCACATGACGAAATTGCTTTCCCTTATGTGACCTACGCGTATAATTTTAAGAAAACAACATAAATATTCTTTAGGATAACCACGATGCATAACTTTAAAGCTTATTTACTGCCGCTACTCTGCAGCTCGCTGCTGTTTACTGGCTGTAGTAAAAACAACGAAGTCGATGCTCCTGATCCCTCTCAAGATCGGATGATGCAGGAACTGGAGTCTTCACCAGTCAAAGAATTTCCAAAAACTGCCAATGATCAACACGACATTACGCTTTTGGTCGACTATGACCGTCGTTTTAGCGAGATGAGTGATGAAATGGAAGATGAACTGATTAAAATGCGCGACAATGGCAGCCTCACCGATGAATTTGCCCGTAGTCGTAAACAAGACAATATCCAATCCGCTCTAACCATGTTGAAAGCACTAGATTTAAAAACCGAACAAGGTCGCTATATTCAGGGATTAATGGCGCAATATTGGGAAAACCAAGCCAAGTTATTAAATCAAAACAGTAAAGCTTCGCAAGATATTCCTAACTCAACACCCGACAATATTAAAGGCTTGGGTGAATTCTTACATGCGCAAGAACAACTGGATCATTGGGAGGCACAATATGAACCTGCTGAGAAAAGTAAGTCTTAATACAAACTCATCACCCAGAAAGTGAAGGCTTTAAACTAAAAAACCAGATGCAATCCTATTGCCATCTGGTTTTTTATAGCCTTACAAATGAACTTAAGGACGTTCACTGTATTGTGGCAACCCATCCTGTATGCTGTCCCATTCTGCTTTAGAGTCAACAAAAATATGCATGGTCGGTTTTTGCGTTAACGTGGTATCTAAAGTGCCAAGGCGTAACCGATAATACTCTGGTGTATCCGTTTTAATACTCATAATCGGCGAACCGCATTCACTACAAAAACAACGCTGCGTGGTCTCAGTGGACTGGTAAGCTTTCAGGAATTGCTCACCTTGCACGATATGAAAATCTGTTTTCTTAATCGGGGCATTGGTGGCAAAAGCCGTACCATTGGCTTTACGACAACGCTGGCAGTGACACTGCACAACATCACCAATTTCACCCCGCACTTCATAACGAAGTGCACCACATAAACAGCTTCCCGCATAGTATTGTTGTGACATCAGTTCAGCCCTCTGAATGAAAGAGTTTTAAACTAGCATGTCTAACTTTGGCTTTACACCGCTTTTTAGCGTGAAATCAAATATTCATGCACCCCTTCACCCGCAGCACGCCCCGTCGCAAAACATGCGGTTAAAAGATAGCCCCCTGTGGGTGCATCCCAATCTAGCATCTCACCACAACAAAAAATCTGTGGCTGTTGCTGCAACTGCAAATGAGCCGTTAAGACCTCTCGTTTCACGCCACCAGCACAACTAATCGCTTCTTCGATTGGGCGAAAACCTTTTAATTCAATTCGCAATTGTTTAATTTGCTGTGCCAATTTTTCAGGGTCATGCCAATCTGCTTTCGGTATCAACTCACGAACCAAACTGGCTTTTGCTGCATCTAGACCCGCTTTACGCCATAAATTATTCAAAGACTGTTTCTTGCTCGGTTGTAATTTTTGTACCAATTGCGCATGGCTCAGCTCAGGCAACAAATCGAGCATTAGCTGCATTTCTGACTGTTGTCTTAAAGCTCGCCCCAATTTATAAATCAAACCACTTTCCAAGCCATAATGAGTGATCACAATATCGCCCTGACTCTTTTCCTTTACATCAACCCAAGCCACAACTCGCTTTAGCGGTTGCCCAAATACTGCTTGCATAAAGGTAGACCATTCCCGTTCAATCCCAGCGTTACTGGCTTGAAATGGATTTAATTGGTCTGCGTCTAACCATTGTTGCCACTGACCATCACTGCCCAATTGTGGCCAAGAAACTGCACCACACGCCAGTACAATGGCATCAAAGTCTTCACTAAATTCGCGTTGCTGAACTAAATCTTGAATTTTTACAGTATTGGCCTGAATCCCTAAGCATGCATGTCGATAATGAAATTGTATGCCCTGCTCAGTTAAACGTTTGAGCCACGCGCGGAGTAATGGTGCGGCTTTCATCTCGACGGGGAAAATACGCCCTGACGATCCCACATAAGATTCAATACCCAAGCCCCGCATCCAATTTTGAATCCATGTCGCATCCCAACGGCGGATCCAGTCTGCCAGCCAATCGGCCCGATCATAACGCTGAATAAATTGCTCAAATGGTTCAGCATGTGAAATATTTAGCCCCGTCTTCCCTGCCATTAAAAACTTGCGCGCAGCAGACGGTTTCTGTTCATATACATGTACATCATAATCCCACTGGCTTAACACCTCGGCAGCCATTAAACCCGCAGGACCTGCACCGATAATCGCAATTCTTTTTTTCATGGCTTATGCATCGCTTTGTGCAGAATCCGATTTAGGTATATTTACCCCTGCCAATGCCTGAAAATCATCAAAGCGCGTGGTGTAATTCTCAGGTTTTTGAATCAGTAATTGCTGACATAATTCTCCACGCTCCAAATATTTAATCTCAAAATGAGTACGTGCTGAATCAGAAGCAATTACCTCTTTTACATAAGGTAGCTTCCAAATCTCTTGTAGTTGTTGTTCTGCTTCGGCGATGTATTCTGGAATATTACTGGCTAGCGTAATCTGACCACCGACTTGCAATCTAGACAATAAAAACTCGAAGAATGGCATGTTCAACCAGCGCTGCGCAGGATTATGTGGCTCTGGATTCGGATATAAAATGAAAAACTGCTGAACTTGTTGAGGTGCCAAAGCATGGACAATCCACGGCAAAGCATCAGCATGCACAGTTTGTAAATTTGTTTGCCCTTCTAATTGATGCTGTTTTTGCATCGCCACAAACTTCTCGCGGGTTCGTTCTATGGCAATTAACTTGCTTTCTGGATGCTCACGAGTAAACAACAAAGCATGCTTGCCTTTACCCGCACCAATTTCCACACAAATCGGGGCTGAATCGATCATAATAAAATCACGAGGAGCATGCATGTGCTGTGCTTGAAATTGACGAATCGGCATAATCAGATCAAACTAAATAAAATCTGCGCAAGTCTAACACTGCACCAAGCTTTGACCAAATATCTTCCCCGCTATCAGGAGCCTCTTATGCCGAAGACCTTTGCTTGCCCACGTTGTGGCAAACCTTCAACTTGGGAAGGCAATCCATATCGACCATTTTGCTCTGAGCGTTGTAAATTGATCGATTTAGGTGCTTGGGCAAATGATGAATACAAACTTCCTACGCAAGATGCGCCTCAAGCAGAAAATTCAGAAGAATAGCGCTTTACTTTTACAATTCATCATATCGACATACAAATCATTAATTATTTTATACATGATTATTATTTGCACAGATGACTTTTGGGCACCATAATATATCTAATGAGAATCATTCTATTCTTTGATTTTATTGTGCTGTGTTCTATTTTGAGAATTTCCCATGAAAGAATTAATCTTAAAAATATTCTTCTACCTTTCTATTGCCCTCACTTTCTGTAGTTTTATTTTGGCCGTTTATGCTCAGGATCTGATGTTCGCCGGAATTGGAGTTTTATTAGCAATTGCAGCGGTATTATTAGGTTTAGAAAGTAAGCAATTTTTGGCAAACCCATTCCGAAAATAATCCACATTTGTAAAGGTCGGACGATTCAAAACTAAACATAAGTCACTGCCTACATCTCATAAATGTTAGACCGTTGTTTTTCAATTTTTTGATCGACCTTTATTTTAAGGACTCAGTAGGAACAGAAAAAATTGACTTTACTGAAGAAATTAACCAACAAATGTTTTCGACAAATACTATATCTCCATAGCACTTCTCCATAAAAACCTAAACCAGTTATCATTTTTTCAACATTTATGTAGATTTTAATAAAAACCTCCATATAATGCATAAAATCTTACGCATCAAGTAACAAATTGTTAAATGCGTACCTTTATGCCAATACATGGAATCTCCTATGAAAGAATTAGTTCTAAAGTTCTCTTTCTATCTGCTGATTGTTTTAACCTTATGCGCTGTTACTCTGAGTCTATTCACTCACGACATGATGATCATGGGTGTAGGTATTCTATTGGCGGTGGCTACACTTTTACTTGGGCTTGAGAAAAAACAACACAGAGCAGATCCTTTCAGAAACTAATATTCAGCAATTGGATTGACACATAAAAAATGGGAGTCCAACGCTCCCATTCTTTATCAAAAAAAAATTTGATTTATAGACCATTCAACAACATTTCATTTTACGCTTGTTTTCTGTTTACTTTGCGACTCGTCCTCTGACACAGAACTAACCCGCTTTACTGGCCACAAAAGGATTGTGCTGTTTTTCGAAACCGATTGTGCTGAGTGGTCCATGTCCAGAAATAAATTGCGTTTCATCAGGTAAGCTAAAACATTCACGCTGAATTGAGTCGATCAATTGTTGATGATTCCCGCGAGGAAAATCGGTACGCCCAATTGAACCTTTGAACAGCACATCTCCAGTCCATAACAAACCATAGTCTGCGTTATAGAACATGACATGCCCTGGTGTATGACCAGGTGCAAAACGGACTTCAAAGCTTTGTTCACCTAAGTGTAATGTTTCACCACCTTCAAGCCACTGCGTCACTTGAACTTTTTCTGGGATTGGAAAGCCATAACGCTCGGATACCTCTTGCAGCATATCCAGCCAAAATTGATCTTCCTTATGTGGGCCAATGACGGGGATATTCCAAATGCGACTTAAAGTACCTACTGCACCTGCATGGTCTAAATGCCCATGCGTTAACCACAGTGCTTTTACCGTTAACCCCAATGCTTCAACTTCAGCCTGTAATTTCTCAGGCTCACCCCCTGCATCAATCAGTACTGCTTCTTTACTTTCAGAATCCCAAACAATAGAACAGTTCTGCTGAAATGCAGTTACAGGTACAATTTTCACTTGAAGCATAGTCGCTGGTCTCTCTTAGGCAGATGCTAATGTTTGTTTCAAACCATCAAGATTAGCTTGCAATAAGCACAAGAGCAATTGCAGATGGTCTTCACGTGCATTCAAGGCAGGAATATACACATATTGCTCACCGCCCGATGATAAAAATAATTCGGCATTCTGAATAGCAAGTTCTTCTAAAGTTTCTAAACAATCAGCAGAAAATGCAGGACTCATGATTTGAACCGACTTAATCCCTTGTACTGCCCAATCTTGCAATAATTGGTCCGTATAAGGCTTGACCCATTCCTGCTTACCAAAACGTGACTGGAAGCTAATGGCCCATTCTTCATCATTTAAATCCAGAGCTTGAGCCAACAATTGAGCTGTTTTACGACAACGGTCTGCATAAGGATCTCCCTTATCAGCATAAGGCTGTGGAATGCCATGAAATGACATCAAAAGCTTTTCCGCGCGACCATGTTCCGCCCAATACTCTTTTACACTCTGGGCCAAAGACTGAATATACAAAGGATGCTGATAATAATCACGGACAATCGAAAGTCCAGGCAAATTACGCTGCTTTTGCATCCACTGTGCCAATAGATCATATAAAGGGGCTGTCGAAGTCGCTGAATACTGCGGAAAAAGTGGCAGTAAAAGAATATGATCTTGCGGATTTTGAGTCATTTGCTCAAGAACTGTACTCATTCCAGGTTGACCATAGGTCATGGCAGGAACCACGTTTAACTCAAACTCTGGATACGCTTTTGTTAAAGCTGCTCGAACTTGCTCCACCTGCGCCAATAAAATTTCACGCATGGGAGAATCTACTGACCATACACTGGCATAAGCATGCGCAACACGTTTCGGACGAAACGGTAAAATAAATAAACGTAAAATGATTTGCCATAATGGCTTTGGAATTTCAATGACACGTTGATCAGAAAGAAACTGTTTTAAAAACTTTCTGACCGCAGGTGCAGTGGGTGCATCGGGCGTGCCTAAATTGGCTAAAATAACGGTGATTTTTGCTTTTTCCGCAGGCATGAGTTGACCTTTATTTCCAATTTAACCCACTCACTTTAACAAGTTTTTAATGAAATGAAATATGAATAAATACAATTCGCTCTATAGAGAAACACGATTATCCGAAAGCAAATGACTTTCGAGTAAATTATGCCCTTTCTGGGTTAATTTCCATAACATGCGTTGACGGTCATCCCGCCCAGCAGGACTAATCCATTCATTTTGACGCATCTGCATTTTAATATTGTGTAAGGCGCGAATATTGATTTGTGCACGAGCAACCGCATGTGCCCGAGGCATTTCGATGCGCGCATCGGCCAATCCAATTTCATTTAAATATTCATTCATGCGTTTAGAAAAATATTCTTCGGGTGTTGGATTTAAAAAAGTACTGCCCAATACCGCCAAGAGCTGCGACCAAGTTAAAGTCTTCTGAATCTTCAGTTCTTTAAAATTACCATCCTGATAAGCATGTACACGATATTCAAAACCAAAGGCTTCATTCATTGCCACTTTCGGTAAGGTTAAAAATGGGTCGATTTCACGTGTGCCTAAATCTTGTTCTAGCTGATTAATTTTAGCCTTCAAACGGTCAATTTCATCATGTAACTTTTGTGCATTTTGAGGTCGCACCCAACCTGTAGTTGGATAACGCTCCAACATTTGCGTCATATTTAAACGCACAGCCATTTCTAAATCACGCAAGGTTCGGTAGGTAAAAACCTGATCAACTTCTTGCTGTAACAGTTTCCGAAACTCGCTAAATTTTTCTTTCAGCTCTGGTTTCTGGTCATGTAAGGCAGGATCACGTGAGGCAGGATCTTCATGCATAAATACGATAATGGGTTTTTGCTTGGTCACAGCATAAATATATTCCAGATGCATATAACCCACACCAGAAACCGACTGTTCGCCATATTGGCTACCCAAAAGTATAATCACATAGTCACAATCATCAATTTGGCGGCGTGCAAAAGCGGTGCTTAATGGTGTTCTTTGTTCCAGTCCCCACGAAAAAAATCCCATGCCCACTAAGGTTTGAGACAAAATCATGCGCTCTGGCTGCATATCTGCTCCAGAGGTCGAAATAAATATCTGATAACGCTTATCGATCATTGGTTATCCTCACCTTTTCTTTTGCATACCGCAATCAAAGTCTTACAGTATGACAACCCCAATTTTTAATATTGATACTCAAGTTTTAAGACGGATTATTGTTCTGCATTTATTTCATGACAATATTCGCAATACTCCAACTCAAATCAGGTGGAATGAGATGTTGCACAATCGATTCTAAATGCTTGGCATTATTTCCACTGACATAACATGCTATCCGTGGTAAACCATCCTTCCGTCTCTGTTCAAATAATAACTCATTTTTTAACAAAATACGGGAAGTTTGACGAGCAACGGCATATCCAGAGTCAATTAATGTCATTTTTTGCCCAAAAATTGATTCAATTGCAGGTTTTAAGAACGGATAATGCGTACATCCTAGCACCAAATAGTCCGCACCCTGATCGACTACGGGTTGTAAAATGCGTTTTAAGGTATCTAGGCAGGCTGTACTCATTTGCTGACCACTTTCGACAAAAGGCACCAAGTCCAAACACGTCACTGCTAAAACATTCACCTGAGAAGGAATAGCAAAACGCTGTACCACTTCATTAATCAACTTGCCACGAAATGTCGCAGGTGTTGCTAATACTGCAACCGTTTTGCTTTGACTTTGCAGTACGGCTGGCTTTAACGCAGGCACTAAGCCAATAATCGGGAAATTTTCTCCGTAATGTTCACGTAAATAATCCAGACTAAAAGCTGAGGCTGTATTACATGCAACCACAGCGACTTTACAGCCTTGTCGGTATAACCACTCTATCGCTCGTGCCGTCAGTTCACGAATTTCCTGATCCTCACGTGGACCATAAGGCACATTCGCTGTATCTGCAAAATAAACGATGCGTTCATTCGGCAAATAATGTGCAATTTCCTGCGCCACTGATAACCCGCCAATACCTGAATCAAAAATTCCAATGGGTGCATCCGATTGCGCTTTAGGCATGGGATCAACTAAGGGGTAAATCGGATGAATGGCTGTCATAACACACTATTGACGATGAAAGATCAGAATGAATAAAGCTTAAACCTCAGGTGCCCAATTGCAAGTGAAAATCACCACTTTGTAGGCTTAAAATGGTATCGCCTTGCTTATTTTCAACCAACTCGCCCATTTCAATGAGATGAAAAAAAGCGGAACGCTGAATTAAGGCATTTATTCCAAAGCGCACATGCACATAAGGACGTAACTCTCCAGCAAATTCACGCATAAAAATTGAATGTTCAGCATCCACAATAATTAGATCAGCATTGGTTGTGGTGAATTGAATATATTTTTTGTCTGCAATGACCGTAGAGTCAACTTGATTGACGAACAGAGGTTCATCTTCAACCTCGATTTCAATTTGCTCTACAGGTGTCCTTAAATAAAACCGTCCTTCTTCTTTCCAAAGCACACTTGAAAACAGGTCTAATAAGGACTGGCGCTTAATCAATTGACCTTCGTGCCACCATTCTCCGTTAGCCAAAACCTTCAAATCCATTTTGCCACAATGCTTTGGCTGCCATTGCGCCATAGGGGGAATTGACCTTTTGTGACCGCTCTGTGCACTTTTTAAGTATTGTGCAATACTCATTATGTTTTTATCATCATTTTTCGCTGTATTATTCGTCGCATTGTTGGAATTAGTTTGATTTACCATGAATTAATGCCTACATGACGTAAAAATATTATGATTCAGCCAATTGGCTAGACCACGGTTTAAAACTATACTAGCCCACAATATAAAAGGCATGATAATCCATTTGTGCCGACTATTTAAGAACACTCATGGCAGCACTGTAAAGAGTCATACAGTTGCCACCTTTAAGTAATATGAGGAGTCCTACATGGAACACATCGAACGTGAATCGATGGAGTTTGACGTCGTTATCGTAGGCGCAGGCCCTGCAGGTCTTTCTGCTGCGATCAAAATTCGTCAACTTGCGATTGAAAACAATTTATCTGATTTATCCGTTTGTGTGGTAGAAAAGGGCTCCGAAGTCGGTGCACATATTCTTTCTGGCGCTGTACTAGAACCACGTGCGATTAACGAATTATTCCCAAACTGGAAAGAAGAAGGTGCGCCTTTAAATGTTCCTGTAACGGAAGATAAAACCTATTTCTTGATGTCGCCTGAAAAAGCACAGGAAGCACCGCATTGGATGGTGCCTAAAACCATGCACAATGATGGCAACTACGTGATTTCGTTAGGTAACGTGGTACGTTGGTTAGGTCAAAAAGCGGAAGAGCTTGAAGTTTCGATTTTCCCAGGCTTTGCTGCAGCCGAAGTACTTTACCATGAAGATGGTACTGTAAAAGGGATTCAAACAGGTGACATGGGGATTGGTAAAGATGGCGAACCTACGCATAACTTCACCCCAGGTTATGAATTGCATGCCAAATACACCATTTTTGCAGAAGGTTGTCGTGGTCATTTAGGTAAGCGTCTGATTGCCAAATTCAATTTGGACAAAGATGCAGACCCACAGCACTATGGTATCGGGATTAAAGAACTTTGGGAAATCGATCCTGCAAAACACAAACCAGGTTTGGTGATGCACGGTGCTGGTTGGCCTTTAAGCGAAACAGGTTCTTCTGGCGGTTGGTGGTTATACCATGCTGAAAACAACCAAGTGACTTTGGGTATGATCGTGGATTTATCTTATGAAAACCCACACATGTACCCATTTGCAGAAATGCAACGCTGGAAAACTCACCCGCTGGTGAAACAGTATTTGGAAGGTGGCAAGCGCATTTCTTATGGTGCGCGTGCCGTGGTTAAAGGTGGTTTCAACTCACTGCCTAAATTCACTTTCCCTGGTGGTTCTTTAATTGGTGATGATGCAGGCTTCCTGAACTTCGCGAAAATCAAAGGCTCTCACACCGCCATGAAATCTGGCATGTTGTGTGGTGAAGCTGTATTTGAAGCGATTCAAGCTGGTGTTGAAAAAGGTGGTGATCTGGCGATTGCCCGTGTAACCGAAGGTGAAGACTTCTTCGCGAAAGAACTCACGGCTTATACTGAAAAATTCAACAACAGTTGGTTAAAAGAAGAGTTATATAACGCCCGCAACTTTGGCCCTGCGATGCACAAATTCGGTCAATGGATGGGTGGTGCATTCAATTTCATCGACCAGAACGTGTTTAAAGTGCCGTTTACACTACATGACCTTGTGCCTGACTTTAGTGCATTAAAAACAGTAGATGCAGCAACATTTAAACCAAACTATCCAAAACCAGATGGTAAATTGACCTTTGACCGTTTGTCTTCTGTTTTTGTTTCGAACACCGTGCATGAAGAAAACCAACCTGCACATTTGAAACTCACTGATGCTTCAATTCCAGTGAACGTGAACTTACCAAAATGGGATGAGCCTGCACAGCGCTACTGCCCTGCGGGTGTTTATGAAATCATGGAAAATGATGATGGTTCAAAACGCTTCCAGATTAACGCAGCGAACTGTGTTCACTGTAAGACCTGTGACATTAAAGATCCATCACAGAACATTACATGGGTAACACCAGAAGGTGGCGGTGGTCCAAACTACCCTAATATGTAAGATCAGTAAAAAGTGTCGAGCTCGTCTCGACACTGCTGTTCAATCAAAATAATTTCTTCATCAAAACTCCCTTCAATTTGAGGGGAGTTTTTTATTAAAACATCGTCGATTTTTGACCAAACACCATGACTGTTGGTCCAATCGCTGTATGCTCGGCACCGTAGTCCTGATGAATCTCTATTCGATAATCATCACATTGATAGGTGTATTTATTCTTCTCTTGCACCCAACCTTTCTGGGCAACTTTAAATTTTTTAAGAATTCTGCTTTTAAAAAGATCCAAATCCGTCTCATAACTTGCCATAGGACCATCCAGAAAACTTAAACTGAATGAAGTGATGACTTTAGTATCTGGATCATAACGAATATGTTGAACTGAACTCACACCTGTTTTTTTAATCTGAGCGTCAGTCCCATCAGTAAACTCTAACTGGTAATTATCTCCCCCTAAAACCACAGATTTCGCTGTAGGGTGAAGCTTTTGAAACTCTCGGATACTCTGCCCGACCTTTAAACCCGCAACATTCATGGTTTGTACTGGAATTTCACAGGGTTTTGCCCATGCAGTTGAACCGAATAAGGCAAAAATAGCAAACCCTAAGCATAGAGGAATACTTTTCATCTTTATGTCCTAAAATGAGCTGTATTAATTGTTTTAGTTGTTATTCGACTCAAACCCATGTACTAAAGCTTAAGACATTTGCTTTAGCCCTTTTTCACCAAGTAATGAAATTCTTTATTACCATTTTCATCTAAGCGTTCTTCTTGCAACAACAACTCATGGCCTAAATGCATACAAAATTTAGGAATATCCCACGAAGTTGAATTGTCTGTTGCGAAGACCTCAACCACATCTCCAGATTTAGATTTACGGATAGCTTGATGCAACATCATTACTGGTTCAGGGCAACGTAATCCACGGGTATTTAATTGCAGGGTCGGGGTTACAGAGGATTCAGACATCAAGGAACTCTTCATACATTTTCAGCGTTATTCTAACATAAACTCGAAATGACACAGCAGCACTTACCCTGCTTATCTGTTGAGCAAGCAAACGTGTGACGTTTAAAGTTTAGGTCTATTTAATTCAGTAAAAGATGACGATAACATTCATATTTTGCTGTACTTTTTGCATAGACATCTGCATTTTCTAAGGTATGATGAAAATAATTTTTTGATATTTAGCATCTTTAGGAAAGATCATGCACGATGAATCAAGCCCGTCGTGGGGTATGCGTGGCTTAAGAAAATGGTTAGGAATTGCACCAGAAACTCGCGACGAATTGCTCAAACTCGTACAAGATTCACGTCGTTTTTTAGAGCCAGATACGGTTGCGATGCTTGAAGGCGTATTCGATCTTCCAGCGACAAAAATCCGCGAAGTCATGACACCGCGCACAGCCATGATTAGCCTGCAAGAAGATGATGAATTACTCGATATTTTGCATGTCTTGATTGAATCAGCACACTCGCGCTTTCCTGTTTTTTCATCAGATCACCCCGATAACGTAGTTGGTATTTTATTGGCGAAAGATTTATTGCCTTTCTTGACCGAAAAAGCCAGCAAAGTCGATATTCGCATGCTCATGCGTCAGCCTTTGTTTGTGCCAGAAAGTGCTCGCTCTGACCAAGTATTACGTATGTTGAAAAACACCCAGACCCATATTGCTGTGGTGATTGACGAATATGGCACGACATCTGGTCTAGTTACCCTCGAAGATATTCTGGAAGAGATTGTCGGTGAAATTGAGGATGAACACGACAAAGTGGATGAAGAAGCTTCCTATATTGTGCCTGATGATGACCCAAAAACGGCCAATACTTGGTTAGTTCAAGCACTTACACCAATTGAACACTTTAACAATCTTTTAGATGCTGATTTTCCTGATGATGAAGTAGAAACTATGGGCGGTTTGTTGCTTCAAGAAATTGGTTTAGTGAGCGATTTACAAGGTCAAGTGATTGAAATTGGAGATTGGGAATTTACCATTGTAGAAGCAGATGCACGTACTATTCATCTGATTCGAGCTGTCCTTAAATGAGAACATACTTTCATGCGCTGTTGAAGTCTTCACAACAACAAAAACAGCTACCCATGATTTTACCTTTTATTATTTCCCTTTGCTCGGGTGCCATGTTGAGTTTTTCCTTGGCACCTTACTATTATTGGTGGATTGCTCTACTTTCCCCTGCCTTACTCTACGCCTGCTTACGCCAGCGTTCAGCCAAACAAGCATTCTTGATTGGCTGGGGGTACGGCTTCGGACTGTGGTTTGTCGGTGCTTTTTGGCTCTATACCTCGATTCACGTCTACGGCGATACCAGTGCCGTGCTCAGTGTACTCATGATTGCTATTATGGCACTGGTCATGGGGCTGTTTACTGCACTACAAACTTGGATTTACCGTCGTTTTTTCCCAGAAACACCTCTAACTTTTGCCCCGCTTTGGGTGTTTTTTGAATGGGCGAAAACATGGGTATTTACTGGTTTCCCTTGGTTGTTTGTCGGCTACGCATTTACCGAACGTTTCCTCGACGGCTATGCTCCACTATTTGGTGTATTCGGGGTGTCTTTCGTCGTCATCCTTTTGGCCTGCGCGATTGTAGAAATCCTCAACAAACGTCTATTCTGGTTGGTTCCTTCCCTGATTTTACTGCTCGGAGCTTGGGGGGCTGCACAACTTCAGTTTGTTCAACCTAAAAATGAAAAACCACTTTCGGTTTCTCTGATTCAGGGCAATATTCCGCAAGACTTGAAATGGCTGACCGAATATCAAACCCAAACCTTAATGATTTATGCTGAACTCAGTCGTAGTGAATGGGGACGTGATTTAATCGTTTGGCCTGAATCTTCCATTCCAATGTTCCAAACCGACATTCAGCCATTTTTAGATGCCATGAAAGTCCAAGCTCAAAAAACGGGAACGGGATGGGTCACAGGAATTCCCTATTGGGATTTAAAAGCATCTCAACAGCAAGGTAGCCCGATGTTCTATAACAGCATCATAGCTTTAGGCAGCCAATCCGAAGGATTGTATAAAAAACAACGTCTAGTACCGTTTGGCGAATATATTCCCTTATCAGGTATGCTGAGTTGGGTATTGCCTGCATTACAAAATGACCCTGCAATGAGTGGTTTTTCACGTGGTGCATCCGATCAGCAACCCCTACATATCAAACAGCATAATTTAGCAGCAGCAATTTGCTATGAAGTGGCTTATCCGAATCTGACGCGACGGAATGCCAGCAACAGTGACTTCCTTGTGACCGTTTCGAATGATGCGTGGTTTACAGGTACGGCAGGCCCTTGGCAACATTTACAAATGGTACAAATGCGTGCCAAAGAGAATGGTCGTTGGTTTATACGTGCCACCAATACTGGTGTTACTGCCTTTATTGATCATCAAGGACATATTGTGCGCCAAGCGCCGATTGATCAAAAAGCAGTACTGCGGGGTGATTTACCTGCAATGCAGGGTCAAACACTGTACACTCGTCTGAGTGACTGGCCAATCCTCGGATTTTCAGCACTACTTTTAATTATGGGTTGGTTCTTCCGCCCACGAAAAGTTGATGTTTCATTTAAAAGCAGACGCTAATAAAAAAGGGAGATTTTGAAATCTCCCTTTTTTATTCTGATGTTGAATCAAACCGCAGGAATCTAGAATTAATTAAAAGATTGAAGCAAACTGAGTCGCGAAATAAGCGATCAAGCTAGATAAAAACAGCATCGGCACATAACGATAGGCCTGAAAGATTTTCTGCTCAACGACAGAATGGAGACTTTGAGACTGCCAGACAGTTGCTTTTAGTGCAGTCATAAAACATACCACTAACCAAGCACTCATAACACTCAAGGTAAAAAAGCCAATCATAATCTGGCTACTGCCTTCGGCACCTTGCCATAAAGTCACTGCCCCATGCATCATCGGCAATACTGTTAAAATCAATAGAATAGATTTCAGCATCGCCCAATGAAATTGGGTGATTTCATCTGATAAAACGAATGCTTTCATTCTATTCCCCCATCACATTTTTGTTCTTAAAATCATTATCCTAGGTTTTTTTTAAATAAAAAGTTTATTTATCAATATACTTGACAATTTTTGTAAACATTACGGTTAAGAATAATTCTTATTATAACTCTCAAAAACCATTTATTATATTTAATTATTAAAATTCAAATATTTATATTAAAACAAATGAATAAGAAAGATTATCACTTTATTTTTAATTGAGTCATTCAATAAAATAAAGTGATAATTTACATCGATTAATTCAGGTGATATTGATTAAGGTTGATAATAAATATCAGCGTCAGTCCCTTCACCACCTTCTTTACCATCGGCACCAAATGAATATAAATCAAAAGCGCGACCTTCAGCACCAGGAATAATATACTGAATATCATTTTCCCAACTGTCTTTTGGATAGCCGCCTTTAACATAGCCCCCTTGCATCCAGTTCTTTGCCGATGCGGGTTGGTTCACTAATGCATCTAAACCGCCATCTTGCATTGATGGGTATTTACCGTTGTCTAATTTATATTGATCCAGTGCACCCGCAACCCCTTTTAAGGTAATCACCGTAGTGTCCACTTTGGCTTTCTCACCACGTCCCATGACATTCGGTACAATCAGCGCAGCCAGCACCCCTAAAATCACAATCACTACCATCACTTCAATTAAAGTAAAACCGGATTGTTTGGTTTGATATTTATTCACTTGCATTCAACCACTCACTTTTCAATCTTTATATTCTTTAAATCATATTGTTCATATTAACGATCGGCAGCATCACTGCAATCACAATCACCAAGACGATACTGGCCATGAGCACTAACATTAACGGCTCAAGTAACGCCAATAAAGTCGAAATTAGGGTTGTGACTTCTCGATCTTGCATTGTAGATGCGCGCTCCAACATGCGATCTAACTCACCTGAGGCTTCACCACTTTTGATCATTTGTACCATCATCGGAGGGAAATAACCACTGCGCTCCAGTTGAGTGGCCAAGTTGCCTCCTTCCGTGACTTTTTCAGCCGCCAAATCCACCGAATCACGAATCACCCAGTTACTGCTGACCGCAGCACCAATACGCAATGCATCTACCAGCGGTACACCTGACTTGGTCAAAATAGATAAAGTACTCGCAAGACGTGCAGAATTAATACCACGCGATAACTTACCAAATAATGGCAATTTGAGTGTTAAACGATCAAAAGCATAATGTCCTGCGGTACTCTTTAAAAACCGTAACAGAAATACGATTGCCACTACCGTTGCAATCACTAAAAAAGGCCAAGCCACGCGAATAAAGGCACTGGCTTTCATCAAAGCAACTGTAATCCAAGGCAAAGCATCTTTATTTTGATCGAAGGTTTTGACAATATCAGGAACCACATAGGTCATTAGCCCCATCACAATCGCAAAAGACATCAACATTAAAATAATTGGGTAGATCATGGCACCTTGAATTTTCTTTTGCATGGCAAAGCGATTCTCGGTGTAATCTGCCAATTGCTCCAAAATCAAATCCAGATGTCCAGAACGCTCACCTGCCGCAATTGTTGCGCGGTAAAGTTCGGGAAAACGCCCTGATTGCTGCAAGGCATTGGCTAAAGAGTGCCCTTCCAAAACTTTGGAACGAACCGACACAATTAATTGTTGCACATGGGCTTTTTCACTTTGTTTGGCAACCGCTCGCAAAGCTTCCTCTAGAGGAATCGCCGCAGCGACCAACACCGACAATTGACGGGTAAACAGCGCTAAATCATAGGCGGTAATCTTTTTTTGAAACCAGCGTGATCCCTGCTGTTTGGTTTTGTGTTCTACAGGATCGACACTAATCGGGATGAGTGATTTCTCACGTAGTTGCTGACGTATTTGTCGTGCCGAATCACCTTCTAGCACGCCTTTTTGCTGCTTCCCTAAAGCATCAATGGCGGTAAATTGATATGCAGGCATTGTAATGCTCTAATTTTCCGAAATTTCCTTCAGCGCTGTTGCGTCTGACCCCTAAAATCATTCATATTCTTCAATATAAATTTTATTTGCACACTCTAACATAACTCAAGACTTCACACGACGAACATTCAGCTGGAACCTTTGACCCTTTTATGCCAAACACAGTATCGCCCCCTTTCGTGCCTTATCGGATTCGCGTAGCCGTTCCAGCCCATGTTTACGACTGCTTCGACTATCAGATTTCCGCAGAGGATTATGAGCAAGCGAAAGTCGGAGCGCGTGTTGCTGTGCCCTTCGGATCTCGAAATTTAATTGGTGTGGTTATGCAAAAACTCACACCTGACACTCCTGAGAATCCCAAGTTTAAGCTAAAACCCATTCAAGCTTTGCTAGATGACGATGCCATTCTAGATAATAAAGTTTTAACTTTGTTGACATGGGCAGCACAATATTACCAATTCCCGATTGGTGAAGTGATGCAGAGTGCTCTGCCGACCTTATTACGGCAAGGCAAACCGTATGATCTGTTGGCCCATATGTGGCGTCTGCTAGACCAACATGCTGAGGACAAAATCAAGCGTTCTGAAAAACAACAACTTGCCTATAAAATTTTAAAATTACACCCTGCGGGTACCTCAGAAAATATTTTGAATTTAGCGGGCATTGAAACCGCTACGTTAAAAGCTTTGGAAAAGAAAGGCATCTGTGAGGCTTATTTAGAACAAAAAGATTTTAGCCCACAAGCCCTGAGTTTGGCGCAAATGCCACTGACCGCCAACCCCGATCAAAAGCATGCCATTCAGCAGGTACTGAAATCACTCTCGTCTTATCATGCCTATTTACTGGATGGTTTAACAGGTAGTGGTAAAACTGAAGTGTACTTGCAAATCATGTACGAGGTCTTGAAGCAAGGCAAACAAGTGTTGGTGTTGGTACCTGAAATTGGTTTGACCCCCCAAACCATTAGTCGCTTTCAATCGCGTTTTCACTGTCATATTGCCCTGCTGCATTCAGGGCTGACAGATGCTAAACGTTTACAAGCATGGCAAAGTGCGCAAATGGGCAAAGCCTCGATTATTTTAGGCACACGTTCTGCCATTTATACCCCATTGCATAATCTAGGCTTAATCATTTTAGATGAAGAGCATGATCTCTCTTTTAAGCAGCAAGAAGGTTTTCGTTATCATGCGCGTGATGTCGCGCTCTATCGCGCGCATTTGGAAAACTGTCCCATTATTTTGGGCTCAGCAACACCGAGCATGGAAAGTTATGCACTGGCCGATCAAGGTAAACTGACCCGACTAGAATTAAATGAACGTGCAGGCACGGCACTGTTGCCTAAGTTGCACATTTTGGATTTAAAAGTCGGGCGCAAACAGCATGGTTTTAGTCAGTTTTTACTGGACGAAATGCACAAGCGTCTGGCGCGCAAAGAACAGGTACTGATTTTTCTCAATCGACGAGGCTATGCCCCTGTACTGATTTGTGAAAGTTGTGCTTGGCAAGCGAAATGTCCGCATTGTGATGCCAATTTCACCTTGCATACTCAACCTTATCAGCATTTGCATTGTCATCATTGTGGCACCATTCATCGCATGCCAGATCATTGCCCGCAATGTCATCATACTGAACTTAAACCGATTGGTATGGGGACTGCCAAAGTTGAAGAAAGTTTAAAGGAACTCTTTCCAGAATTTGAGGTCATTCGGGTCGATCGAGACTCCACCAGTCGTGTCGGTAGCTGGCAAAAAATTTATGATCGCATTCAAAAAAGTGAACCGATTATTTTACTTGGTACACAAATGCTCGCCAAAGGGCATCATTTTCCCTATGTATCTTTGGTGGCAATTTTAGATATTGATTCAGGCTTACTTAGTGTCGATTTTCGTGCACCAGAACGAACTGCCCAACTCATTGTTCAAGTGGCGGGACGTGCAGGACGTGGCGAGAAAAAAGGCGATGTCTATTTACAGACCCTGCGCCCAGAACACCCTTTATTACACACCTTAGTGGATGGCGATTATCGACAATTTGCCCGTCAAACGTTGAAAGAACGACAACAAGCATTGTTCCCACCCTATCGTTATGCGGCGCTAATTCGCTGTGAGTCGAAAAGTCAGGAACAAAATCAGCAATATCTGACTGAACATGCACAACAACTTCGTCAGATTTCCGAACTCAACATCGATATCTGGGGACCAATTCCCGCCCCGATGGAACGTAAAGCAGGTCGTTATCAAGCACATATGGTGTTATTTTCCCAAGATCGAGCACGTTTGCACTATTATTTGAGGGCATGGTGGCAAAACATGTTGCAGCACAAACCTGCCAGCATGAAACTCAGTCTGGATATAGACCCACAGGAATTGAGTTGAGTCTAAACCAGTACTTCAGCAATTCATCACAACTTTTTAATTTCAGGACAGATGCATGTCGTTATTGTTGCAAATCACGCTTTTTTTAGGTGCAGCGCTGATGGTGGTGCCACTACTGAAACGATTCGGCATTGCTACAGTCTTGGGTTATTTAATCACAGGGATTCTTTTGGGACCTCATGTGCTGAACATTGCCAATGATCCCGAAGCGATTCAACAACTTGCTGAATTTGGCGTCATTCTTTTGATGTTTTTAATTGGGTTGGAGCTACGACCACAACGGCTTTGGACGATGCGTCAATCCATTTTTGTGATGGGCAGTGCGCAAGTGGGTATCACTGCGGTGGTGATTGGCACTATTCTGTTTTTCGTGTTGCAACAAGGCATTGCTGCCAGTTTGGTGATTGGTAGTGCACTGGCGCTGTCATCTACCGCCTTCGTATTACAACTACTCACAGAAAAGCAGCAACTCAATACCAGTTATGGGCAGCAATCTTTCTCGATTTTACTGTTTCAAGACATCGCAGCGATTCCTCTGATTGCCGTGATTCCTCTTTTGGCAGGTGTGGAATCAACGCATTATGGCATCGCCTATTTTGCTGCGATTATCGCAGCATTTACCGGGCTGTTTTTATTCAGTCGCTATCTGATTCGTCCTTTTTTCCGCTTTGTAGCGAAAACAGGTGCACATGAACTGATCACCGCAGTGGGCTTATTTATTGTTTTAGCCGTGGTGATGTTGATGGATCTACTCAATATCAGCACCACACTAGGTGCATTCTTAACGGGAGTATTATTGGCAGATTCCGAGTTCCGACATGAACTGGAAGCCAGTATTGCACCGTTTAAAGGACTGCTACTGGGTCTATTTTTTATGACGGTAGGTATGCTGACTCCCATTCATATTTTATGGCAACAACCTGTGTTTATTCTGGCGGGTGCAGTACTCCTCTTACTGGTTAAATTTACGACACTTACGGGGATTGCTCGCTATTATCAGGTCTCTTGGCCCAACAGCTTGCTGCTTGCCAGTTGTTTGGCACAGGGTGGAGAATTTGCCTTTGTGGTGTTCAGCGTAGCGCAAGATGAACAACTCATTTCTGCTGCCAGCATTGCCCCTATCACCCTCATCGTAATTATCTCCATGATGTTGACCCCGATTTTGTATTGGGTGATTCGTCAAGGTGTGGTGCCGCGTCTTACGCCTGTTACCGTCCCTGAATATGATGATATTCCTGAACAACACTCCGCCATGATTATTGCGGGCTTTGGTCGGTTTGGACAAATCATTGCCCGTGTCGCGCATTTACAACATCAAAAATTTACCGCCATCGACAGTAATTTAGAAAAAGTCGATTTTGTACGTAACTATGGGGGTCATTTGTATTATGGCGATGCCACCCACCCTGATATTTTAAGAGCCGCAGGTATTGAACAGGCCAAGGTGTTTATTTTAGCCATTGATGATATTGAAGACTCGATGAATGTGGCACGGCATATCCGCCTGAATTACCCCGAGTTACAGTTATTAGTCAGAGCACGAGACCGACATCATGTACACTTATTACGTGACTTGGGTGTGCAGCATATTTGGCGAGAAACCTATTTATCTTCACTCGGCATGGCGTATCGGGCCTTACGTGACTTAGGTATTAGTGATACTGATGCCCAAAAAAGTATTGAGTTATTTCGCGATTATGATGAACAGCTCTTGGAACAGCAACAATGCGTCTATACCGATGAACAAAAGGTATATGAGTCGCACCGAAACGCCCTTGCTGAACTGGAACATTTGTTTGAACGTGATACAGAAATTCGTGCAGTCGAAACAGGCGTGAATTTACAACGTGGTTTAGATTCTACCCGAATAGATGTAACACGAGATGAAGCAAAATGACTTGTGTTTTACAATATCGCCACCATTAAAGCAGGGTTTTGGAGAAAATTATGTCTGATATACGTCAACGCTTTTATATTGAAGATTGCCCTGTTCGTGGTGAAGTCGTTCATCTGGAAGCAACCTTACAAACGATTCTTGCCCAACGTGACTACGCACAAGCTGTACAAATTTTACTGGGTGAAATGCTCAGTGCCACGGCCTTGCTTGCCAGTACACTAAAAATTAAAGGGCGTATCAGCTTACAAATTCAAGCCTCTGGAACATTTAAATGGGCCATGGCGGAATGCAACCATTTGGGTGAAGTTCGTGCCTTAGCCGACTACGAAGAAGATCCTCGTTTCCAAGCAGCAACTGACAGCAGCACCGTACTAAAATCACTGACTAATCCTATTCTGTTTATTAACATTGAACCTGAATTTGGTGAGCGTTATCAAGGGATTGTACCGCTTGATCAAACGACCCTAGCGGGCTGCTTGATGCAGTATTATGATCTTTCTGCACAAATTCCTACCCGCATTGTTTTGGCCAGTACAGCACAACGCTCAGGTGGTTTACTCATTCAGTTGCTACCACGCATTAGTGAAGAAGAACAGCAACGGATTGATGAAGATTTATGGCCACGTCTGACCATGCTCACAGAAACTTTAAAAGCTGATGAACTCACTGAATTAGCAGCCAATGAAATTCTGTATCGTCTATACAATGAAGAAGATGTGCGACTACCTGAAATTGAACAACTCAAATTTGGCTGTACCTGTTCTAAAGATCGCTGTGCTAATGCCTTACAACAAATTGGCGTAGAAGCAGTGCGTGAAACATTAGAACATCAAAATCCAATTACCATGGATTGCCAATTCTGTAATACCCAATATCAGTTCACAGCCGAAGAAGCTCTGGGTTTATTCGGCGAACATTTAAGTTAAACATTCATTAACTTTGCCTCTGCCTGTTGTTATGCAGCCCATTGATATGCAACAGGCAGTTTTCTACGACTTAATATAGATAAGCTCTAAGAACATTCCATGTCCACTTGCTATGCCAAAGCGCCGATTTCAGTGCATTTGGAGCAATATGATATATTCAACGTATAAAAAGATACGCTAAAATTGCGTGACGAAGATAACAATTTTTTTGTTGAACTGCGTCTCTTCATGATAAGAAATCCATCATTTTAATATGTGATTCATTCAAACTTAACTGATATACACTGAGGTAATTTTTCATGGGAATTCGTTTTCTTTCCCGTACGGTTTTCATTACAACTTTGCTGTGCAGTACTTACAGCTTAGCAAACACTGACCCCCTGATTGGCAAATGGAAAACCGTGGATGATCGTACAGGTCACTCACTGGCAGATGTCATCATCAGTAAAAACCAGCACAATGTCTATAGCGCACAAGTGATCGAAATACGCCCATTATCTGGCAAAGAGAAATTGACTACTTGTCAAAAATGTACAGGCCATTTAAAAAATCAACCGATGATCGGCTTAACTATTTTATCAGGGTTAAAGAAAAATCCTGAAAAACACAACGAATATATTGAAGGTAAATTTCTTGATCCACTTTCAGGACAGTACTATGTTTCGGAAGCACATTTAGTTCAGGAAGCCAGATATCTGCAAGTTCGTGCTCAAGAGGCAGGCTCCTCGAATGTCCGCCTGATGACATGGATTAAAGTCCAGTAAATTAAAACCCTACCGTACTAAGAAAAAGCCCTCCGTGGGCTTTTTCTTATTGTTATAATTTGAAACAAATACGAACAGTTCTACACTACTTCCCTCTTTCCCAAAGACATCATAATATTGATTAAAATACCATCAATTTTATTAAATACGTATGTCTAAAAACTATTATGAAATTCTGGGAGTTCCACGCGATGCTCCTCCTGACCAAATAAAAAAAGCCTATCGAAAGCTGGCACGAAAGTACCATCCCGATATCAGTAAAGAAAGTGATGCTGAAGCTCGTATGCAAGAAGTCAACGTTGCGTATGACACACTTAGCAATGAAGAGAAGAAAAAAGAATATGACTTCATCTTAGATCATCCTGAAGGTTTTTCAGGGTTTGGGGGACAAGCAGGCGCGTCTGGATTTGATGATGCTCAATTTTATCGACAAGGATTTAATCAAGGCAGTACATCCGATTTTTCAGGCTTTGAAGACCTATTTGGTCGCTTTGGAACAGGTTTTGGCGGAGGGAATTATCAATATAAACAAAGACAGCAATCTTTTAGAGGTGAAGACCAACATGCCAAGCTGGAAATTGATTTAGACGTTGCCTTTCATGGCACTTCTCAACAAATTACCCTGCAAATTCCAAGCATTAATGCCTATGGCGAACCCGAAGTACAACGCAAAACCCTAGAAGTCAAAATTCCAAAAGGGATGAAAGAAGGACAACAAATTCGCTTAGCAGGTCAAGGACAAACTGGTATCCGTGGTGGTGAAAATGGCGATTTATATATCGAGATTTATTACAAAGATACAGATCAATACCGTGTTGAAGGTACAGACATTTACTACACGTTGCCTGTGACCCCATGGGAAGCCGCATTAGGACAACAAATTGAGTTACTTACACCTGCTGGCACGAAAGTTCAAGTAAACCTACCCAAAAATGCAAAAACAGGACAACAATTACGTTTAAAAAATCAAGGAATTCCCAATAAAACAGCAGGGCATTTATTCTTAATTCTAAACATTGTGAATCCACCTGCACAAAACGCTGAGCAAGAACAAGCTTACCGAGCTTTTGCTGAAGCCTTTAAGCAGTTTAAGCCTCGACAACTTTAAGGAGAACGCTATGACAACCATTCATTATCGAGAAATTATTTGCGACGGTTATAGCACCGCAGAGATCGTCGATGAACATCGTAGTTTCGATTTAAAACACTTTGCCGAAGCCTGTGGTCAAAGCCCAGAATGGGTTTTACAACTGTTGGAATACGATATTTTACCGACACGCCCAGAAGAACGAATTCATCAATTCTTTGGTGAAGATGTCACACGTGCGCGTAAAGCCTATCGTTTACAACGTGATTTTGATGCCAGTTTTTCAGCAGTTGCCATGATGTTGGATCTGATTGATGAAGTACAACAACTTCGTCGCCAAGTTCGGCATGCGCATATACAAGACTCATAAATCCGATATACAGCCCGTTCCTTGAACTTAATTCATCATTGAGCGGGTTATTGTTCTTTTATCATTCACTTGAGAGAAATACGGTTATCATGAAAACAAAAGAATGTAACAAGAAAGTGAAACTCATGTTCCCTGAACACCGCGAAGTTATTCCTCAACTACGTCAGGATAATCCGCACTTTGCGAAAATTTTCGAAGAACATGCCGAACTAGATCAGGAAATCTGTCGACGCGAACTTAATCCTGTCTCTCGTATCAATGATGACATTGAAGCTTTAAAGCGTAAAAAACTTCGTCTCAAGGATGAAATTTATCGCCTACTACAAGATCATACCAATTCACAAATCTAAGTGAGTTCGGAACATGTACTGCGCTTTATTCATCTATTTATACGTGCATTAGCATAAAATCAGATCATGCTATTTTGCCTATATAGAGCATAGAAAATGAAGATGTCAGTTTCATGACATCTTCTTGTATTTGATCGTGATTATTTTAATTTTGTCAGTTTTTCCACTTCTTTCAAGGTGACTTTGACCCCTTGCTTAATGGGTTCGTAATCTAGGAACCAGAGTAAACCCACATGCTGATCTTGATGTTGTTGCGCCAGCATATCAATCACGCTTTTTTCACCACGTCCCACCAAGTGGCGACGATAGAAATACAGAATCAACCAGACCGTCGTGATCAACATCACCATCAACATTAACCAGAACCCAATTGGAGATTTCAGCCCTGGAATAAACTCAAAGTTCATTCCATATATCCCTGTCAATAAGGTTAACGGTGCAAAAATTGCGGTAATAATCGCCAAAATTCGCATGTTTTCATTGGTTTGGTTCGCAATCGCTGAAAAATGTAATTCGATTGCTGCCTGTACAGCACTCCGTAAACGCGTCGTATGTTTTTGAATACGCTCGACATGACTGACCAAATCATCAGTACGCACCAACACTATATCGCGTTTTTCAGAGCGCTTTTTCGGTTTTAAATGGGAATAGTTTTCTACGATTTCATCACGTAATTCTTGTAAGACCTCGATTTGTTCTTCGCACAGATTTTCAATTTGCTGAAATGCCATGTTTTCCTGTAGTAACTGATTCCATTTGGCAAAACGGCGGTGTCCTTGTAATAACTCTTGTTGCCAATATTCCACACGTCGGGTGAGTGGCACTCGCAAATCCAAGTAACCATCGACCATGGCATTCAATAAACGCAATGCTAAATCTAAAGGGCTATGTGACAGTTTACGAGGCTTGTTTTGCTCATCCATAGTACGTGCTGCAATTGAATCTATCCGTTCAATATACTGCTCGATAATTTGATTTCCTTGCTCCCGCACCGTAATCAAGACTTGTGATGTCAGAACAAAACTAATAGGTGTCGTGGAGAGTCCAAAGAAGCGCTCATGTTGCTCTAATGCTTGCTCCCCTGTCTGGATCTTGTCATCTGGAGTTATCAATTTACGGAAAATGAGCAAGTCGTAATCTTCCATTGCATCAAAAGCACATGGATGCTCCAAATTCAAAATATCTTTGACATGAAATTCATTTAAGCTCACCCCTGTCATTTCAAACATTTGCTGCTGCCAATGTTCGGCATGATTGACCAGATCTTCACGGGTACTATCAATCCAGATGAATTCAGGCTCAACGTGGTCCAACGCCTGCTGTTGTACGTAAATATAAGCATCCGTCGGATGTTGATAAAAATAGTAGCTTTGCATCTATCCAGTCACTCTATTCCGTCAATCTTGTTGTTTATTTCGTGAAGTTGAGTGTAATGCATTCTGCTTAGCATATTCATTTTTATCGCAATTTCACCACAAACTTTATCGCTTTATGCAGTTATTCAATAAAATACTGAGGCATAAAAAAGCCCACTCAGCAGAGCAGGCTTTTTATTAAAAGATGATCAATGCATTAAGCTTGTTCAACATCTTTCATCGTTAACTTGATACGACCACGGTTGTCGACATCTGCAACTTGTACTTTCACTTCTTGACCTTCAGATAATACGTCTGCAACGTTGGCAATACGCTCATTTGAAATTTGTGAAATATGAAGCAAACCGTCAGTACCTGGAAGGATATTTACGAATGCACCGAATTCAACAATACGAATGACTTTACCTGTGTAAATCGTACCTGGTTCAACTTCAGCAGTCAGTGCTTGGATTTTCGCAATTGCAGCTTGTGCAGCCGCTTTAGTTTCACCAAATACGCGAACTGTACCGTTATCTTCGATATCAATTGCTGCTTTAGTTTCTTCAGTAATCGCACGGATGGTTGCACCACCTTTACCAATGACATCACGAATCTTGTCTGGGTTGATGTTGATGACTTGGAATGTTGGTGCATGCATTGAAATTTCAGGGCGTGCACGTGAAATCACTTGGTTCATTGCATTCAAGATATGCATACGACCTGCATATGCTTGGTTTAACGCAACTTCCATAATCTCTTCAGTAATCCCTTCGATCTTGATGTCCATTTGAAGTGCAGTAATACCGTTGGCAGAACCTGCTACTTTAAAGTCCATGTCACCAAGGTGGTCTTCGTCACCCAAGATATCAGAAAGAACAGCAAAACGCTCACCTTCTTTCACTAAGCCCATTGCGATACCTGCAACTGGTGCTTTCAATGGAACACCTGCATCCATAAGTGATAATGAAGCACCACAAACAGAAGCCATTGAAGAAGAACCGTTCGATTCAGTAATGTCAGATACGATACGAATCACATACGGGAAGCGATCAGCCGCTGGAAGAACAGCTTGCACACCACGACGTGCTAAACGACCATGACCAATCTCACGACGTTTAGGACCAGATTCACGACCAGTTTCGCCTACAGAGTATGCAGGGAAGTTATAGTGCAACATGAAGTTGTCAGTTTTAGTACCCGCTAAAGTATCCACCATTAACGCATCACGTGTGTTACCAAGTGTCGTTGTCACTAATGCTTGCGTTTCACCACGTGTGAACAATGCAGAACCGTGTGCACGGTCTAATACGCCAACTTGTACGTCTAATGCACGAACAGTTTTCGTGTCACGACCATCGATACGTGGCTTACCAGAAAGGATGTTGTCACGTACAGTACGGTATTTCAAATCTTCGAACAATTCGTTCAAGTCATCAGCAATACCCGCTTCATCATTTTCAGGAACGAATTGCGCTACTGCTTCTGCTTGAATCGCGTCTAATGCTGCATAACGGTCTTGCTTAACCGCAATGGTATATGCTTCAGAAATTTTCGCTTCAAACGCTTCTTTCAATTTAGTACGAAGGTCTTCATTTTTCGCTGGTGCAGTCCAAGTAGACTCTGTTGCACCCGCAGCAGCAGCAAATTCTTTAATTGCTTGTACAGCAATTTGCATTTCGTCATGACCGAAAAGCACTGCACCTAACATTTGATCTTCAGAAAGTTCTTTCGCTTCTGATTCAACCATCAATACTGCAGATTCTGTACCAGCAACCACAAGGTCAAGGTCAGATTGCGCCATTTGTTCAAAGTTCGGGTTAAGAACATATTCACCGTTGATTAAACCAACACGCGCAGCACCAATTGGACCACGGAACGGTGTACCTGCAATTGCAAGCGCGGCAGAAGTACCTAGCATTGCAGCGATGTCAGCTTCCATTGATTTGTCAGAAGACACAACTGTTGCCGTCACTTGGATTTCGTTGTAGTAACCTTCTGGGAACAATGGACGAATTGGACGGTCAATTAAGCGTGAAATTAAAGTTTCAGCTTCAGAAGCACGACCTTCACGTTTGCCATAACCACCTGGAATACGACCCGCAGCATATTGTTTTTCTTGGTAGTTAACAGTTAAAGGGAAAAAATCTTGACCCGCTTTAGCCGTTGGTTGAGCCACAACTGCAACCAGTACAGTTACGCCGCCCATCGTGATCACAACCGTGTTTGCTTGACGTGCAACACGACCTGTTTCAAGTACTACATTGTACTGACCGTATTGGAATTCTTTACGAATAATATTAAACATAGACATGTATTTTTTTCCTAGTTCTTGTGAACAGCTATTCTAGTGGAGACCCCTAAGGTTTGGCATTCGCAACCAAAAGCTTGCGCAAATGACAAAGCTTAGAAGCCGACCTCACTAGACACACTATTTTCAAACACAAAGAAGGAGCGAAACATTCGCCCCTTCCCCATTATCTAGACATAGCTAGATATACTTTAGTTTTCAGTAATACAGCATTTGACATGCAATAATCCGAAAATAAAAGTTTCAATCGAATTAACGACGTAAACCTAAAGCACCGATCAAAGCAACATAACGGCCATGATCTTTACCATTTAGGTAGTCAAGTAACTTACGACGTTGGTTAACCATACGGATAAGACCGCGACGGCTATGATGGTCGTGTTTATGCTCTTTGAAGTGACCTTGTAAGTCATTGATTTGAGCAGTTAAAAGTGCTACTTGAACTTCTGGTGAACCAGTGTCGTTTTCAGCACGAGCAAATTTAGCGATGATTTCTGCGCGATCTGCGTTTGTTAAAGCCATTCGATTTCTCCGAGATGCTTAATAAGTTACATTTGATACGAATCAATTGATTGCTCAACTGACTGCCGTGCATCACTACAGCAAGTCGGATATTTTAAGGGAAAATGGTCATGATTGCAAAATATGCGCACTATTAAAATTTACTAAACAAAAAAGAACCAAATGTCAGTCTTTAAATCTTCTCTCTGATTATGAAAAATCATTATCTAACAGATTAAAGGTTAAAAAATGAATATTAAATCACATTTTTAATGAAATTCGACTATTAAATAGCCATTTATCAGCAAAGGAAAATGTGTAATCTCAGCAAGATATTTTTTAAGCCAAAATACACAGCTCAATATTCATTTCATCAGCTAAAATCTATGCAAATCATAAAATGCCAATGAACTCTTAGCCGTACCACAGAGAATAAGTATCGTATGACGCTTAGATACACAAAATAATGCGCATTGCTTCTCGTTAAATACAGTTTAATAGAAGTTCCATCATATTTTTAACACTCATTATTTTGATACTTTTTGCAAATCATAAAAAATAGTCAACTCGAAAGAAAAAAGCCCAAGCAGAGCTTAGGCTTTTTTCATTGCGCTGTAGTTCTTATATTTATTGTTATAATTGTTTTAGTTATTGCGCATAATGCGCTTATTGTGACAAACAGTCCTTGTTTCCACTTTATGTCCTTATGTGTAATATTTTGCCACAACAAAATTTAAAGACTAGAGGTATTTTTCCCAACCTGCTGTACGTTTTTACGCACACTGGTGTACATCATTAACAATGAAGTACTAGAGAAAAATGTGGGGTTGAGGACAAAACTCTAGGCAATAAAAAAGCCCTGTAGTCTCTCCCAAAACTACAAGGCTTAGCGGCTGTAAGTTTCCTCTTTCACCTACTTCACTGTAAGTTCGCTGTCATATTCCGACTTTGTTATTATCCTTTTGCGATTATGGCTCAACGTTCCGTGTTGTGCTCTTTATGTGAACTCATCTTCTCAGAAACCATGAGAAAGCTCTATGCGCAAATATCTTGAATCAATGTAAGCTTTTTCGTACAAAGCTGCTTATTATGTAGTACAAATTAATAATCCAAGATACCTTTTATTTTTTCTAAAACCCCACTCATCCGAGTCGTCTTTTTAGACAAAGCTTGTGCCAATGCCTGAGGATCTGCCAATACACTCACCACCGTTTTAGCACGGGTAATTGCGGTATAAAGCAATTCCTGACTCAGTAAGTTTTGTGCTTGCGCATCCAAAACTACAGCCGTATGCGTGAACTCTGAACCTTGTGATTTATGAATGGTCAGTGCAAATGCCGTTTCTATATTTTTAGGCAAACGGGTTGCCAGAACCCATTTTTCTAAACTTGGGAAATACACTTCAAACTGAGACTGTCCTTGGCGTTGCCTTTTAAAGCAAATGCCAATATCTCCATTAGACAACCCTAATTGATAGTCATTGTAAGTCATCATTACAGGACGCCCGACATACCAGTCACCTTGTTTTGTGGTATAGCGACTGAGTTTGCTCAAGAAGCGTTGCTCAATTTGTTGATTAAGCTGTTTCAGACCAAACGCACCATGTCGAATGGCTGTGAGAATACGGTAATCATCAAAAATCTGGATAACATGCTGAATAGAAGTCTCTGGCTCTTCCGAACTCAAATGTGTTTTTAATATCTCAATATAATGCTGATAGCCCAGCATCAATTGATCATAATATTGCTCTGATGTTGGATGTGCTTGAGCAAAGTATTCCAGTTGCAATACATTCGGCATCTTGGCTAAAAGTGGTACAGCTTTAATTTCAGTCGGTGCAACCACCTGTTGGTGAAATTGTTCTAGTAATGCTTGAGGTGAAATGCTTGTTGGTGGCTGCTGAATAAATGCAGCCATTTGTCCAATTAAAGCTTCTCCATCAAAGCGTCGACTGGTCTTCAAATGTACCCGATTCTCTTGCAAAGCATTCACTTGCTGTAAATCGGCCAATACCGCCCCTACATCTACCGAAGCCAATTGATTGGCATCTCCCAATAAAATCAGTCGAGCCTGATTGGGTACAGCAGCAAACAACATACTCGCCAGATTTAAGTCCAACATCGAGGCTTCATCCACCACAATCACATCATAGGGTAATGGCTGTTCGGCATCATAGCGTGGTCGTGCGGAATGCCCTAAACCCAACAAGCGATGCAGTGTGACGGGGTTTAATTGTTTTAAAGCGGGGGTAACCAGAGGCTGCAATATTTCATCATTTAATGCATTTTGTAGGGCTTCTTTCATACGTTGCGCGGCCTTACCTGTTGGCGCTGCCATCGCAATGCGTAAATTTGGTAAAGACTGGTTTAATACTGCAATAATACGTGCCAAAGTATAAGTTTTACCTGTCCCTGGTCCACCTGTAATAATATTCAAGGCTTGCTGGCACACCATGCTTAATGCTTGCTGCTGATGTGGATCACTCAGCAAACCGGAGTAGCCCTGATGATCAACGACGGGAACGATTTGTTGTTTTAACCTCGCCACGTGCTGTGCCAAAGTATTTTCCTGTTTCCAATAACGATATAGATATAAATACTGCGGGTCATAAATAAAAGGCGCAACACGATTTGCCACCTCATTTTCACTGATGGCCAAATGTCCTAAATTACCTACTGCATTAGGTTCTAACAGTACACAACTGTTGCCCTGTAACATTGCTTCCAATACGGACTGTATAACTGCATCTGTTTGTGGGTTTGGCGTTGCACAAAAAGGAGGCTGCTGAAGATATTGACTCCACGACTTGATCCATTCAGCATTCAATTGTAGTTCCTGCTTGTTTTCCACACAGTTATCCTCAAAGTTATCCACAGTCTAATTATTGTTTTACATAACAGCTAAAGGTGTTGATGCACTCTTATGAACATGCTCTTCAGCAAAATAGCCCAATAATGCATCCAGGCGCAGTATAAATTCTGCATCAGGGCACCAATAGTTGACCCCATATTGTGCATCGCCATGCATACCACGCAAATACAGATAACTTGCACCGCCTAAATGTTTTTGAATGTCGTAATCTTCCAACTGCACTTGTAAATAACGATGTAACGCCACCAAATACAGCCCCGCCTGCAACCAGTAACTGGCCTGTGACATGCTTTCCTGTAATTTTAATGGGGTGTAATCTGCGATATCCGCACCCAAGAAGTTACTCTTATAATCGGCAATCTGGTAACGCTGTCCATCGAAATAAACCAAGTCGATAGAGCCCGTTAAATAGCGTGCAGAATTGGCAGCATTCAGTTCAGGCATGAAAATACCATATTCGGCATATAAGTCCTGTATGCGTTTAATCGCCAAGACATGATTGGACAAGGCCAAATAGAAGGGGAATTCTGCCAGATGAGATTCTGCACTCAACTGATTTAAACAAAACTGTTGATGTAACGGCGTCGAGAGCACCTGTGTCAGCCATTCGGTCATCCATGCCAACAGTTGTTCTTCATCCACCTGCTGAAAATCTTGCTGATATTTGTCGCACAATGCCTGCCATAAACTTGGATAATCATTTTTAAAGCGACGGCGCACTTCGATTTTCCAGTCCTGTTGCTGTTGAAAATCAATGTGTTCAAAAATTTCATGTAGAAAATTACCCGCCAATGTCCCCATTGGAAATTGACGCTGAATCCAACTGATCGGTTGTGCAAGCTCTTCGGGCTGCTCCACCACCTCTAGGTTGATTTCATCCGCTGCACTTTGTAGCTGTTCACGCTTTACCGCAAGTGCATCCTGTGCTTGCTGCCGACTCAAATGCTGTGCTAATGCACTAAAACTGGTTTTCGCACGCGGATAAAAACGTTGTGTGGGAAACTCTATCGCATACAACTCAGGAAGCTGCTGATCTTGTGTACGCTTCAGTGCAATAGGGCATTCGGTTAATACCGCTTCATCAGCGCTATGTGGATGCTGAAAAACTTGTTCAGCATGTCCACGCCAAAATGCCAAGCCCGTAGTCGATTTTCCTGCCTGATCTTGCAATATGGCATAAACCCGATGACTGGCGCGGGTTAGTGCTACATACCAGAGCCGATGCTGTTCTGCTTCTGCCCGTGCATTGTGCTGTTGAACGGCAACTTCATCTAAAAGGTGCTTATCATTCACCGCAATCACGCGTTGCATTTCAAGCTGCCCTGTAACGGGATCAGGTAACTGTTGCGTAGAGAAATTCAGGGTTTTGTTATTTTCAGTGAACTTTTTATCTGCACCCAACAGAAAGACAATTTTAAACTCTAAACCTTTGGATTGATGAATGGTCATCAACTGTACGCCAGCTTCATTCGACAGCTTACGTTCCAGTTCCCATTCACGCTCACTCGGCGTTTGTATTTGTCTGAGATACCAGTGATATAACGCCTGCGGCCCCTGAAAATGCTCACTATGCTGACTCAGCAATTCAGTTAAATGACGTAAGTTCACCACACAGCGTTCGTTGTCACGGCTTTGGCTTGCCACCAGATTTGACCATGCCTTAAATAAGTTTAAAGCATATTGCCACGCGCTTAAAAAGCCTGTGTTAAACCACATTTCCCGAATGTAATCAAAATCTTCAATAAACTGGCTTAATCCCTCAGGGCGTTGCTCCAGTTGCATCAACTGGCTGAGCTGAAAATTCAATAGGCGTGTCAGCAAGGCGCGCTTGACCTTGGCCTCATCGTAAGGATGCATGATTGCGGTCAAAATGGCTGCCACGTCTTGTGCAATTGGACTATCAAATACACTCCGCTTGGAAGGTCGATTGACGCGAATCCCTAAACGTTCTAATTCATATTGCACCTTATCTAAGCCATCATGGTTTTTGGATAAAATCGCAATATCATTTTCATCTATGCCACGGTTGCCTGTGACTTCTGCCAAATACAACCGTTGCTGAATGCCTTGATTCAGCAAATCACGGATTTTCCAAGCCACTTGAATAAATTCATCTTTTTTGTCTTCTAGCATCAACCACCGTAAAGGCTGATGATTGTTGCCTTGCGCATCGGCTAAAACTGGATGTGGTCGTGGTCCTGCCTCAACAGCGGTATATTCAACTTCTTCTCCAAATTGGATTTGTCGCTGAAATAAAGCATCGACCACCGTGACCAGTTCAGCCACAGAACGATGATTGTATTTGAGGCTATATAAGCGTCCTTGTTTGCTGAGCACATCGAGACGGGCTTTGTTATAGGTCAGCATGTCTCCACCACGGAAACCATAAATCGCCTGTTTCGGATCACCCACCATAATCATGCAGCCTTTGGCATAATGTCCTGCATCACGCCAGATGCGAGCCAACATATTGTCCTGATCCTGATTGGTGTCTTGAAATTCATCCACCAAAATTAAGGGATAACGGGCTTGAACAAAACGAGCAAAGCGTGCGCCTTGCGCATCTTGCAAGGCATCGGCTAAGGTACGAATTTGCTGCGCAAAGGTGGTTTCACTCTTTTGCTGCAAGACTTGTGGCAAACGTTTTTTCACTTCCGATGCCAGATAAAACTGCAAATAACTATCCAACGTGTCTAAATCAAAGCTGAGCTTGTCCAGACTTTGCATAAATGCCGTCAACTCACCAATCAGCACATGCTGTTGAAATCCCTGCAAGACTTCATCTGGGCATTTATTCAAAACTTTGTGAGTAGCATCACTCAGATGTTTCAGCGTTTCCACGTATAAAGGTGCAAATAAGGCATAAGGGCCTTGCTGCTTTAACACCTCCAACAGTTCAGGCAACTTAACCGTCAAGAGTTGCTGTAATTTGTTGTCGTCGCGCCATTTCTTGGCCAGCAATTTAAAATGTGCACCATCGGCAGCATAATAATCTGCCAATTCAGTGATACGGCTCCAATCCAGCCCCAATAAATGTTCAACTTGCTGGCTAAAGCCCTCTACATCCACTTCGGGAGCAGCCACCGCCTGAAAATGTGCAGAAGCAAAATTCAGACTGTTTTCCACTACGGCTACATACGCCTGCTGCGACTTTAATTTCTTGTTCAGCAGCAGATAGTCCAAAATATTTTGTGGTTGCTGCTGAATCCATTCGCGCAGTACATCATGAATCAATTGCTGAGTATATTGTTTGGCATCATCGGTAATTTCTGCACGCTCAATTTTGCCACTTTCAAAGGCAAATTCACGCAGCAACTTTTGACTAAAGCTATCCAGCGTCCCGACAAAAAGCTCATCCAGTTGATCAATCACCAATTTGAGCCGTTCACGGGCATAATCCACGCGTGGTGCAAAATCTTGCAAAACCTTTTGATATAAGGGGTCTGATTCTGCCGAAATTTTCTGTTGCAGCTCAGATTGGGGTAAGGTTTGGCAAGTCTCAAAATAACGTAAAGTATCGACCAAACGACTACGAATCCGCCCTTTCAGCTCCGCCGCTGCGGCGCGAGTAAAGGTGGTCGCAATGACCTGATTCGGTAGATAATCACTCAAAAAGATCCGCACCATTAAGCTCGATAACGTGTAAGTTTTGCCAGTACCTGCGGATGCTTCAATCCAATGCAGCCCTTTAAACTGCATATCGACAATCGGCTGATAAGAAATTGCAGCAGGGGGAGTTAAATTCGTCATCTGCATTATTCCTGAATCAACTGTTGATATTGAAAAATCGGCGCATACAACGCATAGGCATACCGTTGACAGGCTTGAGCCAATAAAGCCGTACTATCTTGTTGTTGCAGGATAAACTGCCAATCACGGTGCTGCTGACTGGCTTCATTGTCCAAGGCAGAAAACCCTGCAAAACGTCCATCATCCTGCCAGTCCTTGACGAGAGCGTCCCAGTCTTTGATCTGTAGTTGACCCTGCTCGTCAGGTTGCCATTCCAGTTGTTTGCCTTTCTCTGCCACTTTGAATAATAAAGCTGCGGGTAAAACGACAGGCTGCGTCTGCCCGTGTTGCCATAGTTCAAACCACGCCGCCAAATACTCTCGTGCCTGATTGGAAGATACCCCACTACACAGCACTGTTTGATCACTAAACACCACTAACCGCGCCAAGTCCTGTCCTGCATCGCCCCGATTTTCATGTGTTAGCCAGAACAAATATTCCAACCAGAGTTGCACTCGTCGTTTGGCACGCGCACTGGATGCCTCTAAGCTCACCCATTGCTGAGTCGATTGAGAGGGAACAGTGATTTGGAACTGGATATTTGCGTTCATATTCCAGAGCTGCTGTGTCACAGGCGTGACCTCTGTGGCATAACGTTGCAAGCGTGCTTGTAATTGTTGCTGTTCAATTACACTGATTTGCCATGCGGCTTGCTGCATTTTGCCTACAGGCAATTGATCCAATAACAATTCAGGCTGGGTCATTTGCCCTTGTTGCTGTAAGAAATGCCGCACTGCATAACGCCCTAAGCCATCTAAAACCAAGGGTTCAACTTCATCAGGCAAATTTTCAGGTTTTAAGTTTTCCACGCCAAGCGTTTTTAGATATAGACGTGCAGGGAAACAAACATCCTGAATCCATTGTCGACTTTGAAGACTGATAAAATCATTAGATGCGGCCATATAAACCGTATCTTGCCATGCCTGACGTTGCCCCGTTGGGGCTGCAATCTGCTGTGCAACCCGATACCAATGATCTTGAAAACGCGTTGGTTTAGGCTGGGTAAAGCCAGAAACATCAAAAGGCTGTAAGGGATGAAGCTGATACAACCCATGTAATTGTGCAGGCACATCTAAACCATGTAACTGCTGGCTAACTTCTTCAGTACGCTCTGATTTCTGAGTAATAAAAGCCAAATGCTGAATCAATTCTTGCAAGGCGGTGGATGGCTCACGTACTTCCCCATCATTGACATCAAAACCGTTATAAAACAGCCATAGATTCTGCTGTGCCAACAGTAATGCATCCAAGAACGCCCCTTGGTCATCTTCTAAACGAGAGCGATCACCCAATTGCGGTTTCAGGATATCCATCAAATCAAAAGGCAAATGCTGATTACGACTCGGGAACTTGCCACTGTCCAAATTTAATATCACAATCAGGCGATACGGAATCGGACGAATCTGCCCCAACTGGCTAAAAGTAATCTGTCCTGTCGGTTCCGCCTGATCCAGCTGTGCATCCAAGGTGGTTTGAATTTCATCTAGTAAATATGCCAAAGGCAAACTTAACTGATCCAAGCCATATTGATCCTGCCCTTCATAGAAGTTAGATAGCGTCAGCATCCGTTCTTGCTTTTTAATAATTTGTGCAACTGTAGCCAAGACCTCTACGCCTGCTTGCTCAAATTCTGCCACTTCCTGCATCAGGATTTTCAGCCATTGCTCGACTTGTTTAGGCTGCTGTTCATGTGCCAGTAGCCAGTCTCGGCGTGCATCCAAATCTTGATAAATCTGAATGAGTTTAGCAATCAGTTCAAAATCACTCGGCATGACTTCAGCGAAACTGAGTATCTGATCAAACAAGGTATGTTCAGGAATGGCGATACCCATTGCTAAACGGTCTAAGGCAAATTTAAAGCTAAAGCGATAGTCTTGATCACCTTCAGATAGACTCAATGCCAAATGTTGCGCATCTAAGCCGCGCTTAAAGCCTGCTTGTTCCAGCAGTTCCAGCATGCGTTCGACCATATTCATGTCTAAGCCATAACATTGTTGCGTGGCCGCCAAACTCAGCCAGTCGGCAAAATCATCAAGACGAAAACGCCCTTGTGTCAGTTGGATACGGCCCAACACCGCACGCCACGCATTGGCAGCATCCAGTTGCGTCACGCCTGCAATTTTCACGGGCAGATAAATACTGTCTTGGCTAATTCGTCCCGAGATGGTGCGCTCATCTTCACGTTCGCGAACAGGCGGGGCGAAAACGCTACGAATATATGGCTCAATGTCTTTTAAATTGGGACTGAGCACCAGAATATCACTCGGACGGCGCGGCTGCTCTTTAGAACCTTGTGCCAACCATACAATCAATTGCTCTTTCAGTACTTCCAGTTGACGCAAACTGGAGTGGCAGACATGTATTTGAATGGAATCATCCTGTACATTCAGCGCAAATTGATGTTGTTCAGGCTCCACCAAATACAGAATATCCGACTGGACTTTACCCAATAAGGTCGGCTGATATTCATCCACAAACACATCTGCCCAGACCCCATCTTCCCCTGAAGAAAGCCCAGATAATAATGAAAAGTGATCTCGTGCTTGCTTGCCAAAACGGGTTAATAAGGGATGACGTGATTCACGAATTTCGGCATTAAAATGTAGAGTGAAATCCTGAAAGAATTGTTCAATTTGCTCATCTGTGGCTTGCGGATTTTTGGCAATAAAACGCTCTTTCACTCGCAAGTCATAGCGTGCTTTCCAGTTCGGATCGACACTGTCTGCCCAATACTCCTGAGACGGGTTATAGTGCAACAGATAAATATCAATATATTGCCCTAAGCGCTGTAAAAACTGTAACTGACTCGGTGGTAAATCCAACAAGGTAAACACCACCAAGGGCTGTGGCAGTTTTTTTAATGCTACCGCATTGGGTGCCTCTGCACTGCCCAGCATCTCCCAAAATGCCGCATCAATCTGCTGCATTTCCATAAAATCCTGATGAAACACCACCTGCCACAACCAACGCTGCCATGCTTCCAATTCATGTGCCTGATTCAGAGTAAAAGCCGAAATTTCAGTATTGGTCTGGAAGAACATCTGCTCAATTGGTAATGCCTGATTACTTCCCCAACGTTGCAACCAATTGGTTGGACAAGTGCATTGGTAGGTGGGGCAGTTTTTCTGACAATGTCCACGATATTCCATGTAATGGCTGAATAATTTAGAAACCTGTTCTGCCACCCAATACAGCATGCGCTGCTTTTTCTGTTGTTTTTCGATGCCTTGTTCAAGTTGATCGGCACTGGCATAAATGCGTTGCACAATCGGCGTTAACGGATGTGCTGCATCCAAGGCAGATTGTTCTGGCTGAATATAAGCCAGTAAGGCTTGATAGACCCGCCATTTAATAATAATGCGTGGAATATTGGCTTTACGCACCTGCTCTTTGTCTTGATCCAATACCCATTGATAGGCAGACCATTGAAAACCACGAATGCGATGATGAAACTGGGTATTGGCACTAATGCCTTTTTGTTCTGCCAGTTGCTGCGTCAGCCACGCTTCAACCGCAGGTGATGGCACAATAAAATGTTGGGGTTTTAACACCTGCAAAGCATTGTGACTTTGTGATTTCACCGTTTTCAACATGGCCTGTAGCAAAACATCAATCCGTTGACTCTGAATCACGTGAATGGCCATGAATAGTTTTTCTCCAACGATAAATGAACAACAATCTACAAAAGCATAAAGATTATTGACTATACTTGGTGTACTGTCTATGTCACGGTATAGCACAATATCGATTTAAAAATGACTTTGAAAATCGATGCTTAAAGATGCTTCAATATAAAAATGGATACAAGGTTTAAACTAGACAATGAAAATAGACAATATTCCCGATTCAATTGATGCCTCATTAAATCTAGAACAAATCCGCGCAGAATGTCTCGAATTGGTTCAAAAGCGTGCCTATGTTTCTGCGGGTGTAGCCGTCATCCCTGTGCCTTTTTTGGATGTGGTGGTTGATGTCGGCATTTTGTCACAACTGATTCCTGAAATTAATGCCCGCTTTGGGCTTGCACCCGATCAAATCAGCGTGTTTGATTTGGAAACCAAACAGATTCACTGGCAAGAATTGCGGAAACGTGGCTTTGAGTTTTCAGGTTTAGTCGTGGCACGAACTGCTGTGAAAAACTCAATACACAATTTCGCCTCCAAAATGATTACCAAACAAGTCAGCAAATACATTCCCTTAGGCGGTCAATTGGTGGCGGCAAGCCTCGGCTATTTCGTCATGAAAAAAGTGGCTGAGGCTCATGTAGAGGATTGCTACAAACTCGCCAAATCCATCCAGCAAAAACAAAACCTGCAAGCCACGGCTTAAAACTTAATACCCCTGAACGACCTAGCAACTCAACACAGGCTAATCTGCTTTGAGTTGCTTCAAAATACTGCGTAAAATTTCCAAACGTGCACTGTATTTATCATCATTGGCAATGATGTACCACGGTGCATAGTCCGTGTTGGTTCGTTCAAACATATCCGCAGCAGCATGTAAGTACTCATCCCATTTTTCACGATTACGCCAATCATCAGGCGTGATTTTAAAGCGCTTGTGTGGCGTTTCTTCACGTTCCTTAAAGCGTGCATATTGCTCGTCTTTACTAATCGATAGCCAGATTTTTACCACTACGGTATGGCTATCCGTCAAATCTTTTTCAAAGCGATTGATTTCTTCATAAGCCCGTTGCCACTCTACATCACTGGCAAAACCTTCAACCCGCTCTACCAAAACTCGCCCATACCACGTCCGATCAAAAATGCTAATTCGTTCATTGGGTTGTATTTTGTTCCAGAAACGCCACAAATATGGATGACGCAATTCATATTTTTCAGGCGCAGCAATGCTATAAATTTCATATTCACGTGGGTCTAAACTTTTTACAATCCGTTTAATCGCGCCACCTTTACCTGCTGCATCCATCCCTTCTAAGGCAATAATCACATTGCGTTCTCCAAAACGTAATGCATCTGCCACTCTACGGGTGAGCTTATCCAGTTCCAGCTTATATTCATTCTTATCAATTTTTTCCGTCGGTGGCTGCTCTAGTACAGCGGGAATATCAGCTTGTTTCCATTTATGCTGTGCCGATTTCACATGCTCAGGACAATGCTGCATCGCTCTTAATACATGTTGTGCAAACTGCTGATCACGCAATTGTTCATCTTCACAATCAATAATGATCCAGTCTTCGGTAAAACGCTGGCGCAATTTCTGCAATCGTTCATATTGCTTTTTATTGCGCCAATTTAGACCATGTAATTTATGCCAATGCATTTCACTGGCATCCATCTCATCCAGCCGCTTTTGCAGCGATTTCCACGACAAATCAAACCAGATTTTAATGACATCGACATGGTTATTTTTCAGGTCTTGTTCATAAGCCCGCATATTGTCCAAATATTCATCATATAAGGTTTCATCTAAAGGCTGAGAAACATGTAAAGCAGTACTGAGCAGATCTCCATACCAGTTCCCAAACATCACCACAATTTGCCCTTCTGCGGGAATAAAACGCGCATAAGGTTGCCAAAAGGTTTGGACATTATTAAACATCACAGGGGCATCAGCCTTGACGCGCAAATAACGTGGATCCATCCACTCACGCAACTGTTTAACCGCCTCACCTTTACCTGCCAATTCAATACCACTGACCAAGACCAAAACACTTTTGGCATTGGGTTGACCTTGAGTGTCTTTTAGGGCGTATTGCGCATCAATTAAATCAAGGGACAATTGACTTTCATCGACCAAGGCTGGTTCTAGTTGTTGTTTCGCCATTTTTGTCTCGCCATCAGTTAAATAAAATAAAGTTAATCTTTTTAAAGCCGTTGTTTTACTTCAGTATAAAACAAGCTGAAAGCTCATTTTCGCAGATCTTTGTATAATTTCATGACAAATTGACAGCTTTTTATGCCGAATTCGATCATTTTGTCATAGCGGGAACTTGCAACAAGTTCTAAGATTTGCACAAGTTTCAAATCGAGATCGCTCATGTCTAAACTTGCAGTCCTAGATGACCTACTAGAACAGTATTATCAATTGCAATACCATCATAATGCTGAGCTATTTCAACGTCTGCAAGATGTACAAATGTGGCAAAAACAGCGGATGCAGCGCACGCATCACCAGCACTTTTCCGTGAAAAATAATCAATTGATGGCACAATACTTTTTGAACCGTTTATACGGTGGTCCCGATTTTGATGCTTTGGCCAAACAAATTGCGCGCCTGATGAAATATGTGCATAAAGCTGAGAAACTCATTCCTGAAAATGCCATTAAAACTGGCACCGCAGGCGTTGAGTTAGCGATTCTCGCTGTACAGTTAGATGAACGCGTTGCACTGCAATTACTCGAAGACTATGCTCCGAATACCCCCCTCACAGACGAAATGATGCGCCTGAGTTATTTAAAACTGGATCAAGGCCAATCACGTTTACATCAACTGGAACTGCTTGATCAGTTGGGTGCCAGTCTCGACAAATATATGCGTTCATTTATGGTCTATACGGCATTTAAAATGTGTAAAGGCGTCGCTTACAAACACCATTTTGACGTGATGTATGAATTTATGCAGGATGGTTTTTTAGCAATGAAACCTTTAAAATCGGCTGAACAGTTTGTCAAAGACTTTACTGCCATCGAACGTCAAATCATTGCCAAAGTCCATGCCGGCGATCTGCATCCTTTCCAATAAAAGGTCATCTACAGCAAGATAAAATCTTGCGCGTAGATACAGCACGCGTATTTTTTTCTGTATATTATTCATAACAATTGCATGATGGTTACTGTACATCGGCTGAGAATCTGTCATCATGCTTGCACTGCAACATTAACCCTATTTTTATGTTAGGAGTGACTTGAATGTCTAATGAAAATCAAACGCCTACCCCTACCCCTGAGTCGGCTCAACAAACAGACAAAGTCAGCCCATTCCTAAACAGCCCACTTCCTGAGGGTATTCCTCAAGGGCAACAACAGTCATTACAACAACAATTAACCGATACACCTGTAAACGGCACAGTACCAAAATACAACCTGCCTCGCGGTGCCAATACAGGCAATGTCGGTGCGACTACACACTTCGGTTACCAAACCGTTAACAGTGAAGATAAAGCACAAAAAGTTGCGGAAGTATTCCATTCAGTGGCGAGCAAATACGACATCATGAATGACCTGATGTCCTTTGGTATTCATCGTCTATGGAAACGCTTTGCCATTAACATGTCGGGTGTGCGTCGTGGTCAACGCGTATTAGACATCGCAGGTGGTACAGGTGACTTGGCTAAAGTATTTAGCCGTGAAGTTGGCCCTACTGGGCATGTGGTACTTTCAGATATTAATGAATCGATGTTAAACGTCGGTCGTGATCGTCTGATTGATGCTGGCTGTACCAATGTCGATTTTGTTTTGGCAAATGCAGAAACACTTGAACCTTTTGCCGATAACAGTTTTGACCTGCTCACCATCAGCTTTGGTTTACGAAACGTAACTGATAAAGATGCTGCACTGGCGGCCATGTACCGTGTACTTAAGCCAGGTGGTCGCCTATTGGTGTTGGAATTCTCTAAACCTGTGTTTGAGCCATTCTCAAAACTCTACGATTTGTATTCTTTCACTGCATTGCCAATCATGGGCAAAATTATTGCCAATGACTCTGAAAGCTATAAATATTTAGCTGAATCGATCCGTATGCATCCTGACCAACGTACCCTGAAAGGTATGATGGAACAGGCTGGCTTCCAGAACTGTGATTACCATAACCTGACAGGCGGTATCGTGGCTGTACACCGTGGTTTTAAACTCTAAACGGACTGGTGAAGGTTAAGCTATGTGGTCAATTCTGGCACTTGGTGCAGTTGAACGCTTGATTCACCATGTGATTGATCTGGATGCCATCACGCGCATTCAGCTCAATCAACTGCAAGGTAAAATGTTGCGTGTGGTACTCGATTCTCCGCAACTCTCGGTCGATGTATTCTTTGATCAAGACAAAGTTCGCCTTGAACCGACTGTCACAGGTCAGGCGGAGCGTCCGTCCATTTTTGAACAACGCCCGTTTGATCCGCAACAAACTACGACAGCAGCAACAGCAACCTTGCAGGTTAAAAATGTGGTGGAACTGCTGAAGTTATTTTTGGCGGAAGATGTAGGCACCATTCCTGTACAAGGTGACTACCATTTACTGCAAGATATTCAAAGAATTATGCAGCAGGCTGAACCTGATTTAGCTACGCATCTCAGTCCTTGGATTGGCCCTGCCTTGGCACATGAACTGGGTAAAATTCAACTTGCACCCAAGCATCTCAAGCGCTCTTTACAGAGCCATCTATTCTTTGCTGAAGATGCCCTCAAAGAAGATTCAGGTTTGTTTGCTGCACGCTGGCAAATGGATGACCTGCAACAAGACACCCGTCTTTTGAATCAAAACCTTGACCGTGCAGAAGCCAAAATCCAACAACTGCAACGTCAAATTGACGTACTTCCAGACTCTATTTAAATTTAGGTAATACACTTTATGATTCCGCACGTTTCACGTTTACTCGAACTTTGGCGCATTGCTGCGCACTATAGACTCGACACGTTGTTTCCTGCGGAAGAATTACCTGAGAAGGCACGTCATGCTCTCGCATTCATTCGTATGCACCCTGCGGCATGGTCGAGTAAAGAACGTAAAAATCCGCTTAAACTCAAGCAAGCCCTTGAAGACATGGGCCCGCTGGCGATTAAGCTGGGACAGTTACTCTCGACGCGTCGTGACTTGATTCCACCTGAAGTCTTGGCGCAACTGGTGTTATTACAAGATCGAGTGAAACCGTTCAGCACCGATGTCGCGAAAACACGCATTCAGCAATCGCTGAAAGCCGATGTTGCCACTTTGTTCAGCCGTTTTGATGAACAACCGCTTGCTGCTGCTTCGATTGCGCAAGTCCATACCGCTGCCCTGCATGATGGTCGCGAGGTCGTAGTAAAAGTCACCCGCCCCGATATCCGTAGTCAAATTCTGCAAGATTTTGAAATTCTGGAATGGCTCGGTGCGACTTTAGAAAAACGCCTAGAAGCTGCACGCGCACTACATTTATCTGAAATTATTCAGGATTATCGTCAAATTATTCTGAATGAACTGGATTTAACTCTAGAAGCAGACAATACCCGTCGTATGCGTCATTACTTCACCGGTTCAAGCATGATGTATGTGCCTGAAGTCTATATGGACAGTAAAGAAGTGATGGTGGCGGAACGCATTACAGGCGTGCCGATTTCCGACACGACGACTTTTGACCGTCTGGGTATGGATCGTAAAGATTTGTCAGAGAAAGGGTTGACCATCTTCTTTACCCAAGTGTTCCGCGACAACTTTTTCCATGCGGATATGCATCCAGGCAACGTGTTTGTCGAGACCATCAACCCAAGCAATCCACGCTTTATTGCACTGGACTGTGCGATTATGGGCGAACTGTCTAAACACGATCAAATGACCGTTGCGCGCATGTTACTGGCAGTCATGAACAGTGACTTCATGCAACTGATTCAAATTGTGCATCAAGCAGGCTGGATTCCACCAGGTACCGACCAAGATGCCTTGGCGCGTGAAATGCGCCGAACAGTCGGACCTATGGTCTCGAAACCAATGCATGAATTAGACTTTGCTGGTATTCTGATTCAGGTTATGGATATTGCTCGTCGTTTCCATTTGGAAATTCCACCGCAATTGATGTTACTGCTGAAAACATTGGTCCACGTGGAAGGCTTAGGCACTGACCTGTATCCAGAATTAGACATTTGGAGCTTGGCAAAACCAATCCTCACTGATTGGATCAAAGCCCAAATGAATCCGCAGAAAAATCTCAAAGAACTCGGGCAGAAAATTCCTGATTTACTACTAGGCGCGCAAGATTTTCCAACTCTGTTGGTCGATAGCTTAAATGGCTTAAAAAATCAGTCAGCTTGGAATGCGAAACAGCTAAATGAACTGCAAAGCCTGCGTCTACAGATGGAGCATCAACAAAAACGCAGTTGGATTTTCGGTAGTTTAATGGCAATTTTCCTGTCAATTGCCATTATTGCCCCATGGTACATCTCGATTATCTTAATTGCCTGTGCCAGCCTATTGTCAATTTGGCGTCTGTTTAAATAATTTTGTCGATAAAACATACTGTGGATAGCCCCAAAGTTATCCACAGTTTTGTGTATTTTTAACTCACACTTCTAAAGTGACTATCAAGTCACCTAAAGTTTTTCCCCGCCATTGAGCCCGTAGGCAGAACTTTTAAACTAAGTGCACATTTGTATATTTATAATTGCACCATGATTCAAATTCTTGAAAAGCGCTCTCCCGCCTTGAATATTCGTGCTGGTCATCTTGCTCGGCAACTGATCCAACAAGAAGGCTTCCATGCCAAACAGGTCGATATTTTACCCGGTGCAGCAGGTGGTCCCAAAGGCATTGGTTTGACTGGGCTTGATCAAGCCATCTTTGGCAGTTTTCTGCCGCAAGCCAAACAGCGCCGATTTTTAGTCGGTTCTTCAGTTGGTGCATGGCGTTTTGCAGGGATTTTGGCGCAAGGTGAAAAGCTGGGTCCTGAGCAATTGGCGGAGCTGTATATCCATCTGCCTTTTCATAAAAAGATGAAAATTGCCGAGATTGAAAAAATTTCACGTGACATGTTGGCAGGCATTTTAAATCAGCAAACCCAAAAATTGGTTGATCATCCCGATTATCACCTCACCATTATTGCCGCAAAAGCCCAACATTTATTCCAAAGTGATCAGCGTCTTGCCTTGTATGGCTCATTGCTCGGTATTGTGGGCAGTAACGCAATTGCACGGCAGCATTTAAATCTGTTTATGCAACGGGTCATCTGCCAACCGAAAAATTTCCCACAATTTAAAATTAAAGACGATAGTTTTAAAACCCATTATCTGAACTTCAATTCAGACAATGTTGCCGACTGGCTCATGGCATCAGGTTCAATTCCTGGTGTTACGCCTGCGGTCAAAAATATCAGTGATGCCCCGCAAGGGGCTTATCGCGATGGGGGCTTGATTGACTATCACATCGATTTACCCTTTGAAAGCCAAGGCATTGTGCTCTATCCGCATTTTAGCGACAGCATTACTCCGGGTTGGTTCGACAAGATGTTTAAATCGAGAAAATCTAACCCAAGCAATCAAGCACGTACCCTGCTGATTTCTCCTTCACAGGAATATCTGGCACGTTTACCATTAGGACGTTTACCCGATCGTAAAGATTTCACCCTCAAAGGCATGGAGCCACAACGTCGCATCCAACTCTGGAAACAATGTGTGGCCGAAAGCCAACGTTTGGGCGATGAGTTCTTGGAACTGGTCGAAAAGCAACGCTTTGCTGAGGTGATGCAAGAGCTTTAATCAGTTTACGATGCAACATGAACTCAGCTTCCAAGTTCATGTTGCTGCATATCCGTTGACTAAATTGCTGAAAGATAATTAACACAAATCCAGCCCGATCCCCTACACTATAGCCTGATGTTTTTCGCATCAACCTGAATATTCTTTTCGATTAACTGATTTTGGTGAAGTCCCTATGAACAACGTGCGCTGGCTCGATGAAGTAAAATTTAACGAACAAGGTTTAGTCCCTGCCATTGCACAGCATCATCAAACAGGACGCGTGCTTATGGTGGCGTGGATGAACCGCGAAGCCTTGGCACTCACTGCTGAAAAAAATCAGGCCGTTTATTTTTCCCGTTCACGTAACAAGTTGTGGCACAAAGGGGAAGAGTCTGGACACTTTCAAACCGTGCATGAAATTCGTCTGGATTGCGATGCAGATGTCATTGTTCTACAAATTGAACAACACGGCGGTATTGCCTGCCATACGGGTCGTGAATCATGTTTCTATCGTAAACTCACCCCGCAAGGCTGGGAAATTGTCGATGCACAACTGAAAGATCCGAGCCAGATTTACGCGGCTGAAAAATCCAGCAATCCACATACTATTGCCATGAATGCGTCTAATGCACAATCAGAGCAAGTCGAAGTGCTGTCTTACCTCGGTCAAATGATGACTGAACGTAAAGGTGCAGATCCTGACTCTTCTTATGTGGCAAAGCTATACCACAAGGGTTTGAACAAAATTTTAGAAAAAATTGGTGAAGAAAGCATTGAAACGATTCTTGCCGCAAAAGAATTGCAATTGGTCGCCAATGAAGACAATAAAAATGATTTGATTTATGAAGTGGCAGATTTATGGTTCCATACCATTGTGATGTTGGGTCATTTTGACTTAGATCCACAACTGGTTTTGAATGAATTGGCACGACGCCAAGGACTCTCAGGTTTGGTCGAAAAAGCCAACCGTAGCCACTAAAGTTCTATTTGCCTGTGTCAAATCAACATCAGAAACCGAGCGCAACCTATGAGCAGGCGACTGCCATTGATAACGCGCGTCTAGGACAATCCTTTAAAGTGATTGCCTATGCTGGCACAGGTAAAACCACCACTCTACAAATGATCAGTGATGCTATGCCACAACGACGTGGCATGTATCTGGCCTTTAACAAAGCCATCGCCAGTGAAGCGCAGCAAAAGTTTCACTCCAATGTGGATTGCCGCACCTTTCACTCACTGGCCTTTCGTAGTGTTCCACGTGGAATTACCGACAAACTGCGATTACCCCGACTCAGCCCCAGCTTCATTGCCAAAGAGTATCGGTTAGAACCGATTACCTTAAGACGCATGATGGGCGGACGCTATGAAAAATATGTGCTGATGCCGAGTCGACTTGCCAGTCTGGTCGCCAATGCGGTGAGCTATTTTTGCTCAACCAGTTCGCAATACCCTGCACCGCGACATCTGCAAGCGCCCAACTGGCTTCATCCTGATGATATCGACACCTTACAAAAGCATCTTTATCCTGCGGTAGAACGTCGTTGGCTAGAATCGATTGATCCCAATCATCAGGCAGGAATTGGGCATGATATTTATCTGAAACTTTGGGCACTATCTGAACCGAATATTCCTGCCGACTACGTGCTATTTGATGAAGCACAAGACGCCGATCCTTTAATGTTAGGCATCTTATTGCGTCAGAAAAATACTCAAGTAATTTATGTCGGTGATGCACATCAACAGATTTATGCTTGGCGTGGTGCCATCAATGCCATGCAGCAACTTCCTTTACCCGAATCTCGCCTCACAACCTCATTTCGCTTTGGTGAAAGTATTGCACACAATGCCAATGCCATCTTGGGCGCGCTGAATGAAAAAGTGCCTCTGTTGGGCAATCCACTGTTGAATTCCAAAGTGGTGAATAAACCACACACCAAAATGCGAGATGCGATTTTATGTCGGACCAATGCTCGCGCCATGGAACTGTTGCTTTCAGGGTTGGTACATGGCGATAAAGTGAGTCTACAAGCCGACCATGTCAAACTGAATCGTTTTGTCGATGCCGCGAGCATGTTGAAGCAGGGCAAACGTGTCACTGATGTGCCTGAACTGGCGTGGTTTAATTCTTGGCATGATGTACATGAATATTGCGAAACCAATGAAGGCAGCGACATTAAACCTTTGGTGAAATTGGTAGATGATCATGGTACCGATCCGCTTAAACGTGCTTTAGCCAAAATTACTCCGATTGAACAAGCCGATTATATTATTTCCACGGCACACAAAGCCAAAGGACTAGAATGGGACCGTGTGCACATCGAAGATGACTATCAGTTTAAGCTGACGGAACAAGATCATAAAATTAGTGACGAAGAGTTAAGATTGCTGTACGTCGCCTGTACTCGTGCTAAAGTAAGTCTAAATATTCATCATATTTACGACTTGATGCAACAACTGAAAAATAGGATGCCTGTCTCATTACGCCAAGCGGCAGGCTAGCCATTGCACGAATGCGGGGCTTATATGAAAATCGAATCGTTACAGCTCAAACACACCAATCTGTTTGCCAATTTACAGCTTCAATTTCATTATCATGATCAACCCATCACCCTGATTTTAGGCGATCAAGCTACAGGCAAAACCAGCATTCTCAAGCATGCCTATCAAGCCTTAACTTGGTTTGCTGCCCGTTATAAAGACCTGCGTAGTGCGGGTGTGGTTATGTTAGATCAAGATATTCTGCATAGCCGCCTACAGTCCAAAGTTCAGATTTGTGTCGAAATTCCTACCGATATTGGCACCCTCGCAGAGTCTGAAACGGCACAACCTGAAGTGTTGAATCATTGCAGTTGGCAACTCTATAAAACCCTCAATCAGCAAGGCATTGGGCTGAGTAAAGCTGAAACCGATCAGCTTGAACAACTGGTTCAACTTTATCATCGGGCCCTACAACAAGACCCGATGCAGGGCTTACCGCTGATTGCTTATTACCCCGCTGAACGTTTTGTCAATGAAATCAATTTACTGAGCAAGAACAATCCGATTGTATTTCAAGCTGCATATGCCTATGACGTAGCAGCCATTCCTTTTACTACCTTTAGCCGTTTCTTTGAATGGTTTCGTGAAATTAGTGATCTGGAAAATGCTCAGACCGCTCAACTGTTCCAACAGTTGATGCGTGATCAATTACATTTAGGTCAGCACTTACAACCCGAAAATATTCCGAACACCTTATTTCAAGCCCATGCACAACTCCATGCGCCATGCTTAAAAGCCCTAAAAGATAGTCTGCGCATCGTCTTGCCTGAACTAAATGATATTTTTGTGCAATATCAACCCAAACTGCAATTAATGGTGAGCTATCAAGGCAAAACGATGCAATTTCAACAGCTTTCCAGCAGTCAAAAAAATTGGATAGCATTGATTGGTGATATTGTTCGACGCATGTGCTTGCTCAACCCTTTCAGTCTCTATCCTTGCTTAGAAGGTGATGGCATCTTACTCATCGATGCGATTGATGAACAACTAGATCAACAACATTGCAGCCAGATTTTGCAACAGTTACATCAAGCCTTTCCACAGTTACAAATTATCGCAACGGGTAACCGAACAGAACTCCTTGAAAATGCGGCCACCTATCAGTGCCTGCAACTTTCTGCGCAGGGAGTACAAGACATCGTACTGCAACCACTACAACAACAATTTGATCAAATTTATGCAGAACTCAGTCAAATTTCATTATCTGACACGACTGAACTCGAGCAGTTATCTGATACCCCCTCCACTTCGGTGGTTCAGCAATTGTATGCACAAATTCAACAACTCTCACCAGAAGCACAAGCTGAGTTTCAGCAACTGTGGCAACAAGAGCACGATTCTTCTTTTCAGAACCCGTCGTCCTAGTTTTTTTGCAAGAGAACAGTTACTTTAAGTTCAATTTTGGCCTCAAAACAGAGAATTCGATCGGTGTGCACGAAAAGGTTTGATGTTGTTTTATTCATGTAATAAGATCAGATTTATTCAGCTTTTTTATAGTAAAATTTTGTTTTGCTATAGTTTTCAAGTTGCGCAACACAGCTTGCTTTTCGCTTTTTTTATTTTCTTTACGGCTTTCAAGATTGAATTTTTTGGATATCTCTTTGCTGTCCTGTAATCCTTGAAAGATAAGATTCACCCATAGGTTTCGACCTATCACGACAATGGATACAAGTGTGCTACCAATTATTATCTTGTTACCGTTAGTACTGGGCACAACCCTTGTCTCGTGGCTGAAAAATTTTTCGCGCGGGGTAACGGCTTTCGGGGCTATCGGAGTCAGTCTAAGTAGTTTAATTCTGTTACTGACTCAAGCAAAGCAGGTCTTTCATGGCGAAGTCATTACTCAAAGTTGGTCTTGGTTACCACAACTGGGCATTGATCTCAGTTTCCGTCTGGACGCCTTAGGTCTACTTTTCTCTTTGCTGATCACAGGTATCGGCACGCTCATTTTTATTTATGCCTATTATTACCTCAGCCCAAAAAACTCATTGAGCAAACTCTATCTATTGCTCATGTTGTTTATGGCAGCAATGTTGGGTATCTCTCTTTCCAATAATTTAATTCTGCTGTTAATTTTTTGGGAACTGACCAGTATTTCTTCTTTCCTCTTGGTCGGCTACTGGAGCAACTATGATGTTGCACAACGTGGCTCGCGTATGGCACTCACCATTACAGGAATGGGTGGCTTGGCCATGCTGGGGGGCTTTATTTTACTGGGGCAAATTACAGGCACCTATCAAATTGACCAGATTCTGACCATGTCAGAACATATTCAAAATCATGCCTTATTTACCCCAACCTTATTGCTGATTCTACTCGGTGCCTTTACCAAAAGTGCGCAGTTCCCCTTCCACTTCTGGCTCCCGAATGCCATGGCTGCACCAACACCTGTGTCCGCTTATCTGCATTCGGCCACCATGGTGAAGGCGGGAATTTTCTTGCTGGCACGCTTACTCCCAATCTTTGCGGGTGCTGCGCTTTATCACAATATTGTGACTTTTGTTGGCTTATTCACCCTATGCATGGCGGCATTCTTTGCCATTTTCAAAGAAGATCTGAAAGGGCTTCTGGCCTACTCGACCATCAGTCATCTGGGTTTAATCGTCTGCCTATTGGGGATTGGTTCACCATTGGCTGTCGCTGCTGCCATTTTCCACATCATCAACCATGCCACCTTTAAGGCGGCGCTGTTTATGATTGCAGGTATTGTTGATCACGAAACAGGAACGCGTGACTTACGTAAATTAAGTGGCGTATGGCAATTATTACCGTTCTCAGCCACCCTGACTATGGTCACCGCAGCGGCTATGGCAGGTGTTCCACTGACCAATGGTTTCTTGTCTAAAGAAATGTTCTTTACCGAGTTATTGGCAAACTTAAATGGCCCAGTACTGGTGCTGTCCGCAACTATTGCGACTTTGGCAGGTATTTTTGCAGTTGCTTATTCTGTACGTTTAGTGCATGGCGTGTTTTTTGATGGTCCACTTGGTGAGCAAGTTCCTAATAAAGATGGACATGAACCGCCTATTGGCATGCGTGCGCCTGCAATTCTCTTGGCAATTCTATGTATTGTGGTGGGCATTTTCCCTGCGCTCACTGTTGAGCAAATTGTCAATAGTACGGCGCGCGCCAGTACGCAGTTACATGACTTCTCGGGAACACATTTGGCCATCTGGCATGGTTTTAATTTACCTTTAGTGATGAGTTTAATTGCTCTAGTTGGCGGTTTAAGCTTTTACTTCGTTCTAGCAAAGAACCGTAAAATTCGTAGTATTGACCTAGACCCAGCCTTGGGACCTTTTCAAGGTAAACTTATCTTTGAGTCTCTGCTCAAGCACTTACTCCTTAAATCACGAAAAATTAAACGTACAACAGAAACAGGCTCCTTGCAAACTTACCTGCTCTGGATCGTAGCGTTTAGTATTGTCTTGGTCGCTGTTCCTCTGATGGGTCAAGGGCTGACCACAGGTACACGTGAACTGACTCATGCTCCTATGCTCGCAATTGTGCTATGGCTATTGTTATTCTCTGCCTGCTGGATGATGCTCTGGTTCCATCATGAACGCATTAAAGCTGTCCTGATTAGTGGTGCCATTGGTTTAGTTGTGACCATGGTGTTTGTCACTTTGTCAGCACCAGATTTGGCCCTAACGCAAATTACTGTGGATGTTGTGACCACGGTGTTGCTGCTCATGAGCTTATCACTCTTACCTCAGCTTACACCTTATGAATCCAGTCAAGCACGTCGTTGGCGCGATGCCATTCTTTCTATTGTCGGTGGACTTGGCATTGGTTGGATCACTTGGCTGATTCTGACGCGTGACCATAATTCAATTTCTTGGTTCTTCTTACAACAGTCGATACCTCTGGGTGGTGGTTCAAACGTTGTTAACGTGATTCTGGTCGATTTCCGTGGTTTCGATACCTTCGGTGAGATCACGGTATTGGGTATTGCAGGTATCGGCACACTCTGTTTAATGGATGGTATGCGTACACATGGTACAACCATCACACAAGGTTTAACTTATCGCTTTAACCCCTCCCCTTTAATGCTCCGTATCGCATCCTCTTGGATTTTACCGCTGGCTTTGGTCATCAGCTTGTATATTTTCCTACGTGGACACAATGAACCTGGTGGTGGTTTTATTGCAGGCTTAATTACCTCTTTGGCATTGATCATTCAATATATTGCATTAGGCCAAGACCAAGCCGAACAATTGCTTCGCGCCAAATCTGGACGCCTATACGAAATCTGGATTGGTGCAGGTCTAAGCATTGCAGGACTAACAGCTATTGCAGCATGGTTCTGGGGACGCCCGTTTCTGACCAGTGCACACATCTACGTTTCACCCCCAATTTTAGGTGAAATGCACTTGGCTTCTGCGGCTGCATTTGATGTTGGGGTCTATGTCACAGTGGTCGGTGCAACCATGCTCATGATTTCTGTTCTGGGTGACTCGCGCCACTCAAGCATGTCTGGTCCATTACCAAAGGGGAAATAATATGATTAGTCTAGAATTTCTTATTGCCTCTGCGATTGGACTGTTAGTTTCAACAGGCATCTATCTGATTCTGCGCGCGCGTACCTTTCCAGTGGTACTTGGCTTAGCCATGATTGGTTATGCGGTAAACGTGTTTCTGTTTGCGATGGGGCGGGTCCAAATCAACTCGCCTGCAGTATTGACTGAAGCGTCCAAGTCCACGGACCCATTGCCACAAGCGCTCGTCCTTACAGCCATTGTGATTGGTTTCGCCACCACAGCCTTTATTGTACAACTGGCTTTACGCAGCCGCTATGAATCAGGGACCGACCACGTTGACTCAAAAGAAGAAATTAGTCTTGTTGACCCACGCGAGGATGAGCCTTAATGCATAACTTCATCCAATTTTGGGCCGAGCATACACCAATTTTCAGCATCATCATTCCTGCATTTACTGGCTTTATTCTGGTTTTACTGGGCAATCCAGGTTCAGGTTCACTTGCCTACGACTGGCGTCAACCTTGGCGTCGTGGCATCAGTCTGATTTCTGCACTCTTAGGGCTCGCTACTGCAATTTGCTATTTAATGGTGGCCAGTCATGGACAAATCAGCAGCTATAACCTGAGTGAATGGACGGCACCTTTCGGGATCGTTTTGGTTTTAGACCAACTCTCTGCCTTAATGCTAGTCTTAACCTATGCACTTGCAGTGCCTGTTTTGTGGTTTGCAAGCCGTGAGTGGGATACCCGTGGTCGTTATTTTCATACCATGTTCCATTTCTTATTAATGGGATTATGCGGAGCATTCCTCACAGGCGACTTGTTTAACCTGTTTGTGTTCTTCGAAATTCTATTGATGGCATCTTATGTGTTGCTCTTGCATGGACAAGGCAAAGCACGCTTTCAGCTCGGTATTCATTACGTCACCATCAACCTCTTGGCCTCTGCATTGTTCCTGATTGGTCTGGGCATGATTTATGGTAGCGTCGGCAGTTTGAATATGGCAGATGTCGCACGCTTACTACCGAGCTTACAACCTGATGAGCACAAATTAGCTGTAGCAGGTGGACTATTATTATTTGTGGTATTTGGAATTAAAGCCGCAATGTTACCTGTCGGCTTCTGGTTACCCAAAACCTATGCCGTAGCCACCACCCCTGTTGCCGCCATTTTCACCATCATGACCAAAGTCGGCATTTATGCCATTTTACGGGTTAACGGTACCGTATTTGATGATGCTTTAAGTCAATCCATTCTACAAAACTGCTTATTGCCTATCGGTTTAATCACCTCACTCTATGGTGTGATTGGTGCCATTGGTGCGGAACGTTTACGCCGTTTTGTCGGTTTTATGGTGTTGTCTTCCATTGGAACCTTACTCACTGCTATTGCCTTGTTTAACACCCAAGCATGGTCGGCAACGCTGTATTATCTGGTACATAGTACGCTGATTGCAGCCGCTTTTTATCTGCTTTGTGGCTGGATTACCTCGCAACGTGGTGTCTACAAGGATCATTTAAAAATCGCACCACAGATGAAACAACATCATGTGCTTTCGATTTGCTATTTTCTCATTGCATTAATGATGGCGGGATTGCCCCCTTTCAGTGGCTTTCTTGGCAAAGTATTCATTCTTCAAGCCACTGCAAATGAACCTTATCAAGGCATTGTGATTACAGTGATTCTGGTTGTGAGTTTGCTCAGTATTCTCGCATTTACTCGTGTGGGTTTTATTCTGTTCTGGCGTGCCAGCAAACCTGAAGAAATTGCACATATTGATGCAGAATATACAGCTTACCAAGCAACTCCAGAAAAAGCTCCTCCACGCAACGACATAGCCATCTATGTCTTATTGGCTAGTCTGATTTGTTATATGGTCGCGGCAGGACCTATACAGCAATATACTCAGAATACTGCATTACAAATTCAAAATAATGCCTTGTATGAAGCGACTCTATTGAAGAAGGATGAGCTAAATCAAGTCATTAGTGTGCAGCCTTTTGATCCTGAAAACTTACCCGAAACCAAATACGGTGGTGAAGAACTCGATCCTAATGCACATCTTATTCCGTATACCATCAGTGAAGATACTTTGTCTGGCGAGCACATTTCACCATACAAGTTACGTCAGATTCAAGAACAACAGACCCATGAAATGTTAATTCCTGATGATGCTCAACTTAAACCAGTGGAGCCATAATGATGCAAAAAAAATCTTTCCTTAATCGATGGCTACCTCATCCTTTTGTTTCGGTTTTGGTTGCAGTCACGTGGATAATGCTGGCACATAGTTTAGATGCAGCAACATTGGTCATGGCAAGTTTACTTGCCTTGATTATTCCACGCTTAGTACAACCCTTTATTCAGCAGACACCGAATATTCATTGGAAGGCAGCGATTAAGCTATTTTTTGTTGTACTTTGGGATATTGTCATTTCCAATATTCGGATTGCTAAGCTAGTTTTAGGTCCAATAGATCAATTACATCCTAAATGGTATCGCGTACCTTTAGACACCCAACACGATGAAGTAAATAGCTTACTGGCGATGATCATTACCACCACTCCTGGTACGGTTTCTGCTGGGATTGATCAAGACCGTGGTGATATTTTGGTTCATGCCTTAAGTAGTGATGATACGGAAGTTGATATTCAAGACATCAAAAATCGTTATGAAAAACCACTAATGGAGATCTTCCACGTCAACTCAGGAGATGCCACATGACCATTTTACCTTATGCTTTGGGTATCTGTATGGTTGCAATCACACTTTCAATGATGATGTGCTTGGGTCGCCTGATTGTTGGACCCTCTATTGTAGATCGGTTGTTGGCCTTAGATACCTTATTCTTGAATGCGACTTGTCTCATTGTGGTATTAGGCATCTACTGGAGCACCACATCACTGTTTGAAGGAGCACTACTGGTGGCAATGCTTGGATTTGTATCCACTGTCGCTTTGGCACGCTACTTCACCTCTGGTCATGTTATCGATTAAGGAGTCCATCACATGCAATTACTCATGGAAATACTGGTTTCTATTTTCTTGCTGATTGGTGCATTCTTCATGTTGGTTGGAGGCATTGGCATGGTACGTCTACCCGACTTATTTATGCGTCTGCATGCACCTACCAAATCGAGCACCTTAGGTTTAGGAAGCTTTTTAATTGCTGCCATGATCTTCTCGGCTTTTCAAGGACGTATTGGTTTTGCTGAAGTTCTGCTCACGCTCTTAGCCTTCATCACAGCCCCTGTATCAGCCAATCTCATGGCACAAGCAGCACTTCATCTGCGCTTACGCTCGAGGAGTGGTGATGTACCCGAAGCATTAAATCGGCCATTACCATGGCAACGCCAGCGTCGCCGCCAATAACTCATAAGCATTAAAAAAGCCACCCGAAGGTGGCTTTTTATATCACTCAATTTTAATCTTGAGCTTATTCGTCATCTTGTTTTGCTTCAGCAGCAGGTAAATCCTTCACTGCTTCTGCAATCAGACCAAACATATAGTTACCATACGCATTGGTCTTGTCATAATGGAAACGTAAACGTGGCGTAATACGTGTCTTAATACGACGACTGAGTTCATGACGTAAGAAACCTGATGCCTTATTCAGCACATCCAAAGTTTCTTTATTTGCCACTGCACTTTGCTCATCGCCAAGCTCACGTCCCATCACGGTGACATAGACTTCTGCATAGCCTAAATCTGGGCTGACCTTCACTGCCGAGATGGTCACAAGACCACCTAAGCGTGGATCTTTCAGCTCTTGGCGGATTAACTCAGACAACTCACGTTGAACTGTATCTGCCATTCGCTTCAGACGCTGACTACCCGCCATTAAAGACTCCGTTTAATCAGTTGAACATCATAGACTTCGATCTTATCTTGGACTTTGATGTCTTTATAACCTTTCACTGCAAGACCACATTCCATACCAGCACGAACTTCTTCAACCACATCTTTATAGCGACGAAGAGATTCAAGCTCACCTTGGAATACCACCACGTCATCACGTAATACGCGAATCGGTTTATTACGGTGTAACATGCCTTCAAGAACCATACAGCCTGCTGCTGCACCAAATTTGCTTGAATGGAAGACTTCACGTACTTCAGCCACACCCAGAATCGTTTCACGATGTTCTGGTGCAAGCTTACCACTCATGGCATCTTTCACATCATCAATCAATTGATAGATCACGCTGTAGTAACGAATGTCGATACCATCTGCATCCGCTTTTTGACGCGCGGTGTTGTCTGCACGGACGTTAAAGCCGAGCAATACAGCTTCAGAAGATTCAGCCAATGTTACGTCAGACTCAGTGATTGCACCTACGCCTGAACCAATAATACGAACTTTCACTTCATCTGTTGCAAGTTCAGCAAGCGCAACATGTAATGCTTCCAAAGTACCACGTACGTCAGTTTTCAACACTACATTCACAATCGGCACATCTTTCTTGCCCATTGATGCCATAATGTTTTCTAAACGCATTGCACTTTGACGCTCAAGACGTTTTTGACGTTCACGATCCATACGGGCATCGGCCACTTCGCGTGCTTTCTTCTCGTCATTCACAACAAGAACTTCATCACCCGCCATTGGCGCTTCAGGAAGACCCAAGATTTCAACTGGAATCGAAGGACCTGCCGATTTGATACGTTGACCGTTTTCATCAGCCATCGCACGAACGCGACCATAAGATGAACCTGCAAGTACAAGATCACCCACTTTAAGGGTACCGTTTTGTACCAAGATAGAAGTTACTGCACCACGGCCTTTGTCTACACGCGCTTCAATTACTACACCTTGTGCTGCACCTTCTTCAGATGCTTTCAACTCTAACATTTCAGCTTGAATTGAAATCAAGTCCAGAAGCTCATCAATACCTTGACCAGAATGTGCTGACACCATTGCTACTGGAACATCACCGCCCCATTGCTCAGGCACGATTTCTTTGGTGGTCAATTCATTCAAGACGCGATCTGGATCAGCTGATTCTTTATCCATCTTGTTGATTGCAACAATGATAGGTGTACCTGCTGCACGCGCATGGTCAATTGCTTCAGCAGTTTGTGGCATTACACCATCATCCGCCGCCACAACCAAGACTACGATATCAGTCGCTTTCGCACCACGTGAACGCATTGCAGTAAATGCAGCATGTCCAGGAGTGTCTAAGAAAGTAATAATACCTTTGTCCGTTGTCACATGGTAAGCACCGATATGCTGAGTAATACCACCAGCTTCACCTGCCGCCACTTTCGAGCGACGAATGCGGTCAAGCAATGATGTTTTACCATGGTCAACGTGACCCATAATTGTAACAACTGGTGGACGTGTTGTTTGAGCACCACGTGCCTCTTCAGCTGCTTCAAGCAAGTTATCTTCAGCTTGTGTATCTGATACCAGAACCGGGTTATGCCCCATTTCTTCAACTACAAGTGCTGCAATTTCTTGATCAATCGCTTGGTTTTGCGTAACCAATTCACCCATTTTCATGAGCGATTTAATCACTTCACGCACCTTAACCGCCATTTTTGCGGCTAAGTCAGCAACTACAATCGTTGAACCAATTTCAACATCATAAACTTGCTTTTTAACAGGTTTTTCAAAACCATGTTTATTTGCTGTACTGGTTTTCAAACCGCGTTTATGTGTGTTGTCACGGAAAGATTGCTCTTCACCACGACGACCACCTTTCTTCGGTGCACGTGCACCAGGCGTATTGGTTCCACGTTTGATATCACGGTCTTCTTTCGCAAATGAATCTTCATAAGCCTGACCAACTAGACCAGCCGCTAACGGAGAATCATCAATCACGCGAATCGTGGTGGTCGAATCTTCAGAAGAATATTTCGACGCCATTTTACGCATTTGTTCAAGAGTACGTTGCTGCGCTTCTTCAGCTGCTTTACGACGTGCTGCTTCTTCAGTCGCTTTTAATTGTGCCGCTTGTGCTTCACGCGCTCTCTTCTGCTCAGGAGTTTCAATCACTTTAACTTGTGCTTTAACTACTGGCTTATTGGTCGATTTACGCTTCACCACAACAGCCGCTTTTGCTGTTTCTTGCTTAGTGGTTTCTTGCTTTGCTGCTGCACGCATTGCTTCTAAGTTTGCAGCTGCTTTATTTGCCACTGGACTTTCAGCTGTTGCTTTAGGTTCAACAGCCGCACGAGTCTGTTGTTCAGCTTGTGCTTTCGCTAAAGCTTCTGCTTTGATTTGTTCAGGATCAGGCTTAGTAAATGTATGCTTCTTACGAACTTCTACATTAATGGTTTTTGCCTTACCTGAGGTACTTGCCACTTTAGCAGTACCTGTAGTTTTACGTTTCAACGTGATTTGTCCTGCTTGCCCTACGTCTTGACCATGAACTTTCTTCAAATGGTTAACGAGGGTATCTTGTTGTTCAGTAGAAATTATGTCGTCAGCTTTACGTTGCGGTAAACCTGCATCGCGAACCTGCTCTAGGAGCTTGTCTACAGGACGTCCTACGCTGAGTGCTAACTCTTGAATCGACTTGTCCGTCATATATTACCTCCTAGTTAAACCATGATTCACGCGCTTTCATAATCAATTGACCCGCTTGCTCAGCCCCTAAACCTTCAATATCCGAGATATCGTCAGTCGCTTGGTCTGCCAAGTCATCAACAGTCACTACTCCGCGTGCAGCCAATGCATACGCGATTTCCTGTGTCATTCCTTCCATTGCAAGAAGTTCAGCACTTGGATCTTGGATATTTTCTTGTTGTTGTAATGCATCTGCCAATGCCACTTCTTTGGCACGACTTTGCAACAACTCAACAGTTTCAGCATCCAACTCGATTTCATCAAATGTTTCAGCTGGAACATAAGCAATTTCTTCGAGAGAAGTAAAGCCCATCTCCACCAACGCCATTGCTAAATCTTCTTCAATGTCTAAACGTGATACAAATAAGTCTAGATATTGTTGTGCTTCATTTTGCTGACGTGCATGATACTCTTCTTCAAGCATCATGTTTAATTTATAGCCAGTCAATTCAGAAGCTAAACGCACGTTTTGGCCTTGAGAACCAATCGCACGTGCAAGTTGATCGCTAGTTGCGAAAATAATGTCCGCAGTACGCTCTTCTTCATCAATCACAATACCAGATACATCAGCAGGCTCTAAAGCGCTGGCAATGTATTGTGCTGGATCATCAGACCATACCACTACATCAATACGCTCACCATTCAATTCCTGTTGAACTGCTTGAATACGCGTACCACGCATACCAATACAAGCACCTACAGGATCAATACGGTGGTCATTGGTTTTCACTGCAATTTTAGCACGCACACCTGGTTGACGCGCTGCAGCTTTAATCTCAATGATTTCTTCAGAAATTTCAGGAATTTCTTTTTTCATCAGAGCCATGAGCATTTCAGGGCGTGAACGTGACAATAATAATTGTGCGCCACGACCTTCACGATTTACGTTAAACAAAATCGCATTCATGCGTTGTTTTGGACGTAAAATTTCTTTCGCGATCATTTCTTCACGCGCAAGATACGCTTCAGCATTATCACCAAGGTCAATAATGAAACCATCTTTGGTTTGCTTTTTCACTTCACCGTAAATAAGCTCACCAACTTTAGATTCATATGCATCAGCAACTAAAGCACGTTCAGCTTCACGAATCTTCTGTACGATCACTTGCTTGGCAATTTGCGCTGCAATACGACCGAAATCAATAGATTCCACTTCCAACTCACGAATGTCACCAATCGACCATTTCGCTGGATCTACGTCAGAAATAGCATCTTGACATGCAGGCATTTCATGATCTTCATCTGCAACCACTTCCCATTGGCGGAAAGTACGATAATCACCAGTTTTACGATCAATCTCTACACGGAGACGCGCTTCTTCAGAGTTGGTTCCTTCGTAAAATTTCTTTTTCGTCGCAGCAACAAGCGCTTGTTCTAAGGCTTCGAAAATCGCTTCACGAGGTACACCTTTTTCATTACTAACCGTTTCAACGACGGTAAGAATTTCACGTGCCATAAGCCACCTATTCGTTCAGATTCTTATAAATTAAATTAATCTTGATAAACCAGATTTGCTTTGTCGATATTGTTGCTATCAATTTCAAGCACTTGTTGCTTTTCTACCTCAACCTGAATCACTTCATTTTCCAGATCTACTGCAACCAATTTAGCTTGAAATTTGCGACGATTTTCAACAGCACTGATCAGGCGTAAAGCAACTTGTTGACCAATATATGCCGGCATCTGCTCCAATTGGAAAAATGGACGATCCCAACCTGGAGAAGACACTTCAAGTGCATACTCACCAGAAATTGGATCATGAACATCAAGCATAGCACCCACTTGTTGAGTGACACGCACACAATCTTGTACGCCAACACCACGGCCCAGCTCAGGCTCGCCGTCTTCATTGATCGTTGGTTCTACATTTTCATCAACAGCTTTGTCAATATAGATACGTAATAATGAACGTTTGCCTTGAGGGATAAATTCAATCCCCCACAAATCTACATTACAAGCTTGCACTGCAGGAGTGATTAAGTCTTGGAGTGCTTGGGTTTTATTTGATAACTTCATTTACTCTCGTCATTTTGTGCGATTCAATAGTCGTGTTGACCGATGAAACAGACCTACTATAGTGAAGCATGACTATTTGACCAATTGATGTCGACACTACACGATAGCCAATAAAAAAGGGCGTAATCGCCCCAATTATTACACAGAAAACTAATGTCCACTGTGCAAAAAGGCCCACCTTGTTGTGAGCCTCTTTTAGAAACTTGGTAGCGGGAGCTGGATTTGAACCAACGACCTTCGGGTTATGAGCCCGACGAGCTACCAGACTGCTCCATCCCGCATCAACGTGCAAAAATTATATACAAATATGAAATATTTTTCAATCTAAATACTTCGTATTCGCACTGATTTAGTTGCACCTAAATCAAATTGGTAGCGGGAGCTGGATTTGAACCAACGACCTTCGGGTTATGAGCCCGACGAGCTACCAGACTGCTCCATCCCGCAACAAAACGCAAAATTTCTTAATTTAACAATTTAAATTACTTATTTTAGTTTGCTTCTAAAACAAGGTTGATTGGTAGCGGGAGCTGGATTTGAACCAACGACCTTCGGGTTATGAGCCCGACGAGCTACCAGACTGCTCCATCCCGCATCAACAGATTTGCCGCATACACCAACTTAATTTTCTGGATTCATAAGTTGGTGCGGAAGGGGGGACTTGAACCCCCACGCCCGAAAGCACTACCACCTCAAGGTAGCGTGTCTACCAATTCCACCACCACCGCAGCTGTGACGCATTCTAGTAGCATCGCCACAAAAAAGAAAGGATTAATTCTAATTATTCGCTCGTTTTAGGTGCAGCTGGCGAAGTTTCACCCGAATTAGTTGTTGCTGGTGCTGTTGTCTGTACAGATTTTAAGCTATATGCTTCTGTTGTTTGCTGTTTTGCAAATACTGCTAGCGTTAAACTGGTAATAAAGAATAAGGCTGTCAAAATTGCGGTTAAGCGGGTTAAGAAGTTACCTGAACCTGATGCACCAAAAACGGTTGCAGCGCCACCGCCACCAAAAGAGGCACCTGCATCTGCGCCCTTACCATGCTGTACAAGAATCAAGCCAATCATTAATACGGCAAGAATAATATGCACCACTAGCACAAAAGTATGCATGATGAACTCCTCGTTATTTTGTATGCGCAAAGGCCTGAGCAATTTGATAAAAAGATGCAGCATTCAAAGATGCTCCACCCACTAAGGCGCCATTAATATCTGGACAGGCCGCTAACTCTACTGCATTTTCTGGCTTAACACTACCGCCATATAAAATTGGCATTGTGCTGCCCAGTGTTGTGAGCTGTTTTAAACCTTCACGAATTTTAGCATGCATGCTTTGTGCATCTTCTGGTGATGCAGTTTTACCTGTTCCAATCGCCCAAATTGGTTCATAAGCAATCACGATCTGGTGCCACTGCTCTGCTGTTACACAACTTGCAATATCACAAATCTGTTGTAATACCACTTGATCAGCTTGACCATTCTCGCGCTGCTCAAGGCTTTCACCGACACAATAAATGACCGTTAGACCTTCTGCCAAAGCATGTTTTACTTTTTCACGAATGATGTGTGGCTGATCACCAAAAAATTCACGTCGCTCAGAGTGACCAATCAACACATGTTCAATCGCGCTATCTTTTAATAAAGCCGCACTCACCTCACCTGTATATGCACCAGTCCCTGCCATACGAGAGACATCTTGTGCAACCACATGAACAGTACGATTCGCTTGTTTTAATTCGTCTTTTACTAAATGGAGTGCGATTGAAATCGGTGCAACCGCTAAATGGCATTGCGCTTGAGAAATTTCATTCTTGTTCAATAATTCTTTAAATTCATTTATAAGTTGTTTGGCATTCACCTGCATTGGATTCATTTTCCAATTACCCACAACCCAAGGCGTGATCGTCGAATCCGACATACTTAACCCATTCACAAAACAATTGATTTAAACGGCGACATTCTACACGGAATTCCTGATTGAGAAGATAATTTTCTTGACAGTTTAGTATTAACTTCACTTTTTTATATTTTTTTCAGTCATTAAAATGGCAAAAAAAATCAGTTTCATTAGACTAGTTCATGCTTTTCATGAATAGTTGGCGAAACACGACACTTTCAGATATGGTATTTTTATACAACAAAAGTATAATTTTACGATACCAATTATAAACAATTTAATTGAAGTAGGCATTAAGCGAATGACAGCACTACAAGGTTCTCCACGATTTACAGGTTTTATTCGCCGCTTGGTCGAAGATGGGATTGTTTCTACTGAAAACATGCAGGCTGCAGTTAACAGCGCAAGAAAAACAAACCAAGATATTGTCCCTTATCTAATTGAAAACCTAAAACTCAAACCGATTGTCATTGCCGAAAAAATTTCAGAAGAATTTGGTGAACCCTTATTTGATCTTTCGACTTATGACTCTGCCCATATTTTAAGAGATGTCGTTGAAGACAAATTGATTACTAAATTCCGCGTGTTGCCGATTTTCCGACGTGGACATCAACTCTTTGTAGCCACCAGCAATCCAACGCATATAGATGCCATGGATGCTATGCGCTTCAACAGCAAACTCAGTATTGAAGCGATTATTGTTGAACATGACAAATTAGAAAAAATTATTGAACAAAATTATGCAGAAGAAAGCACTTTCGAGTTTGATGATGACTTTGAATTGCACGTCCATGAAGAGCCTACGGATCAAGAAGACAATGATGAGCAACCTCAAGAAGATGAAGCTCCAATTGTCAAATATATCAATAAATTATTGATTGATGCGATTCGTATGGGCGCATCCGACTTACATTTTGAACCCTATGAAAAAGTCTATCGTGTGCGCTATCGTGTCGATGGGGTTTTACGCCAGATTGCAACTCCTCCTCTACAGTTAGCCAACCGTCTAGCTTCACGCTTAAAAGTCATGTCACAAATGGACATCGCTGAAAAACGTGTGCCACAAGATGGTCGTATTAAGCTAAAAATTTCAAAATCCAAAGCGATTGATTTTCGTGTCAACTCACTACCAACCCTATTTGGGGAAAAAATTGTACTGCGTATTTTAGACCCTTCGAGTGCAATGCTAGGGATTGATGCACTAGGTTATGAACCTGAACAAAAAGCCTTATTTATGGAAGCACTGGAAAAGCCACAAGGGATGCTACTTATCACAGGCCCGACTGGTTCTGGTAAAACGGTTTCTCTCTATACAGGCTTAAATATCCTGAACAAAGAAGATACCAATATTTCAACCGCAGAAGATCCTGTCGAAATTAACTTAGAAGGGATTAATCAGGTTAACGTTAACAATAAAGTTGGCTTGACGTTCTCTGCTGCATTAAAGTCTTTCTTACGTCAAGATCCAGACATTGTTATGGTCGGTGAGATTCGAGATTTAGAAACGGCTGAAATTGCGATTAAAGCCGCGCAAACAGGTCATATGGTGATGTCTACCCTACATACCAACAGCGCACCAGAAACATTGACTCGTTTAAGAAATATGGGCGTCCCTTCCTTTAACATTGCAACCTCTGTAAACTTAGTCATTGCGCAACGACTAGCTCGTCGACTCTGTTCACAATGTAAAGTACCTGCTGAAATACCAAAAAATAGCTTGTTAGAAATGGGCTTCACTGAGCAAGAGATACAACAACCAGACTTTAAAATTTTTCAGCCTGTTGGTTGTTCAGAATGTCGAGACGGCTATAAAGGGCGTGTGGGGATTTATGAAGTAATGAAAGTTACACCTGAAATATCCAAGATTATTATGGAAGATGGCAATGCAATTCAAATTGCAGAAGCATCAGCAAAATTGGGGTTTAATAATCTACGTCTTTCAGGTTTAAAGAAGGTCATGCAAGGGGTAACTTCACTACAAGAAGTCAATCGCGTGACCAGCGAATAAAGTACGTATTTAAAATAAGGATAAATGCATGGCTGTCAAAAAAGCACAGATGATGCCAACCTTCAGTTATGAAGGAGTTGACCGCAAAGGGGCAAAAATTAAAGGGGAACTCCCTGCACGGAATATGGCTTTAGCTAAAGTCACCTTACGTAAGCAAGGAGTTGTGATTAAAACCATTCGAGAAAAACGCAAGAATATTCTTGAAGGTTTGCTAAAAAAGAAAGTCAGCACACTGGACATCACTATTTTCACACGCCAATTGGCCACCATGATGAAAGCGGGTGTACCTTTGGTACAAAGCTTTGAAATTGTGGCTGAGGGTTTAGAAAACCCAACTATGCGAGAAGTTGTTTTAGGTATAAAAGGTGAAGTTGAAGGTGGTAACACCTTTGCTGGCGCGCTAAAAAAATACCCACAGTACTTTGACAATTTATTTTGCTCGCTGGTTGAATCTGGTGAACAATCAGGTGCGCTTGAAACCATGCTAGATCGCGTCGCGATTTATAAGGAAAAAAGTGAATTATTAAAGCAAAAAATTAAGAAAGCAATGAAATATCCTATTGCCGTTATTGTCGTTGCAGTTATTGTGACCATAATTCTAATGGTCAAGGTAGTCCCAGTTTTCCAAGATCTCTTTAGTTCATTTGGTGCCGACCTACCAGCATTTACTAAAATGGTGGTCAATATGTCGGAATGGATGCAAAAATACTGGTTTATCTTCATTATTGCTGTTGGTATCGTAATTTCACTTTTTCTCGAAGCAAAAAAACGGAGTAAAAAATTCCGCGACTTTTTGGATAGAGCAGCATTAAAAGCACCTATTTTTGGTGATTTGGTTTACAAAGCCATTATTGCCCGTTACAGCCGTACTTTAGCCACGACTTTTGCTGCCGGCGTTCCACTGATTGATGCTTTAGAATCGACTGCTGGGGCAACCAATAATGTTGTCTATGAACAAGCAGTACTTAAAATCCGAGATGATGTTGCAACTGGTCAACAATTGCAGTTTGCTATGCGGGTCACTGATAAATTCCCTGCAATGGCAGTACAAATGGTTGCTATTGGTGAAGAATCTGGTGCATTGGATGCTATGTTGGATAAAGTCGCCACACACTATGAAAATGAAGTCGATAACGCCGTCGATGGCTTAACCTCAATGATGGAACCCTTAATCATGGCGATTCTTGGTGTCCTTGTAGGTGGTCTGGTCATTGCCATGTACCTTCCAATCTTCCAAATGGGTTCTGTGGTTTAATGCAAGATTTACTTGATTATTTTATTCAAAACCCAACTGCACTTTATATAGCAGTTGGGATTTTTAGTTTATGCATTGGTAGTTTTTTAAACGTTGTCATCTATCGTACTCCCAAAATGATGGAACAAGAGTGGCGTCAAGACTGTCAATTACTCCTTCACCCTGAACAAGCCATTTTGGATGAGAAAAAACTCAGTCTCAGCCAGCCAGCTTCAACCTGTCCGCAATGTAAGAAACCTATTCGTTGGTATCAGAATATCCCTGTCATTAGCTGGTTAGTATTACGTGGTAAATGCGGAACCTGTAGTAACCCGATCAGTATCCGCTACCCTTTGGTTGAATTGCTGACTGCCATCTGCGCTTTGACAGTCGTCGTAGTCTATGGTCCAACCCTTCAGATGCTATTTGGTTTAATTCTCACTTATACTCTGATTGCACTGACTTTTATCGATTTCGATACACAGCTTCTACCTGATCGTTATACCTTGCCATTGGCAGCATTAGGACTGGGAATTAACAGCTATTCTATTTATACCTCACCAAGCGTTGCCATCTGGGGCTATATCATTGGTTTTCTTTGTCTTTGGATTGTGTATTACCTGTTTAAAATTATTACAGGTAAAGAAGGCATGGGCTATGGTGACTTTAAATTACTGGCTGCTTTAGGAGCTTGGATGGGTCCTTTAATGCTGCCATTGATCATATTGCTGTCTTCATTGGCTGGAGCAATCATTGGAATCATTCTTCTCAAAATCCGTAAAGAGAATCAACCTTTTGCTTTTGGCCCTTATATTGCCATTGCGGGTTGGGTTGCCTTTTTATGGGGTGAACAGATTATGAAAGTTTATCTAGGACAATGAGCATGCAAGCTCCATTCATTCTCGGTCTTACAGGTGGAATTGGTAGCGGGAAATCTGCTGCCAGCCATTGGTTTGAAACACAAGGCATTCAAGTGGTCGATGCTGATATTGTCGCGCGTGAAGTGGTCGAACCCGATCAGCCTGCCTTACATGCCATTCAAGCCGCTTTTGGTGACTGGGTACTCGATAAAACAGGTGCACTCAATCGTAAAGCCTTACGTGAACATATCTTTCAACATGCCAATGCACGTAAAGTTTTAGAAGGCATCACCCACCCAGCTATTCGACAATCAATTATTCAGCAACTGCAAGATGCCACAAGTCCTTATGTGATTCTTGTCTCTCCGTTACTGCTAGAGACAAATCAGCATGAATTGACTGATCGTGTCTTGTTGATTGATGCATCAGAAGACTTACAGATTGAACGCGCCAGCCAAAGAGATCGCCAAAGTATTCAGCAGATCCGACAGATTATTCAAGCACAAATGCCTCGAAAGCAAAAACAACAGTTAGCGCATGATATTGTGCTCAATGATGGTCATCTCAGCCATCTTTATGCACATCTTGAACCTTTACATCAAAAATATTTAAGTATAGCAGAGCAAAAGAAGTCGCTTTAAGATGACTTCTTTTGTTGATCGAGTTGCGCTTGTAAGGTGTCTTTACGCAACCAGCGCCACGGCTGCAAAGCTCCAAATCCCATACCCAACAAACCACAGATAATTGCCAAACTTAAGGGTTCATGTAACAAAGGAACTGCCAAAATCGCCGCAATAAATGGTGCTAAAGTCACGATACTGCCTGCTTTGAACGCACCTAAGCGTTTAATTGCCTCCACATAAGTCAGCGTTGCAACAATCACCACAAAAATGCCATGAAATAATGTTTGCAATACCAAATGCATAGGCTCAGGCTGATCCAGATGTTTCGGTAAAAATAATAAATAAATCGGTAAATAGATGATAGCAGACCAAATCGCGACACTCGCCATGGAATGCCAAGCGGAAAGTTTCCATTGCCGCAATAGAACCGTAAAAATCCCCCACCACATCGCACTCAACAGAAACAATAAGTCACCAAAACCAAAAGCAACCCCAGTTTCCTGATACATCAGATAAGACATTGAGCCAATTGCGGTCAGCATAATAGCTAAACTCAACCATGTATGGCGATCAAAAGGATGTTTAAACAGTACATAGGCTGCAATCGCCGTGCATAGTGGTAAACAGCCATTCAAGAAAATCGCGGCATGTGCCGCTGGGACATAATGAAATGCGCTATATGACGTTAAGCAATATGCCACACCACCAATGAGCGCTAAAATAACAGGTTGCTTATGCCACAAAAATGCCGTGTCTTTTTTATAAATTAAAATCGGCATTAAAATGCAAAACGCCAGTGCAAAACGTAGTGTGGTGATATCCCACGCACTGATATGCCATTGTGCACTTAGGCGCGAGGTTAAAGTAAACCCGCCCCAAATGCACATAGTAATAGCAACAAACAAATAGCCTTGGGAGCGGTTTGACATCATCTTTATAACAATATGTGAAGCAATAAAAAATAAATTAAATGCTTTGACGTTGGCGACAAGCTTCATACAGTGCCATACCTGTAGCGACACTCACATTTAAACTTTGCAAGTTACCCGCCATCGGAATATACACGGTTTGATCACATTGCGACTGGGTAATTGGGCGTAGACCTGTATCTTCAGCACCCATCACCACACATACCGCGGTTCCAGTAAAATCGAACTGTTGTAATGGAAGTGCTTTCTCATCAAGCATAGTCCCCACCACACGCACATTAAACTCATCTTTAATTTGCGCTAAAGTTCGTGCCAAATTGGTCACTTGGATAAATTTAACCTTCTCTGCACCACCCGCAGCCACTTTACGCGCTGTCGGGGTCAGACTTGCAGAACGATCACGTGGCACAATCACGGCTTCCACCCCCATTGCTGCTGCAGTACGGATACATGCACCCAGATTATGTGGATCCGTCACTTGGTCTAAACCAAGCAATAAACAATTTGGCGATTGTTTAAGTAAGGCTTCGAGATCTTTTTCATTTAAAGTTGGATGCGGACGTACGGCAGCCACAACTCCCTGATGGAAAGGCAGACCTGCCAATTTTTCCAGACTGTCTCGGCTGGCTTTCTGTACGCTAATACCAAAAGGTTCAGCCAATTGCAGAATCTTCTGTAGGCGCTGATCGTCACGACCTTTTAAGGTGAACAAAGTTAGAACACGTTCAGGCTCCAATTCTAAGAGCGACTCTACTGAATGAACCCCATAATAATATTCAGGTTTTGCCATGAACAACCTCAAGTAAGCAGAAAGACAGGGAGAAAATACAAAAAGAAAATCCTGCAAAGTTGCCTTTACAGGATTTTGACTTAAGCCATAGTTTAACTGATTTTGGTTAAAATAGCTTTGCTTATCCGTCCTAGACTTAGCCTTCTAAATGGCAAACATAATCCAAGACTTCATCTGTTTCGATTTTAAAACGGCTATTGCCTGGCACATAAAAAGATTGTCCTGCACGGAACAATTCACTTTCTTCGCTATCCGCAATTTTTACACGGCACTCACCAGAAATAATTTCCATACGCTCAGGCACATGTGTTTCAAACGTTAAGGCTTGTTCAGTTGGAAGAATAACGCCTAGGGTTTTTTTTGTTCCATCTTCAAATTGAACGGTATGGCTAATGCATAACCCACCAAAGTAAACGTTCGATTTTTTGATAACTGATACATGATCAAACTGAGCTGACATGCGTATTCTCCAGATGATGCGCATAAATATCTTAATGATTGATGTAGTTTAAATAGGCAATAGCAACTAATCAATCGGTGTTTATCTGTAAACAGCATTTTTCCTAGAAAACCTAGCGTCACACTTTTACAGCCCCATTTTAACTGAAAAAGTGTATCTGATTGATGTCTTAGACTCAAATTGCTTTAGTCTTAAATCTTTACTATGCAATTGAAAAATTTACGCTAATATAGCATCCAATACAGTTTCAGCATTGTCTGTAACTTGTGATAATTAAAAAACTTGACTATCTTACAGAAACCAAACTTTTCGCAGCTTGGACGCGTTTATGCTGACACATTTAACTCTCATCAATTTTGCCTTAGCTGATCACTTAGCCATTGATATTGATCAAGGTTTTAATGTTCTTACAGGTGAAACTGGCGCAGGAAAATCTTTATTACTGGATGCGCTCTCGGCGAGCTTAGGCGAGCGTACAGACACCAATTACGTCCGCTATGGTGCAGATAAAGCAGATATTACCGCCGTATTTAGCTATGAACCGCATAGCCCTGAAGCCTCTTGGTTACAGCAACATGAGTTAGATGATGATACAGGCGAAATTCATTTAAGACGTGTCATTTTTGCAACGGGTCGTAGCAAAGCTTGGATTAATGGCCGCCCAAGTAGCTTGTCCGAACTTAAAGAATTAGGACGACTTTTAGTTCAACTCTACAGTCAGCATAGTCAGCAACAACTTTTAGAGCCACCTTATCCGAAGCACTGGCTTGATCGTTACAGTAATTTTGCGCAACCTGCACAACAGGTCAAAGAAGCCTATTCAAATTGGCAGCAAACCATCCGTCAGCATCAGGCTGCACTCGATGCACAAGCTAGCCGCAAGCAACGTATTGAAACGCTTGAGTTACAGCTTGAAGAATTAGAAGAAGTAGTGCAACTGCAATATAAAGAGATTGAACAGGAGTTCGATCGTCTCAGTCATCATGAACACATCATGCAAGATTGTAGTTATGCCTTAAATACTTTAGATGAAGCTGAGCAAAACATTAATCAGGAATTGTCTGTGCTCATTCGTCGCTTAGAGTCCCATGCGGGACGCAGCGAACAATTGGCAGAAATACATAACTCAATTCTGAATGCGCAAAGCGAATTGGAAGATGCAACGGCAAATTTACGTCAGTTTATTGACCGTCAGAGCTATGACCCTGAACGCATGGAAGAATTAAATGCTCAACTTGAAGTTTTTCATCGTTTTGCCCGTAAATATCGCACCCAACCAGAAGCTTTAAATCAGGAATACCAAGGCTGGCAAGTAGAGTTAGCACAGTTGCATGCCCTAGAAGATCCTGAAACTTTAGCCGAACAAGTCGAACTGGCGCATCAGGACTTTTTAAATAAAGCACAACACTTAGATGAAATACGACGTGCAGCCGCAACGCCATTGGCCAAACAATTGACCGAACAGGTGAAGCAACTGGCGCTGCCAGAAGCCCATTTTGAGTTTAAGTTTGAACCGCTGGAACAAGCTTCTGCCGATGGTTTGAGCTTTATCCAGCTTTTATTTACGGCCAATAAAGGCATTCCGGCACAACCTCTGGCGCGTGTGGCTTCGGGTGGTGAGTTGTCTCGTATTGCCCTCGTGATGCAAGTGATGAATGCCGAAAAAACCGAAGCCGAGGTCTTGGTCTTTGACGAAATTGACGTAGGCATCAGTGGTGGTACTGCCGAAATTGTGGGTCGTCTACTGGCTGATTTAGCACAACATGTACAAATTCTCTGCATTACCCATCAGGCGCAAGTGGCAGCTCAGTCAGATCAGCATTTACTGGTGAAAAAACAGCAAACCGACCCTGCAAGCAGTACCATTATTTCACTTGAAGAACAGCAGCGAATTTTGGAATTGGCACGTATGACAGGTGGTGTAGAAATTAGTGAAACTACGCTACAGCACGCAAAACAACTCAGACAATTAAAATTTCAACCCGTATAAATTTAATGTCAAAGCTGTAAAAAAAGATTGGTGAATAGCACAAAGTCTTGTAAGTTGAAAGCATATGGATTGTTGTCTTCACATAAATGACTTTTTAAGGAGAAATGCTTAGGTGACCAAACAATATCTCACGCATCGTTGCCTGATTGCCCCGCCAGAAATGAAAGATGAGTTTTTTGCTCATACCGTCATTTATTTGGCTCGACATGATGACGAAGGTGCGCAAGGCATTATTATCAATCGACCTTCTGGCATTTCTGTAAAAGAATTACTTAATGATCTAGAAATTGATGCAGATAATGTACATCCGCATGATGTTTTACAAGGGGGGCCGTTACGCCCAGAAGCAGGCTTTGTGTTGCATACAGGACAGCCGACTTGGCATTCATCGATTGCCGTCGGGGAAAATATCTGCATTACTACATCTAAAGATATTTTAGATGCGATTGCCCATAACGAAGGTGTAGGACGTTATCAAATTGCTCTAGGTTATGCCAGCTGGGCTAAACATCAACTGGAAGATGAAATTACTCGTGGCGATTGGCTGATTTGCGATGCCGATATGGACCTAATCTTCAACTTACCTTATGGCGATCGTTGGGACGCAGCATACAAAAAAATGGGCGTCGACCGTAATTGGTTATCTTCAGAGATTGGTCATGCCTGATTTATCCCCGTCGCAGTTAATCATGGCATTTGACTTTGGCACACAAAAGATGGGCATGGCAGTAGGACAATCTATCATTTCCAGTGCCAACCCATTGCCTTTGTTCCCCATGAAAGATGGCATTCCCAACTGGGACAATTTACTTAAAGTGGTCAAACAGCATCAACCGAACTTATTTTTAGTCGGTTTACCCTTGAATATGGATGATAGCGAATCGGAGCTTTCAACCCGTGCACGCAAATTTGCTCGTCGTTTGCGCCATCAAACTAATATCGAAACCTTGATGGTCGATGAGCGCCTAACCACCCGCGAAGCACGCGATGAACTCGATCATTATCAAGCACAAGGTCGTGGAAAAAAACTTTCTGCCGATAGTCTTGCCGCCGCATTACTGATTGAAAGTTGGTATCGTCACCCCGAAGGTGTACAGCCTTAAAGCTTGATCTGGAAAAGGAACTTTATAATCCTTTTCCATATTTATTACTGCTTGGTCTGGATATGAATAGTGGCTGTTCGTCCCGCAACAAATGCCAATTGGTTTTTCGGCATTTCATCTAACACAATTTTCACAGGTACGCGCTGGGCCAAACGCACCCAAGTAAAGGTTGGATTCACATTTGCCAACAAAGTAGAGCTACTCGAACGTTCACGATCTTCAATTCCCGAAGCAATCCCCTGCACATGACCTTTAATTTTCTGATCATCACCCATCAACTGCACCGTTGCAGGATCTCCAATTTGAATATGGTTCAATTTGGTTTCTTCAAAATAGCCCACCACATACAATTGCTGACGATTGACTAAGGCAGCAACGGCATCGCCAGTTTTAACATAATTACCCACCTGTAAACTAAAGTTAGATAAACTTCCATCCGCGGGAGCAACTACCTCGGAACGGGTCAAATTGAGTTGTGCTAAATGTAAATTGCTGTTTGCAACTTCAATTAACGCTTTTTGTTGCACAATATTGGCTTTGGCCTGTTCAATAGCTGCCAACATTTGTTCATGCTCGGCATGTGATTGATCACGTGCTGCAAACATTTGATCCTGTTCTTGTTTAGAAATTGCCCCCTCCATTAAATTGCCATAACGACTGGCATTTTTATCTGCCAAATTGGCATTGGCTTGAGACTTAATCACGTTGGCTTTCGCTTGGGCTAATGCAGCTTCTGCTTCTGCCAAACCTGCATGGGCTTTTGCTAAATCTGATTTTGCCTGCTCTACATCCAGTGCCTGACGTGCGACATCGATTTTAAACAGTACCTGTCCTTTTTTAACAGTTTGGTTATCTTGAACCAAAACCTGAATGACTAAACCAGAAACATCCGAAGATACTTGCATGACATCCCCTCGAACACGACCATCACGTGTCCAAGGCGCTGAATTATAATAATTCCATAAATGTACCACTACGTAGATTGCGGCCAATAACATCACAGTAGTGATAATAGGACGTATGACTTTACGTATATCTAAGGTATTCATTTCTGTTTCCTCTTCTCTAATTCATTCATCTGTATGGCCTAAATACCCCAAAACAGTAAAAACACTTCATGTACGCCCATTAATAAAATGATATAGAGGCAGATATTGAAGATACCCGGTAATGCAACCCAACCTTTATCCGCCCATGGATTGGTCAAGATTGAAACCATTTTAAAGACTAAAAATGCAACAATTGCTTGAATCAAGAAAACAGGAATATAAATTCCATACGCATTTAACTCGCCCATTTCAAGCTCCTGTCTCTGTCGCATGTATCATTTCCGCTGAGGGTGGCTCATGGAAAATACTGCTGCGGATATTATTGATATTCATTTTTACCCGCATACAAAAATCCGCATTCGGTTCGGCTGCTAAGCACTGCTCTACATGCTGCAACTCGGCAAAAACCTGCTGCTTTAAGCCTTCAGGTAAAATCTGTTGCTTTTCTTGCACCAAAAAGGCTTGTTCTAAACTGTGTTGTAAGGCAATAAAAGCCTGCTGTAAGCTCACACTGACGTTCGGGTTCTGGATAAATTCAGCCAACCGACTCAGATTGATGACTGCACTGGTTTCAATCAATGCTAAATTCATAGCCTGCTTAAGCTGCTCAGATTGAACCAATTTGGTATTCAACACCCCAATACGATCAAGCATACTGCGTAAATGGATCCGGAACTGAACCCCATAAGGAATAAACAAAGCCTCACGCATGGCTCGGTAATGCAAAGTCAAAATTCGACTAGCACTGGTTTCTGGCGACATGGCTCGAATAAAATAAATAGCAAAAATTGAGATAATTGGCCCCATGACCCCTGCTAAAGCGGTATCAATGAGTAAAACGGCATCGGTGCTATAACGATTTTGCAAATTTAAACTCATGATGAAGTTAATCAACATTGGCAATGCCAAACCCATTAAAGGCGGATTCGGCAACATACTCAGCAAGTACAACGATAACGGCGCCAGTACAAATGCCAACTGCCAGAATTCATGTACTTCGGGCATAATCACAAAGGCATAGAACATGGTAATGATTGCCGCATAGACTGAACCACGAATAAACAAGCGCAACGCAGGTACAGGGTTGTCTAAGCCTGACAAAATACATACCGTAACTGCGGTCAACTGCGCCATCATATAGCCCGCATGCCAACCACTATAAATCCAGAGCAAAAATGCAATCGTCGTCGCAATCACAGCGGCGACAGCACTGCGAACAGCCATACCATGGTCTCGATGCAAACTTGGGTACGAAGTAGTTAAAGTGACAATCTGCTCTGGAATGCGCTTATCGCCTTGCTGAATCAAATCCCATAAACATTTAATGGTCACTACATTTTCTACAAAATGGCGAACGTCCATTTTCAAAGCATGCAGAATAATCTGTTGCTCAGCCACGGCCAATTCTGATAACGCAGTAAAATCTTGCTCAAAGCTCTCTGGTAGTTGTTTGAGTTGATCAACTTGCACATGTTGCTGTGTGCGTAAAAACTGTAATACATGCTCATGCAGCACTGGTAAAACTTGTCGATAATTAGTATCGATTTGATCTAGCTGAGCAACCCGTTCAGACATAGCCACCAAATTAGCCACAGTCATGCTGACTTGGTGCAATAATTCTTGTAGTGACTTGGTCATCCCTTGTAGGGCACCACGTTCATAACTTAAATGTACCGCCAAACCATGAATATCTGAGGTATCACGGGTAATGGCTGCCAACAATTGAGTATAGCGATGGCTGTGTTCTGGATCGGTTAAAATGCTGCGGAAAACTTGGCGGGTATCATCCAACGTTTTTTGCACCCGCTTTTGCACCAAAGCCCCTAAATGTGCGGGAAATAGAGTGCTGGACACCACTGCACTACATAACACAGCAACCGAAATTTCTAAAATTCGCCCCAAAGCCATATCAAACACGCTATGGGTACTAATACTATTAATTGAACTGCACACCACCATGACCGTGGTATAACCTGCCAACATAAAGACATAACTACGTGGCGTACGATCCAATAAGGAGATATACAGACACAGCCCCACCCATCCTGCTAAAACCAGTGTAAAAAAGATAGGAAGATCAATAAATTGGGGAGTCAATACAATCGCAACAATCCCGCCAATCAGCGTACCCAAAATACGGTAAACTGCCTTAGACGACACCATACCCGCAAAGGGATGAGCCACAATAATCACCGTACCTGCCGCCCACATGGGATAGGTCAGGTCGAGTGAGAATGCAATAAAAAGGGCCAATAGCATTGCAATAAAGGTTTTAACGGCAAAAACCATATCCATGCGACTTGGACGAAAGGCCAAAATCGGCTTAATTAATAACATCGCCCCATCCTTTAGACGAAATGAACAGGATCATCTTTTTCAAAGCCACACCAATGTCGACAATATTAATATGCAAACGCTGTCCTATCCGCTGAATTACGGTAACAGAAGATATTCATGCAATAAGAGGGCAGGTTTTGACGTTAGGAAAACGTCACTGCTGCAATTCAAGCGTAAATTTCGCACAACAAAATTTACAGTGAGAAGTTCAATCGAGTTATTTTCATAATAATTACGATAAAAGTCAAACAAAATATCTTATTGTGATAATTTGATTTATATTTATAAAATTATTGGTGTTAAATTTAATCAAATTATCGACGGTTTCTTAATTTAGAATCTGCTATTGTTTTATTACAAAAGCTCTGCATGACCAACAACAATTTGTTATAACATCATTTTAAATGTCTTTTTCTTTTTGACGTTGTGGCTTCTTATGACACTTTCTAGTTTTGGTAAAATTCTCACCGTTTTAGACCTGTTTTCAGTGTCTCGCCCAATCATTAATGTCGATATCATTAGTGAAGAACTTGGCCTTTCTAAACCAACCAGCTATCGCTATTTAAAAGAATTGGTTTCTGCTGAACTGTTACAGCGCCTAAGTGGTACATCTGGCGACTATACGCTTGGCTCAAAAATTGCCGTGTTAGATTATATCTCGCACAAATCTAATCCATTGATTCAAATCAGTATTCCGTTCATGAAAGAAATTGCTGAGCGGACAGAATTTTGCTGCCTCTTAACGCATTTAAATCATGATTCTTGTATCGACTTGCATCATGAAGTCACCAAAGGGGTAACCTTATTATCTTATGGTCGAGGCTGCCCTCGTCCAGTCTATGTCGGATCCTCTCCAAAAACGATTATTTCACACTTACCCAAGCAAGGTATTTTAGATTATTACCGACGTTTTTCGACCCAACTGGCGGAAGTTGGATTTGCTCAGAATGACCAAGAATTTCTGAATAAAATGAAAAAAATCAAAAAACAAGGCTATTATTTTTCAAATGGCGAAGTCGATCCCAATGTCTCTGGACTGTCGGTTCCGATTAAATTTTCCAGTAAAGAACCGCCATTGGCGTTGACTGTACTCGGCTCTAGAAAACGTTTTGAATTTGTGAACTTGGACAAACTGATTGAAGTCTTACATAGCAATGCAGCCTTGATTGAACAACAATTTATGGCTTTATCGACTCAGACCACGTCTGAATTGTAAGTTGTGTCACGTATACAAGAATTGAACAAAGCAATTTAGCTTTTCTGGTTGATAAAGCCAATATATTCTCATAATATGATTATAGTTCTTCAGCAGCTTTATATTTCCATGATGTATTGCATGCGCTATTCTCCTCAGTATTAAAAAGCTCAAGCAATGTCTTGGGCTTTTTAATATATGGAGCATTTTGGCTTGCAGTTTTCAATTTACAGACATAAAAAAACTCCATATTTGGAGTTTTTTGAACAGGGCCTATTAAGGCTGCTTTAAATACGGCCATGCTGCTTTTAAATAAATGAACATCGACCATAAAGTCAGCACGACTGCTGTATATAGTAGCAAATAAGCCAAAGTTTCTAAGGGTTGCCAGTTGAGTAAAAATACTGAAATTGCAATCATTTGAAAAGCGGTTTTGTATTTCCCCACGGTAGAAACAGCCACATTGGTCCGCGCTCCAAGCTCCGCCATCCACTCTCTTAATGCGGACACCGTAATCTCACGCGAAATAATCACAATAGCTGCAAAAGCCATTGAAATGGACGGTTGCCATTGCACCAAAACAATTAATGCTGCTGCAACCATCAATTTATCTGCAACAGGATCAAGGAAACGACCAAAGGCAGACGTCTGATTTAAAGTTCGCGCTAAATAGCCATCAAACCAATCTGTCACTGCGGCAAGGACAAAAATAGCAGTCAAAATAAGATGCCGCGTAAAGCCACCATCATGTCCTGCAACGCCAATGGCAGGTGGCCAATAGGCAATTAATAAAAATACAGGAATCAAGGCGATACGCGCCAAGGTCAAGATATTTGGAATGTTCAGGATTCGACCTGCTGTCATAGACACCGCCAACTTTTCCCCTTTGTGAGCGATGATGCTATGGTTCAAACGACCACATCTAACTCATCGTATTTAGCGCCACTTTATACGAATTGAGATAGAGTGTCACTAGGCAAACACGGTAACTGTCTGTCTGGAAATCGCAATTAAGCGATTTTCTGCATCCCATAAATGTGCATATTCTGTGGCATAGCCTTCCGCAGCGTAGTCCGTAAATACTTTATATTTAAACCAATCATGCAAATTTTGCTGTAATGGATTTACATAAGTCACATGCCAGGTTAAAGAGCTGGCGGGTGCAAATGTCTTAAAGAGCGGTAAAACCCCCGGTGGCCAAATATCAAAAAGCGTCATTAAATCGGCAACCTCAAAAGGCCGATCGCTATGCTTTTCGGGATGAAACCGACACCAGCCACCAAAGTCACTTTGTGCACTGCCAGTACATGGTGTTTCACCTTCAGCCCAACGCACATCAAACTGCTGATAACATTGCGGAAATTGAGTATTGAATTGCATGCTTTGTAATTGTTGAGGAGCGATATAATTTGGTGCGGTGCGTTCTTGGCGCACTTGAATTTCAGAAGATCGAGCAGCACCAAAGCTGGCAATTAAAATACTTTGTACGGCATCATCTTGCCATAAACGTACCTCAATAGTGGTCACAGACTTACCCTGACGTAAAATCTCGGCGGTCAGTCGTGCCGAGCCCTGTTGAACTGGTCCAACAAAAGTGACACTGGTACTCAATAATCGCTTGGAACGATCGGCAATACTGAGCAACGCCTTTTGCATCATCAGACCTGCAACCATACCACCGTAAATAGTTCGCCCCTGTAACCAGCCTGTCGGTATTTCAATCCATTCATTCTGCTCAAGTGCTTGATACACAGCTAACAGTGTCATGCCTGTCTCTTATTTTATCCTTTGAAAAATATTGTTCACCATGTATCTGCATTTGTGAATGTCATATGACTCACGCGTCACTGAGCATTTTGGCTATTTACGGATCGTTATTCATGTAGAATTTTATAAATGGTGCGCGCCATGACTTCACCCAAACCGGGCACAAGCATGAGCTCATTTTCCGAAGCTTTCAGTACCCCTTGAATCCCCCCAAAATGCGTGAGTAAATCACGACGGCGTTTTGGTCCTAGCCCTGGAATCACTTCTAAAATCGAAGAGCCTCGTTTTTTATCACGTTTGGCACGATGCTTGGTAATAGCGAAACGGTGTGCTTCATCACGTACTTGCTGAATCAAATGTAAAGCCTTGTGATCTTCAGGCAATTGGATTTTAGTGCCATCGGTAAAATGCAAGGTTTCTAGCCCAGGTTTACGCCCCTCACCTTTCGATACCCCCACCATAAAAGCATCCAGTCCAAGCTCTTGCATGACATCCATCGCCATGTGAAGTTGCCCTTTCCCCCCATCAATGAGTAATAAATCAGGTAGCATGGCTTTTTTATAACGGCGAGTTAGTGCTTGGCGCATCGCTGCATAATCATCGCCTTCGGTAATATCCTGAATCGAGAACTGACGATAATCGCGTTTTCGCGCGCCTCCTGCATCAAACACGACGCAAGAAGCAACCGTAGCTTCACCCATGGTATGGGAAATATCAAAACATTCAATCCGATCAACAGGACGCCCGACCACCTGCTCGAGTTGATGAAAACGCTCATTGAGTTCTAAATGATTGGCCAATTTGCCTTTAATGGCGTGTTGCACATTCATCTGTGCCAACTCTAACCATTCTGCACGCGTTTCACGTACATTATGTTTAATCTGGATTTTTTGTTCAAAATGCTGCTGTAAAGCCTGTTCCAATTCTTTTCGATTGGGAATTTCGACATTCACAATCAATTCATTCGGCACTTCATCCGCCACCTGAAAATAGAAGTTGGCCATAAAGTCTGACAGCATTTCACCCAGATCATCGCCTAACATATCGGGGAAATAAGCTTTTCCGCCTAGCATTTTGCCATTACGGACATGCATAATTTGCACGCAGGTCACGCCCGCCTGATAGGCAATTGCCAAAATATCGGCTTCGCCCTTAATTTTATAAATGGCTTGCTGCGCCTGTACGTCACGTAATAAGGCCATACGATCACGATAGAATACTGCTTTCTCAAACTCCAAAGCTTCAGCCGCAGCTTCCATTTTCTGAATCAATTCCTGATTCAATTCTTTGGTATCGCCCTTTAAAAAGCGGATAGAATTATTGACATCTTCCTGATAATCCTCAGGACTGATCAAGCCGACACAAGGGGCAGAACAGCGCTTAATCTGATATTGCAAACATGGACGCTTACGCTGCGAAAAATAGCTATTTTCACACTGCCGAACATTGAACAGTTTCTGAAGCACCAACAGCGTATCACGTGCATTATATGCACTGGGATAAGGTCCAAAAAACTTGCCGATTTGATGTTTCCCTTTCCCGCGTCCACTGGCAATGCGCGGATAAGGTTTGTCTGCCGAAATGAAGATATAGACATACGATTTATCATCGCGCAGCATAATATTGTACGGCGGACGATGCAGTTTAATCAGGTTTTGCTCAAGCAGTAATGCTTCGGTTTCAGAACGAACCACCAAAGTTTCAATATCATAAATCCGTGCCACCAGCGCCTGAGTTTTAGGATGCTCAATGGTTTTCACAAAATAACTCGACACCCGATTTTTCAGATTTTTGGCTTTGCCCACATACAGTAACTCGCCCTCTTTACCCAACATCCGATAAACACCGGGCAAGGTGGTCATATTGGCCAGAATCTTTTCGATATGTTCGCGGGCGTTTTCGTTCACAGTGCGTTAAAACCTTGGAAAGTTATTCAATGATGTGGATGTGCAAAGGGGCTTTTTCAAGCCAGTCAATCAAATCGTTTGATCGACAATCTTATTCTGATGATTTTAGAGCGATACAGTGGGCTTAAAGTAAAAATCTCAAGTTGGCTCTATAGCTTGAGATTGTGGCATCACTTGTCCATACAAATCCATGTGCTCATCTCCCCAAGCTTTTAGCGCCAATAAAATCTCACGTAAGCTCATACCCAAAGGTGTCAAACTATATTCCACCTTTGGTGGAACTTGCGGATAAACCTCACGATGAATAATTCCATCCTCTTCTAGCTCACGCAGTTGATTGGTCAGCATGCGTTGGGTGACATTAGGAATCCGTTTACGAATTTCACCAAAACGCAAGGTATGCTCGGTCAACAAATGCCATAGAATGATACTTTTCCACTTGCCATCTAAAATACCGATTGCAGCCTCAACCGCACAGCCTGGACTGCAATTAAAGCGAGAGTGCTTTGCTTTACTCATTTCAATAGTATCCTTTTCTACACTATATGTAGAATTTAACCGTATATACTTAATTTAAAACTACGCTAAGATTTTAATCATAAACCCAATTTGAGATTAAAAATATGAAAGCTGTTGGATATTTACAAGCTGGTACGGCCGAACAATTACAAGATATTGAACTTCCAACCCCAATCCCAAAAAACCGCGAAGTCTTGGTGGCAGTCAAAGCTGTTTCGGTGAATCCCGTCGATTGTAAAATCCGCACCCGCGTTTCACCCGAACAGGGACAATATAAAATTTTGGGTTGGGATGCCGTAGGTGAAGTGATCGACGTTGGTCCAGATGTAGAACACTTTAAAGTGGGCGATCAGGTCTGGTATGCAGGCGACTTAACCAAAGCGGGCACCAATGCGGAATTTCATGTGGTCGACGAACGGATTATCAGTTTAAAACCGCAAAATCTATCTTTTGCTGAAGCGGCGGCATTACCACTCACAGCGATTACTGCTTGGGAAATGTTGTTCGACCGTCTACAAGTGCAACAGCATGATCACCCTCATGAATCCATTTTGATTATTGGTGGTGCAGGAGGTGTCGGCTCCATGGCCATTCAACTGCTCAAAGCCAAAACCCAATTGCAAGTGATTGCCACGGCATCTCGCGCAGAAACACAGGCATGGGTGAAACAGTTGGGTGCGGACATTGTACTTGACCATCGTCAATCCTTGGTTGAGCAACTACAGGTACAAAATATAACGGCACCACGTTACGTATTTTCCACCACGCACACAGGCAGTTATCTTGGCCAGATTGCTGAACTGATTGCGCCACAAGGTCAGTTTGGTCTAATTGATGATCCTGAACAGTTAGATATTAATCTGTTTAAACGTAAATCAATTTCAGTACATTGGGAGTTTATGTTTACCCGCTCGATGTTCCAAACGCCTGACATGACAGCACAATCCCATCTTCTGCAACAGGTCGCACAACTGATTGAAACAGGGAAAATTAAAACCACCCTCAATCAGGTCGTGGGCAGTATCAATGCGGAGAATATCCGTCAAGCCCACCATGCAATTGAATCAGAGCAGACTCAAGGTAAATTGGTGCTTGAAGGTTTTTAAATGCTAAAAAAGCCCGCTGTCTAACTGATGAGAGCGGGCTTTTATACGATTCAATCAGAGACCGATTAACTGATCGACTGCTGTGCCTGTTGTAAAGCTAGCGTAAAAGCCTGCTTATCTTTAGGTGAAATTAGAATGAATTTGGCTTTACCCTGTTTTTGATAATCAATTCGCAAACGATCCAAAGAAAGTGCAGGTGAAGAAACTGAATTACTGCTAGGACTAATTTTCTGGATAGCAGACAAGGGAATTTTCCAAGTCAAAAACATACTGGTAATGACCAATTGCTCTGCTTCAATCCGATATTGTGTGCTCCATACAGGCCACCACAACACCACTATGGTCAGCACATAAATGAAAGTATGCACTGGATATTGCACCATGTTTCCTTTGGCATACATGGTCAATAACAATTGAAGCAATAAGCCCGTCATGGCAATAATGAAACCGAGAATCCACCAATCTTTTTTTGAACGAAATTTTTGCATATTCTCCCCCATTTGCTCTTATCTTACACAAAAAATAGCAAACTGTAAGAGCAAGTGCGCACGACTTTCAGACCTAAAAAAACGTCCCGCAGGACGTTCTAGTTTAGCAAGGCTTAGAATACGTAAGGACGCACAAAGATTAGGAAAAAAATACCTAACATTAGGAACCATTTTAAGAAATAGTACAATTTGCGATTGGTTTTCTTTAAGGCTTTGGCCTTTAACCGCCCTTGATAAACTGTTCCAAAAACCTTATTCAAACCACCTGTTTGATCGCCTGTTTCATTGGGTGAACTGGCAGCTGTCATGACATTTTTACCAAACCAGCGATTAAACTTTTGCATCAACCGCGTCTTTAAGGGACGTTCAACATCGGCAAAGAAAATAATGCGGTTTTGTTCCGTTTTATTCTCGGCATAATGAATATACGTTTCATCGAACACAACGCTTTCACCGTCACGCCATGAATAACGTTGCCCATCAACATCAATAAAACAGCGGTCATCATTCGGGGTAATTAAGCCCAAATGATAACGCAGTGAACCTGCATAAGGGTCACGGTGTCTTACCAAACGGCTGTCAGGTGCCAACTCGGTAAACATTGCGGCTTTAATGCTGGGTAAAGTCTTTAACAATTCAGTGGTTTTGGGGCATAGCTCGGCAGCGGACGGATGCGCTGAGTCATACCATTTCAGATAAAAACGCTTCCAACCTGTTTTGAAAAATGAGTTAAAACCAAGGTCATCATAACTGCTGGAGGCTTTAATGCCACCACGTGCATATAATGCTTGGGCTTCATCTCGAATCATTTCCCAATTTTCATCCAAGACTTTCAAATCATGAAAATATTGCGTGTCAATATACGGTTGATTAGGCACCTTGGAAAAGAGGTACATTAAAAAGTTGATGGGCGCCAATAAGGTCGAATGGTCAAAAAATTGACGGTAAAAAGAATGACGCACTTTACCGCGATTTTGGATATATAACGCAGAAATCACAAAAATCGCCAAGATAATCCACTTAATCATACAGCACTCTTTTCATTGCTTCTGAGGGTCACGTCCTATAACGTGACCATGGGGCTAGACATTAATTTTGGCGAAATTCTATCAAATTTAATTCAAAAATTCATGTCCATATCCGATGATTGCCCTCTAAGCAATCTGCAAAACATATTATCGAATAAAGTTTAAAGTCGACAATTTGTCTGCTGCAACTTGGTTATAGATGAAACAGCCTCGTTCCAAATTGGCAATCGTGAGTTTAGAACTTCTGAGTTGTTCAGGATTATCTTGATAAACACCATAGGCAATGCTGTCTTGTTCAAACTGAATTTGATTCTTTGCTATCCATTCACTGGCACTATTCAAATTGGCAGCATAAACCTGATCATTGAATTGCACTTTGCTTAAACCTGAAATTTCCTGTCCCGTCACACTGCTAATAACAACGCTCCAATTTAAGCGAGTTGCCCATTGCCCCGTAACATGTTCTATTCCCAGCTTAGGCCAATTTTTTTGTGCCAAATTGGCGGTCAACTGATTTAGTGCCAGCGCCTGAGCAAAAGTTTGTGTTTCTGCACGATCAGTTTGAAAGCTAAAATAAGCTTGATTATTCTTCGTGGAGATCAAACGGTAACAGGTACTGCCTTGTGGGAATTTTTCTGCACCATGTGAAGCTAAAAAGATTCTTGCATTGGCATAAGGACTTTGAGTGTCAAAACGTAAGTCGCGATAGCCTGGCATGACTGTATCAAAGATGTTTTTTCCACTTAACGCGACCTTTTCGAATTTCCAGTCTGTTTTCAAATCGGCTATTAAATTTAAAGTCCAGTGTGACATTGAATGCACATCAATGTCCGCTTGATAGCGCTGAGATGGCTCATACACTGCTTGTTGAGTCACAATATATTGATTCAATGGCTGACGACTGTCAGCGGTGACAATTTTTCTATTTTGCAATTCAAAATGGGAAACAGTGAACGCATCACCTTTATCATCAAAATAATACTGGATGCGATAATATTTGGTGCCATTAGCAGTATCTTCTGGTGCAGGTTTGAAGTTGCTAGCACCATCGCTCCCCCCTCCACAAGCACTGAGCAACAATGAGATTAAAGGTAACAGCAACAAATGTTTATTTTTTAAAGTCATGATATTTTCTTTTTTGAATGGTTGTTAAAATAAAACCCGCACAAATTTTAACTTTTCTTAACAGATAATCAAGTCCTATAAAATAAAGTTGTCTTCTTTATTATTAGTGGAAACTTCCAAAATTCAATTGACTTTTTTGACACAAATTGCATAGTGATGAATGGTGATTTTTCATTCTCCATCAAGTACAACAAAAGCATAAGCAGTACATTTTTTTTATAAAAAACAGATGGATCTTATTGAACAATTTTTAGTACGGTTTTTACTTCAATAATTTTTGCTGTAAATGAAATTAAAATTGATGACCATTGCGTCACGGCTTGATACAACTTGTTATGTTCTTTTTGGATATAGTTATCGTAAGATTAGCGAAGCATTTTCGTGCGCAGAACAAGCGAACACGCTTCAAAACATCAACTTAGAAGTCCTCCAAAATAAAGGAGATCAGGCATGATCCACGCTGGCAATGCCATTACCGTCCAAATGCTTTCGGACGGAATTGCAGAATTCCGCTTTGACTTACAAGATGAGTCGGTCAACAAATTTAACCGTGCAACGATTGAAGATTTTAAAGCTGCCATTGCTGCTGTAAAAGCAGACAGCTCAGTAAAAGGCTTGGTCGTTACTTCGGGTAAATCTACATTCATCGTTGGTGCAGACATCACAGAATTTGGTGAAAACTTCGCGCAAGGTGAACAAGCGATTATCGACTGGGCACTGCCTGTTCATGACATCTTCAACAGCTTTGAAGATTTAGATATTCCTAAAGTTGCTGCAATCAATGGTATGGCATTGGGCGGTGGTTTTGAAATGTGTTTAGTCTGTGACTACCGTGTCATGTCTGAACAAGCACAAGTTGGCTTACCAGAAATCAAACTTGGGATCTTCCCTGGTTTCGGTGGTACAGTTCGTTTAAGCCGCGTGATTGGTATCGACAATGCGGTTGAATGGATGGCGATGGCTGCGCCGAAGAAACCTGCTGCTGCACTAAAAGATGGTGCTGTAGATGCGGTTGTGGCTGCGGACAAACTTCAAGAAGCTGCAATTGACTTGGTAAAACAAGCCCTTGCTGGCCGTCTAGACTGGAAAGCAAAACGTCAAGAAAAACTTGACCCAGTCAAGTTGAACCAACTTGAACAAATGATGGCGTTCAACACGGCGAAAGGTGCGGTTCTTGCAAAAGCAAACCCAGCACAATACCCAGCGCCAAAACTTCTTCTTGACTCATTACAAGCAGGTGCAAGCCTTCCACGTAATGATGCATTGAAAGCGGAAGCTGAAGGCTTTGCCAAAGCAGCAATCACACCACAAGCTAATGCTTTAATTGGTCTATTCATCAATGACCAAGTGGTGAAGAAAACTTCGAAAAAATATGAAAAAGGTGCACATCCTGTAAACCAAGCGGCTGTATTGGGCGCGGGTATCATGGGTGGTGGTATTGCTTACCAAGCGGCAAGCAAAGGCACACCTATCATCATGAAGGACATTGGTAATCCGCAACTTGCTTTGGGTATGAAAGAAGCCAATGGCTTACTGACCAAACAAGTTGAACGTAAGAAGATGAAACCTGCACAAATGGGTGAAACTCTTGCACGCATCCGTCCTACTTTAAGCTATGATGAGTTTAAAGAAGTCGATATCGTGATTGAAGCGGTAACTGAAAACCCTAAAGTGAAGGGTATCGTACTGGCTGAAACCGAGAAAAATGTTCGTGAAAATACGATCATCGCATCAAATACATCTACGATTTCAATCACACGTTTGGCTGAAAACCTGCAACGTCCTGAAAACTTTGTCGGGATGCACTTCTTTAACCCTGTACACATGATGCCATTGGTCGAAGTGATTCGTGGTGAGAAGACTTCTGCTGAAGCGATTGCAACGACTGTCGTACTTGCTCAAAAAATGGGTAAAACACCAATCGTGGTAAATGACTGTCCAGGTTTCCTTGTAAACCGCGTATTGTTCCCTTACTTCGGCGCATTTGACCTTCTATTAAAAGACGGTGCGGACTTCCAACAAGTCGACAAAGTGATGGAAAAATTCGGCTGGCCTATGGGTCCTGCTTACCTCATCGACGTGGTCGGTATCGACACGGGCGTTCACGGTGCAGAAGTCATGGCAGAAGGTTTCCCAGACCGTATGAAGCCAGATTTCAAAGGCGCGACTTTAACCATGTACGAAAACAAACGTCTTGGTCAAAAGAACGATGTTGGTTTCTATAAATACGAACTCGACAAGAAAGGCAAAAAAGCCAAAGTGGTTGATCCAACTGCATACGAGCTGGTTGCTTCTGTTGCGACTGCGGAAAAACATGAATTTGATGCTCAAGAAATCATTGACCGTATGATGCTTGCATTCTGTAACGAAACTGTTCGTTGCCTAGAAGACAACATCGTAGCGACTGCGTCTGAAGCAGATATGGCGATGATTATGGGTGTAGGTTTCCCTCCATTCCGTGGTGGTCCATGCCGTTACATCGACCAAACAGGTGTTGCTGAATACGTTGCACTTTGCGACAAATATGCACACTTAGGTAAGGCTTATGAAGCGCCACAAATGTTGCGTGACATGGCTGCTAACAACAAAAAATTCTACGGTTAAGGAGCAACGTGAATGGCTACTTTAAATCCACGTGACGTTGTCATCGTTGATGGCGTACGTTCAGCAATGGGTAAAACCAAAAACGGTATGTTCCGCAATGTACGTGCCGACAGCTTATCGGCTGAATTGGTTCGTGCACTCGTTGCTCGTAACCAGTTTGACACCAATGAAGTTGAAGACCTGATCTGGGGCTGTGTAAACCAGACTCTAGAACAAGGGATGAACATTGGTCGTAACATCGGCTTATTGGCTGACCTTCCAAAAACTGTAGCAGGTCAAACGGTTAACCGTCTTTGTGGTTCATCTATGCAAGCACTTCATACTGCTGCTGCACAGATTGCAACCAACCAAGGTGATATCTTCATTATTGGCGGTGTAGAGCACATGGGTCACGTAGGTATGATGCACGGCATCGACCTCAACCCAGAAGCATCTAAACACTATGCAAAAGCATCTAACATGATGGGCTTAACCGCTGAAATGTTAGGTCGTATGAACGGTATTTCGCGTGAAGAACAAGACGCGTTCGGTGTTGAATCTCATCGCCGCGCTTGGGCTGCAACGCAAGAAGGTCGTTTCAAAAACGAAATCGTGGGTGTTGAAGGTCACGATGCCAATGGCTTTAAAATCCTGTGCGACATCGACGAAGTAATCCGTCCAGATGCTAACCTTGAAGCATTCAAAGCATTGAAACCAGTTTTCGATCCTAAAGGTGGTTCAGTAACAGCAGCAACATCTTCAGCTTTGTCTGACGGTGCATCTGCAATGTTATTGATGTCTGCTGAACGTGCCCTTGCTTTAGGTCTTAAGCCACGTGCTGTAATTCGCTCTATGGCAGTTGCAGGTTGTGATGCTGCGATTATGGGTTACGGTCCTGTTCCTGCAACGCAAAAAGCACTTAAACGTGCTGGTTTAACGATGGCGGATATCCAAACGATCGAGTTAAACGAAGCATTTGCGGCTCAAGGCTTATCAGTCATGAAAGGCTTAGGTGTGTATGACAAGCAAGACATCATTAACTTAAATGGTGGTGCGATTGCGTTAGGTCACCCATTGGGTTGTTCTGGTGCGCGTATTACAACAACATTGTTAAACGTGATGGAACAGCAAGATACGCAAATTGGTCTTGCGACCATGTGTATCGGTTTGGGTCAAGGTATCGCGACAATTATCGAACGTGTTTAATCCACTAATTTGATGAATAAAAATCCTCGCTTTGGCGGGGATTTTTTATTATGGTTCTCTCAAGATTTTGTAAATATTACTTTATTAAAGCTTAACAATAAAATGAGCAGGAGAACTTGATGTTTTCATCACCAGTAAAAACCATCATCAGTGCAGGCATCATAGCGACACTTTTCACAGGCTGTGCCACCAAAACCCTGATGACCAAAGACAATAAAACTTATACCCGTTCCAACAAAGTCACTTTAGTCGAAGACCAAGTGGTGGCATTCGGTAAACCCGCTCAAACGCTCAACACCCTGCCTGCCAATAGTCTAGTGATTGCAGGGCAGAAAAATAGCTATATATTGACCCAAGGCGGGACTCAGTTTGTCTCGCTGATCACCAAACTAGACCCGAAAAATATTCAAATGACCAAAGAACTCAGTTTTTATTCAGAGAAAAATGATGGTCATTTCACAGGTACACTGCCACTATCTTACGTCAAACTCAAAGAAGACATCAGTAAAAAAGACCTCGAATTCTTTATCGAAAATGGCGCAAAAGAGTGCTCAACTTATAGTGATGAACGCATGAAAGCTCAACGCTTCTGTTTCGACATTGCTTTGGCTGGTGTGGTCTACCCTGCTGCAAATAATTTGGCGTCATTAAAAGCCTTGAGTAAGCCGTATCAGGTCAGCATTTATACCTATCAAGAGGAAAGCTACAAATCAAAATCAGGACTCAATCCTTTTGAAAAACTGGTGTTACTGCCTTTTGCTGTAGCGATTGATGTGGTCAGCCTGCCGTTCCAAGCAGCCGAAAAAATCTTTGATTAATATTATGAATAACTAGAAGTCCAAACTGAATGGATGGACTTCTAGAACTCGTGCAAACTGTTAAGCCAATAACTCTGCCATCAACCATGCCATGTATTTTTCTTGATCCATAAAATCAGGGGCATTACCTGTATCCAAACTGTAATACTGCTGATTAAACTCAATCACAATTTGTTCAGTATGGTGCCAGTCTTCAATTAAACGGAAATATTGACTAAAGAAGAAACGGTTTTTACCCCAATTACTCAAACTCTCCAGTTTGGGATAGGCTTTATTTTGTAAAAATTCTACATATACCTGTTGAATATCATCAAAGACCTGAATGGTTTTCATTGCTGTACCTGCTTTAAATCTGATGCGTAAAGGTGTTCAACAGTTCTAACTTAACACAGTCATTTTAAAGTTATATGACACTGATCCAGCGTTTACTCATGCTTTTGTTCAAGTGCTTGTTGATTTTTCTGCTGAATCTGTTGCATCTGTGCATTCAGTTTTAATACGTCCTGATACAGCGTATTAAATTGTTTTAGGGCCGCATCATCATAAAACATGAAGGTATTATTTTTACTCTGCCAACGGTTATTCTTTAACACCAAAAAAATCTGATCGGCTTTTTCAAGCACTTGTTTTTCTATTTCAAATAAGGCCAAAGCCTCATTTTGCTTTTCACTTTCCCGCAAATTTTCTGCCAATTGATGGCGATAACGCGATTGAATCGGTAGTTGTTTCGCTTGCTCTAGGGCATTCTGTTGTGCTTGTTCAATCTTGACCTGATACTCTGTTGCCAAGGCATGTGCTTGCTGCAACATTAAATCCGTTTCTTGATAATTCTGTTTTTTATCCTTGTTCAAACGCTCAATATTTAAAAATTCATCCCAATGAATCGCTTTTAACTCACGCAAATAAGCATTACGTGCTTCGGCACTTTGAATCATCTGGCTCAAAACAAAACTGGCCATCACTTTATAATCACCCTGTAAGCGTGCATCGGTCACATCGACATTTATAGGGTTATCCCAATCTTTGGCTTGGGCATAAATTAAATCGGTTTTTTCGTAGAGCACCTTTTGATATTGTTCGAGTTGAGTTGCTTCTTTTTGTTGCTCGTAGTATTGATAAAATAATCCACCAAACACGACAGTGGTCGCTAATCCTAAAATCAGAAAGATACGTGGCATAATCCGCTCCGAGTCCCCTTTGTTTCTATCATAGCAAACATCAGAATATGCTGAATATTTCAGCAATTTTTCACATTTAAAAAAATATGCTCCACTATAAATTTATTAAAATTAACAATGAGTTATAATTAAAATACTAAACGTTTTATTTTGTATTTGGTACGCGAGGCACTTGTGTATTGGGTTGGTTACCCTGGATAAAATTATAATCGACTTGTCCAATAGAAATTTGCTCACGGACAATCTGGACATTTTTTGCATTCCGATCAATACCAAAAGGTTGCAACATGATATACAAGCCTTCAGTCGGGTCAGATGACTGTAAACCCGCGGCAATATTTAATATATGTTCACGCAATAATGGAGGTAATGAACCTAGATCGGGTGTCGCAGCAGGCGCTAAAACATCTAAATTGTGAACAAGAGTCGGGTCTACGACAAAAGACTGGGTATCATCCTGTAATTGCATCATCCGATGCTGTAAGGCCTTACGAATATTTTCGTCCTGCTGATAAGGAATGATTCCTGATTCTGCGCGAAGTTCTGACTCAGCCATGACTTTAAATGTCGGCAAACTCACGATTTCACCGTTGGCTTGAACATCGGTTGATATCAAAACCCCAATAAAAGAAAGTGCTAGAAAATATTTCATCAAATTCATAAAACCATCCCAAAAGTAGAGATATCAACAAGATTATGTATTATATAGCTCAAACTTTATTGTATATTTTTTCAGCTACATCCAGTTTATTTGTCAGATAAGCGGTCAAATATGGATCAACTAACACGATGTCAACAGCATCCAACAACAGGCTTTTTTCATCATATTCGCTTTAAATTCTATAAATCATCCCCATCTTTCGTTCTATTGCTATTTTTACTTTTTGAGAAATCACATGCGTGTTGATATCTGGTCCGATGTCGTTTGTCCATTTTGCTATATCGGAAAAAAACGTTTAGAAGCTGCGGCAGAGCAAGCGGGTGTAGAACTAGAAGTGCATTGGCACAGCTTTGAGCTTGACCCTGAAGCACCGCTACGCCAAGAGATTTCAAACTCTGAACGTTTAGCACAAAAATATGGTCGTACACTTGCAGAAGTTGAAGACATGCAACGTAATATTGCAGCAATGGCCGCAGCAGAAGGTATTGAGTTTAATTGGGAAAATGCCAATTCTGGCAATACATTTAATGCACACCGTATTATCCACTTAGCACAAAGTAAAGGCTTGGGTTCTGAAGCGAAAGAAGCCTTTTTCTACAGCTATATGACCCAAGGTTTGCCAATTGGTGAGCGTGAAACCATTGAAGACGTTGCTGCACGTATTGGACTAAACCCTGTTGAAGTCGATGATGTGTTGAATTCAGATGAATACGCAGACTTTGTTAAATTTGATCAGGAAGTCGCACGCGATCAGCTCAAAGTCACTGGCGTACCTTTCTTTGTGTTTGATCAGCGCGTTGCTTTAGCTGGTGCACAGCCTCGCGAAGTCTTCTTACAAGTCTTAGAAAAAGCGATGGAAACAGCACACGATACAGATACAGCGCCTGACGTAAATCAATGCGATGCCGATGGACAATGTGACTCAACTACAGAGTAATCCAAATAAGCCTCTCATGATTTAATTGCTATCATTTTTAAACCTCCTGAGTACTAACTTTGGAGGTTTTTTTCTGTCAACACAATTTCGACATTACCCTGCAAAGCGATATCACCGAATTCATACAGCGACCACATTTTAACCAATAATCACAACAATTCACTTGTATAAAGTCAGCCTAGGCTACACAGGAACCTGACAATCGTTACACAACCTTGCGATAGGCTAGAACAGTACAGTTACTCAGCTAACTTTGACATGAGGTCCATATGAAATATCAAACTATTCTCGATCAAACTACTGACGCGCCAACCACGCAAGATTTTTCCCGTGCTAGATCAACCCAAACCAAAAAGAAATCTCGTGTTTCACCTGCTTTTGCAGGTGCTGTGATGGGTGCAATTGCAGGGCGTTTCCTTCCTAAACTTAGTCCTTTTTCAGGTGCAGTCATCGGAATTATGAGTACAAAAATGTATCAAAAGCATCAGCCTAAACACCGTTAAATGTTTTATTTTTCAATGTTTTTCCACCCCTACAAGATTGTCTTAATTGTTAAGACAATCTTAGAGCAATAACTCTATTATATTGATTTACAACAATAATTTGACCAAGCATTCATTCTTTTTTTGGCTGAAATTCGCCCCATTTTGATCATTTTTTGATATTATTAATTCGCTTATTTTTTATCCCTATCCAATTTGGATGTTCTCTCTGTTATCAAGGTGATTTTTATGTCAATCATGAAATCTATTTTGGCTATTGCTGCGTTTGCGATTTCTGCTCAAGTTTCTGCTCAGGTAGTATTTGTACCTAATTTCCCAGTAGAAAAAGAGGTGAAAGCACAAACTTCAACTGCGACACCAACTGAACATATTGCTCAAGATGTGTCAGCGCCTGCAAAAGATGCTGCTTAAGACAAAATATTTTGCGCAATAAAAAAACAGCCCTCAATCGGGCTGTTTTTTTATGATTAAGTTATTGCTACAACACGAAAACCAACAATCACAACGTGGCAGCAATCTGCTATTTTCCATAACGGTTGTCGTTAAGTTTCACTAAAAAATGAATTGTTACGAATATTTTTAATGAAAAATATTAAATAAATGTCATATTCATATAAAAATGCGTCAAATATGACAAAAAATTTCATGTTTTTTTCTTATAAATCCATATAATCAAATCATCTAGATCATTGAATCAAGAGTTAAATTTCATGCAGATGCAAGATATTCAAGCGCTCATTCAAGGAAAAGTTGCACCTCAAACCATCAATCTGGATGAATTGATTGTGATGGCTGAACGCTATCCGCAACACACTTCAACTGAATATAAATTATTAGAAATAGCCGCCAATATTGTTTTGGCCAGTTATTTGGAAAAGGCACAACAGCATCTTTAAAGACAGCCTATGAATGTTTTAGAAAAAGCCCATTTAGCCAAGGAATTACAAGGTCTTATTCATAGCTTAGACCAACGGTCTTTGTCATTTTATGAAATTGCCAAATCCAAATGCCGTCTGAAAGAAATTTTTATTCATTGTGATGAACCGATTTTTAAAAAACAAATTTTAAATTTTAAATCGCATATGCAGCCTGAACTTGCCGCGCAGGAATTTGCTCAACATTCATTATATGTACAAACTTTTCGAGGCGTATTTAAGCAAGATTTAGCCTTGGAGCAGGCGCTTGAGCAACACCCTGAAATGGGTTGGGCAATTCTACATCGTGCTAATTTAGGCTTTCAAATCTGGTATATTCCAGCCCCGAATCGTACCGCACTGTTGAGTGACTGGGATGGACTGGAAAAAAATTATGCATGGATGTTAGAACAACAAGAAATTTATGCAGCATTAAAAACCGATACCGAACTAAACCAAGAAACCTTAGAAACAGGCAAAACTTTTAAAATGAGCCGAAACAGTGTGGTTCCTTTGCAGAATTCAAGTCAATCGATTCCAGAATCTCATAGCATAAATCGTCCATTTTCTTTTGAATCGCTGATACCACAAGGCACATCAACGCAAAATACAGATTGGGATGCAGCAGCTTTTTCAATGGAAAGTCTTTCGCTAAGCCCTAAACAAGAGGATACAAAACCCTCGTTAGCTTCCGCTGAACCCCAAACAACAAGTGGATTACTTCTCAAAACAGCAACTGCAGCACTTGAACCCAATTCTTTACTTCCACAAATTGTTGAACTGGGCGAGTGGAAATGTCGTTTAGCCGCATTACAATTTCCACAAGCACAAGAATTAGAGCTTTGCCACTTAACGTTGGACAATGTTTCCGAGTTAATGCCTTTATTGGAAATCATTGTTTCAGCAAGTCAACTACAACAATATAACAATCAGCCTGTGTATTTAGCTGAACAAATTAATGCTCAAGGACGCTTTGTCAAATATATCGTGATTTTAGGTGCAGAAGATCAGTTACATGCCATACGGCTTGGTAATATTGTCAGCCAACATTATGCTTACGAACTCGTGGCACTCAAATTACTACCAAATGAGCAATTACTTAAGCAATGTAAAAACGCACAGCAATTTTTCGAACTGTATAGTGAACAAGCCGAATTAGTCTGGAACACTGAAAGTTATCAACCATTTATTCCCGCAAACTGCATTCAAAAGCATAAATTAATTGCATTTGAAGAAACTTCAGCCAACTACAGAACCCCAATTATCTTACTCAAAGAACGGCAGAAAATTCGTGTCATTCATGGTCAATCTCGACTACAGTTATTACGCGAAGAAACAGCTTATCCTTATATTCTCTTAGACCGCCATCAAGGGGTATCGTGGCAGTTGATTCAAAAGATTATTCAAACTCTCCCTCAACCCATTTCAGCATCAAAATTGTATGATGCCATTCAAATATACATTGGCAGTTAATTTATTTTATTTTGTAGCAAAAGCTTGATTTTCATCCCTAAAATTTACCAAACTTGAGATGTAAATTTAGAATAAAAGATCATGATAATGCCTACAATGAGAAAAACTTTTACCCAGCCACTTGTGTTGATGGTTGCCTTGGGGATGGTCCACACCTCAAGCTGGGCAAATACGAGTGAACCTCAAGAAGCCTCCCCTGCTTCACCCCCTTATACGATTGAGCAAGCACCCACACCAGAGGATAGCTTGTTCTATACTATTCCACGTTGGATCGATTCAGCCCCAACGGTTCTGCCTGAACAATCCGATGAGCAAATTGTACCTTCAACAGTGGTCACTGAAAATCAAACTTGGGTGGATCGTCAACAAAAGCTCATTCGTAACTGGGCTGATGATACCTCTCAAACCATTGATGGTTGGTTTGGTGCAAAAAATACCGAAACCCCAGCTTCCGCAACCTTAAGGGTATTAATTGATAACCGCTGGAATAAACACGATGAATACGACATTAAGCCGCGTATCCGCGGTAAGATCAGTTTGCCCAACTTAGAAAAAAAACTCAGTCTGGTCTTTGGTGATGACTCTCTAGATAACGAATTAGCCAATAACGTCGCCATCACCAATGAGAACCCACCGAGCCCAGACAATGACAAAGCCTACGATCGGCGTCAAAACCGAGATGCCAACAGTTCATTGGCTTTGCGTTGGTCAGATATTTCCAAGCGCTTACCATTTGAAACCGACTTTGATATCGGGGTTCGTTCAGGCGATGATATCTATCTACGTTTAAAAGCGAAAAAAGATTGGGCGCTAGAAAATGACTTTTTCTTTCACGCGGAACAAATTTACCGTTACGGGGTCGACAGTGAAAATTACTTGCGGACCAACTTAGAGTTGACTCATGCACGTCCTAACGAAGCTTTTTTGAGTGACCAATTCAGCTTAACCTATGCCGATGCACAAAAAGATGATTTAAATTGGGACAACTACGCTTTCCGTCAACATCAATTCTTTCAAGGCAATCGGTTTAACTACGGAATCTACACAGGTGGCTATTTGGATAATTCAGATTTACGTCTAAATAGTTGGGGACCATTCATTTCATGGCGGCAGCCTTTATGGCGTGAATGGTTTTATGTGCAAACCGATCTCAATTATTACAATGATCATCGTGCAGACCGTAGTCATTATCTAAGTACTTTATTACGCTTAGAAGCCTTGTTCTAAGTTTTCTGTGGATAACTTTTGCGTTATCCACAAAAATGCTCAATAAAAAAGCAACCTTTTACAGGTTGCCTTTTTACATCAATTCAGGTTTTATTTAAGTAACAACTGATTAATACGCTTTACATATTCAGCTGGATTTTCAGGTAAACCACCTTCTGCAATTACCGCCTGATCAAAGATCACATTAGCAAGATCTTCAAAATGGGTACTACCATCTAACTTTTTCACCAATGGATGCTCAGGGTTGATTTCCAGAATTGGCTTGCTTTCAGGCACTGCCTGACCTGCTTGTTTCAACATGCGGACGAGTTGAGGTGAAAGTTCACCTTCACTAGTTACCAAGCACGCTGGTGAGTCTACTAAACGCGTAGTCACACGGACTTCTTTGGTTTTTGCTTTTAAGGCATCCGACAATTTATCCACGACAGGTTTAAATTGTTCGGCAGCAGCTTCAAGGGCTTTCTTCTCTTCCGCATCTTGCAAGTCGCCTAAATCCACTGCACCTTTAGACACGTTTTGCATTGGCGTACCATCGAAGTCCTGAACAAAATTCATTGCCCACTCATCTACTCGGTCAGCCATTAATAACACTTCAATGCCTTTTTTCTTGAACAACTCTAATTGTGGCGAGTTCTTCGCAGCATTCAAACTTTCCGCAGTCACATAATAAATGGCTTTCTGCCCTTCTTTCATGCGTGCTTTGTAGTCTGCTAAAGAAGTACTGATCTCATCGTGAGTAGATGTCGCAAAACGTAGTAACTTTAAGATGCGCTCACGATTACCAAAGTCTTCACCCAAGCCTTCTTTCAAGACCGAACCAAATTCAGCATAGAAAGTTTTGAATTTCTCTTGGTCTTTTTCATCTTCCGATTTCGCCAAACTATCCAACACGGTCAAAATACGGCGTGCATTACCTTCACGAATGGTACGGACATCACGGCTTTCTTGTAACAGTTCACGGCTAACATTCAGCGGTAAATCTGCACTATCCACTACACCTTGCACAAAGCGTAGATAGTTCGGAATTAAATTATCCGCATCATCCATAATAAACACGCGCTTCACATACAGCTTGATCCCTGCTTTAGCCTCACGCGTGAAAATATCGTGCGGTGCCTTGCTTGGGATGTACAGTAATTGCGTATATTCGGTACTACCTTCGACACGGTTATGTGCCCATGCCAATGGAGCGTCAAAATCATGACTCAAGTTCTTATAAAACTCGATGTATTGCTCTTCAGTGACTTCATTTTTACTGCGTGTCCATAAAGCACTGGCAGAGTTAATTGCTTCCCATTCATCCGTTTTGACCATCTGACCGCCTTTCGGTGTTTCACCTTCGGCTACTTCTTCTTCCTGCCAAACCTCTTTTTGCATTTCAATTGGCAAGCTAATATGGTCAGAATATTTATTGACAATTTGCTTAACTTTATAGCTTTCTAAATAATCTAAAGCATCTTCACGTAAGTGCAGAATAATGTCTGTACCACGGGTTACTTTTTCAATTTGCTCAACTTCAAAGTCCCCTGTACCACCACTAATCCAGCGTACCGCTTCCTGCTCAGGCACACCTGCATGACGTGATTCTACTGTAATCTTATCCGCGACAATAAAGCCCGAATAAAAACCTACACCAAACTGACCAATCAACTGTGCATCGGCTTTTTGATCACCTGTCAATTTCGACATAAAGTCCTTGGTACCCGACTTGGCAATCGTTCCAAGGTTATCAATTGCTTCTTGTTGCGTCAGACCAATACCATTATCAGAAATAGTCAGTGTTTTTTGTTCTTTATCTAAAATAATCCGTACATGTAAATTCGGGTCATTCTCATAAAATTCAGGATGATTAATACCTTCAAAACGCAGTTTATCGCAGGCATCAGAAGCATTCGAAATTAACTCACGCAAAAAGATCTCTGGGTTTGAATAAAGTGAGTGAGTCACCAAATGGAGTAATTGTGCCACTTCAGCCTGAAAGCTATGTTTTTGTGTATTGTGTTCGCTCATACAACCTTCCTCGAATTCATTCACACAGTGTTTTTATCAGATGCTTAATGAATTGGAGTGACTCGATGATTTTTCAATAGCAATTGTTCTTTTTTTAATCATTTATGTTTTTTAATACGGTCCACGTTGATAAATTTGCTGTAAATATAAATCTATTCGTTGCTGCCGCATGGCATATACATCGTTTAAACAACGTAGATTATCCCGACATTGATCACGTAAACGCAGCCATTTCACTTGCTCATCCTGAATCACTGAACGCGTTCCCATAGGCACCAACCGTTTTAAAATATTATAACTTGTTGCCATTTTCACATCGGCATCATTCAAGCCAAGCTGGTTACAGATCTTATGTTCAGTGACAGTTACTGCACGCGCACAATCAAAACTGGCAGCATAGCTTCCCATTGCAGTGAATGAAGACACTATTAATAAAGTTATTTTTAAAATTCTCATGTTTAAACACTCTATTTTTTGTTCAATTTAAACAAAATCAGTAGGATAAAGTGTAATCTTTTGCGTCTGCATAGTGAAAGATTGTTGCAGATACTCAAACAAAGAACATAAAAAAACCCCATCCAAGGATGAGGTTTTAGCGCTGTTATTATTATTGTTATTTTTATTACTTAGAATTTATAGCTATAGCCGATGGTATAAACCATTGGGTCAATATCTAGATCAAATTTAATTGGTGTATTCTCTACACGCACTTCTGGGCTAAGTTGTGCATAACGTGCATCTACAAATACACCCCAGTTTTTCGCATCTGCTGGTTGGAAATTAAAACCAACTTGACCCGCAAAACCATAATCTTCTTTAACTTTAACCGATGCACCAGAAAGAGCACCTTTAGTTTCCTCATCCCAAGCAATAAATGCTGTTCCACCTACCCCAATGTATGGTGTAAAACGGGTTGAATTTTTAAAATTATATTTAACAGTTAATGTTGGTGGCAAATGCTTAATTTTAACTGCATTCTCACCATTGATTGACACATCATGGTTGACTGGAGCAGCTAATAATAATTCAGCAGAAATAGGAGAATCACCAAAGAAATACTCTACAGAAGGGGTAAATGCCAATTCACTTTCTGCTTTTACAACACCAACACCAGCAACTGTTGTGTCTTGAGTTGGAGCAATTGTAGATCCACCGACTTTGACCTGCCAGCCACCTGCCATCGCAGATGCAGAAACCCCTAATAATGCAATAAGAGCAGCTTGTTTCAACATATTAAACAACCTTTTATAATAAGAAACTTAACACTTAATTAATATTAAACAAGACCATTATTAATATGCAATACCCATTAATTAATATAAATTTAATTTATTTTTAAATACATGATTAATATAGTTATTTATTTTAATTTGACCAATACGGTTGGTATTTAAAACCAACCATATTAATCAGATATTTATTATTATATTCAGAGTATATTACTCAGGTTTAATATAAAGTATATTTTAAATATATTTTATATTATAAAATTGAAATATAAAATATAT
>NZ_VXLD01000039.1:0-334 GCF_008867985.1 Acinetobacter tandoii
CAACGACGGTCAAACCGTGACTTTCGACTCGATCACCAACGACACTGGCAGTTCCAACAGTGACTTCATCACCAATGACAACACCTTACTGTTTAAAGGTACGGTGGATCTGGCTGATGGCAATACTTTGAGTGTCAGTGTGAACGGTATTACCTATAATACAGGCGACCCGAAACTAACTGTGGATGGCTCAGGCAACTGGACGCTGGATTTAACGGGTTCGGCATTACTCGATGGTAGCTATACCGTAGTGGCAACAGTGACCGATACAATGGGGAATACTGGTAACTCAATTAGTAGAAATGTGGTGATTGACACCAAGATCGATACCGAT
>NZ_VXLD01000040.1:0-333 GCF_008867985.1 Acinetobacter tandoii
TCAGGTCTAGGGTCCAATTCCCTGCTGGATCAACCGTTAAGCGTGGATCGGCAGTGGTGTAGGTGGTCGCACCAACCGTTACACTGAGGCTGTTGCCATCAGCCAGATCGACCGTACCTTTAAACAGCAAGGTGTTGTCATTGGTGATGAAGTCGCTGTTGGAACTGCCAGTGTCGTTGGTGATCGAATCGAAAGTCACGGTTTGACCGTCGTTGTCGGTGTCGATCTTGGTGTCAATTACCACGTTCTGACTGGTGGTACTTTTGCTGTTCCCTGCGGTATCTGTGACCGTCGCCACCACCGCATAGGTTGCATCGGCCAAGGTGGTACCCG
>NZ_VXLD01000041.1:0-322 GCF_008867985.1 Acinetobacter tandoii
GCTGCCATAGCAATCGCATCTAGGGATGAACCACATAGACGGTTGATGGTGGTTGCTGGAACTTCGACAGGTAAGCCTGCAAGTAGTGCGGACATACGACCGACATTACGGTTGTCTTCTCCCGCTTGGTTGGCACAGCCGTAAATCACGTCATCTACCTGTTCCCAGTCCACGCTTGGATTACGTTGCATTAAGGCCTGAATCGGCACAGCACCCAAGTCATCGGCACGGACTGGTGCGAGTCCACCGGCATAACGGCCGAATGGGGTACGGATGGCATCGATGATATAAGCGTTTTTCATTTTTAATCTTGTCCTTTGAA
>NZ_VXLD01000042.1:0-304 GCF_008867985.1 Acinetobacter tandoii
ATTCTGGCTAATGGTACTTTTGCTGTTGCCCGCTGTATCCGTAACCATTGCAACAACAGGGTAAGTACCATCTGCCAAAGCGCTGCCTGTGAGATTCAGGGTCCAATTGCCTGTTGGATCAACCGTTAAGCGTGGATCAGCAGTGGTGTAGGTGGTCGCACCGACCGTTACACTGAGGCTGTTGCCATCAACCAGATCTACCGTACCTTTAAATAACAAGGTATTGTCATTGGTGATCAAGTCTGTCGATGAGCTGCCCGTGTCATTAGTGATTGAATCAAAGGTCACGGTTTGACCGTCGTTA
>NZ_VXLD01000043.1:0-293 GCF_008867985.1 Acinetobacter tandoii
GATACATTACATAAGACGAATCTATAAGAATGAATTCAGTTAATATATTCGATTCACTGCCAAAAGATCTAAGTGTAGAAGTAAGTGAAGAGATTATTCATGCTTTAACCATAAGAATAGAGCGTATTGTTTCTAAAGGACATAGCTCTCCTGATAAAGGTTGGTTTGATCAGGATGAGAATGAATAGGTCATGGTTGTTGAAGGGAAAGCAATACTAGAATTTGAGGGCGGTTCAAAACGTGAGTTGTCCACGGGCGATTACATCAATATTCCTGCACACGTTAAACACAAA
>NZ_VXLD01000044.1:0-274 GCF_008867985.1 Acinetobacter tandoii
CACCTTGTACTCTTAATCTACTCTTTAATTCTTGACTAATATAGCCACGATCAGCATACAATTTTGCAGTCATTCCTTTGACTAGTTGTTCCACCATTTTGATATCTGCTGTATGTCCATTGGATAAAACCGTATTTACTATTCCACCTGATTGATTCATCAACAAATGCAGCTTACAGCCAAAGAACCATCCCATTGAGCTTTTACCTCGTGTTGCAATCGTAGACAGGGCTTTATGCCGTTGTATTCTCTGGTTTTTACAGACAGGTAATAT
>NZ_VXLD01000045.1:0-274 GCF_008867985.1 Acinetobacter tandoii
GTATTACCTGTCTGTAAAAATCAGCGAATACAACGTCATAAGTCTTTATCGGCTATTGCAACACGTGGAAAAAGTTCAATGGGTTGGTTCTTTGGCTGTAAGCTGCATTTGCTGATGAATCAATCAGGTGGAATAGTAAATACGGTTTTATCCAATGGACATACAGCAGATATCAAAATGGTGGAGCAACTAGTCAAAGGAATGACTGCAAAATTGTATGCTGATCGCGGCTATATTAGTCATGAGCTTAAGAGCAGGCTTAAAGATCAAGATA
>NZ_VXLD01000046.1:0-242 GCF_008867985.1 Acinetobacter tandoii
TCGGTGTCAATCTTGGTATCAATCACCACGTTCTGACTGGTCGTGCTCGCAGTATTGCCCGCGGCGTCGGTCACTGTGGCAATCACAGGATAGGTACCATCGAGTAGTGCCGAACCCGTTAAATCTAGCGTCCAGTTACCTAAGCCATCCACGGTTAAGCGTGAATCCGTCGCTGGATAGTTCACTCCGTTCACACTGACACTCAAAGTATTGCCATCGGCAAGGTCTACCGTGCCTTTAAA
>NZ_VXLD01000047.1:0-230 GCF_008867985.1 Acinetobacter tandoii
ACGGGACTCTGCTGATAGATAAACTGTATCTAGTCACGATGGAGTCTTACCATGTTCAGTTAAATGCCAGTAGCTCGTTCTTGTTACTTTTCATCTCTGAAAAGTAAGGGTATCGCCTACACGGAACGTTTTGCTTGAACCAGTATTCGAGGCAATGACCTTATTAAAACAATTAAATTTTCAAACTAATCAGTTAATGTGTCGCATCCACCAACGGAGCACCCGTCATG
>NZ_VXLD01000048.1:0-223 GCF_008867985.1 Acinetobacter tandoii
ACGCGCGATTAAAGCGGGTGAAGCAAACCTGATCATTGCAGGTGGTGTGGAAAGCATGTCGCGTGCTCCGTTTGTGATGGGTAAATCAGAAACGGCTTATGGTCGTAGCCAGAAGATTGAAGACACCACCATGGGATGGCGTTTTATCAATCCGAAGCTGAAAGCCATGTATGGTGTAGAGACCATGCCACAAACCGCAGAGAATGTGGCACAACAGTTTCAT
>NZ_VXLD01000005.1:0-246883 GCF_008867985.1 Acinetobacter tandoii
AATATTTCCTAGACCCTATATAGGTCGGACTAACTTTTACTCGATTGAGTGGATGAAATAGTGGTAGGTTCAGTAGGGCGTTTGGTTAAAATGACATGTGCGAATAAACCAATCACAATGCCCCAAAAAACGGAACTTAGGCCTAAAAAATGCATTCCTGAAGCCGTAGCTAAAAAGGTAATGAGTGCGGAATCCCGTTGAGGCTCATCCCTCATAGCAACAGCGATATTGGTTGAAATGGCGCCCAATAAGGCCAATCCAGCCAGTGCTGCAACAAGCTCTTTTGGCAGTAAGCTGAAGAGCAGAACGATACTGCCTGCAAACAGCCCACCTAAAATATAAAAAATGCCGTTGGCAACCCCTGCGATGTAGCGTTTTTCCTTTAACTCATGCGCATCTTTACCCATACAAAGCGCAGCGGTAATCGATGCCAAAACGATGGTAATGCCACCTACACAAGCGACAGCCAATGACGCAATACTGGTGGTCGTGATAATTGGCTTGGCAGGTATGTCATAACCACTGAGTTTCATGATGGCCATGCCCGGTAAAAACTGTCCCGTCAGACTGACTAAAATCAAAGGCAGGGCAAGGTTTAAGGTGGAATGCCAAGTCCATTCTGGAGTGATCAACTGAGGAATAGCAAGTTGGAAATCTAAACTCACCGCATTCATTTCACCAAGCCCAAAGCTCAATGAAACACCAGAAAGAAGTACCCAAAGCATGCTATAACGTGGGGAAATTCGTTTTGCGACTAAAAATACAAACAACATGCTAAATACAATAATTGGCATGCTATTAGTTGCGCTAAATAACCCTAAACCAAACTGAAATAAGATTCCTGCCATCATGCCTGCGGCAACGGATTGAGGAATCCATTTCAACAATTTATCGAAATAACCACTTATACCAATAAGGAAAATTACCACAGCCGAGGTGATGTAGGCAGCAACTGCTTCATTCAGGCTAATATTCGGGAACAGGGTGACCAATAAAGCCGTACCCGGTGCAGACCATGCCGTAATCACAGGGACTTTAAATTTAATGGAAAGGAAGATCCCTGCCACAGCTGCCCCAATCGAAATACCCCAAATCCATGAAATCATCATGGTTGGGGAAACCTGAGCTTGTTGCGCAGCCTGAAAGAAGATAATAAGTGGGCCTGAATAGGAAATCAGCACTGCCAAAAATCCTGCGACAGTGGCTGAAATAGACCAATCTTCTTTCAAGGTTTTAAACAGGGTAGCCATTTATTTGCCTCCATGCAGACACGATCCTGTATATAAAGTTGTTTAGTGATCAATTAGCCTTGATCACCACCGCCGACGGGAACAACTGTACCTGTCATATATGACGAATCATCTGAAGCAAGGAATACAATTGCATTTACTTGTTCCTGAATCGTGCCATAACGGTTCATAAAACTACGATCAATGGTCTGATCGACCACTTGTTGCATCCACGCTTTTTCATTTTCGGAAAGAGGGTTTGCATTGCGTGGTACTTTACGTGGCGGTGCTTCTGTTCCACCTGTAGCAATTGCATTTACTCGGATCCCATCTTTGGCATGTTCAAATGCCAGTGATGCGGTGAGGGCATTGACACCGCCTTTGGATGCTGAATAGGGCACGCGGTTAATTCCGCGAGTTGCTATAGAGGATACATTTACAATCGTACCTTTCTGATTTTTAATCATTTCAGGTAAAACAGCGCGACAACACCATAGCGTTGGAAATAATGAACGATTGACTTCTTTAATGATTTCTTCTTCAGAAAATTCTTCAAAGGGTTTCATCCAAATTGCACCACCGACATTATTGATGAGTACATCAACACGGCCATAGATTTCAAGTGCTTTTGCTACAATGGCTTGTGCGCCTGCGAAAGTTTCAAGATTGGCTTTGACTGTTATAGCATCACCTTGATGTGCTTCAATCTCTGCTAATGTTTCATCTACATAGTCAGATAAATCAGCTAAGACAACTTGTGCACCTTCTTCAGCCACTTGGAGTGCAACCCCACGACCAATGCCTTGAGCGGCACCAGTCACAATCACGACTTTGTTTAAGAATCTTTGATTTGACGCCATTTTTTGAACTCACTTATCATCCAATATAAAGATGAATTTTTAAATTTATACAATTTGGCACGCCTACATCCTAATAGCTGGACATCAGTTACTGGATTAACCTTTGGTTAGATTTACTTTTCTTTTGGGAAAAGTAAGCAGAACCATTGTCATTTGTAGAACTCGTCGAAACCTATGACTTGATATCCTCCTCGCCAAAAAAGCATTTTTACCAAGTAGTCTGGCCTCAAACAATTGCAAATGACATTTTCGCGTACCATCTTTTCTATAACTTAAATATTGGGTGATGTATTAGTTTGCGGAGAATTTTTCAAATAGGAAGTTTGCAGGTTTTACACCTTCACTATCTAACCAACTGCGAACAGCATCGACCATAGGAACAGGGCCACATAGGTAGACATCGACATCACCGCCATTGAGCCATTCATTTTCAATGTGTCCAGTCACATAGCCTTTGCGCTCATGTGCTGAGTCTGGGCTTGCAACCACGGTACGATATTCAAACCATGGAAGTTTGGCTTGAAGTGCATCAAGTTGTTCTAAAGCAACTAAATCAAAATCATTGGTTACACCAAACACTAAACGTACAGGGTGCTCTGAGCCTTTTTCTTCTAACACTTGAAGCATGGACATAAATGGCGCAATTCCCGTTCCGCCAGCAAGCATGACGACAGGGCGAACTACATTACGTAAGTAGAAACTGCCAAATGGACCTGTAAAGGTCATTTTATCGCCTGCTTTGGCGCTATTACTTAAAAAGCTACTCATTTTTCCATTAGGTACGTTGCGCACCACAAAACCTGTTAAACGGTTGCCTGGTTTAGAACTAAATGAATATGAACGTGTTTCTGTGGTATCTGGAATGCCAACATTGACATATTGACCAGCAAGGAAGTGAATATCAGGTTGACCTTCATCAAGTTGAATATCAAAAGTGATGGTTGAGTCTGATAAGTTTTCCACAGCAACTAAAGTGCCTTGGTATTGGTGAATCTCGGTTTTACATACTTCAGATGATGCTTGAATTTGGAATACAGCATCGGATGTTGGGCGGCATTGGCAAGCTAGAATATAGCCTTGCTCAGCTTCTTCAGGGGTGAGTGCATCTTCAATGTAGGTTTCTTCAGGCATGTCATAACTTCCCGATTCACAGAAAGCTCGGCATGTTCCACAGGCACCATCGCGACAATCTAAAGGAATATTAATTTTTTGACGGTAAGCCGCATCAGACAAAGTTTCGCCCTGAGCGACGCTAATAAAACGGGTAACACCATCTTCAAATTGAAGTGCAATATTGTGGTTTGACATGGCTAGAATCCTACTAAAAACTTTGAAACTTGACCTTCAGTCAACATTCCATTTGACTGAAGGGATGACGCTTAAATCAGAGGTGGTAAATATCAATGACTTGATTGATATAGTCATTTTTTAGTACCACGTATTTGCTTAAAATCTGTGGTTGCGCGCCTGAAAAATCGATTTCATAACGTGACATGCCAAAATAGCTGTAGTTGGTTTTGTAACGGAAACTTAAGGTGTTCCAGTTAAAACGAACTGTCACTTTGTCGCCATCACGTGCCATCACTTCAATATTGCTAATATTGTGGCTGGTGCGGGTATCTGGCATGGTTGCAGAAGAGCGTTCGGTTTTAATACGGAACACACGGTCTTCAAGACCTTGACGGTCTGGGTAATAAATTAGTGAAATTTCAGACTGAGGGTCTTCAGTTAAACGGTCATCATCATCCCAAGCAGGCATCCAGAAAGAAGCAGATGGGGCATAACAATTTAACCAGTCATCCCATTGCTCATCATCTAGAAAGCGTGCTTCTTGATAAAGAAACTGCGCAATCTGTTCGAGAGAGCTGCGTTCTAAAGTGGCAGTGGCATTCATGCGATCTCTCCTTGTTCATTCACGAGTGCTTTTTCTGAGGCAATGGCATGTTTCATCGTTTCTAGCCAATATTGATGTTGAGCGAGGTACAGACCTTCATCTTCGGTTTTAATGCCGCTGAGTTTTGGTTTTAACCCAATTTCATTGGCAGCATCATCAGGGCCTTGAATCCAGTGTTTCGAGCCACGACACATGTCGTTCCATTCCAGTTCAATCCCTGCATAACCTGCTTGGCAAGCACGGAATTCTTCAAGATCATCGGGTGTTGCCATGCCTGAAGCATTAAAGAAATCTTCATATTGACGAATACGGCGAGTACGTGCTTCTGGTGCTTCACCTTTCGGGGCGATACAGTAAATGGTCACTTCAGTTTTGTTGACTGCCAGTGGGCGTAAGACACGAATTTGTGAACCAAACTGATCCATCAAATATACATTTGGATATAAGCAAAGATTACGTGAGCGCTCGATCATCCATTTCGACATTGGTGCACCGAATTTCTCGGTATATTCCTCTGCTTTAGGGAAGTTCGGACGGTCTTCTGGGTTTGCCCATTGTGTCCAGAGCAACATGTGACCATTGTCAAAACCGTAAGAGCCACCGCCTTGTTTACCCCATGAACCTGCGCTCATGGCACGGATGTTGTCACCGGCTTCTTTCTCTTTACGCTGTTGTGTGGTCGCTGCATAGTTCCAATGTACGGCAGACACGTGATAACCATCGGCACCATTTTCAGCAGTCAGTTTCCAGTTGCCTTCGTAAGTGTAGGTTGATGAACCACGTAAAACTTCCAAACCTTGCTCAGACTGATCGACAATCATGTCAATGATTTTGGTAGTTTCACCTAAAAATTCTTCCAGTGAAGGTACGTCAGGATTTAAGCTACCAAACAAGAAGCCTTTGTAGTTTTCAAAACGTGCTACTTTTTTCAGATCATGTGAACCTTCTTGATTAAAGCAATCTGAATAACCAGCTTCACTTGGATCTTTTACTTTCAGGAGTTTACCTGAGTTATTAAACGTCCAACCGTGGAATGGGCAGGTGTAAGTTGCCTTGTTGCCACGTTTATGACGGCAAAGTTGTGCACCACGATGTGAACAGGCATTGATCATGGCATTGAGTTCACCATTACGGTTACGCGCAATAATGATTGGCTGGCGTCCCATATACGTGGTGTAGAAGTCATTATTATTTGGAATTTGGCTTTCATGTGCCAAGTACACCCAGTTGCCTTCAAAAATGTATTTCATTTCAAGGTCAAATAAGGCTTGATCAGTAAATACTGAGCGATGCAGTTTAAATTCGCCAGTTTCAAAATCGTCAACAAGCAATTCATCAATACGATCGAGGTGACTGGTGTTAATTACAGGAATACGAGGCATGTCCGTTCTCCGAGGTTCCAAATGTGGGGAACACTCCGAAATGACAGTTGATTTAGATGTCATTTCGGTTCCTAAAATATGGGTTAAGCGCTAGCGCGACGACGATCTACTTCAGTTGAAGGAGCGCCTTGCTGTTCTTTTACTAACTCAATATTGAATGTGATGTGCTTGAACGGTTGATTTAAACCGCGACGAGCAATTTCAGCTTCATCGGTCACATCTACAGCAGTGGCAACTAAACCATCACGGGTTGCAAAGGCAAAGTCATCCCAAAGGTATTGATCACCTTCAATGTTGAACTGAGTAGTGAGCTTGCGATAACCAGGAGCAGAGACAAAGTAATGTACGTGTGAAGGGCGGTTACCATGACGACCTAGCTTATTTAACACCGCTTGAGTCGTGCCATCAGGTGGGCAACCGTAGCCTACAGGCATGGTGGTCTGTGCCACATATTTGCCATCAGCATCCGTTAAAATACTACGACGTAAGTTAAAGTCAGATTGTGATTTATCGAAGAATGAGTAGTTGCCTAAGCTGTTGGCATGCCAAACTTCAACTTTGGCACCTTCAATAATGTTGCCATCAGTATCAGTTACTGTACCTTCAATAAACAAAGTTGGAATTTTGTCAGTTTCAGAACCATCATCCATGCGGGCAAAACCTGTCGATTCAGGTGCACCTGCAACATAGAGTGGACCTTCAATGGTACGTGGCGTACCACCTGTAATGCCTGCTTTGGCATCGGCTTCATCGGCACGAAGATCTAAATAATGTTCTAAGCCTAACCCCGCTGCGAGTAAACCTAATTCATTGGCTTGACCTGCATCGGTAAAATATTCCAGACCTTTCCAAAGTTCAGTTTGACTGATGTCGAGGTCTTCAATGGCTTGGAATAGATCGCCTACTAAACGTACAACAATTTGTTGTACACGTGCATCGACAGGACCAGTTGCAGTGTCGACGTTCATTTCTTTTACGAGGGCATCAATTTGTTGGCGGTTCATACTGTCGCTCCTTAAGTATGTTTGAGTGGCTGGCGCATGTTTGATCTCATCAAAACACTTAGCGGGCCACATTCCTTGTGAATACAGATTTTTTTTACACGTTGGGAAGCTGTCTTCCCATTATTCCTTTGCTTAACGATCATCTTCACGAATAGAAGAGGGATGTCGATTCAGTGGCATCACTTCAATATTCATGTAGGGATAAAGCGGTAAACCCTGCAACAGGTTATGCAACTCTTCATTGCTCTCGACATCAAAAATACTGATGTTGGAGTATTGACCTGTAATACGCCAAATGTGGCGCCATTTGCCTTGCTGTTGCAGTTCTTGTGAATATGCCTTTTCAACCGCTTTAATTTCATTTGCCTGTTCTGCTGGCATATCCTGCGGTAGGTTTACATCCATTCTTACGTGGTAAAGCATGTAGAATTCCTTTAATTACTGACGACGCATACGGTCAATTTTGTCTTCATCAATTTCAATACCCAGTCCAGCTGTGGTCGGTAACATCAGCTCGAAGTTTTGATATTGCAGCGGAGTTTTTAAAATTTCTTCAGTCAGTAACAGTGGACCAAACAGTTCAGTACCGTATGCTAAATTATGAAAGGTGGAAAAGACTTGTGCCGATGCCATGGTGCCAATTGGACCTTCAAGCATTGTGCCACCATAAAGGTCAATTCCTGCCAGTTTGGCAATTTTTCCAACTTCACTGGCCTCAACCAAACCGCCTGATTGCGCGATTTTGACTGCAAAGACTGAAGCTCCATTACGTTTTGCTAAGCGATAGGCACTGTCTGGACCCATTAGCGATTCATCAGCCATGATGGCAATATCAAAGCGACGGGTAAGACGTTGCATAGCATCAATGTTGTCGATAGCACAGGGTTGTTCAATTAAATCAACACCACCATCTTGTAACTGTTGAATGCCTTTAACTGCTTCAAGTTCTGACCAAGCACGATTTACATCTACGCGAATAGAAACATCCGAGCCTAGAGCTTGCTTGATGGCTAAAACATGCTCTACATCTTCTTCCACACGACGCGAACCAATTTTTAACTTGAAGGTATTGTGGCGTTTGCTGGCAATCATCTGCTGTGCTTCAGCAATATCTTTTTCTGTATTGCCAGAAGCCAATACCCAAAGTACTGGGACACTATGTCTTAAACGACCACCAAGTACTTCACTGATGGGTAGACCTAAGCGTTGTGCTTGAATGTCAAATAGAGCGGTTTGAATGGCATTTTTAGCAAAACGGTTGCCATTGATATTGCGTTTGATTGTTTGTATGGTTTGTGCCACATTCAAACCAGATAATGACTTGAGTAATGGCGCAAAATAAGTTTCGATATTGGTTTTGACGCTTTCTGGACTTTCTTCGCCATAGCCTAAGCCACCAATTGTGGTTGCTTCGCCCCAGCCAATAAAGCCATCTTCTGTGGTGACTTTAACCAGAACCAAGGTCTGAGTTTGCATTGTTGCAACCGCCATTTTATGTGGGCGGATCGTCGGTATTTCTACAAGCAACGTTTCAATCGATTTATACATCTTTCGGCTTCGCTATCTTGATTTGTCTAATTCATGTGATATACCTTAAAAGAATGAACCAAACCTGTCGAAGATCATTTTTGCATTTTTTTATATTTAAAAGGTATGAAGTCTTATGGAACTTAGACACCTACGCTATTTTGTAGCGGTTGTAGAAGAACAAAGTTTTACCAAAGCAGCAGAAAAACTGTTTATAGCCCAGCCTCCGCTGAGTCGGCAGATTCAAAACCTTGAAGCTGAGTTGGGAATTCAGTTGTTTGAGCGTGGTAGTCGGCCTTTACAGACCACGCCAGCAGGTCAATTCTTCTATCAGCATGCGGTTAAACTTTTGTCTAATGCTGAAGAAGTGAAGTCGATGACTAAGCGTGTAGGTATGGTCGAACGTACCGTAACTATGGGATTTGTTGGGTCATTGCTCTATGGTTTGTTGCCAAGAATTGTGTATTTATTCCGTCAGCAGCAACCACAGCTTAAAATTGAATTGATCGAAATGAGCACTAAAGACCAAATTCAGGCGCTTAAAGAAGGGCGAATTGATGTTGGTTTTGGACGGTTAAGAATTTCTGATCCTGCAATTCGTCGTGTGTTATTGCGTGAAGAACCTTTAATGGTTGCTGCACATAGCAGTCATCCTTTAGCATCGCAAAAACAAGGGGTATATCTTGCAGATTTAGTTGAAGAAAGTTTGTTCTTATATCCAAGTCATCCTAAACCTAATTTCTCGACCCAAGTCCGTAGCCTATTTTCAGAGTACGGTTTAGAGCCACGTAGTTTGCGAGAAGTCCGCGAAATTCAATTGGCACTGGGCTTAGTGGCAGCAGGGGAAGGAATTTGTATTGTGCCTGAAAGTGCTTGTAGTATTCAGTTTCCTCACTTGAACTACATCCCTTTGCTGGATGATGCTGCCGTTAGTCCAATCTTCCTCGCTATTCGTAGTATGGATGAAAGTGAAGATATCCGCTCGCTATTTGATTGCATTTATCAAGTTTATGATCTTGAAGCAATTAAATATGATCGAGCGGTGCTTTAATTAAACTAAAGTTTTGTTATTCGGACTGATTCAAAAGAAAGCGGGAAATTTCTCGCTGAAATTTGAAAGGTTCATTAATCAAAATAGCGTGGCCTGAGCGTTCAAAAATAACTTGCTTGGCATTTTTAACACTATTCGCGATAATTTTTTGCCCTTGAGATGGATAAAGTATCGAATTTTCCCCAATGAAAAAAGTTGTGGGACAGCTCAATTCTGTTAAAGATTCTCGATAATCTTCATTGTGATATAGATAGTTATTGATATACCACGCTAAATAGTCGAGACGGTGTAAGGGCAAGAGATGTTTTTGTAATTTATCGTATTTTAAGGCGGTGTTCCATAAGATGGGGCTTAAACGATGACCGTTTTGTAATGATATGAATTTGCTCCATATTTTAATAAATTCTTGACGTGAAGCTGGGTCAAGATCTTCTAGACTTTTAATAGGAGGTAAGGCCGAGAAAAACAGTGAAATTTCAGCTAAGAGTTTTTTAAAATTTGAGTGTTGCTGACTGAGCAAACCATACGGCCAATGGCTATCTACTGTAATTTTGGGTGCTTGATCAATATGTAAATAACAATTGATCGATTGTTTAAAATTTCCATATTTCATGCCATGCATAGCTATTGTTGCACCCATTGAGAACGCAATAACTGTGAAGTCTGGATACTTTAATTGTTGGATTAATGCCTCTAAATCACGCCAATGACTAGAAATAGCATCTATTTCAGGTATACGGCAGTGTTTTGAACGACCAAACCCGCGCCAATCTGGAATAATGAATTTAAATTGGTTACTGTTTTGAATTAAAAAAGGTAGCCATTGCCAACTTTGCATGCCTAAACCTGAGAGGACTAAAACAGGTTTGCCCTGACCAAATTCACGAACGTACAATTGTTCTTGATCGGGCATTTGATAGTAAGGCATGGTAATTTCTCTATTTCTTAAGATTGCTCAAATTTTTTCAGGCCTGTAATCATGGTTTCAAGCCATTCAATCCAGCCCACTTCTAAGTTAATGCCTAACTGTAAAATCATTTTATGAATATATAAAGTGCGATTTTCATTTTCTGTAGATGAGAAGTCTTTAGCAAAAATTTGTTGATAAATTTTCAATTTTTCTTGATGCAACATCAAGTGTCTTTCTAACTCAGGTAATACTGTTGCCTGACCAACTTGTGCTTCTGCTCTTAAACGTACCATCAGTTCTTCACGCAGTTGAGCGGGCGGGCTTTGCTTGACCATCCAGTCAGCCAATTCAGTTCGACCCATTTGCTCCACTTGATAGGTTTTTTTTCGGCTATTGGAACTTTCATCTTCAATGGTTGAAATCCAGCCTTTTTGCTGCATGGCACTGAGTTCACGATAAATTTGTTGATGTGTCGCATTCCAAAAGAAACCCATAGAACGGTCAAAACGCCGTGCCAGTTCAATCCCTGTACTTGGTTTTTCCATCAGACTGGTCAACAGAACATGTGCTAAAGACATAAGTTAGCATCAAAAAAATAAGGTACAGATATTATGCAACATGTTGCATAGATTTCAAAATTGGATTATAAATTAGTGCAACAAGTTGCATAAAAGCAAAATTTAGCCAGCACATTGCAAGCCATGGAGGTCTCATGTCCAATTATCCACATTTACTCGCCCCATTAGATTTAGGATTTACTACACTTAAAAACCGTGTACTTATGGGTTCTATGCACGTTGGTCTTGAAGAAGCGCCAGGTGGTTATGACCGTATGGCAGCATTTTATGCAGAGCGGGCAAAAGGCGGTGTTGGACTGATTGTGACGGGCGGTATTTCACCCAATGATCATGGTTTGACTTTTAAAGGGGGTTCTAAGCTCGATACCCGTGAAGAAGCAGAGCACCATAAAGTCATTACGCAGGCAGTCCATGATGCGGGCGGTAAAATTGCACTGCAAATTCTGCACACTGGTCGTTATTCATATCAAAAAGATATTGTTGCACCATCTGCAATTCAAGCACCGATAAACCCAAGTCGTCCTAAGGAATTAAGTTCTGCTGAAGTTCAGCAAACGATTGATGATTTCGTAAACTGTGCCAAGCTTTCGCAATACGCTGGTTATGATGGTGTAGAAATCATGGGTTCAGAAGGTTATTTAATCAATGAGTTTATTGCTGCCAGAACGAACCATCGTGATGATGAATGGGGCGGTAGTTATGAAAAACGTATTCGTTTCCCAATTGAAATTGTAAAGCGTACCCGCGAAGCAGTCGGTGAAAACTTCATTATTATTTACCGTTTATCTATGTTGGATTTGGTTGAAGGCGGTTCAAGCTTAGATGAAGTTATTCACTTAGCCAAAGAAATTGAAAAAGCGGGTGCAACCATTATCAATACAGGTATTGGTTGGCATGAAGCGCGTATTCCGACTATTGCGACTAAAGTGCCTCGTGCGGCATTTACTTGGGTGACTAAAAAATTAAAAGGTAGCGTAATAAACATACCTTTGGTTACTTCTAACCGTATTAACACACCTGAAATGGCAGAGCATGTTTTGGCATCTGGTGATGCTGACATCGTATCGATGGCTCGACCAATGCTGGCGGACCCTGAGTTTGTACTTAAAGCTGAACAAGGGCGTAGTGATGAAATTAATACTTGTATTGGTTGTAACCAAGCCTGTTTAGACCATATTTTCTCGATGAAAATTGCAACTTGTTTAGTGAACCCACGTGCATGTTATGAAACAGAATTAATTTTCAAAGAAGCAGGTCAAGCGAAAAATATCGCTGTGATTGGTGCGGGTCCCGCGGGATTAAGTTTTGCAACTTATGCAGCAGAGCGTGGTCATAACGTCACCATTTTTGAAGCTGCAAACCAAATTGGTGGTCAGTTCAATATTGCGAAAACTGTACCAGGTAAAGAAGAGTTTTATGAAACCTTACGCTACTTCAAGCGTAAAATTGAATTGTTACAACCGAAGATTAAGCTGCAATTGAACCATAAAGCGACTTATGAAGAACTCAGCCAAGCCAACTTTGATGACATTGTGGTCGCTACAGGTGTAACACCACGCGAGTTGAGCTTTGAAGGGATCGATCATCCAAAAGTACTGAGCTACATCGAAGTATTAAGAGAGCGTAAGCCCGTGGGTAAACGCGTCGCGGTGATTGGTGCGGGTGGTATTGGTTTTGATACGGCTGAATACTTGAGCCACGAAGGTGAAAGTGGCAGTTTAAATCCACAGAAATTTTATGATGAATGGGGTATTGATACGCATTACAACGATGTGGGCGGTCTAAAACAACCACAAGTAGAAGCTTCTGAGCGTGAAATTTTCTTGTTGCAACGTAAACCTACATCTGTGGGTGCAGGTTTAGGGAAAACCACAGGCTGGATTCACCGTGCTGGTTTGAAAAACCGTGATGTACAGATGATTGCGGGCGCAAGCTATGAAAAAGTTGATGACCAAGGTCTGCACATCATTGTGAATGATAAATCAATGATTCTAGATGTAGACAATGTGGTGATTTGTGCAGGGCAAGAACCTTTCACTGCAATGTTTGATCAATTAAAAGCTGATGGTAAAGCCGTACACTTAATTGGTGGCGCAAAAGAAGCAGGTGAATTGGATGCGAAACGTGCAATTCGTCAAGGTGCTGAGCTTGCAGCAGTCATTTAAAACCGGGGACCTACGGGTCCTCTTTTCATCAATTAAGGAGAACACAACAATGCAATTAAAACAAACCCAAGATGCATTACATAAATGGCACCACATGGTTGCAACACGTGACATGGAATATTTAAATGAATTGTTAGCAGACAATGTGGTCTTCAGATCTCCTGTTGCTTTTCATCCTTATGAAGGTAAAGCCGTGGTGCAGTTTATTCTGAGCAATGTTATTCAGGTATTCGAAAACTTCACCTATCATCGTGAATTTTTGACGGAAAATGCTCAATCTGTTGTTTTGGAGTTTTCGGCAAATGTCGGGGACAAAAAGTTGAAGGGGATCGATATGATTCAATTCAATGAACAAGGTCAAATTGTTGATTTTGAAGTGATGATCCGACCAAAAAGTGGTTTGGAGGCATTGGCTGCTGAAATGGGACAGCGTATTAAGCAGTTTCAGCCTGCTTAATTTATATTTCTTCATACAATTACTGAGATGAAACAGATGTGGTTAAAACTTTCGACTTTAGCTTTATTGCCTGTGTTGGTGTTCCAAGGAGTAAAAGTTCGCAAGAATACACCACGTCTTTTAGAAGCCAGTGGTGATCGTGAGGGAATAATTGGTCAAGGGCAGCAATTATCCTTATTAATTTTAGGAGACTCGGCTGCAGCAGGAGTTGGAGTAGAATCACAAAGTGAGGCTTTGTCTGGCGCGATTCTTCAAGCATTACAAGATGAATATCAGATTCTCTGGAAACTACATGCAAAGACTGGCGATACGACGGAGCAAGTCATTCGGGCAACGCAGCATTTAGCACCCCAGCAGTATGATGTGGTGGTGACATCGGTCGGTGTGAATGATGTCACCAAATTGATTTCAGTCAAATCTTGGTTGAAGCAACAACAGCTTTTATTTGAGGAAATACAGAATCGGTTTCAGCCGAAATTGATTATTGTTACAGGTGTCCCACCGATGCAGCATTTTCCTGCATTGCCGAATCCATTGGCATGGTTACTGGGTCAATATGCAACTGCAATGAATCACCAATTACAGCAATATTTAGCGCAGAACAGTCGGTTTAAGTTTCTACATTTTGATATGCATGCTTTTCAAACAATGAATTTGCCGATGGCAAGCGATGGTTTTCATCCAAGTAAAGAAATTTATGCCATTTGGGGTCAGCAGATCGCCACATTAGTACAGCAATCTTTTACTCATCATCAATAATGGTAAATCGATATGAGAATATCTACTTTAAATAAAATTAAAGTTCTAGGTTCGGAATGGATTGATTCGGTTATCGGTGCTGAACAACCAAAACTGTACTATAGCCCACAAGGGCAAAGTAAAAAGGTGCTAGAAAAGTTACCTCAGCTTCAACAGAAATATCGTCCAACCCCGTGGTTATCAAACTCACATGCACATTTATTATATTTTGATGTGATTAAGAAGCGAACCATTCAACTTGAGTATGATCGAATTGATCAGTTGACCATGCAAGATGGTGGTGTGACTGCGGTGGCGTGGTATGGTCTAGCTTTACCTCCAGAAACCCCGACGATCATCATTTTGCATACGATTACGGGTAATCTGGCCAGTATGAGAGAGTTGGTTCGAGATCTGCATCAATATACGGGCTGGCGTATTGCTTTGTGTTTGCGCCGTGGGCATGCAGATTTACCTTTACTTGTACCGAAAATGAGTTTGTTTGGTTTTACTTCTGATTTACGGGAGCAAGTCACCTATATTCAGCAACAATTTCCAGATTCACCTTTATATGCCGTAGGTTCATCTGCGGGTACAGGCTTATTGGTTCGTTATTTAGGTGAACAAGGACTTGATACTCCTTTTAAAGCCGCTTTCGCATTATGTCCTGGCTATAACACTGAACTTGGCTTTGTAAACATTCATCCTTTTTATAGTAAGGTCATGACTAAAAAGTTATTCAAGACTTTTATCCAGCCTTATTTAACAACTTGGGAACCTGTGACTTCATTGTCGAAGGTATTAGCGGTAAAAACACTGGCCGAATTTGAGAAAAGTTATTTTGAATTGGCAGGTTATCCCGACTATGCCAGTTATACCCAAGCCATTAATCCCATTCATGTATTTGAAAATATTAAAATACCTTTGATGGTTTTAAATTCTGAGGATGACCCCGTTTGCCATATCAAAAACTTTTATCCTTATAAATCAGTGATTGAAAGAATGGAAAATGTTATTGTTGTGACGACCAAAAAGGGCAGTCACTGTGGTTTTTATGAAGGGATTACGCAAACCCGATCATGGGCTGCAAAATTAATGGCAGATTATTTAAAATTGCATGTAGATTAAAGTTTTGATGGCTTTTTATCGAGCATTAAAAAAACCAGTTCATTTGAACTGGTTTTTTTTTTAAATAAACTTTAAATTATTTATTGTCTAATGCAGGAGTTGCAGCGGCAATTGCAGCAGCGACAGCATCATCTTCAGACTGAGCAGCAGTATTTGGTTTTGGCTGTTGTACAGCTTGAGCTGGTTTCTCTTCAGCTTTAGGTGCTTCAGTTACTTGAGAAGTAGCTGGTTTAGGTGCTTCTTCACGACGAATTTCAATCGTAGTATTTGGAGTTTGCTCACGCACAACTTCAACTTGAGTCGGGATTACAACTTCAGCTTCAGGTTTAGATGCTTCTAAAGGTTGGAACTGCGCTTGTTCAGTTGGTTCAGATGCAGCTTGAGCTGTTTCAGTTTGCTCATCCTTAGGCTCTTCTTTTTTCACACATGCCGTAAGTAATAAACCCATTGCAAGGGCGCCACAAATTAAAAATTTCTTATTCATAATTGCACAAAATAAAGCATAAATAGAGTGCGCGTAGTATAGCAGCAAAATTACAGATGAAAAATCCTGAGATTCCCCACTAAATTTTTATCGGAAATGCTGATAGAATAGCCAATTGTTTATTGATCTATGAATTGCTGCTAATTGACTTTGCTTTCTAGGTGCAGAGTAAAGTAAAATCGCACAACATTGTAGGCCGATTTAGGCTCCATTGTACGAGAAACTTAATGACCCATTTTATTTTCGTTACTGGTGGTGTAGTTTCATCACTAGGTAAAGGTATTTCAGCTGCTTCAGTTGCTGCACTTTTAGAAGCCCGTGGTTTAAAAGTCACCATGGTCAAAATGGATCCATACATTAATGTCGATCCAGGGACGATGAGCCCATTCCAGCATGGTGAAGTTTTTGTCACAGAGGATGGTGCTGAGACTGACTTGGATTTGGGTTATTACGAACGTTTCTTACGTCGTGCGAAAATGACCAAACTCAATAACTTTACTTCTGGTCGTGTTTATCAAGACGTACTCAATAAAGAGCGTCGTGGTGATTACTTAGGTGGTACTGTTCAAGTAATTCCACACATTACAGACAATATTAAAGAACGTGTTCTTCGTGCTGGCGAAGGTTATGACGTTGCCATCGTAGAAATCGGTGGAACTGTAGGTGACATTGAATCTCTCCCATTCATGGAATCTGTACGTCAGTTAATGGTTGAATTAGGCCACAAACGCACAATGCTGATGCATTTAACGTTGTTGCCATATATCAAATCTGCGGCTGAGTTAAAAACCAAACCAACTCAACACTCTGTAAAAGAGCTGTTATCTATTGGTATTCAACCAGATATCTTAATCTGCCGTACTGAATACGATGTAGATGCGGATACGACACGCAAAATCGCATTATTCACCAACGTTGAAGCGCGTGCGGTTGTGGTGTGTAAAGATGCGAAAACGATTTATCAAATTCCTCGCACATTCTATGAGCAAGACGTTGATGATTTAATTTGTGAACGTTTTGGTTTTAATAATTTACCAGAAGCCGATCTTTCAGATTGGGACAATGTAGTAGAAGCATTGTTAAACCCTGAATACACAGTCCGTGTTGCAATGGTGGGTAAATATGTTGAACTTCCAGATGCGTATAAATCTGTAAACGAAGCTCTATTACACGCTGGTATTCAAAATCGCGTTAAAATTCAAATCGATTACGTGAATGCTGAAGACCTTGAAAGCCAAGATGTAGCAACTGCATTGAAAGATGCTGATGCGATTCTTGTGCCGGGTGGTTTTGGTGAACGTGGTACTGAAGGCAAAATGAAAGCAATTCAGTATGCACGTGAAAACAATGTGCCATTCCTTGGTATTTGTTTAGGTATGCAGTTGGCTGTAATTGAGTTTGCTCGTAATGTTGCAGGTATTGCAGATGCGACTTCTACAGAGTTCAACCGTTCAACTAAATCACCATTGATTGGTTTGATTACTGAATGGTTAGATGAGCGTGGTGAAGTACAACAGCGTAGCCTAGAATCTGATCTTGGCGGCACAATGCGTTTAGGTGCACAAAAATCTGAATTGGTTGAAGGTACAAAAACACGTGAAGTGTATGGCAAAGCTGAAATTGTAGAGCGTCACCGTCACCGTTATGAAATGAACAATCGTTTCATTCCAGTACTTGAAGAAGCAGGGATGAAAATTTCGGGCTATTCACCTGTACAGCACTTAGTTGAAACAGTTGAAATTCCTCAACATCCTTGGTTTATTGCTGTACAATTCCACCCGGAATTTACAAGTTCTCCACGTGATGGTCATCCATTATTTGCAGGTTTTATTGGTGCAGCGAAAGCAAAACATCAAAAAGCTTAAGAATAAGGTAGATCTAGGACTAAACTAGGAAAGTTTAAATGTCACAATTAAAACCACAAGAAATTGTACGTTTAGGCGATATACAAATGGCAAACCACTTGCCATTTGTACTATTCGGCGGCATGAACGTATTAGAGTCAAAAGATTTAGCTTTTGAAATTGCAGAAACTTATGTTGATATTTGCAAGCGCTTAGACATTCCCTATGTGTTTAAGGCAAGTTTCGATAAAGCGAATCGTTCGAGCCTAAATTCATTCCGTGGTCCTGGTTTGGAAAAAGGAATTGAATGGTTGGCGGACATTAAAAAGCACTTTAATGTGCCAATCATCACCGATGTACATGAGCCGTACCAAGCTGCGCCAGTGGCTGAAGTTGCAGATATCATTCAGTTGCCTGCTTTCTTAAGTCGTCAAACTGACTTGGTTGAAGCAATGGCAAAAACCGATGCCATTATTAACATCAAGAAAGCACAATTCCTTGCGCCGCACGAAATGCGTCATATTTTGCATAAGTGTTTAGAAGCTGGAAATGACAAGCTTATTCTATGTGAACGCGGTTCTGCATTTGGCTATAACAACCTTGTTGTAGACATGTTGGGCTTCGACATCATGAAAGAAATGAATGTGCCTGTATTCTTTGATGTGACGCATGCATTGCAAACGCCTGGTGGTCGTGCAGATTCAGCGGGCGGTCGCCGTGCGCAAATCACGACATTGGCGCGTGCAGGTATGGCAACAGGTTTGGCTGGTCTGTTCTTGGAAGCACATCCAGATCCTGAAAAAGCCAAATGTGATGGTCCATGTGCACTACGTATGTCGCAGCTTGAGCCGTTCTTAGCACAGCTAAAAGAATTAGATACCTTGGTAAAAGGTTTCGCAAAATTAGATACTCATTGATGCTTTCTAAAGCATCTCGTTATTAATCAACTGAGGAATTATTCATGAGCCAAATCGTTGACATTCGTGCACGTGAAATTTTGGACTCTCGTGGTAACCCAACCATCGAAGCAGACGTTATCCTAGAATCTGGTGTTGTAGGTCGTGCATGTGCACCTTCTGGTGCTTCAACTGGTTCTCGTGAAGCTTTAGAACTTCGTGATGGCGACAAAGCACGCTATTTGGGTAAAGGTGTTAAAAATGCGGTTAACAACGTAAACACTTTAATCCGTGACGCTTTAGTGGGTAAATCAGTATTTGAGCAAAAAGACATCGATAACACGATGATTACGCTTGATGGTACTGAAAACAAAGAAAAACTAGGTGCTAACGCAACTCTAGCTGTTTCTTTGGCTGCTGCACGTGCTGCTGCTACTGAAAAGAAAATTCCTCTTTTCCAATACATCGCAGACTTACGTGGTCAAACGACTTTGAGCATGCCTGTACCAATGATGAACATCATCAATGGTGGTTCACATGCTGACAACAACGTTGATATTCAAGAGTTCATGATTGAGCCAGTTGGCTTTACTTCATTCGCTGAAGCATTACGTGCGGGCGCTGAAATCTTCCATTCTCTAAAATCAGTTTTAAACAAAAAAGGTTTAAACACTGCTGTTGGTGATGAAGGTGGTTTTGCACCGAACTTGCGTTCAAACGAAGAAGCAATTACCGTTATTCTTGAAGCTATTGGTCAAACTGGTTACAAAGCTGGTTCTGATATTATGCTTGCGCTTGACTGTGCATCTTCAGAATTCTACAAAAATGGTCAATATATCCTTGCGGGTGAAGGCAATAAAGCATTCACAAGCAACCAGTTCTCTGACTATTTAGCAGGTCTTGTAAACCAATATCCAATTATCTCAATTGAAGATGGTTTGGACGAGTCTGACTGGGAAGGTTGGTCTTACTTAACGTCTATCCTTGGTGACAAAATCCAATTGGTTGGTGACGATTTATTCGTAACGAATCCTAAGATTTTACAACGTGGTATTGACCAGAAAGTAGGTAATTCTATTCTGATCAAGTACAACCAAATCGGTACATTGACTGAAACTCTTGATGCAATTTACCTTGCGAAAGCAAATGGCTACTCAACTGTAATCTCTCACCGTTCTGGTGAAACTGAAGATTCTACAATTGCGGATCTTGCAGTAGGTACAGCGGCTGGTCAAATCAAGACAGGTTCACTTTGCCGTTCTGACCGTGTTGCAAAATATAACCAATTGCTTCGTATTGAAGAGTTGACTAATGCAATCTATCGCGGTAAAGCTGAGTTCAAAGGTTTGAACTAAGCGATTGAATGCTATTTATGTTAAATGTATTTGACTCCGTTGCGAGTAAATTACTATTGGGCCTTGCGATCGTACTGATCGCAGGGTTTCAGTACTTATTTTGGTTTGGTGAAGGTGGTTACCATGATCATCAACAACTGACCCAAAAAATCCAACAACAAACAGAAATTAATGATGAGCTTAAAGAGCGTAATCGCGTTCTTGCAGCTGAAGTTTATGATTTAAAAAATGGTGTTGAAGCCATAGAAGAACATGCTCGTTTAGATTTAGGTTTGGTTAAACCGCGTGAAACGTTTGTTCAAATGAGTACCATCAGTACACAATATAAACCTATTTATATTGATCCTAATGTTAAAGCAGATTTGCGCACCAATGAAGATGACAATGCCATCCCACCAGAGCCAGTTAATGAGCAATAAGCTTTGGGTGGTGATTCCTGCCGCAGGTTCTGGACGTCGTTTTTCTCAGTCTGAATTAAAACAATATCAATTGCTTGGTCACAAAACTGTATTAGAGCATACAGTGGAGAGATTAAACGGTTTAGCACTAGCAGGCTATGTACTTGCTGTCGCACAAGATGACAATATAATTTCAACCTTGGCTTTAGCTGCTCCTGAGAAATCACATTTTTGTATTGGTGGTAACGAGCGAGTTGACTCTGTATTAAATGCCTTAACTTATCTCACGCAAATTGCGGATAAAGATGATTGGGTATTGGTGCATGATGCAGCGCGTCCTTGTGTCACTTTGCCTGTGTTAAATACATTGGTTCATAAAGCGATTGAAACAGATCAAGCTGCTATTCTTGCTATTCCAGTCCGCGATACTTTAAAGCGGGTTGAAACTGAAGCGATCATCAGCCGGACAGTGAGTCGTGATTTATTATGGCAAGCTCAAACTCCGCAAATGGCTAAACTGGGTGTATTAAAACAAGCAATTGAACGGGCTTTACAAGATCAGCAAGTGATTACAGATGAAGCCAGTGCGCTTGAATATGCAGGACATCCTGTGCAAGTGGTTCATGGGCGTTCGGATAACATCAAAATTACCTATCCAGATGATTTGCAGTTGGCGCGTTTGATTATCCAATCGCAAAGTTAATTTAAAAAACTTCTGCGCTTGCAGTGAATGTTTACGAAATAATTTTCCTGAACGTGGAATTAAGCATTCACTCTATCGCAGTTTAAATTTATACTCTGCTCACTTTTAGCTGTATTGCCTCATCAGATGATACCTTCTCAACAGTATCGTTTCTTACGACAATCCTTACGTGATGGTCGAAGTATTAAAGACGATTCCTCCAAATGGCACCGTTTACATCTTGATCCTTGGTTGCTGGGATTGTTGGTTGTAAATTCTATTATTGGTTTAATGGCGGTTTATAGTGCCACTGCTGAAGATATGGGAATGGTACTGCGTCAGGCCACCAGTTTTGGTGTGGGTTTTATTCTGTTATTTCTTTGTGCACAAATTCCACCGAAGGTTTATCAGGCGACCAGTCCATATTTCTATCTGATTTCAATTGTGTTGTTGGTTTTGGTACTTGTGATAGGTGATACTCGTTTAGGTGCTAAGCGTTGGTTGACTGTACCAGGTATCGGTAGTATGCAACCCAGTGAGTTTATGAAGTTTGCCATGCCGTTAATGATGGCATGGTATTTTGCGAGAAAGCCATTTCCACCCAAATTGATTCATATTTTGGGGGCGCTGGTCATTATGTTTGTACCATTTGTATTGGTGGCTTTGCAGCCCGATTTATCCATTGGTTTGATTATTCCAGGGATTTTTGTACTGTTTTTAAGTGGTATGTCTTGGAGACTCATTCTAGGGGCTTTGACCGCGTTGGCTGTTGCTGCACCCGTGTTATGGATGTATGTCTTACAGGCTTACCAAAAGAAGCGAGTATTAACGTTATTTGATCCAGAATCTGATGCGCTAGGTGCGGGCTGGAATATTATTCAGTCGAAAATTGCGATTGGTTCTGGTGGGTTAATGGGTAAGGGGTATTTGGAAGGTACTCAATCTCATTTGGGTTATTTGCCTGAACATCATACCGACTTTATTTTATCGACCTATTCAGAAGAGTTCGGATTTTTAGGTGTGATATTCCTATTTGCGCTTTATGCAGCCATTATTTTCCGCTGTATGATGATTGGTCTAAACTGCTTCCATAACTATGGTCGTTTGTTGGCGAGTGCAATTGGTCTGACCTTCTTCTTCTTTGTTTTTTTAAATTCTGGCATGATCAGTGGTATTTTACCTGTAACAGGGGATCCCTTGCCTCTAATGAGTTATGGCGGTACAGCGGTAATTGCACTACTAGCTGGCATGGGAATAGTTATGTCAGTGCATACGCACCGTTAAAAAGCATTAGCCCCAATCGGGGCTTTTTTTATACTTTGAAACATTATTTTTTCATTTATTACATTAAAAATCTAAAAAATAATAATCTTATAAATATATGAATTTAAAGATAAATAACTTGGATTATGCTGATTTGGTATAATACAGCATTTAATTTGTGTATTTTGCACTCGTAAATGGTATATATATTGCTCATATTATAATAAGCAATTATTGCAGGAGAGAAGCACAGTATGTGCTCGCCGAAGGAGCAACGACCCCGGAAACTCTCAGGCAGAAGGACTGTAATAATTTCAAAATCTGGAGAGAAGTGCATAAACATAACAAAGGCACTCACCGAAGGGGATGGTTATATGTTTAATATGACCGAAGCTCTCAGGTACCAATGACAGATGGGGCACAACACAAGGAATGCATGCATTTCCAAGGAGTGCTTTATGCCACATATTATTGTTATTGGCTCTGGAATTACTGGGGTAACTTCAGCCTACGAATTGTCACAACTGGGCTACGACGTAACCGTCATCGATAAACATCTTTATCCTGCAATGGAAACTTCATTTGCCAATGGTGGTCAGCTTTCGGCATGCAATGCAGAAGTTTGGAATCAAAAATCGACTGTATTGAAGGGCATTAAATGGATGTCTCGCAAAGATGCTCCGTTGTTGTTAAACCCATCTTTTGATGTGCATAAATATGCATGGTTAGTCGAATTTTTGGGCAATATTAAATACTATAAAGAAAATACCCGTGATACGGTGAAATTAGCACTGATCGCACGGAAACGTTTATTTGATATTGCTGAACAGGAGCAAATTCAGTTTGATTTGGAAAAACGAGGCATATTACATTTTTATCATAATCAGGCTGATTATGAAGTGGCAACACGAGTAAATGAATTACTTTGTACAGGTGGTTTAGAGCGCCATGCGGTCACACCTGAAGAAATTAAACAGATTGAGCCAAGTTTGACGGGTGACTACTATGCTGGTTTTTATTGTCCTGATGATGCAACGGGAGATATCCATAAATTTACCAATGGACTAGCCAAAGCGACAGAAAAATATGGAGTAAAATATCGTTTTGGCTTAGAAGTGACAGATGTACAGCACCATGAAAAAGGGGTAACAGTGGTCTGTAAAGCCAGTACTGAAAATATGCATTCAGTAGAACAGACATCAGAATATTTTGACGCCGATGCTGTGGTGGTTTGTGGTGGTGTAGGTAGCTATCAATTGGCACATTTACTGGGTGATAAAGTGAATGTTTATCCTGTAAAAGGCTATTCAATAACCATTAACCTAAATGATGAGCAAAGTGTACAACATGCGCCATGGGTGAGCTTGCTCGATGAAAGTGCTAAGATTGTTACATCACGTTTAGGAGCTAGCCGCTTAAGAATTGCAGGTACCGCAGAGTTTAATGGGTATAACCGTGATATTCGTTCCGATCGAATTCAGCCTTTGGTGGATTGGGCGAATAAAAACTTCGATATCTCCACGCAGAGTGTCGTACCTTGGGCGGGTTTACGCCCCATGATGCCGAATATGATGCCAATTGTGCGTCGCGGTCGACGTGAGCGAGTATTTTATAATACAGGACATGGGCATTTAGGTTGGACTTTGTCTGCCGCAACAGCAGTGATGATCAGTCAGGAGATTGCTTCAACTTATCCAGCTTAATATCAGCAAAAAAAGGCACAGAATTTTCTGTGCCTTTTTTTATTCCGTGAAGTTGTATAGATTAATCATATAGGCGATAAACACCAGTAAATCGCTCACAACCTTTTTGTTGGGTTTTGACAGTTAAAATTGCTTTGTAATAATCAAATTGATATTTACAGTCATGTTCATTGTCGACAATATTTTGTTTTTTCTCTGGGGTCGTATAAGCCAAGAAAGGAATCGTTTGAGTTTCTTTCTTGTTGTTTGGGTTGCGGTAGGCAATTCCTTCAATTTTAATACTGTCTTTACTAAGCTGATGAACTTGTAGATGAATTGGTTGTTGTGCAAGCTTACCATTTTCAAATTTTAAATAATGTTGGGTCAAGCTCTGATTCAAGGAGGTATAAAAATTTAAATCATCGGTACGAAGCTCAAATTGCTGTTTAAAACAAGATTCAGATTTACATTGTTGTGTGCGTTTAAGCCATACACTATGGGTATCATCTAATAATCGTAATGGTGCATCACTGATTAAAAATGCAGTCAGATATTGATTTTTGAGTTTTTGTCGTTGCTGTTCGAAACTGCTAGAACACATTGTTTTAATTGCAGCGGTGTCAGTTTTACTACAATCAATTTCTTGAGCGTAACTCAGGTTGGTGTACATGCAACCGATACCAATGAAAAATGCTATAGTTTTAAGGAATTTAATGTCTGTATTCAACAACATGATGGCTTATACTTTCACAACACTGTGCTAGTGTAACTATAGCGAAGTCGAAACACTGAATACAAGATTTCAAGCATTTATTTCTGAGGGAGCGTAACTTAATGGTCGCACATATTCGAATTGGTCAGGGAATGGATGTACACGCTTTTGAGGAAGGCGAATTTGTTACTTTGGCTGGCGTTAAAATTCCGCATACACACGGTTTAAAAGCTCATTCCGATGGTGATGTAGTACTACATGCGTTATGTGATGCATTATTGGGCGCACTTGCACTGGGCGATATTGGTCAGCATTTTCCAGATACAGATCCTGAATTTAAAGGCGCAGACAGTCGAGTGCTATTAAAACATGTGTACCAATTAATTTTAGATCGTGGTTATGTATTGAATAATGCTGATATGACAGTAGCCTGTGAGCGTCCAAAATTAGCAAAGTATAATTTAGAGATGCGACAATCAATTGCGGATGTGCTGAATGTGGATGTTACTCAAATTAGTATTAAAGCAACAACCACAGAAAAACTAGGTTTTACGGGTCGTCAGGAAGGTATTTTGGCAACCGCTACAGTTTTGATTAGCCATCAAGCAAAATGATTTACACTCATCAGTGACTGTTGTAACTCTTTGGTAGCTTTACGACCTTGAAGTTGTAAGGCTACAGCATGAATTAGTCCTGTCCACGTCTCATTTGGTTCCCAAACGGCATGTAGCAAATCTTGAGCGCTGGCGATATCTATGTCCATATAATACTGGCGATAAAGATAGATTAGGCTACTGACACGAAGGTTATGAGCACAATGAACCCAAACCATCTGCTCTTGAACCAAATGATGCAACATGTCTAAAACTAAGAGACATTGTTCATCTGAAGGTGTGTCCCAAAGAATAGGAATATGAACATAATTCAACCCTAGTTCTAAGCAAATACGGTCTTCATTCTGAAGATGGTTTTCAGCATCGTTTAGTGCCAGATTGATTACAGTTGTTACACCATATTCTTTGATGTGTTTTAACTGTTCAATTGTCGGTTGCCCAGAACTGAATAAATGTTCATGCACGAACTGGAAATGGTCAATGTGGCTTAAGGCGTTTTCAAGTTGATTCATAACGGTAACTTTTCATTGGCATTAAACAAAACGCCATCCTAGGGGATGGCGCTTGGATGCTTAGCGATTTGGTAATACATCTTTCAAAGCGTTGTGCATTTCTAGCAATACTTTCTCTGTTGTATCCCAGTCAATACAGCCATCTGTAACTGACTTACCATATTCTAAATCACATAGGTTGTCAGGAATATCTTGACGACCGCCTTTTAAATGGCTTTCAACCATAATACCGACAATCGATTTGTTTCCATCTAAAATTTGTTCAGTAATATTTTTTAGAACAAGAGGTTGCAAGAATGGGTCTTTGTTAGAGTTGGCATGACTGGTATCAATCATGATTTTGGTACTGACTTTGGCTTTTGCTAATGCATTTTCAGCTTCTGCCACTGAGCCTGCATCATAGTTAGGTTTACCATTACCACCACGTAAAACCACATGTGCATATGGGTTGCCGCTGGTGCGAATCACAGAAACTTGACCAAGTTCATTCAAACCTAAGAAACTATGCCCGTGTTTAACTGATTGCATCGCATTAGTTGCAACAGTTAAGCCGCCATCTGTGCCATTTTTGAAACCAACAGGAGAAGATAAACCTGAAGACATTTCACGGTGAGTTTGGCTTTCAGTTGTACGTGCGCCAATCGCAGACCAAGAAATTAAATCTTGATAATATTGTGGTGAGTTCGGGTCAAGCGCTTCAGTGGCACAAGGTAAACCTTTTTCATTCAATTCCAACAGCAATTGACGACCGATACGTAGACCTTTTTCAATATTGAACGAGTCGTTCATATCTGGGTCGTTAATTAAACCTTTCCAACCTACTGTAGTACGCGGTTTTTCGAAATACACACGCATTACGATATAAAGTGTATCTTTAACTTTTTCGCTGAGTACTTTTAGGCGATCTGCATAATCATGAGCAGCAACTGTATCGTGAATAGAACAAGGACCAATTACGACAAAAAGACGCTTATCTTTACCATCTAAAATATTGCGAATCGTTTCACGACCTTTAAGTACGGTTTGATATGCATTTCCAGTTAATGGCAATTCTTTTTTTAGTTCTGCTGGAGTTACTAAAGGCTGAATGCTTTTCACATTTAAGTCGTCAATGTCTGATTGAGTAATAGGGGTTGGCTGTTGTGTATTCATTGCTGTCACTAGATCGATCATACAAGAGTTTTTTAGTTGATTGAATATAGCACGATTTAATTAGCCTTTTGCTATACAAAAGACTAATAAAACCGTGAAAAAAACAGATTATCCCAATAGATAGTTTAAACGCTGTGTGATTTTTCTACAGTATAAACCATTGCAGTGGTCGGTTTTTGAACAGGTTTCGCTTTTACAGGATGAATCATAAAATTCACACCTAGGGCAAAAAGTGTGATCCCCAAGATTTTACGAATAATTTTTTCGGGTAATCGAGAACTAATCAATGTCCCGATAATGATGGCAGGAATTGAGCCGACCAATAACCAACCTAAAAGTTGGAAATCGACATTACCTGAGCTCATGTGACCAAGACCAGCTACGAGCGTGAGTAGCACAGCATGTACTACATCAGAACCAATGATGCGAATCATAGGTAAATTAGGGAACATGATGACCAATGCCATGATACCAAACGCGCCTGCACCTACAGAGGATAAAGTCACAAATACACCAAGCACCACACCCATGATAATGATATAAGCGCGTTTATTTTTGGCTCGGAAGTTTACTTTTTCCAAGTCTTCGGTCATATCTAATTGTTCATCTTTACGGAATTTATTGAAAAAGCGTTCAATATGCCCACGGAAAATAATAGATACACCAGTTAAGGTCAGCATAAAGCCTAAGACCATTGTCAGAACAGCTTTATAGTGTGTGGACTGGCTTAAATAATTATCTAGTACCCAATGTGTGGCAAAAGAGGCTGGAATACTGCCTACAGCGAGCCAAATGACGATGGGCCAGACAATATTCATTTTTTTGGCATGGACCATCGAACCGCAAAACTTAGAAATCGATGCATACAATAGATCGGTTCCAATTGCGATGTGAGGCTCAATTTTAAACAGGCTAATCAGAATAGGGGTCATGAGAGAACCACCGCCTACACCCGTAATACCCACACAAAACCCAACCAAAACGCCTGCAAGAATATATTCAAGAGAACCAAACATGTATAGAAGCCAAATATGATAAACCATGCATATGTTATGACTTTTTGAGATAAGTGTTTGTCTTGATAAATGATTTGCTTATGCAAAAAAACGCTAAAGCAATCTTTAGCGTTATATGAAATGATGTAAATTTTAGCTTCTTTTCTTTACCGAACTCTTTTTTAAGTCATTGATACACATAATTAAAAGAAGGGATACTGGGCTGGCAAAAATCCACCAACTGACAAATCCAATTGAGATTCCATAATGATCAATTAAAATGGCAGCAGCACTAAAGAATAGAAGATAAGCTAAACAGCGACTAATGAATGGATATTGCGTCAAAACATGTAGCGAGGATTGCTTGGTTTTCATAATCTGCTTGCTACTAAGCAAGTGCAAAACCCACAAACCTAGAAAGATAAAAGCAAAGCTAAACATAATCATCATGACGTTTTTACCTCTGGTGTTGAAGTGAGTTTCTTGATGATTTTTTGTTTAGCTGTTGTTTGAATCGGATGAATATTCTTAAAAATAAAATAGCTTAAAATAGCGAGTAAAATAAAAAATAGATCTACACGGAAAAAAGCCCAGTAGCTCCTAAGACTATCAATATACTGGTGCTGAATTAAGTAAAATAAATCAAAAACAGGTAGACATGCAGCCAAGATAATTAAGCAGATCAATTGAGACCGCCACAGCCATTGTTTTGGCGTGAAAAATGCTGCGACCAAACTTAAGCCCCAGAATATAAAGAAATTGTAAATTTCATAATTGGGCATATCAGCGGTGATAAAGACCAAACGATTGGTATAGAAATAACCCATCATTGCGAGGGGTAAACCCACAAAAGTCGCTACATTCAGTCGGTCGACAAGATAATGACCCCAGTGAAACTGCTGTGTTTTATTTTGGAGTTGTCGTTTTAGACTCCATAACAATAGTCCCGATGCAATCATGCAACAACCTAACAGCCCTGAAAAAAATAAGGCCAGACGTAACAAGGGTTGAGCAAAGGTCGCCATATGTAAGCCATACACGCCAAAGCTTAAGGTGGCAACACTACTATTATTCCGTGTTGCGGCAGTCATCAATGCATCGTGCCCACGTAAAGTAATTTGAGGTTGATTGCCCGTAATACTATGATCTTGTAGCTGTGTAAACGTGTATAAAGCTTGATTTGTATTTGGATTTTGTACCGAAATGGAACGCAAATCTTGCTTGCCCCAATGCTGTTCCACTTTTTGTAGTAATTCGGACATTGGCAAATTAGCCTGAGGTGTTATTAAGGTGTTTTGCGTCACGACATTGGTTCGGATTTCAGTAAAATACTGATATGGATTTTCAGGATAAAGCGCTTTCATACCCCAAGGAAGATACAGATAAAAGAAAATTGCCAAACCCGTAAAGGTAATCATCAAGAAAAAAGGCAGTGCAATCACGGAGGATACATTATGAAAATCAAGCCAAGAACGCTGCGATTTAAAGGTTCGAAGAGTAAAGAAATCGATGAAAATCTTTTTATGGGTAATAATGCCTGAAATTAGGGCAATCAGCATAATAAAAGCAGCGATAGAAACGGCAACTCGTCCGATATCAACGGGTAAACCAAAAAGTTGATAATGGAAGTGATAAAAAAAGTCACCACCTTCAGTAGCTGAAAGGCTCAATTCTTTTCCTGTAGTTGCATCTAGAGTTTTACTTTCATAGCCGCCATCAGCTTTTTGCCAATAAATATTATTGACAGGTGATTCGGCTGAGGCAATATCTATAAACCATGATTTTGCGTCGGGTGCATGATTTTGCAAATAGTTTGTCGCCGATAGAATGGCGGTTTGTTGTTGAATCTCATATTTAGCCAGTTGGGGTTGCATCCATAAGTTAATTTCGTGGCGATAATACGATGCTGTTCCCATTAGGAATATTGCAAATATGACCCATCCGAGCAGTAGCCCTGTCCAAGAATGTAACCATGCCATCGATTGACGAATAATTTTATGCATGAATTAGCCCATTCCAAGAAATAAGACAAAAAGAACAGCACAAGATGCCGTGCTCATGAGAGTGAGCTTAGTCAGTGATTGAATGCTGAAACTGGTAATTACAAAGAAAACATAAAAAATAAGACTGATGAACGCCGCTAAAAAGATTGATTCTGCTTTGGGTAAACTCAGATGAAACAGATGTGTTAAGGCTAAACTGAGTAAAGCGGTACAAATAAAACCAAGTATGAAGGCTATAACAAAACGATATAGCACTTGAATACGGTAGGTCAGAGAAAGAGGTAATGCTTTACTCATAAAATGAATCACTATGGAAATGCAAAAAAAACAAGCCTGATGGTTCAGGCTTGGCGGGTTCATTAATACTTAAATTTTACAGACATCGTATAGTTTGCTGGCTCGCCATAAAATGCTTGACCATTAGGGAAGCTATTTAAATACTTCTTATCGGTAATATTATTACCGTTAACCTGTAGGCTGACATGTTTGTTGACGTCATAGCTTGCCATTAAGTTGATTAGGGCATAATCATCCTGAGTGATGGTGCTGTTTAAATTTGGGTCATAGAGTTTAATATTATCTTGCCATTGAAAACCAGCACCAACTTTTAATTTAGGTAAAGCAGGCACTGTATATGTCGCTAATAGGTTAATTGTCTGATTTGGATTGTAAGTTCTGGCGGCACCACCATTTTTCAGATCTTTCAGGCTGAATTGTGTATATCCAAATGCCAGATTTATGTTATCGGTTAATTGACCAGATAGACCAAGCTCAACACCTTGAGAGCGTAGGTCACTGCTTTGTACCTTACGATTTAATGGATTGCCATCAGAGTTGCGCAGAGGATAGTTATTTTGCTCTGTTCTAAATACAGCAAGTGAGCCAGTTAATTTATCGTCTAACCATGAGCTTTTAAAACCAGCTTCATAGCTTTCACCTTCGACTGGTTTGAGTGCTTGCCCCGTGGTTTCTTCTATACCCGTTTGTGGTCTGAAAATAGATGTATAGCTCATGTAACCTGTATATTCTGGTGTGAAATTATAAGTTAATCCTGTATATGGGGAGAACTTACTTTCATCATAGTTCATGGCAGAGCCATAACTTATGCCTTTACTCGAGGCCTCAACATAATTGCCACCTAAAATGAATTTTAAATTATCGGTTAAATGTAGACGTGTGGCTGCATAGAAAGAGTTGATATCTTGTTTATAGTCGGCTGCATCAGAAAATGCAGACCATGTGACTGATTTGGGTGTCCAGCTTGCCCAATTGGTTGTGTATTGTGTTGTATATGAAACACCATTATAAACACTAGTTACATTATTGATATTACTGTCATTAATAAAGCCGCTAGATTGCTGATCATTCTGTTCAGATTGAATGCGGCTGTATCCGAAAGTGGCTTCGTGTTCTCGATTAAATAAGTCGTAACTTCCTTCAAAATTTAGGTCGGCAAGATGTTGACGTAGATGTTCTTTACCACCCCATGCTGTGAGGGAAACCCCTGAACCATCGGCTTGTGGATTGCCGTAATAATAGAGTAAACGGCTATTATGTTCTAAATCATTGTAGTTATAGGTAAGTTTAGCAGCCCATTTATCTCCAAGTTTTTGTTTTAACTCTACAAAAGCATTTTGAGCAGTATTGTCCCAATGTGCCCAGTCTGGGTTTGGATTGTATTTTTGGTCATAAGACAGTTGTTGACCATTTGCTCCAAGTAAAGGTAAAGCTCCCCAGTTGTTTGCATTAGGTTTATTCTGATTTTGGCTATAACCAACAGTTAACAAGGTCGTATCTGTCAGATCCGCTTCAATAACTCCTGCAAAACCATTTTTTTCAGAAGAATATCGATCTAAATAAGAATCCCCCGTTTGTTCATAGCCCATTAATCGGCCACGAACGCGTCCATCTTGAGTAAGAGACCCTGAAATATCTGCTTCATAACGTTCCGTATTCCATGAACCATAACTCATTCCTGCATTGGCTTGAAACTCTTTGGTTGGGCGTTTGCGAATATTGTTAATTGTCGCGCTAGGGTCACCAAAGGCATTGGAAAGGGCATCGGCGCCTTTAATCACTTCAACTCGATCATAGAAGAAAGTATCAGGATTGGTATTGTTATAGTTCCAGTTAGAAAGAGGAAAGCCAACACTGTCAGTCAGAATATTAGAGATTTCAAACCCACGTGCCATATAAGTAGTTCGTTCAGTTTCCTGATTAAGAACCGTCACCCCTGGCGTATTTTTTAATACTTCGCGTGTTGAATTTAAGCCGAAATCATCAATTTGCTGACGTGTCACCACATTTACAGTTTGTGGTGTTTCTTGTGTATCAATATTCAGTTTGGTGGCGCTATTACTTTTTTTAACCTTGTACGCCTTGGTTTCCTCGGAGCTTTGATTGGTTGTTACATCGGCTCGTAGCTGAATAGTAGACAGCGTTGTAACATCATCTTGGGCAAAACTAAGATTGATATGTGCAATGGTAAGAGCAAGTAAGGAATACTTAAATAACGCGGGGGACTTTAACATGATGATTGAAAATGTAAATGATTAGCATTAAGTTTATTTTTAAATTTAAGAATGTTCAATTGTGTAACTATTGTAAATCTAGATGAGTTAAAAAGACTTCATGGTCAAATTAGATTTAGAAAGTGGTGTAGTTTTACGCTTTAACCATTTTCCTAAATTTTTCAAATGCATTGCCTATGCTAGAATATTGAGACGTTTAACTTTGAACAGAGCATAAAGTCTTGAACAACAAAAAATTAAAAATAGGCATCGTCGTCGGTGAAGTTTCTGGTGATACTTTAGGTGCCAAATTAATTCGCAGTTTTCGTGAACAAGGAATTGATGCTGAGTTTGAAGGAATTGGTGGTCCTCAAATGATTGCGGAAGGCTTTCAAAGTGACTATCCGATGGATATTTTATCGGTTATGGGGATTGTTGAGGTCTTAAAAGACATTAAAAAATTATTTGCAGTACGTGATGGTCTGGTTGAAAAATGGACGAAACAACCCGTAGATATCTTTATCGGTATAGATGCACCTGATTTTAATTTGCGTTTATCTAAAAGTTTGAAACAAAAACAATTACCGATTAAAACTGTGCAATATGTCAGCCCTTCGGTTTGGGCATGGCGACAAGGACGTGTGCATGGAATTAAGGCAAGTATTGACTTGGTGCTGTGTTTATTTCCATTCGAAAAAGCTTTCTATAAACGGTTTGATGTACCAGCAGCTTTTGTTGGTCATCCATTAGCAAGTCAACTGCCTTTAAAAAATGATTTAGTCGAAGCCAAGCAAGAACTTGGTTTAGCAACAGACCAAAAGCATATTGCGTTATTGCCAGGCAGTCGTCGTGGTGAAGTCGAACGCTTAGGTCCATTGGTACTCAAAGCAGGGGAAATTCTGAGCCAAAAATATCCAGACTACGAATTTCTGATCCCAGCGATTAACGATGCCCGTAAACAGCAAATTGGACATTTACTGCAACATTATTCTGATGCTTTCCGCGCTAAAGTGCATTTATTAGAAAATACAGACACGGAGTCTAAAATTGGTCGTCAGGTGATGAATGCAGCTAATATTGTGGCTTTGGCTTCAGGCACAGCAACTTTAGAAGCGATGCTGTTACACCGTCCGATGGTGACTTTTTATAAGCTCAATTCTTTGACTTATTTTATTGCAAAATTGCTGATCAAGATTCCTTATTATTCTTTGCCAAATATTATTGCAGGCAAAAAAGTGATTCAGGAGTTGATTCAGAATGATGCAACACCAGAAAATTTGGCACATGAAATCGAAAAACTGATGAATATTGAAGTGGCGCAAATTCAGGTTATGCAGCACATTACCATGCATAAACAGCTACTTTCGGGCAATAGTGAAGATCCCGTACAAGCCATTTTAAGTTTGCTCTAACGTACGCAGTATTTGGGCTATTTCATAAATTGTTGGCGATATTGAGTAGGTGTGAGATCAAATTGCTTTTTAAAGGTTTGACTGAACGCCGTTTCAGACGCATAGCCAACCAAATGGGCAATTTGTTGAATCGTGTATTGTCCTTGTCTTAGGTATTGTGATGCAATGCGTAGCCGATGTTGCTGCAAATAGGCGAGAGGCGTTTCACCCACAATTTGACTAAATAATTGAGCAAATTTGGAACGAGACATACAGCATTGTTCTGCCAGAGTTTCTACCGTCCAAGCGCGTTGCGGTTGCTCGTGAATGGCTGCTAAGGCATTGGATAATTCTGGGTGAGAGAGTGCCGCTAACCAGTTGTTGCTATCACTCAGCTGTAAAATGTAATCGCGAACGCATTCAATAAAAAATATACTCACTAAATGATCTAAAATTTTGTCACGACCTGGCTGGACTTGTAGCGTTTCTACCGCTAAAAACTGTAAGCCAATTTGTAGCCATTCAGGAATCGTTTGTCCATTCATTTGATGCAGATGAATAGAGTGGGGTAAGGCATTGAGCAATGGTCGTGCCATGATACTGTCCATATGGCAGCGGATTGCTAAGATGACAGTCTGTTTTTCTTCACCCGTGCCAAATTCAATACTTTTTTCACCAGTTTCATCGAAACGATAGGTAATATTTAATGTATCAACCAAAGGGTTTGGCGTATTAAAGGCGGTATGGCTTTGACCTGAAGGGATTAAAATTAAATCGCCCGCACGTGCTTGAACTTGTGTACTTGCATCTAATTGAATGATGGCATGGCCTGTGACCATAGCATAAGCCACCATCACACTCTGGTCTTGATATTGAAAACACCAGTCTCCTTGCGCTTTCAAATAAAGGTATTCCGATTTGTTCAGATGAATATCATCAAAAATTTTACTTAGTGCATCCATGTCTTTTCATTCTTTCTTATCTGCTGAAATATACAACGATCAGCAGTTTGTCATATGTGTTTGTAGGTCATTGTTTATCAAATTAAGCCAAGGACGATTACATAGTTTTTATGGACGGTTACTACTGTAGCTTGAGGACGAATTAAGAAAATATATACATAACAAGAAAAGAAGGAAAGGTTTGCAAATGAATGCAACAGTCAAAGTAACAGAACAGGATTCGATTTTGCTTCCAGTTAAAGCGGGGATGGCTTTAGATAAAAAACGTTATTTATGGGCAATCAGTCCCGCTTTACCTGTGATTGGTATGGGAATTTTAGCAGGCTATCAGTTTGCACCACGTCCATTAAAAAAGGCATTTGCTTTAGGTGGCCCCTTATTGCTTCATGTCATTATCCCGACAATTGATGCATTCATTGGTAAAGATCAAAATAACCCGACTGCTGAAGATGTGAAATTATTAGAACAAGATCCTTATTATGCGCGGTTGGTAAAAACTTTTATTCCACTTCAATATGCAGCCAATGTTTATGCATGTTATTTGGTGGGACGTAAAGAGACATCTTTATTGGATAAAATTTTACTCGGCGTTTCTATGGGGGCAATTAACGGCGTTGCGGTCAATACAGCCCATGAATTAAGCCATAAGTCGGATCGCTTAGATCATATTCTGTCACATTTGGCCTTGGTCCCGACAGGCTATAACCATTTTCGTATTGAGCATCCGTATGGGCATCATAAGCGTGCGGCGACACCAGAAGACCCTGCATCCTCGCGTATGGGGGAAACTTTTTATGAGTTTTTACCTAGAACCGTGATTGGCTCGTTTAAATCTGCAATTGAAATTGAAAGTAATCGTTTGAAGCGTAAAGGCAAGACGTTTTGGTCTAAGGATAATGAGTTGTTACAAGGCTGGGGAATGAGTGCCACATTTCATGCCAGCATGATTAAAATATTTGGTGCAGGTATTACGCCATATTTACTCACACAATCTTTATATGGCATTAGTTTGTTTGAAATTATTAACTATATTGAGCACTATGGTTTGTTGCGCCAGAAAGATGAAAATGGCAAATATGAGCGAACCATGCCTGAGCATAGTTGGAATAACAATAACATTGTGACCAATTTGTTCTTATATCAATTGCAACGCCATTCAGATCATCATGCTTATCCAACTCGACCATTCCAAGCTTTGCGACATTTCGATGAAGCACCAGAGCTGCCAAGTGGCTATGCGAGTATGCTTTTACCTGCCATGATCCCTCCTTTATGGTTCAAAATGATGGATAAGCGTGTATTTAAACATTATGGCGGTGACTTAAATAAAGCCAATATTCATCCTAAGCGTAGAGCGAAGATTTTTAAGAAATTTGGTGTGATAGACAAATTACTGAACTTATAATGATTTATACACCATTTAAAATTGAGCAAGAAATGACATCAATTCAGTGGGATTGATGTCATTTTCGTGTGTATTTTAAAGTGTTTTTTCCATCCAGATTTCACAGGCATGGCTATGACCCGTATGACCTTTGGGTACGGATAAGTGTTGAAAGCCTAATTTTTCATAAAGCTTGACCGCTTGCCATAAAGATTCGGTTGTTTCCAAATAACAGGAACGATAGCCTCGCGCTGAAGCGAATTCGAAACATTGTTCTAAGATTTGCTTGGCAAAGCCTAAGCCTCTAATTTCAGGTAAAAAATACATCTTTTGAATTTCAAGCGTTGCATGATCGCCACTAAGCGGCGAAAGTCCACCACCACCTAAAATTTGACCTTGTGCATTTTCAATTACCCAATACTGTGCATTTGGCTGACTATAGACTTGATATAAATTGTCTAAAATAGGGTCTGCAACAGCAAAGCCAGATTCAGGCGCAAGGCCAAATTCTTTGGACACCTCACGAATAATTTGGGCAATTGCAGGATTATCTTGTTCTTGGAGTGTACGAATTTGAAACATTGGATAAGTAAAGTATTTAAATGATGGATTGTTATAACAAATAATCCATCATTTGTAAGGGTGTTTTTAAGCGGATAGGGCTTACTTTAACTCACTTGAGCCTTTACCCAGTTCGCGCCGTGCAATAATGAGCTGTTGGATTTGCTGCGTACCTTCAAAAATGTCCAAGATTTTAGAATCACGTGCCCATTTCTCTAAAAGCTCTGTTTCGTTATAACCAACAGAAGCGGCAAGTTCCACACACTTTAATGTAATGTCATTGCCAACACGACCTGCTTTGGCTTTTGCGATAGAAGCCTCTTTAGAGTTTGGTTTTTTATTGTCTGCCATCCACGTAGCTTTTAACATGAGCAGACGTGCGGCTTCCCATTCTGCTTCCATTTTATAAATCTGAGCTGCTAGGTTGGAACATTGCAAATAAGGGGTGGCATAGTTTGAATCAAGTTGATCCTGAAAAATTTCTTTGATGCGTTCTAAAGAGGCTTTGGCACATCCAATAGCCATTGCAGCGACCAAAGGACGCGTGTTATCAAAAGTTTCCATCACCCCAGCAAAGCCTTTTGCGACATCAATTTCGGCATTGCCGAGTAAGTTTTCCGCAGGGACACGACATTGGTCAAAACGAATCACGGCAGTATCAGATGCTTTAATTCCGAGTTTGTGTTCCAGTCGTTCAACTGTCATACCTGCTGTACCTTTTGGTACTACAAAAGATTTGATGGCAGCACGACCAAGTTTTTTATCCAGTGTCGCCCAGACCACAACAGAATCGGCACGTTCGCCAGAAGTCACAAATATTTTTTCACCATTTAAGATGTAGTCGTCACCATCTTTAGTGGCTGTGGTGCGAATAGCAGCAGAGTCAGAACCACAATTGGGTTCGGTGATTGCCATTGCAGCCCATGTGCCTTTGAAGCGCTCCAATTGTTCATCGTTCGCAACGGCAGCAATCGCTGAATTGCCAAGTCCCTGACGTGGCATAGACAGTAACAGCCCTGTATCGCCATAACACATTTCGATAATACCCAATGCTGTAGACATATTGACGCCATTTTTATTGCTGTCATCTTGTGAACCGCGTTTTCCTACCGCAGCTCCAGCGTTAATGCCTTCACCGCCATCATTCATGCCATCGAGTAAGGATGCAAGCATATCCAGTTCTTTCGGGTAGGCATGTTCGGCCTTATCGTATTTGCGGGAAATTGGGCGCAACACATTTAACGCGACTTCATGGGCTTGGTCGAGTAAGATTTTAAATTTTTTAGGGTTTTGTAAGTTCATGAGCGATACCTTTATTTTATTCTTTTAAGCGTGTAAACCTGAATGTAAGATCGCCGTAGCACGTAAATCACGGTACCAACGTTCTACGGGATGTTCTTTGGTGAAACCATGTCCACCTAAAATTTGCACGCCGTCTGTTCCAATTTTCATGGATTTTTCAGCGCAGAGTAGACGAGCAAGATATGCTTCACGATGATAAGGTTTACCTGCTTCTGCCAAACTTGCAGCATTCAACACCAACATACGCATGGCATCAATTTCAATCGCCATATCTGCAATCATAAAAGCCACGCTTTGACGATGAGAAATCGGTTCACCAAAAGCTGTTCGTTCATTGGCATAGCGAATACAGTATTGTTTAACTGCTTCACAAGTGCCTACGGCCATGGCACACCACATAAGATTTCCTAGATCTATAAAAGCTGTGTAATCAAAGTCATCATCTCCTAAGCGTTCAGCTGGAGTTTGATTAAACTGTAAAGTCATGGTTTCCGTGGCTTTTAAACCCATTGCAGGATTTTTCTGAGCACGAATAGAAGTATCACGTTTCACGACAAATACATCTGGTCGACCTTGAAATTCAGCAGTTACAAGAAATACATCGGCGGTTTCACCCAGCATTACCAATGTTTTTTCACCACTTAAATAAATTTGACCATCATTGTTGAGGGCTTTGGTTTTAAGCTGCATTGGATTGAATGCAGGTGTATTTTCTTGGACAGCAAAGCTGGCTCTGACTTCACTATCTTCAGCAAATGCAGATAAATAACGTTCTTGTATCTGTTTGGAACCCCATTGTGTTATGGCATTAATTACACTAAACGTTGAGAGCATTCCTGCTGTTAGGCTGAAATCGCCTTTGGCCAAGTGTTCTGCAATTAAGATATGACTGATGATGTCTTTTTCAGTGGCAACACCCCCAAAAGATTCAGGTAATGCATAATAATTTAAGCCTAATTCATCAACGTGTGCCCAGAGTTGCTGAGGGAATTGTTCTTGATGGTCGGCTTGATGGGCAAGTGGGTAGAGAACTTCTGTCGCAAACTGACTCATGGCATCGCAGGTCATCTGCTGTTCTGCGGTTAAGCTGAGGTCGAACAGAGATTTTTGCTGACTAGGTAGGCGTTGTTTAGTATGAGGCTCCGCACCATTAAAAACCTTTTGTGTTTTGCTTAGGGCTTTAAAACTGGTTTTAGAGCCTTGATATAATGATTTTTCTAAGAATTTTCTAAGCTTAAGTTGATCCAGAACGTCGCTTCCAGCAATTTTTGTAATCAGCGATAAACCTAATCCTTGTGCCTTATTGACCATATTTGTCATTATTTTTCGTTCCATATGAGCATAATTGCTATTTTTATGCTGACATGACGTTATATAAAAAACTATGTCATTGTTGACATACTCAATTGTCAAAGATAAACGGTAATCTAGTAGTTGGATTTGGTTTAATATACTGATTTATATTATGAAGATTTATAGTTGAATTTTCGAAATGGGGTGTGTATTGACTAGAATGACAAAGTTGCCATTCTAGTCTGAGTAAATTAAATAAAAGATTTGATCATGTCACGGACATTGGTTTTGGCATCAATCACGGTCATAAAGGTATATGCCCCGATAAATTTGCGACTAATAAACATAAATTCTTTTGGTGGAACACTGAAATAACGGGAAGCCATTGATTTAGATGCTTGTTGCATCACTCGGCTATGTAACAAACTTTTTTTCCAGTCGTAGCGGTAATGCTCATCCATCACACCAGCAGGCAAATCTTTGTTATTGGCAGGACAGCTAAATGCTTCGGTTGCTAATAAGAAAACTTTTGCCATATCAGGTTTAATACTTTGCGGAATTGAGTCAAAAAACTCATATCCAGTCATGGCATTCACCATTGCTTGTGGATCATGCAGATAACCTGCATGAATAAGATTACGGGCCACACTGAGTAAGTGTTGATCGAATTGACGAATGGCACCAAAGTCGAGTAAAACAATTTGGTCAGGTTGTTGCTCTCCATCTCCTAAGCGAACTAAATAGTTGCCAAAATTAGGATCGGTTTGCATTTCACCCCATTCAAAAATCTCACGTACCGCAATTTCTAAAGAAGCTTCACCTAAAAGATTACGACGATTTTGTGGTAAGGAAAGCATCACGGGGCTGTTAATCGGCACACCACGTTCAAATGTCATGCATAGAATTTGGTCAGTACAAAATTCATCAATAATTTCAGGCACGATGTAACGCGGATCATCTTTCAGTCGTTCAGCAAAACGTCTAGTGGTTGCCGCTTCAATGTCGTAACTTACTTCACGATGCATCATTTCACGTACTTCATCAAACCACTGATCAAATTCTCGGGTTTGTGGCACCATGCGCGTCAATTTGAGCATGTTTTTAAACAAGCTCATATCGGAATCAATTGCATCAGCAACCCCTGGATATTGAATTTTCAATACCAGTTCTAATCCGTCCGATTTACGTGTTGCACGATGGACTTGTGCCAATGAAGCTGTACCCAGTGGCTCATGATCAATGGTCAGTTCATGGATTTTTTCACCCAGTTGTTGCTCTAAATGCTGCTTAATTGCAGGCCAAGCCAGTGCAACGGTTTGGTTGTTCAGGGTGTTTAGAGCTTGAGTAATTTCTTCTGGCAAAAAATGTTCGCCATATAGCGCCATCATTTGTCCAATCTTTACAATCGAACCTTTGAGTTTGCCAATTTCAGCAACTAAATAGTTCGCTTGCTCTTTCATGGCTTGTTTACGTTTTTTTTCTTTTTCAGCTTCACTAGAGAACATTGATGTCGCATTGGATGCCGCCCAACGAGTTCCCGCCAGTAAGGATGCTTTTGCAATAGATAAGCGACGATCCATAGAGGAGGTTTTAAGTTGTTTGAGCTTATCATTCTGATCTGACATTCAATGCAATCCTTAATCAGCAATTCACAGAAAAGTTAATTGTAACGGATATTAACGTGTCTTCACGTATTAAAAAAGTTCAACTTGCTGAATGACGCGGTTTTTTTAGAACTGTATCTAAATTTATGCAGAATCAGAGCATTCTGTTTACATATGAAATTTTATTTTCAGTGCTTCTTTGTTCGAGAGTTGTACCTTATGGTTTTGGATATAGGTTGTAATCATGTTTTGCACGCTAATGTGAGTAAAACCATGTGCATAACCTTTAACAATCACAATACTGGGTAGGCTGAAAAATAAATATTTAGCGTCATCTAGAGTAGGGCTATTAAAAACCTGATGTTCTGAGAGTTGTTGCATTAAAAATAATTTTTCAGAAAGAATATCGGGCGATTCATTGCTCCAATAGTTTTGGCGCATCGCCATAAGATTGTTGTGTTTATAGCTCATATCAAGAAAAGGAGTAAATAATGAGCTATTTATAAGTCTCTAAAGTTTCTAATTCAAGTTACTTTTGGCGAGAACGATTAAAGTTTTGTATCTGTTTATTAAGGGGCAAGTTTGGATATTAAATCTATCCAGTAGTCTTATATAGATTGAATTTTAATGAAATTGCAGGTGATTGAAAAATGGAATGAAATAGAGAAGAAACACAGTTAAGCATTATAAAATCAGGCAAAACAAGGTATCATAAGCCGTTTTTTATGATTTTGACCTTGGAGACGCCTTAAGTGGATCGACCGACTATTAGCCCTGAACATTTACAGGAAGCCGCTGAAACCCTCACTACTATTCGTGATTTTATCCGTTTTGGGGTAACAGCATTACGTCAATACGATGCACACTTAGGTCAAGGTACAGAAGACTTTTTTGCTGAAAGCTCAGCATTAGTATTACAGACGTTATCTTTAGACTGGAACGCAGATTCTGAAATTTTAGATGCAAAATTATTAGCAAGTGAAAAAGCAGAATTCCTACAATTGCTTGAACGCCGTATTAATGAAAAAGTACCCACCTCATACCTATTGAACTTGGCGTATTTCTTTAATAAGCCATTTTATGTGGATGAGCGTGTACTTATTCCGCGTTCGCCAATTGCTGAACTCATTGAAAACCGTTTTGCACCTTACTGTTTAGATGAAAACGGTGAAATGCGTGCAGCGGACAATAATCTTCCTGTCAATACTCAGCCTAAAACACCGCAACGCATTTTAGATATGTGTACTGGTTCAGGTTGTATCGCCATTGCTTTGGCTTATGCATTCCCAGATTCGGAAGTGGATGCAACCGATATTTCAAAAGAAGCATTAGAAGTTGCTTCAATTAATGCCGAACATCATGACAAACAATATCAAGTTGCGTTATTAGAATCAGATTTGTTCGCTAAAATTCCAGCTGAAAATCAGTATGACTTAATTGTATCGAACCCACCGTATGTGGATGCGGAAGACATGGCAGATTTACCAGATGAATTCCGCCATGAACCAGAGTTGGCTTTGGCTGCTGGACAAGATGGTCTTGATTTAGTGCGTAAAATGTTGGCACAAGCCGCAGACTACTTAACAGAAGATGGTTTAATTGTTATCGAAGTTGGTAATTCTGAATGGGCGATGAAACAAAACTTCAATACCATCGATTTCCATTGGTTGAAATTCCAAAAGGGTGGTTCAGGCATCTTTGCTTTAACAGCTGCACAATGTCGCCAATTCCGTGATTTATTCATTCAATCTGTTCAAGCATAAGGAGTTGTGAACATGGCAGGTAATAGTATTGGACAACTCTTCCGTGTAACGACCTGTGGTGAATCTCATGGTGTAGGCTTGATGGCAATTGTGGATGGCGTTCCACCAGGGCTTGAGCTTTCTGCTGAAGATTTGCAAAAAGATTTAGATCGTCGTAAACCAGGAACCTCGAAATTTGCCACGCAACGTAAAGAACCTGATGAAGTTGAAATTATTTCAGGGGTTTTTGAAGGTAAAACTACAGGTACACCGATTGGTTTATTAATCCGCAATACAGATCAAAAATCTAAGGATTATGGCAATATCGCGCAGACTTTCCGTCCAGGACATGCGGACTACACTTACACACAAAAGTACGGTTTCCGTGACTATCGTGGTGGTGGTCGTTCTAGTGCGCGTGAAACAGCGATGCGTGTTGCTGCGGGAGCTATTGCGAAGAAATACCTTGCTGAAAAATTCGGAATTTTAATCCGCGGTCATGTTACCCAAATTGGTACTGAAAAAGCAGAAAAGTTAGATTGGAATGAAGTTCCAAATAATCCATTTTTTTGTGGCGATGTCGATGCAGTGTCACGTTTTGAAGCCTTAGTGACTTCTTTACGCGAGCAAGGTACAAGCTGTGGTGCAAAATTAGAAATTTTGGCTGAAAATGTTCCAGTGGGTTGGGGGGAGCCAGTATTTGATCGTTTAGATGCGGATATTGCCCATGCCATGATGTCAATTAACGCCGTGAAAGGGGTTGAAATTGGCGATGGTTTTGCAGTTGCTGAACAGTTTGGGCATGAAACACGTGACGAATTAACCACAGATGGTTTCTTGGCAAATCATGCAGGTGGTATTCTTGGCGGTATTTCCAGCGGTCAAACCATTCGAGTTGCGATTGCGCTTAAACCTACTGCAAGTATTACCACACCTGGTAAAACCATTAATATTGATCGTGAAAACACAGATGTTTTGACTAAAGGTCGTCACGATCCATGTGTGGGTGTGCGTGCGACACCAATTGCAGAAGCCATGTTTGCGATTGTGCTGATGGATCATTTCATGCGTCACCGTGCACAGAATGCCGATGTAATCGCACCATTTGCACCGATTGAACCAAAATAATTTGCATCAAAAAAACCAGTTCACATGAACTGGTTTTTTATTTAATTTTAAATAGCCTAAGCATAGAAAGTAATTATAAATTCCAGAAATAGATCGCTTGCTATAAAACAATTTCTCACACCAAAATCTTGAAAATATTTAAGGCTGGATTCATGCAATCATTAAAGTTTCGTAAAGCGGAATTGACCGATTTAGACCGTCTATTACATTTAATTAATTTAGCTTATCGCGAAAATCCTATCCAGAGTTGGACCAATGAAGCAGATTATGTGTCGGGGCAAAGAATTAATAAACAGCAATTACAACAGGTTTTGATGGATAATAATTATCATCTATATGTTGCTGAAGTTGAAGATGTTACCTCTACAACATCCTTAATAGGATGTATTGGCTTGGCGTTTAATGAGGAAGAAGTGGAAATAGGGACTTTTTGTGTAGATCCTGTCTTTCAAAATACGGGTGTGGGCAAGATGATTTTATCATTCGCTGAAACGCAGGCTTTGCTAATACAACCTAATCTCAGATTGTATATGATGTATGTGCTTGATATTCGTTCTGAGCTTATCGCTTATTATCAGCGTCGGGGCTATAGTTTAACTCAGGTACAGAAGCCATATCCGATTGATGCTAACGTCGGAACGCCATTATTAAATATTGAATTACAACAATTAATTAAGCATGTCAGTTAATGTTTTAGTTCATAAAAAAGCCCTCATCATAATGAGGGCTTTTTTATTAGGCAAGGAACCAAGTGTAATATCCCCATAACATCAGGGGCCAAGCAATGAAAGGGCTAAATAACCACTTCCAGAGCCAAAAGCGAGGGATAAATCCTACGCCGTAAATGAAACCACCTGAAATACCAATCATGATAAACATCATGGCGCGGTGACTATATTCACCATTGGCATCTAACATTGCACTTGGGTGGATCAACAAGACCGCTGCGAGAGGCAATGCCAACAAAAAGGACACTGCCATTACAAACTTATTTGGTTTTTTTGGCTGTTCTGTTGTCATTGCTACGTCAGTCATGCTTTATTCCTCATCTAAATCTTGATGATGCTCGATATATAGGGCACTGAGAACACCAGCAAAGCATGCCATCAAAATACCGAGAATCCATGCAAAATACCACATAATTTATTCTCCTTAGCATCGCCTTAGTACAGGCTATGTGAATTCTCTTGAATATGTTTTTTGGTAATAACGCCCCACATTTTGTAGTAGCACCAAGTGGTGTAGCACAAAATAAGTGGTACAAAAATACATGCAGCAATCGTCATCACAGTAAGCGTAGTTTGACTTGAAACAGCGTCCCACATGGTCAAGCTTGCAATAGGATTGATACTTGACGGCATGAGGAATGGGAACAAAGCAAAACCTGCTGTTAAAATTGCACCTACAACCGCTAAACTTGAACCTAAGAAGCTAAAACCCGCTTTGTTTTTGCCTGCTGCAAGTACCACAATCAAACCACCTAAGATCCCTGTAATTGGGGCAATCATGGTGATTGGATAAGTTGAGTAGTTGTTCATCCAACCATGATTGGCATTGGTAATGACTTCTTTTGCTAATGGGTTTGCTGCACCATTGGTGTCAAATGGAGTGACTAAGGTATAACCTTCGATTCCGCCAAAATACAACCAAGCACCAGCACCCAAGAAACAGATAAGGTAAACAATGCCCATCAATTGTGTCGCTTTAGCAGAGCGCTTTCTTAAATCACCATCTGTACGTAGCATAAGCCATGCACCACCATGTGCGCAAAGCATAGATAAACTTACAATACCGCAAACCAAAGCAAATGGATTGAGTAGCGCAAAGAAGCTGCCTGTGTAGGTCGAACGTACAGTCTCATCAAGGGTAAAGGGTACACCCAAGAACATATTGCCAAAGGCCACACCGAAGACTAGAGCAGGTACGGCACCACCGATACATAATCCCCAATCCCACGATGTACGCCATTTGGTATTTTCGAGTTTAGATCGATAGTCAAAACCTACTGGCCGTAGAAATAAGGCAAATAGAACCAGCAATAATGCCCAGTACATGCCAGAGAAGGCTGTCGCATACACCATAGGCCAAGCAGCAAATAAAGCACCGCCCGCTGTAATAAACCAAACTTGGTTGCCGTCCCAGTGCGGAGCAATCGTATTGATTGCTGCGCGTCGCTCTTCATCTGTTTTACCTACAAATGGCATGATTGCCATAGAGCCCATATCGAAGCCATCGGTGAGGGCAAAACCAATCAGCAAGACACCGACTAAAACCCACCAGATAATTTTGAGTAATTCATATTCGATCATGCTTGAGTCTCCTCATTGCGAGCTGCTTCAAGTTTTTCAAAATGGTATTTACCTGTGTGAAGCGAACTTGGACCAAGACGGGAGAATTTGATCATTAAATACATTTCAATAATCAAAAGTACAGTATAGAACGCAGCTAAAGCAGCGATAGAACCCCATACATCACCAGTGCTTAAGCTAGATGCTGACAAGTGTGTAGGTAGTACTTCACCAATCGTCCATGGTTGACGACCAACTTCAGCAACGTACCAACCTGTTTGTGCAGCAACCCACGGAAGTGGTAAAGCTAAAAGAGCAAACTTGAGTAACCATGGTTTGTTTTCGGCATTGCGTTTTGCTACCGCAAAAGTGGCTAAAACAAATAGTAATAACATTAAGAAACCAGATGCTACCATTGCACGGAATGCCCAGAACAAACTTGGTACATGTGGAATAGTATCTAACGCGGCAGATTTGATTTGATCCTCAGACGCATCTACAACATTCGGTGTATATTTTTTCAAAAGTAGACCGTAGCCTAAATCTTTTTGAGATTGCTCAAAAGCAGCTTTAAGTTCAGGAGATGTGTCACCTGCACGAAGCTTTTCAAGTTGAGAATATGCAACCATACCATTGCGAATACGATTCTCGTGTTGAACTAAGAGGTCTTTAATGCCTGTTACCTCTTTAGTTGTCGAGCGTGTTGCAATAATACCCATGACATACGGAACTTTAATTGCATAGTCTGTGGTCATGGTTTCTTTATTTGGAATACCAAACAGCGTAAATGGTGCAGGTGCAGGGTGTGTATCCCATTCTGCTTCAATTGCGGCAAGTTTGGTTTTTTGAACATCACCTAACTCATAACCAGACTCATCTCCGAGTAAAATTACAGAAAGTGTTGATGCTAAGCCAAAAATTGCTGCAATCGCAAATGAACGACGTGCAAATGGAATATCACGTTTTTTAAGCAGGTAATAACTTGAAATTGCCAAAACAAAGATAGCGCCAGTTACATAACCTGCTGAAACGGTGTGTACAAACTTAACCTGTGCAACTGGGTTGAAAATGAGTGCGCCAAAATCGACCAATTCCATACGCATGGTTTCGTAGTTGAACTTAGAACCAACAGGGTTTTGCATCCAGCCGTTAGCAACAAGAATCCATAAGGCTGACATATTAGAACCAAGAGCAACCAACCATGTCACACCTAAATGCTGAACTTTGGAAAGTCGATCCCAACCAAAGAAGAATAAGCCAATAAAGGTGGATTCTAGGAAGAAAGCCATGAGACCTTCAATTGCCAGTGGTGCACCAAAGATATCGCCTACATAGTGTGAGTAGTACGCCCAGTTTGTACCAAACTGGAATTCCATCGTTAACCCTGTTGTTACCCCGAGTGCAAAGTTAATACCGAAGAGTTTCCCCCAGAATTTGGTCATATCTTTATAGATTTCTTTACCAGAAATGACGTAAGTCGTTTCCATAATGGCAAGAATAAAAGCTAAACCAAGAGTTAGTGGAACAAAAATAAAGTGATACATCGCGGTCATTGCAAATTGAAACCGCGAAAGATCGACCACGCTTTCAGAAATCATCAACGTGTCTCCTTGATTTGGGATGGACTGCCAGCAATACGCTCAGCAACTTGATTGTCAAAGTTTTTGGGAATAGTCGGTGCATCAAACCAGATGTGTTTAATCGTGAGTAGGATAACGACCTTAATTATTAATATGATCGTTATTTCACGGACTAGGCGTTGATTAAAATCTTTTGGAACTAAGCTCATGGGAATAAGCCTGTTTTGAAACATGATTAATATTATTAAACAATTTCATACAAAAAATAAATAGGAAATACAATTAAAATAGAAATATATTATTAATTTAATATAAATCAGTATTTTATGAATCACAGTGTATTATTTTTATTCTAATTTACATGGTTTATTTCAGACTAAAACAGTTGTAATTTAATTAAATTAAATCTGACTAAAATGCTTATATTTCAAAAATATTAAAACAAAGTATTTTGGTCTATTTAAAAATGGATTAATTATTAAACTGTACTAAATAAGTTGGATTAAATTTTAGATTTATTAACTAATTCTCGTTGATATTGGTAATTGAACAATAAATATACACTCAATTGGGTGGGATGAGGAAGGTTTATTTATTTTTCTGAAAAAATGAAAATATAGGTGTATCTATGTCGTAGAGTGTTGGATTGGATTGGATTGGATTGGATTGGATTGGATTGGATTGGATTGGATTGGATTGGATTGGATTGGATTGGATTGGATTGTGACCAAAACTACATTGTATGAAATCAGAGATGAATTTATCAATAAAGATGATTTGACGGCTCAATATCATTTAGATTGACTGGAGATGGATCGAGGTTCTGAAATTTATTTCTGCATCTCATTTGAGAAAAGCTCATTTGATTTTGAAATTTTTTTGGCGATGTAATGCGAGTGTTTAATGCGAATTAAAATAATTTGAGATTGAAATTCCAACTCGCCAAATTCTGGTTCTACTTGTATGTAGTGTAATTGACCATATTCATCTCTAACGCGAGCTTGGGCGGAAAAACCTGGTCGAGCATTACCACTTGAAATTGTTGCGAGTCTACCTAACAAATTAGACTGGAGCTGCATTTGCGTAGGTTTAATCACCTGATCCAGACAGTGAATCATAAATACAGTAAAGAATATCGCAATAATTAATGCAGGGAGAATGACATAATATGCGGGTAAAAAATGCTCTTGCTGTGCGAAATAGCTAAACTGAAGGAAATAGCCTGAAAAGCTAAAATTCATTAACAGGAAGACTAAAATTAAGATTTTAGAAAACTTTACGTTGAGTAAGGGGGCTTCTGCGAGTTTTTGTGGGATAACACGCTTAAAAAATTGGCTTGGTCGGATATGTAGAAAATAACCAATGGTTTCTACCAAGCTGAGTAATACAAGGGCCAATAAACTTAAATGAAACGGCATTAAATTTATATCGTGTATTAACTCAAGCATGGCAAATTCCATAGGTTATTCAGGCAAGTAGATTCCGCCATCAGAATGCACAGTTATCTCGACCTTTTCAAGTGACTGACCTAAACAAGGACCAGAGATACATTCGCCCGTTTCTACGGTAAAGAGTGCACCATGAGTCGAGCATTCAATATATTCTTGGTCACGGTCAAGGAACTGATTTTCTAGAAATTCAAGTTCTACTTGTAAGTGCGGGCAAACATTTTGATAGGCAAAAAAAGCGCCATCTCGCTGTGTAATAAAAATCGTATCACCATTTGGCGTTTCAAAAGCACGTGCTTCACGCTCTGGAATGTCTTCGGTCACACAAAGTTTATGCATTAGGCGCATTCCTTCTTTTGAAAGTTTGTTAGCAATTGTGCATAGTCTTGATTGGCTAGACGTGGACCAAACTGTGAAACCACTTCACTGGAAATCAAGATCGCAAGTTCAGCCGCAGTCTGTAAATTTTCACCTGTGTTAAATGCATATAGGAATGAACCTGCGAATGCATCGCCAGCACCATTGGCATCAACCGCAGTCACTGCACGACCAGGCACACGAATGGTTTCTTGTTCAGATGAAATAATCGCACCTTCTGCACTTAATGTAATTACAACGTATTTACTATGTAGCTTTAATTTAGCCAATGCATCTTCAACTGTAGTGGTTTCGGTATACATCATGGCTTCTTGTTGATTACAGAAGAGTAAATCTACGCCATCATCTAACAATTCATTTAAACCTTCACGCGCATATTGCACCATGGCTGGATCAGACAGCGTTAATGCAATTTTAACTTGGTGCGCACGTGCAATTTCACGGGCTTGTTTGACTGCTGCACGTGCTGTAGCGCTAGTAGATAAATAACCTTCGATATAGAGCCACTGTGCAGTTTTTAATGGTTCGAAATCAATTTGTTCTTCAGAAAGTTCCGCGGTAATACCTAAGTAGGTTTGCATAGTACGTTCTGAGTCAGGACTGACCAAGACCATGCAAGTTCCAGTCACACCTTCACTGACTGATTTAACCGTTGTTTGAATACCAGCTTCATTTAAGCCGTCTAAATAAATTTTACCTAATTCATCATGACCTACGCGGCAACCATAAAATGCTGTGCCGCCAAGTGCGCTAAATGCAACGGTTGTATTGGCAGCAGAACCACCTGAAGCCTGACCTTTATATACTTCGGACTGTTTAAGTTGAGTATATAAATTTGCTTGTTGATCACCATCGGTGAGTTGCATGGTTCCTTTTTGCAGGTTGTGTTGCGTAAGAAATTCATCAGAAACTTTAAATTCTTGGTCAATCAGCGCATTACCAATTGCAAAAAGATCAACAGAGGTCATGTCGTTCAATCACATCTAAAATAAAACACTAAGTTTACACCAATGCTCAGGATTGCAGAAGTTTTGTGAATAAAATTCAAGATTGTACCTAATTGATTGTGTTTTATTGTTTAATAGGCAAAACCAGTGTTAGGTAATAGATAGAAAATGGAACTCATCATTAAAGAAGCTGAACAATTACCTGCTCAAATTGAGACTTTACTCAAGTTGGCAAATAAGGAAGGAGTGAATGTTGTTCAGCGTCTCATTGACGAATATGCAAGTGGCCAAAATCAGTTTAAAGACGAAGGTGAGTTTTTATTAATTGCATACGATGGTGATAAGTTAATTGGTTGTGGTGGTTTAAACCAGCAACGCGAAGAAGAAGGACAAAGAAGTCGAATTGGACGAGTGCGACGTTTTTACGTACATCCCAAATATAGACGTCATGGAGTAGGAAAAGACTTGTTGGCATATTTGGAAAATAAAGCCAAGCCTAATTTTTCAGCGCTCTGCTTACAAACAGATACACGTTTGGCAGCAGATTTCTATCAAAAACAGAACTATGTTTGGGTCGAAAATAATCCAAGCTATAATTATTTTAAATATTTAATTTAGTTTTCAGTTATTTACTTGATTAGATACGATGCGCAGTGTGTTACTGTGTATAGTTCTAGACCTGAATAAAATACTCGGGTTTATACGTGAATTATGGCTCGAACTAAAGCTATAATCATTTCAGTTTTATTTAAAAGATTATTAGGAGCGCACATGACTGTAGATGTGACTGAAACTATTTCTCAAACTGTACATCCAGCGTTTCAGTTGATTCGTCAACACCATGTTGAAGCCTTAGATATTTTAGTGACTGAATACCAGCATAAAGTGACTGGTGCGGTACATTATCATCTTGCGACTAATCATGATGAAAATGTGTTCTTGGTGGCTTTTCGTACTCAGCCCATGGATTCAAAAGGTGAAGCACATATTTTAGAACACACAGCATTGTGTGGTTCAGAAAAATTCCCAGTGCGTGATCCATTCTTTTTAATGATTCGTCGTTCATTAAATACTTTTATGAATGCCTTTACTGCTGCGGATTGGACAGCATATCCATTTGCCACACAGAATAAAAAAGATTTCCAGAATTTGCTTGAAGTGTATTTAGATGCTGCTTTTGCTGCTAATTTGAATCCATTAGATTTTGCGCAAGAAGGTATTCGTATTGAGCTTGAAAATGGTGAGCCAGTATATAAAGGTGTGGTTTTTAATGAAATGAAAGGGGCTATGAGCTCACCCTCAGATCAGTTATATCATCAGTTAGCACATCACTTATTCCCTGAAACCACCTATCACTATAATTCAGGTGGCGACCCTAAAGATATTCCAGATTTAACTTACGATGAGTTAGTGAGTTTCTACAAGTCACACTACCATCCAAGTAATGCCGTTTTCATGACCTTTGGTAATGAATCTGCTTATAACTTACAAGAACAATTTGAAACTCTGGCATTGGCGAAGTTTTCAAAAGGTGAAACGCTCTTTTCTAAAGAAGAGCGTCGTTTGACTGCACCACTTGAAGTGACTGAAACTTATGCAGTGGACGCAGAAGATTTAAAAGACAAGACTTACCATATTATTTCGTGGTTATTGCCTAAAGCCAGTGAGATCAAACTGCGCTTAGGAATGCGCCTTGTAGAAGGTGTATTGTTGGAAGATTCAGCTTCTCCGCTACGCCATTATTTAGAGACTTGCGGTTATGCGCAGTCTACAGGCCCAATTATGGGTGTAGATGACTCTAACTATGAAATGACCTTCTACTGTGGCGTACAAGGTTCAAATCCAGAACATGCAGCAGAGTTTAAAGCAGGTGTATTTAAAGTTTTAGAAGATGTGGCTTCGAAACCTGTCGATCAAAACATGGTCGATGCGATTTTACATCAAATTGAATTACATCAACGTGAAATCAATGGTGATGGCATGCCGTATGGTCTAAGCCTCATTTTAAATGGTTTAGGTAGTGTTATTCACCACAGTGATCCAATCACGGTGTGGGATGTAGACTCAGCGATTGCTGCAGTGAAAGAAGAATTGAAAGATCCAATGTGGTTATCAAATTTAATCAAAACACATTTGATTGATAACCCGCATCGTGTGCAAATGACTTTAGTGCCTGACGCAAACAAATCTGCGGTAGAAGCGGCGGCAGAAAAAGCACGTTTAGCAGCCATAGGCGCCCAACTGACAGATGCTGAAAAAGCAGAAATTCAGGCGCAAACTGAAGCATTGAAAGTTCGTCAAGATACACCAGACGATCTTAACCTTCTGCCAAAAGTAGGTTTAGAAGATGTACCTGCGGAACTACAAATTGTACAAGGGCAATTGCGTGAGATTATCTCAAACCGTATTGACTATCCGTTAAATCTTTATCATGCGGGTACGAATGGTATTTACTACAATCAGGTGCTGATTGAAATTCCGCAAGATGTAGTGCAATCACCATACTTTAACTTGTTATCTATTTTGATGGGTGAAGTTGGTGCGGGTCAGTATGACTATCTTCAACTACAACAATTGCAAACTGCGGTGAGTGGTGGTTTGGGGATGGGGGCATCTTTACGCTCTAAAGTCGATGATAAACACAAGATTAGTGCATGGTTAACTTTAACAACTAAATCGTTGGTCAGTAATTTTGACAGTATTGCTTTGTTAAAGTTGGCGTTTGAACAACTCCGCTTTGATGAAAAAGATCGAATCATTGAGTTATTACAGCAACGTAAAACGCGTTGGGCATCGCGTCTTTCGGGTTCAGGGCATAGTTATGCTATGCAAATTGCGGGACGTAACCACAGCGCTTTAGCGCAACGTGACTATCATAATACAGGGTTAGGTGCATTAAACTGGTTAGGCGATTTGGTCAGTCGAATTGAAAAAGATGCAGCAGCTTATGATGATTTGATCAATGAACTAAAAGTGATTCATTTGAAACTTTTACAAGCACCGAAACAGTTCTTACTGGTGTGTGAAGAACATCAGTCAGACCGTTTGGTTGAAGAAGTGCAAAATGTTTGGGACAAGTTAGATGTTCCTCAGCATAGCGTTGCGCTTAAAGCTGTTGAACAGGTCAATAACCATGCAAATGAAGCATGGTTAATTCAAGCCAATGTACAGTTCTGTGCATCTGCATACCCAGCTGTAGAAGTTGCTCATGCCGATGCAGCGCCACTCATGGTATTGGCAGCATATTTACGTAATGGTTTCTTACATAGCGCAATCCGTGAAAAAGGTGGAGCTTACGGTGGGGGTGCAAGTTATGACGGTAACGCTTGTTCTTTCCGTTTCTATAGCTACCGTGACCCACGCTTAGCAGAAACATTTAATGATTTTGAATCCAGTGTGGCTTGGTTGTTGAATACTGAGCAACAACCGCATCAGTTGGAAGAGGCTATTTTAGGTCTGATTGCTTCAATGGATAAACCTGGCTCACCAGCGGGCGAAGCTATTACGGCTTGTTATTCATTATTACATGCACGTACACCTGCATTCCGTAAGCAATTACGTGAACGTTTATTGACTGTGACATTAGATGACTTGAAGCGTGTAGCGGAACAGTATTTGCTTAATCAAGAAGCCAATAAAGCTGTTGTGGCTCCGATGGCGAAAAAAGATGAATTGTTAGCATTAGGCTTCCAAATTCATCAAGTGAATTAATACAATAAGAAAAGGGGTGTGTTTATGGCGTTCAAATCATTTGAACGTGGTGTGCTATCGCTGAGTGTTATTATGCTCAGCTCAGCATATACTGCTGCCTATGCGCAAGATCCAGTAGAAAAAATTTCACCTGCGAGCCCAGAAGCTTGTGTAGGTTTGGAGTCTAACGCAGATCGATTAGCTTGTTATGATGCTGTATTTAAGGTGCCTGCAACTGAAGTAAAACCAAAGGTTGCGGAGCCTGTTTTAGTCAAGCAAGCTGCAGCGAAACAGGAACCACAAAGCTCGGAAAAACAAGGCGGCAGTTTTAGCAATTTATTTGCACTGGAAGGGCCTAAAATCGACCCAAATCAATCTTTGCTAGATAAACGCTGGGAACTATCTCCGGACAGTAAATTAGGTACATGGAATATTCGTGCTTACAAGCCTGTATATTTGCTGCCTGTGTTTTGGTCAAGCAAGAAAAATGAATTTCCAGATAGTCCAAACCCGCGTAATACCGTGGATGAAGACCAAAACTTAAAATCGACTGAGGCGAAATTTCAAATTTCACTCAAGACCAAAGCTGTAGAAAATTTATTTGGTGATAATGGTGACCTTTGGGTGGGATACACGCAGTCTTCACGTTGGCAAGTTTATAACGAAGATGAGTCGCGCCCATTTCGTGAAACCAATTATGAGCCTGAAGCGAGTTTAATGTTTCGCACCAATTATGAAATTTTGGGTTTAAATGCACGGTTATTGGGAATTACCTTAAACCACCAGTCTAATGGTCGTTCAGATCCTCTATCGCGTAGTTGGAACAGAGCAATTTTGAATTTAGGCTTTGAGCGCGACAACTTTGCTTTGATGATTCGTCCTTGGTACCGTTTTGATGAAAATGCTAAAGATGATAACAATCCAGATATCAAAGATTATGTGGGACGGGGTGACATCACAGCATTCTACCGTAAAGATGATCATGATTTTTCTTTAATGTTACGTCATTCTTTAAAAGGCGGAGATGATTCTCACGGTGCAGTACAATTTGATTGGTCTTTTCCAATTCATGGCAAATTGCGTGGTCAATTCCAGTTGTTTGATGGTTATGGTGAAAGTTTGATTGATTATAATCATCGAGCAACCTATGTTGGTTTAGGGGTATCGTTACTGAATTGGTACTGATACTTTTTGAGTAAGTTTTAAAAGCCTGAAATTTTAATTTCAGGCTTTTTTAGTTGGAATTATTTCTAATTTTTTTGCTGTTTTGAGTCCTTTATTTGTCAGTATTCTGTGTTGTAAATTACACGTACTCACTCACTGAAAAAGAGTTTGTATTCACTTTAAATTTGACATTATTTGAGCTTCGCTCATGGTTTATCCGTACAGAATAGAATTGAATGCCGCTTAATTTTTCAAACATTTTCTCTTTTGAGTAACAATCCATCCTGAATCCTTCAACCGATCTGAATATCCGTAGGTGGATGTTTTAAACGTGTTTTCTTTGGCGTGGCAATCATATACGCCAAAGTAAGTGGGCCAAGACGGCCAGCAAACATGAGGAGCATTAAGGTTATTTGGCTGGCAGGTTGTAAGTCGGAAGTAATACCACGTGATAGACCAACGGTACAGGCTGCTGATACAGCCTCAAAGAGTAAATCGAGAAAATGGTGTTTGGGCTCTAAGAGCAATAAGGTCAAAAAACCCATAAATACCAACATGGCAGTAATAGACACTACAGCCATTGCTTTAAATGAAGTATTTTGCGGTATCGAAAAATTAAAAATACGTATTTCATCGGCACGGCGTAAAAAGCTCACTACGCTTAAAGTGACGACAATAAAGGTGCCGACTTTAATACCGCCCGCCGTACTTAAAGAACCTCCACCAATAAACATCAGTACCATAGTGACCAGTGCGGATGCATCGGTCATGTCGCCCACATTCAAACTGTTAAATCCAGACGAGCGAGGGACTGTCGCATGAAACCATGCATTAACAGCTTGTTCCATCGTACTCATAGGGGCAAGTGTAAGCGGATTATTGGCTTCTAATAGCCAAAATACTATAAAGGCAAATAGATTCAGCCCAGTGATTGTTAATAAAATCAGTTTGCTATTTGGGCTGAGTTTTTTCCAGCTTCTTTGCTGTTTAATGTCCATTAAGACCAAAAAACCAATCCCACCAATGATATACAGCATGCTAATAGTAAATGTAATGAAATATTGGCTAGAAAAGTCCATTAAACTATTGGGAAATAAAGAAAACCCACCATTGTTAAATGCGGAAACACTGTAAAAAGCTGCATAAAAGAAAGCTTTTAAGAAATCATATTCTTGCATCCAAGCGATAGTGAGAATACATGTGCCGATGGCTTCAAAAAATAATGAATACAACAAAACAGCTTTAATTGTATGAGAGACTTTGGATAAGCTGGTATGACCAATAGTCTCCTGTGCCATAATTTGCTGTTTTAATCCAATTTTATTTGAAAGGCTCATCACGGCTAAAATAGCGAAAGTCATAAAGCCTAAACCACCGCATTGCAGTAATAGCATAATGACGACTTTGCCAAATACCGTATAAGCCTCACCAACATTCACTGCAGACAGACCTGTAATGGTCACTGCTGAAGTTGCGGTAAATAACGCGTGAATCCATGACAAGTCACCATGATGGGCAATAGGTAATTTGAGTAGTAAAGTTCCCATCAGAATAAAACTTAAAAAACCAAGTGCTAATAAGCTTGGAGGACTTAAGTTGACCGTATTTTTTGGTTTTTTTCGTATTGTTTTCATATTATTTAAAACGATTCGATAATTTTCGTAATTGTTCCAGATGACCCTCAACGACAATAATATCACCACGCTGTAATACTAAATTTGGGTCTACCTGATATAAAAGATCTTTGCCGCGCTTATGTAAGATGACATTAACTTCAGGATTATATTCACAAATTGTCTGAAAACGAGTGCCATGTAAATTGTCTTTAACTTCAATTTTTACCATATAGCGATCATCTTCCAGAGACATGTAGCGACTGACCATTGGATAACTGAGCGACTGTGCAACACGTACACCCATATCCTCTTCTGGATGAATAATTTTATCAATGCCTAAATGGCTTAGGATCATATGGTGAGATTTTGATTTTGCTTTTACCCAAATTTTTTCGATGCCCAAATTTTTGAGATGTAAAACACAAAGAATACTGGCTTCAATATTTTCGCCGATGGCTACCACAACAGCATCACAGTTTTGGATGTTTAATTCATTGAGTACGTGTTCATCGGTTGCATCTGCAATTACAGCATGAGTGAGGACATCAGAAATGTTTTCTACATACTTTTTATTGCTGTCGATACCCAGTACATCATGTTTTAACTCGACCAATTCAGTTGCAACAGTTGCACCAAAACTTCCTAAACCAATCACTGCAAATTGGGCCATGTTAGGTCCTTATCTTGTTAGGTGTATTATTATTTACACATTTGAATTTCATAATGTCTAATCATAGCGTTAATTGATGCTTGAAATGAAGTTTTGCTGTATCGACTGTGCATTTAGTAAAAGCAAAATGACTAAAATAATTAGGGTTTTAACATGAATGAAAAGAAAATTTATAAGCAGTTAACAAAATGGTTTCCTGAGTTGAAGCAGAATCCATTGCCTAAAAAAAAGCATCGCGCAAAAGCGGAGGCCTTTTTAACTTGGTTAAATTCTCAGGAGAGTGAACAAGCTGCTGAATATATAATGGGACTGAATATTCATCAATATTTGGAAAATGGACTGGCAGAACATCCTTTTTTTCAGCACATGACCACTGAAATTGAAATGGTACAAGCACAAATACAATCACGTGCAGATCCAATTTTAAAACACTATGAGCAATTTGAGCATGTGATTGGGCGTTTTTATCGGGTACAAGATCAAATTTTAGAAATCATTTTGGACGAAATTTATAAATTTCTAAAATTGCAGAATTTCGCACTATTGTTGCTTTGGGGTAAAGAGCATTATTGGTTGGCCGTGCCGAATCAACCCAAAAAAATTGAAGTATTTTGTGAGTTATTTAATCGGCAATTCGATGAGGCGGGTTTGAAAGTTGAAAAATATCAACCTTCAGAAATGTCTTGGTCTATTTAAATGACAAACAGAGCCCTAAAGACTCTGTTTGTATAAGTTCGATGGATTATTTTAAGAAGCGTTGGTAACCAAGATTGTTGGTAATTTCCACGTATGGATAAGTAATACTTTCCAGTGTTTCAATTAAACCATCTGGATTTTGTTTGGCATCGCTGGCTTCTAAACCGACCAAAACACGACCTTCGGCAGCGCCGTGGTTACGATAGTGGAAGAGGGTAATGTTATGGGTTGGCCCTAAACGCTCAAGGAACGTGAGCAATGCGCCCGGACGCTCTGGAAATTCTACGCGGAATAAACGTTCATTTTCTAAATCAGCATGACCACCGACTAAGTAACGGATGTGTAGTTTTGCAACTTCATCATCAGAAAGGTCGTCTACATCATATTGAGTCTTCAGTAATTCATGAATGTCATGACGCTCTTTTTCACCATTTTTTAGGCTAATGCCTACAAAAACTTGTGCGGCAGATGCATTGCTTGCACGATAGTTAAACTCGGTGATGTTACGACCTTGTAGTGCACGACAGAATTTGAGGAAAGAACCTTTTTCTTCTGGAATCGTTACTGCAAAAATCGCTTCTTTGTGTTCACCAAGTTCGGTGCGCTCTGCGATATAGCGTAAGCGGTCAAAGTTCATGTTTGCACCGCAAACAATTGACACCATGTTTTTACCGTGAATATTGTGTTCTTCAACGTATTTTTTAATACCTGCTAAAGCCATCGCACCAGAAGGTTCGACAATGCTACGACATTCGTCATAAGTATCTTTAATGGCTGCACAAATTTCGTCAGTGTTCACCAGAACAACTTCACGTTCAACAATAGGTCCAGAGTTATCTGATTTTTGCAATTGTAAGACTTCAAATGGCTTCTCACCAATTTGTGCAACGGCTGTACCATCGGCAAATAGACCAACTTGAGGGAGAATCACACGTTCATTGGCTTCAAATGCAGCTTTTAAACAAGCCGATTCGTCATATTCAACAGGAATAATTTTGACATGTGGCGCAACGTCGCCTAAATAAGCTGCGATACCTGCGATTAGACCGCCACCACCAACGGCAACGAATACATATTCAACATCACGCCATTGACGTAAAATTTCATTGGCAATGGTGCCTTGACCCGCCATGACCAGTTCATCGTCATAAGGGGGAATAAACGTCATACCTTCATCTTTGGCACATTGAATCGCATATTTATTGGCAACATCGAATGAATCACCATGTAGAACGACTTCACCACCCAAGCGTTTTACTGCTTGTACTTTAATGTCAGGTGTCGTTTTTGGCATGACAATAATGGCGCGAATACCTAACTTTTGACCAGATAAAGCCACGCCTTGAGCATGGTTACCTGCTGAAGCAGTAATAACGCCACGTTCCAACTGAGATTTCGGTAATTGACTAATACGGTTATACGCACCGCGTAGTTTGAAAGAAAAGACAGGTTGTAAGTCTTCGCGTTTAAAGCGAATGTTGTTGTTTAGCTTTTCACTAATTCGTGGCGCTGCTTCGAGTGGGGTTTCGATTGCAACGTCATACACCGTTGCTTGTAAAATTTGTCGAACCAAACGAGACAGCATGTTAATTTTCCATCTAACAGTTTAAAATAGGCGCTTATTGTAACAAACCCCTACACATTTGCGTTTTAAAATTGCGCAAAACGTGAAAAAAAGTTGAGTGATGTCATGAGTCTATATGCAACCCAAGATGAGAAAAAACAAGCAGCAGCGAAAGCAGCTTTAAAACACTTACCAAAAGGCGGCATCTTAGGGGTGGGTACAGGCAGTACCGTTAATTTTTTAATTGAACTTTTACCAGAGCTTCAACTTGAAGCAGCAGTTGCAAGTTCAGAAGCAACCGCAGAACGTCTAAAGAAACTCGGTATTGAAGTGGTTGATATGAATCATGTCGGCGGTTTAGATGCTTATGTTGATGGTGCAGACGAAATTGACCGTCATATGCATATGATTAAAGGCGGCGGTGCTGCTTTAACTCGTGAAAAGATTGTGGCATCAATTGCAAAGAAATTTGTGTGTATTGTTGATGATTCGAAATGGGTTGAACAATTGGGTCGTGAGTTCCCATTGCCTGTAGAAGTGATTCCAATGGCGCGTTCGGCTGTAGCACGTAAAATCGTGAGCTTGGGCGGTGACCCAGTTTACCGTGAAGGTGTAGTGACAGATAACGGCAATGTTATTTTAGATGTTTATAACTTGAATATTCTAAATGCGCTTGAACTTGAAAAGACTATCAATAACATTCCGGGTGTGGTGTGTAACGGCATTTTTGCGTTAAATAAAGCGGATATCGCTGTCGTTGCAACAGACAACGGCATTGAAGAACGTACTGCTATTTAAAAAATCCTCCCTGACCCTCCTTTGAAAAAGGAGGGTAGTTTCTCTATTGGAGCTAACAATTTAAGTCATGTTTTAACTTTTAGCTTAAAGTGAAGACTGAATAATCTAAATAAAATTTCAAAATAAATGACCCATACACTGCCAGAAATTCAGATCACCCATCATGCGCGCGCAACACGTTTAAGATTACGTGTAGAGCCAACACAAATTCGTTTAACAGTTCCAAAGGTTTGTACAAAAAAACAGATTCAGGCTTTTTTACAGCAGTCTGAGCAATGGATGATTGAGACTTGGCAGAAACAGCAAAAAAAATCAGGACAGCTTGACCGAAGCCTGCCGATACAATTGAACCTATTTAATCTAGAGCAACCTTTACCAGTAATTTATAAAACACAAAAGCAATCTTTTATTTTTGATAAACAAAATCATCAGCTTTGGGTGAGTGATCGACAACCAGAACAATATCTCAAAGCATTTGTGATTGCGTATGCTAAGCAGCATTTACCACATTTTTTAAAACAAGTCAGTGATGAGATTGGTTTGGGGTATTTGGCTTGTAATATTCGACAAGCAAAAACTCGTTGGGGGAGTTGTAGTGCAAAGCATGACATTATGTTGAATAGTGGTTTAGTATTGTTTCCTAGGGAAATTACGCGCTATGTGTGTGTGCATGAATTGGCACATACGGTTTACTTTGATCATAGTGTACATTTTTGGGCAAAAGTAGCTGAATATGATCCAAATTTTAAGTCGCATCGTCATACATTAAAAAATACAGCATTGCCATTTTGGTGGTTCTCTTCTTGAAAAAGCTAAATTTTATGATGTGATTAATCTGATAGATTTGAGTTTGAATGAGTAAATAAATCATCTACACTGCGATTACTTTTAGTACAAGCTTTTAGTCTTGGGCGTGAATTTTACAGATACTCATTATTTTATATTAATTGTTCCAGCTTGCCTGATCTTAATGGGAAGCTTGTTTTTAATATGCCATTATTTTTATCAGGCTCCAAAATACTTATTTTGGCTAGGTCTAGGTTATATCGTGCCTTCTTTTTCATTGGCAGCACAAAGTTTTATGTCTAATTCAGAGCTGGCTCTGTATGCACCTTTACTGGGAGGGATGTATTTATTTGGCGCTTGGGCAAGTGCCTATGCAATGGCATTAAGAAAAAAAGGTCATGCGCATTCATATTGGTGTTTGGGGTTAATTGCGATAGCCCTATTATTGCTGAGCTATTTTTCATATGTAGATAATCAATTATGGATCAGGATGTTGATTCTTAATTCCACTATTGCAACAGTAGAGTCATTGGTTTTATTTTCGATATTTAAAAATTATCAAGACATTGATATATTTAATAAAATTGTAGATTTTTCTTATTTTTTTATTGTAATTTATACCTTTACACGCAGTTTAATTATTTATCTATTTTTGAGTGATATTGAAGCTGACATGCTGGTCACCTCCGTTTGGTGGTTAATTATGCTTGCTGCAAGTATTTTTTTTAGCATGTGGTTTGCGATTGTTCTGTTAGGGACTTTGGTGCGAGATATTATTCATAAGTTGAATGATGAGCGTCAGAAAGACCCATTAACCAATTTATTAAACCGACGTGGTTTTTATGAAAAAGCCAAGTCAGTACTTTCATATACATCTCAAGACACCTATTTTTTACTGATGTGTGATATTGATCATTTTAAGCAAATCAATGATCAATATGGTCATTTGATTGGTGATAGCATTTTGCAACAGGTTGGTGAAATTATTCGGGAAAATGTTCGTGGTCAAGATTTGGTTGGGCGTTTTGGTGGTGAAGAATTTATTTTACTTCTAAGAGTAAAAGACCAATATCAGGCTTATGCAATTGCCGAACGTATTCGCATCGCTATAGAAACTAAGCGGTTGTCAGTGAGCAAAATATCGGTCACAGCCAGTTTTGGTTTAGCACAGATCGTTGAGCAAGATTTTATACGTGCGATTGGTGTTGCTGACCAATTACTGTATTCCGCGAAGCAATCTGGACGAAATTGTATTGGTTTGGATTGTACCCAGATGATTTCTACAGCATTGAATTAAAGTGTTAACAACACTAAAACATATAAAATCCAAGCAAAACAGTTTAGAAAGCCTCAACTTCCTGTCATACTACGCAGTTACAAAATGGCTGCTTTTGAATAGGGGTAAAGCGCGTGATTTCAGTAGGTATTGTTGGTGGAACAGGTTATACAGGTGTTGAATTATTGCGCCTATTGCTTCGACATCCAAATGTACAAGTAAATGTACTGACATCACGTACCGAAGATGGCCGCCGTGTCGATGATATGTTCCCAAGTTTACGCGGACATACAGACCTTAAATACTCAGACTTAAATATTGAACAATTAAAACAGTGTGATGTGGTGTTTTTTGCGACACCGCATGGTGTAGCCATGAAGCATGCTGAAGAATTGGTTGCAGCAAATACTAAAGTGATTGATTTAGCTGCTGACTTTCGGTTGCAAAATTTAGTGCAATTTGAAAAATGGTACGGTATGCAACACGCATGCCCTGAGCTGCTTAAAGATTCTGTGTATGGTTTATCTGAATTAAACCGTGACAAAATTAAACAGGCAAATGTGATTGGTAACCCAGGTTGTTATCCTACAACAGTACAACTGGGCTTGGCACCATTGTTTAAGCACAGTGACACATTGGTTAAACCTGAGAGTATTATTATTGATGCGAAATCAGGTGTTTCAGGTGCTGGGCGTAAAGCAAGCATGGGTATGATTTACACTGAAAACGCTGATAACTTTAAAGCTTATGGCGTCGCAGGACATCGTCACCATCCTGAAATTGTAGAAGCCTTAGAAAATATTTCAGGTCAAACAGGTGTTTTTGATCAGATCTTGTTTGTTCCGCATTTAGTACCCATGATTCGTGGCATGCTCAGCACTATTTATGTGGATTTGACTGATGCAGGTGCTAAGTTGGATTTGCAAGCATGGTATGAGCAATTCTATGCAAATGAAAGTTTTGTAGACGTGATGCCTGAAAATAGTTCACCTGAGACCCGTTCAGTGCGTGGAGCCAATCAATTACGCATTGCTCTATATAAACCACAACCTAAAAAATTAGTGGTTTTGGTTGCGCAAGATAACTTGGTTAAAGGTGCTGCTGGTCAGGCTGTTCAAAATATGAACTTAATGTTCGGTTTTGATGAAACAGCAGGTCTAGAAGGCATTGGTTTATTACCATAAAACTTATTAAATACCTTCACACACATTTAAATTTAGATTTAAATGTGTGTTTTGAATAATTCAAAATAAGAGATGACGATGCAGAATACTGACTCGAACACTACGTCACAATCGAATGAACCTGTCAAAAAGCCTTTTCTCGAAACCAATTTACCTTTGGTGATTGGTGCTGCCGTTTTGGTGCTTGGAAGTGGGTTTATTGGCTATTCGGTCGGACATCGGCAGGGTTTAACAGTGGTTGGTTATGATGCAGATGCCGAACAACTGGTTGAAGTTGTGCAAAAGCAAAAACAAACGCTTGAAGGCTTAAACAAAAGCATGAACACCGCAGTGCAAGAGCGTGATGTTGCGGTCAGTAATTCAAATGATTTATTCACCGCACTCAATCAGGCAAAAGACAGTGAAACTCAGGCTAGAAGTTTAAGTGCACTATATCGGGAAATATTACGTCAACGTGGTGGTTTAAGCCTTACTGTACAAAATTTAAGTATTAAGCCTTTACCTGAAAATGCTTTTGAATATCAGCTAGATTTAGTACAAGTCAGCCCAAGTAAACGTAATACTTCTGGGGAAGTAGCCTTACATCTTATTCAAGGCACTGAAGTTTTGGTTGTTCCAATGGAAGATAAAAACTTTAACTTTGATGAATATGAGCGTTTGACTGGACGTTGGACAATGCCTAAAGGCTTTACCCCGCAATTTGTAGAAGTTCGTTTAACTGGAACGAATACACCTGTAATTAAACGCTTTAGTTGGGCGAAAGGGAATGCAGTTGAGTCACCATCTGCCAATATCTCTGAAATCCCTCAAGCTGAAGCGAATGCTCAATAGTTGTAAATGATCATATGCGAAATTCGAAACGCCCAATTTGTCTAAACGACATTAAAAGTAGTTTTTATCAGTCTGGTTTAGTGGACTGGCATTTTAATCCGCGTTTAGTGGATGAACCTCAGCACGATGAGTATGGGGATGTTGCTGTACAAACTGCGCCACCCGAATTAAAGCGTCCATCTTTGTATGCTGTCGTTTTAATGAACGATGATTACACCCCAATGGACTTTGTAATTGAAATTTTACAACAATACTTTGCAATGAATCTTGACCAAGCCACTCAAGTAATGTTAACAGTACATTACGAAGGTAAAGGTATTGCAGGCGTATATCCAAGAGACATCGCGGAAACCAAAGCGAACCAAGTCAATAATTACGCTCGATCTCAAGGTCATCCACTACTTTGTCAGATTGAGCCAAAAGATTAAGGGGGTTACATGCTCAGTCGTCAATTAGAAGTATCATTACGTTTGGCTGTAAGCATGGCTCGTCAAAAGAGACATGAGTTCTTAACAGTTGAGCATTTATTATTGGCATTACTGGACAATGACTCTGCTGTGAATGCATTAAAAGCATGTGGCGCAGATATCATCGTCTTACGGAAAGAATTAGAAGAATACGTAGAACAACATACTCCTAAACTTGGTGAAAACAGCGATCAGGCGCCGCATCCAACTGAAAGTTTTGATCGTATTCTGCAACGTGCCATTTTCCACGTACAATCGAGTGGTGGTGACCGCACTGTAGAAGGGGCAGATATTTTAGTTGCAATGTATTCCGAACGGGATTCATTTGCAGTTTATTTATTAAAACGTCATCAAATTAACCGTTTAACCTTAACGCAATACTTGTCGCATGGTACGCGTAAAGACGAAGTGCAAGTTGAAGAAGAAGCTGAGGAATTGGATGGAGAGTCCGCATCTTCAGCCAATGCAGGTCCATTAGAGCTTTACACGACCAACCTGAATCATGAAGCACAAAAAGGTAAAACCGACCCACTGATTGGTCGTGAAAAAGAAATTGAACGTGCGGCACAAATTTTATGCCGTCGCCGTAAAAATAATCCATTATTGGTGGGCGATCCAGGTGTGGGCAAGACTTCGATTGCGGAAGGTTTAGCTTGGCTTATTGTTAATGGTAAGGCACCAAAGCCGCTTGCAAATGCTGAAATTTTTAGTCTGGACATTGGTGCATTAGTGGCTGGTACTAAGTACCGTGGAGATTTCGAAAAACGGCTAAAACAATTGTTAAATGCGTTGAAGAAAAGACCTGAGGCTGTCTTATTTATTGATGAAATTCATATGATTATTGGTGCTGGCTCAAGTATGGGGAGCACAATGGATGCATCGAATTTGATCAAACCAGCTTTGGCGAATGGATCGTTGCGTTGCATTGGTTCAACCACATTCCAAGAATATCGCCAAGTGTTTGAAAAAGATCATGCACTGTCACGTCGTTTCCAAAAAATCGATGTTAATGAGCCATCCATTTCTGAAACGATTGATATTTTACGTGGTTTAAAATCTAAATTTGAAGATTTCCACCACGTGAAATATGACGATAAAGCACTGGTTTCAGCGGTAGAGCTGTCTGCGAAATTTATCAATGATCGCTTCTTACCAGACAAAGCGATTGATGTAATTGATGAAGCAGGCGCACAGCGTCGTTTGAAAGCAGAACAAGATGAAAGCTTGATTACTGTTGAAAATATTGAAGATATTGTTTCCAAGATAGCCCGTATTCCACCAAAAACAGTATCCAAAGATGATAAAACAGTTCTGGAAAATCTTGAACGTGATTTAAAACGTGTGGTATTTGGTCAAGATGAAGCAATTGATGCATTGTCTTCTGCCATTAAGTTGTCACGCGCGGGTTTAAAATCTCCAGACAAACCTGTCGGAAGCTTTGTTTTTGCAGGCCCTACAGGGGTCGGTAAGACAGAGGTTACCAAACAGTTGGCGAAGTTGCTCGGTGTTGAACTGGTTCGTTTCGATATGTCTGAATATATGGAACGTCATGCAGTTTCACGTTTGATTGGTGCGCCTCCAGGCTATGTAGGATTTGATCAAGGTGGCTTATTAACCGATGCGATCCATAAGAATCCGCACTGTGTATTGTTACTTGATGAAATTGAGAAAGCACATCCAGATGTCTTTAATTTGTTATTACAAATTATGGATCATGGTTCTTTAACTGATAATAATGGTCGTAAATCAGATTTCCGCAATGTGATCTTGGTTTTAACCACGAATATTGGTGCAGAAAGCATTTCTCGTGTCAGTATTGGTTTTATGGAACAAGACAATAGTCGTGATAATCAGGAAGCGATGAAACGAGCATTCTCTCCAGAATTCCGTAACCGTCTGGATGGTGTGATTCAATTCAAAGCACTCCCTACGACTGTTATTGAGAGTGTGGTAGATAAATTCTTGACTGAGCTGCAAGCGCAACTCGATGATAAGAAAGTCATGCTTGAAGTCGATCAAAGTGCGCGTGAGTGGATGGCTGAACATGGTTATGACCGCCTCATGGGTGCTCGACCAATGCAAAGATTGATTCAAGAGCATTTGAAAAAACCACTTGCTGAAATGATTTTATTTGGTGAGCTGGCAGAACATGGTGGCAACGTAGCAGTTTCTGTGAAAATGGAAAATGGTGAAGCTGTTGGTTTGAAACTTGAAGTATTTGAAGATCAAACTGCTGAACCTGCTTAATTGACTTTTTTATCAATAACCCGTGTTTACACGGGTTATTTTTTGCTCATTTTTTAGTAGCACTCTATTTATAGTTTTCTGACGGTGACAAATATCTCTATGGATATGCCATTAATCAAAATTTTGACCACAGTTTACTTATTTGTCCTTACAGCAATTGCTGAGATTTTAGGTTGCTATTTTCCATATTTAATTTTAAATCAAGGGCGTTCTTATTGGTTATGGATCCCAACGGCGCTCAGTCTGGCTATTTTTGTGTGGTTACTGACTTTACATCCCGCAGCTTCTGGTCGGATTTATGCTGCTTACGGAGGAATTTATATTTTTACTGCACTTATGTGGTTACGATATGTCGATCAAGTCATGCTATCAAGATGGGATGTATTGGGTGGGGTCATTGTATTAGCTGGGGCAGCAATTATTATTATGCAGCCCCAAGGACTCATTCGTTAAAGTCTGTTATTCAAAATTACAGTCTGAGTTCTTTAAAGTAAGATTATAATTTTTTTGTTCTGAAGTGAGTTTAATTTGAACTTGATATGGATTTACTCTTTGGAATTGATGTTCGAAAAATTTAGGACAACTATGCACTAATGTTTTTTTCATCATTTCATGAACTTGATCATCACCAATGTCTTGGGCGAATTGTTTAAAGTCTGGCGAAGTAATTAGCCCTGATATTTCTATGCGATTTGCATATAAGCGCATTTTTTCAATCACGATGTTTTGATCAAGTTGATAGGGCATCGTACGAGAATCTTCATCACTAATATAATCTAAGATTTCATTCAGCGCAGTTGAATTTTTAACTGTGTAATTTGTATCGACGATCTTTTTCTTTAATAAATATTGATCTAAATCTGTAGGTTGTGCCAAAGCAAACATGGTGAAAGTCGTGGTGAATACACCAAGAATAATAGTTTTTAATTGCATATGTTTAATCACTTATAGACATTATGGTTTTGATTATATCGTCGCCGAAATAAAAAAAGCACCCAAAGGTGCTTTTTTTAGATGGATTTCTTAGTCTTTTTTAAGATTTTCATTTATAAGAAATTCAACCAATGCCTTTTGAGCATGTAAGCGATTTTCAGCTTCATCCCAGACTACAGCATTTAAATGGTCTAACATGGTTTCAGAAATTTCTTCACCACGATGAGCAGGTAAGCAATGCATAAATAGACAGTCTGGGTGAGCAAGATTCATTAAGCGTTCATTCACTTGGTAATCAGCAAAAGCTTTTTCACGGATTTTTTGCTCTTCTTCTTGTCCCATGCTTGCCCAGACATCGGTTACGATCAGGTCAGCATTGACGGCCGCATCTTCCGCAGAGTCAACTAATTCAACACAGTGAGCAAACTCGGATAAGAATTTTTCTTGTGGTTCATAACCTTTCGGCGCTGCAATTTTTAATTTAAAACCCCACATATGTGCAGCTTCGATATAAGAATTACACATGTTATTACCATCACCAATCCAAGCGACGGTTTTACCTTCGATTGAACCACGATGTTCAAGGAAAGTCTGCATGTCAGCAAGTAATTGGCATGGATGATGGTCATCTGTCAAAGCATTAATTACAGGGACTTTTGAATAAGAAGCAAAACGTTCAACAATATCGTGCCCAAAAGTTCGGATCATCACGATATCTAACATGCTTGAAATAACACGTGCTGAATCTTCAATAGGTTCACCACGGCCAAGCTGAGTATCACGTGGAGATAAGAAAATTGCGCTACCACCAAATTGGCTCATGCCTGCTTCAAACGACACGCGTGTTCGGGTGCTCGATTTTTCAAAAATCATGCCCATAACTTTACCAACAAAAGGTTGAAAAATTTCGTTATCGTGCTGTTTTCGTTTCAATTCGATTGCACGATGCAAAATTTGATTGAGTTCTAAAGTTGATAAATCGCGTAAAGTAAGAAAGTGACGTAGAGCCATGGTTACTCCACAATAATTGCTGTTTCAAGTACAACAATTAGTTGTTGGTTGGTTAAAAGAAAAGACTAACAGTTATATACTAAAAATGTTAGGAAATGCAAAAAAACTAGACTTTTTGATGACCGTCTAAGAAGCGATCGACACAATAATGAATATATTTTAAGTTTTCTTGCTCATTTTCCTGCACATAGATATTCATGAGCACTTGCCATTCTAAATTGCGCACGATGCCAAAAAAGAGTTGAGCAGAATATTCAGGTTCTTCACATGTAATGAGTCCAAGTTCATTGGCTTTTGTTAATATACAAGCAATTGCATTTTGAATATGTTTTGGACCCTGTTCATGGATATGTTGAGCAAGCTGCTTACTACGCTGGGTTTGTTCCATGATAAGACGAAAAAAAGAAGCATTTTCAGGTAAGACGAGATGGATTTGTAAATTCAGTAAAGTCTGGATGAGGTAGTTGCGTAAGTCATCTTTCTCAATATTGAAGGGCATACAAATATCTTTAAAAAATTGCTCACGACGATAGTCACAGATTGCAGTAAATAGACCTTCTTTATTCCCGAAATATTTGTAGATAGAGGCTTTGGAGCCACCAGCATGATTGACGATGTCATCTAATGAAACAGCATCATAGCCATGTTTTAAGAACAAGTCGTTTGCACTCAATAAAAGCGCAAGACAACGCTCATGACCACGTTTGGTATGTGGCACGTCGCGTGCAATAGGTTCTAAATCTGCTATATCATGCATGTTTCTGAAAAGTATCTTTAAAAATCACTTGAAATTATAGCAAAAGTTTGTACAAATTTATTTAATCCATAGTATTTATATGTATTTCTGCTGTTATGAGATTAATTAATAACACTATATTTATCTATTGTTGTAATGCATTCACTTTTAGATTGGATCAATCATAACATGGAGTAATGTTTCTCCATGTTATTTAAGGTGTTGTGGCTTAGTGACTTAAGCTTATTGTGCAATCACTTTGACTAAAATGGTTTGGCTTTCTTCAAAGTCATCTTGAATTTGTTTGCGCTGCAACTCTTTACTTTTCACTTTGAAATCTCGATTTTGAAAGTGAATAACTAATGGGATTTGATCAAAATATTGACCATCGACATCTAATTCTTCTTCAAACAGTGGTGTGCCAAGTTGGTAATCTTTACTTTTTAAAACCACATATTTGACGGTTGTTTTCATTGTAATCTCTACCTTTGTTTCTATGCTTTATTTTTAGTTGTATCAGTTTTTAAGCATAGAATAAACCGTTATGCTTAGGGTTTGACTACGAATTGGACAAATAACACCTAAATAAGCTCATGAGGTGTGATGGGGAAATTATGCTCAAGCAATGTTGTAATGAATTAGAGCGGCAGCAGCTCAAAATAGCATTCATAGAAAGTGCCAGTTCAGGTTTTTTGTGCAGCCAATTTTCGATTTATAAACATAGTGGTGCGGAAATTTTATTGGGTGGTTTGGTTTGTTACGATCCAAGCATTAAGCTACAAGTGTTGCATCTTGATCCAAAATTAATTGAGCAGTATACAGCGGAGTCTGCAGAAGTTACGCAGGCATTGGCAAAGACCGGACAGAAACTATTTACACATGCTGATGTGATTGTCGCGTGTACAGGTTTGTTAAAACCTGGTGGAAGTGCAACAGCAGAAAAGCCAGAAGGAACTTTTTTTATAACCATCCTATTTGCTGGAAAATTATATGATTACCGTTATTTGATTACAGGCACACCATTACAAAGGTTAAATGAACTAACAGAAAAAGTTGCTACGTCGGTTTTGTTATTAATTACGACAGACTGAAAATTATCTCATGAATAAAAAAGAGTGTGATGTTTGATTAATAATGTTTCTTTTTTGTCTATAATTGTCAAAAAATGTCACACTTTTGGGTTGTAAATGTAGTTTAAACATGTCTAAATAGAACTACCTCTTAAGAAATGGGGGTGGGGTATGAAAGCTTTAGAATTATTAATAACGTCATCGTCGGTTGTGATGTTGATGATAGTAGTTTATGCCTTTGGGCAAATGATGCATTAATGACTTTGAAAATATCATCTTATTTTTAAAAGTTAAATAAACCCTAGTTTTATAACTAGGGTTTATGCTGTGAGCGATGAAAATGAATGCTTTTCTTTAGCTCCACCAATAACGCAAAATATGAAAAAAAATTGGTGCTGAGAAGCAGATTGAATCTATACGGTCTAACATGCCACCATGACCATGAATTAATTGCCCCCAGTCTTTGACACCGCGATCTCTTTTGATCGCAGACATGACCAGACCGCCAAAGAAGCCAAAGATACACACAATTAAACCAATGAGTGCTGCCTGCCAATAACTAAATGGTGTTAGCCATTTCATAAGAATGCCTAAGCATGTTGCCAGAAAAATACCGCCTAAAAGCCCTTCAATGGTTTTAGATGGCGAAAGTATCGGTGCAACTTTGTGTTTTCCAAATAGTTTCCCGCAGACATATTGCAGTACATCAGAGGCTTGTACCACAATAATTAACCAAATGGCGAGCCAGATTTTTTCACCTTGAAAGCCAGGTAATTTTAAATTGATGAGGGCTGGTACGTGCGAAATACAAAACACACAAACCATGAGTCCCCATTGAATTTTGGCACTTCGTTCTAAGAAATGTTTGGTATCTTCCTGTTTCAAGCTAGCGATTGGGATTAACAGAAAAACATACAATGGAATAAAAATGGAATATAGACCGTACCAATCGATATAGACCAAATAATATTGATAAGGAATAACAAAATAGAAAGCGATTAATAATGGAAAATAATCACCACGTCGGGTCGGCAATAAGCTAATAAATTCTCTCAGGGCAAAAAGTGAGATAATTGCAAAAAGTAAAATAAAAGTAACTTTTCCCATTAATATCGCTGTAGCAAGCACAATGAGCATGACCCACCAAGCATTGATACGTGCGTTTAAATTATCAATGACAGGTGAAATTTGCTGAGCAGTCCGTTTCTTTAAGATCCAACCAACGGTTGAAGCAAAGACCAATATTCCAGTAAAAATTGCAAAGAGCAAATAGGTTTGCTGTAAGTTGGTTGCTGTCATTGGAACTCAACCTCTTTCAATTCTAATAATGCTTTCTGTGCTTGCAATAAGAAGTCATTTTTATCTGTATGGGCTGTGAATGTTAATGGAGCACCAAAAATCACAGTCGATAATAATGGGAGCGGCACCAGTGCACCTTTAGGCATAACACGTTTAAGATTCGAAATCCAAACAGGAATAACTTCAACATCTGGAAATTGTTGACTTAAATGATAAAGCCCGCTTTTAAAGGGTAATAGTTCGACATCATCATTTAAATTACGTGTTCCTTCTGGGAAAAAAATAATAGAGTCACCTTGCTGCAGAACATTTTTAATAGGTTCAAGAGGGTCTGACAGCCCATTATGGCTTCTTTGAATCGTCACCCCTGTAAATGTGTCATGAATCAGAAAACGTCGAAAGCCATCTTTCAGCCAATAATCTGATGCGGCTACAGGGCGTGTTTTACGGCGTATAGGCGTTGGTAGTGAAGACCACAGTAAAATAAAATCGATGTGGCTATTGTGATTGGCATAGTAGATTCGCTGCGTGGTTGCAGGTTTGCAACCGACCCAGAGGCTACGAGCACCCGTTAACATTCGTGCGCTACGACGGGTTAAAAAAGCAATAAAACGTGCCAATGATTGAGAAAGAAAATGTGCTTTATGATCGGTTTCAGTTGAGGAAGAATTTGTACTTTGCATAACGTCACCGAGTTTTATTTTTGTTGTAATAAAAATATCATGAGCGATATTAAAACGATATATTGGCATAAGACCAGAAATACATGAAGCTTAAATAAGTGCATACAGCCTTGAATGCGAATATCCCAGCTACGCTGTTGCTTTTTAGCAGGAATGAGTCCTAATTCGAGTAAACTCTGGTCAAGTATTTGCGTTTTCTGAACGATGGATTGTGCATCTTCAATCTGCTCTGAGTTAGTCCCGATCAAACTTAACAGCTCGGCATCGAACTTAATTCGAATACTAAGATAATGTTGGAGTAGGCATAAAACAAAAATAACGATGAGCGAGAGATAGACACCAATCGACTGCCAAGCGTAAAAAAAATAGCAAAGCACGGAAAGCGTAAATGCGATATAACCTGCATTACGAAGGCCATCTGTATTTTGTAGTAACTTGGCGACAATCAGTAATTTCATGTCTTGACCTGCTGTAAATATTGTTTTTGATAGATCTCTAGCGCTGCGAGTTGCTGAGCATTCAGTACAATCCAAGGTCGAGCCTGACGAATGATTTGAATGGCATCATCAACTTGATGGGCATGCCCAGTTTGGAGCAACCATGCAGCAAGTATACTGCTACTGCGTGAATATCCTAAGGCACAAAAAATCATAACTTTCGTATTATCGTATTGTGAAGACAGCAATTGATTCAATGCTTGTACGGCAAGATTTAGCTGTTGTGCTTGTAAGGGAATGAGATCAAGACTTAGATATTGCTGATAATCATATGGTGGTTTTAAAGGCAGTTCTGCACAACAATCAAATAAACCATCATACTGCTGCATGTTTTGAGTTGAAGGAATTCTGCCTAGAAAAATCTGAGTGTTCTCATTGGTCAGAATTAAAGAATCGTTGGGATGTGTTCTGGTCCAGATACGGCTATTGAGTTTTGCGAAAAGAAAATAAGGTGCAAATAAAACCCACGCTGCAATACTCATGGTGCCATTGGGTTGTTTCTGAAAAAAATGTGGACGATTCAGGCTATAAGCGCAAGCAACCAAGAATAAACTGCTTGCGGGGTAAGCCAACCAGAGCATCCATCCTTTAAAAAACAGAGCTAAAAATGTGAGAAGGAGTGCGGCAATAAGATAATAACTAGCTAATTTAAAATGCTTTAAAGTTCGTTGCTGCACTTTTTCTGTTTGTAATGGAGATGATGCATAGAACGGAAATAACCACAAACAGAATGCACCAACCCAAATGCCAGTCGGGATATCAATAAAATGATGCTGCCATGTGGTTAGTACCGATACACCAATTAGAAAACTCCAAAGATCGACAAACCAGCGATAAGAGGAAGGTACATGTCGACGATAAAAATCCCACAAGATCATTAACAGGACAATATGTAAGGATGGGGCTTGATTAAATGGTTTATCAAAACCCATGAGAATATCAAACCAAACACCAAAGAAGCCTTGTAGTTCGGGGCGCTCAAAACTGAATTTCAGTGGAAATAATAAAAAACAGCCAATAGAAATCAGTTGTGCGCTGAAAAGTCGAAACACATGCTGTTTGAGTTCAAATTTATTCCAGCACAGCAGCAGTGAAAGTCCATAAAATAAGTCGATTGACCAATAAGGAACAATTGTCCATGGCCATAGCGGAATATATTTTTCCCAAGTGAACACAATGCTTGGAACATAATTTAGCCCCGCGGCATAATGATTGGCAAAGCCGTAACTTAAAAAGAAAAAAGGGGCAAGAAATAACAGGCAGAGTATTCCCCATTTCCATGTACCTGCCTGATGTATGAGTGCCTGCATAAAATGTTACGGCTCGATCTTTTGCGCGACAGAAACCGTAAAAATGCCGAACTCATCAATACATTGATCAATTTTCTTAAATCCAGCTTGTTCGACCAAAGCATCCATCTCTGCCTGTGAACGTAAGCGCATGACCCATGCTTCACCTTGACGATGTGAAGTGAGTGCGCGGGCAATAAACTCTTGCTGCGGATGCCAAATTTGTCCCGTATAAATCAGATAGCCATCTTTGAGCATGGCTTTATATAGTCCAGTTAGAGATTGACGTAATAAATCATTATCACTAAACAACTCATAGAGTCCTGAAACAACAGCTAAGGTTGCTTTGGGTTTAATGTTTGCGAGAGATGCTGTATCAAAGGCATCGGCTTGAACAAAAGTTGCAATTTCGTTTAGGCCTCTTTCTTGAATGAGTGCTTGTCCAGCTTTAACATTGAGTTCGCTATAATCACGTAGCAGAATAGATTCTGGTTGTTTAGGTAATTGTGCAACTGCATCTAAAATATAACGTCCATGTCCAGCCGCAATATCTAAGATACGAACTGGTTTACGTTTTTTAGCCAACAATGCGGTATATTTTTCCAGTAGGGATTCAATATTTTGTTTACGGACTCGAATGCCACGCCAGCCAATCGCATTTAAATACTGTTGATCAATGACTTTACCCAGTAAATTCTGGCTTTCTGGTTGATTACGATAGACAAAGTCTAGGGTGCTGCCAGAGTCGTAGCCTGTTTTTTCGCCAATTTTAAGGCCTTTAGAAAACTGACTACCAAATTTGAGTTGACGTTGAGTCAAATCCCAAAACAGTTTTTTAAGAGATGTTTTTGGTAGTGCTTGACTGAACTGTTCAGCAGTTGAGCAACTTGCGCCAATTTTATCGGCATTTAAAACGTCTGGCATATCATAAGGATGTGCAAAACATTGTTGAATAAAGCGACGGACTTTTTTAACGGCAATCTCGCGGTTTTGTTCCCCTAAAGTATCGTGAAAAAAGCCTTCTAAAACATGAAATTCTTTATTTGGATGTGCCAAACGTTCATAAAAGTCGCGTTGCGGTTTTTGCTGCACCACAAAGTCGGCACCTGAACATAGGACTTGAGTGGGTACATAGATATTTTGGGCATCTTTAACCAACCGTTCGGCAGCATCATATAGTCCCAGTAACATACGTACAGAAATGGCTTTGGCAATTTTCGGGTCATGATCATACTGCTGGGCACGGTCTAAATCATGCGTCAGCATTTTGGCTTTGACATAACTTTGGATAAAGAAATTGCCGCGTAATTTATTCAGTAACGTTAAACCTTGTTTGGCAAAGGGTACATACAACTTAATGTCAAAGGCAGGCGATGCTAAACATAAGGCACGAATTTTAGGTGCATAGTCATGTACCCATGTAGCAGCCAATACAGCTCCGACACTTTGAGCAACTATTGCAATATTTTCAGGTGGGATGGCATAGGTCTGTTCAATATGCTGAACAAAATATTGAATGTCTTTCACACAAGCCGAAAAACTGGGTGCATCGCCACGTTCACCAGGTGATTCACCATGACCGCGTGCATCCCATGCAAAAAAATCAAAATTAGGCAGGTCTAACTCTTCCACCAAATGTGCCATACGACCCGAATGTTCATGCCCGCGATGAAACATCACAATGGCTTTTTTCTCTGGGTTGTGCGACGAAGCCCAATGTCGATAGAACAAGGATGTGCCATCATGGCTGGTGAAATGTTGCTGACTATTGTTATAAGGCATTCTTTATTGTCCTAATGATCAATTAATTTGAAGTTTTTTCAATTGCATTACGTATGCGGTTATAGATCGTAATCACGAGTAAAAGTGTAATGATAGCTAATAAGCCATTACTTATTAATTCTTGTAGCTTAAAAGTGATATGTGCTGAAAAATATTGGCTGAGTACGTAAAAGACGGCTAACACACTAAACCAGAATGCGCGGTCGCTCTTTCCCATAGGGCCATCATAACGGCGCTCTTGCCCAATCACAGGGGCCATGACTCCTGCGTATTCACTGAGGATGGCTAAGAATACAACGCATAATAACAATGTTGGAGATATGCAACTCAATACTATAAAGCACAAATATAGCGCCGTGTCTGAAATCACATCACACAATTCATTTAGATAAGCACCTAATTGTGATTGTTGATTAAATTCGCGTGCCAACATGCCATCAATCGCATTAAATGCCATCCGTATAAGCATCCAGATTGGAACAAGTAAAAAAAATGCGGCATTTGCCATCGGTTGCGCGTGGAATGTGTAAGCCAAGAAACTTGCGATCAGCAAAGAAATCAACATTGCAAACAAAGTTACCTGATTTGCAGTAATACCATGTTGATATAAGCGACGAACAAAAGGTCGTAAAAAATTCTGAAAAGCTGGTTTAAGCTGATAAATAGAAGGCATTGGCTTTTTTAAGTATCGTATTTTGCTTGAATTGTACCCATTTCAGGAAGTTGAATTCAAGCTAGATGAATTTCGAAACTAATAGCCTAAGTGGAATTCACATTTTAATTATGAAATGCCTATAATTACGCGGTTTATTTCAATTGTAGAAGCAAGATGACGCCAGCCTGCAAATTATTAAAAAGCAAAAAAGTTGACTTTTCTATTCATGAATATGAGCATGATGCCAATGCGAAAAGTTTTGGTTTAGAAGCAGCAGAAAAGCTGAGCTTAAAAGTAGAGGAAGTGTTTAAAACACTTTTAGTCACCGATGATAAGAGCTATTACGTTGCAATTTTACCTGTACATCATTTACTAAACTTAAAAAAAGTGGCAACAGCAGTCGGGGCAAAAAAACTGCATATGGCCGATCCTAAAGATGCCGAGCGTTTAACAGGCTATTTGGTTGGAGGCATTAGTCCAATTGGACAAAAGAAAAGACTTAAAACTGTAATTGATAAAAGTGCTCAAACCCTGACCAAGATTTACGTGAGTGGTGGAAAACGTGGATTGGATATTGGTTTAGCGCCACAAGACCTGAGTGAAGTTTTAGGTGCTATTTTTGCAGATGTTGTTGATGAATAATCATACATTAAAGGGAGATGTAAATATTATTTAATGATCTGATTTGTTTAGATAAAGTCAGAATGATAATATGCGCGACCTTAATCAGTAGCGAACAGGGATGAAGTAAGATGGGGAAATTTTGGATTATAGCAACGCTATGCATGAGTCTTTTGCCTTTATGGGGGTGTTCTGTAGCACCTGTAACAGCGCCACCACCACCAGTTGCCATGATACCTATTCATGATTCAGATGTTATGACTCGACAATTTACGACATCACTGGCTGATTTAACTCCAGTTGCGCATAGTACCCGACCTTCCGCCGTGATCTTTTTTAATAAAGGTGTGAATGCAGAAAAATTTAACAAAGCGCTGTGTAAGGGATTTGTACAATTAGAAACAGCTCAAGATGTTGAATCCAATCAAGGCGTCGCTATTGAGAATCAAGTTGTAACCAAAGTTCCTGTAACAACGGATTTGTCACAAAATACTCGTGATTGCGATTTAATTTTAAGAGTATATGACTATAATCTTGCGGAAAGTGAATTGGTTAAGCTTAATCCTAAGTTGCTCTATTCAACGGGTCCTTTTATCGCCGTATACAATCCTAACTCTTCTCAGATAGATCAGATTATTGATTTAAGAGGCACTTCTACTACCGATTTGGAAAAATTCGGAAGAAATTGGAGTTCTATATTTACTCAGGCAGCTCAGCAATATGAGCAGGCGAATTCAAACATAGCAAATTCAGATGAAGCCAAAGAATTTAATATTTGGTTGTTCGTTCGAGATTTATTTCAAGCTTCGGTATGTGCTACAGATCCAAATTTGATCTACATTTTTAATGAGCCTGCTGGAAAAATAGCAGATATTGTTTGTAAAGGGACGAAATCATAAGTTTTTAAAAGCACTGTAGCCCATCATCAGATGGGCTTTTTTGTACGGTTTGCTTCGTATGTCAAGATCGCGTAGTATGTAAGTCCAAAGTTGGATACGCTTTGATATCCATTCTACATGCTTTGCTGATGTAAATATTATAAGTTCATAGGCACAATGCCGCTTTATAGAATAAACTCCAAACTCCCCGAATGGTCTTATTTATGAAATACTTTTTGTTTGCAAAGGCTCAATATATGAGTAATTAAATTGATTTTTTTAAATGGCTGGACGACAGCAAGAGCCATAAATGGCGATGAAATACGTGTGAAAATTATCCCTCTCAAGCGCAAACAAAGTAATTTATCTGGTGTGAGCTGGGTCGAAGTGGGTAAACAGGTTGAATTTGAGTCTGGCGAAAAATGCGCTCTTAATCTCGACGGCAAATCGTTTTATACTGAGTTGAACAAGCTTTACAAGTTAAAGAGTTAAATCAGCTATCATTTCGTCAATAAAACGTATATATTTATACATACTAGAAGAATAATTTTATTGTGTTTACTGATTTTATTGTGTTGTTGATTTTCATCCTTCATTGTATTAAAGGTTTATGTTAAATAAATTATTTTCTATTCTCAGCTTAATCTTATAGGAAATATCTTATGTCTAATTTAACGACTGGTACTGTAAAGTGGTTCAACGAAACTAAAGGTTTTGGTTTTATCGCTGCTGACAATGGTGAAGATGTATTCGCACATTTCAGCGAAATTCAAACCAACGGTTTTAAAACTTTGCAAGAAGGTCAACGAGTACAATTCACTGTAACTGCAGGGAAAAAAGGTGCTCAAGCTAGCGGCATCACAGCAATCTAAGTCTGACTTGATTGTTTTTTGTCAAAAAAGCTCGCATTAAGCGGGCTTTTTTATTGTCTAATTTATAGGTAAAACTCAACTGTTTTAATGCAAATATAGTGAATTATTAATGAATACGTTATTTATTTAAAATAAAGTTTGCTTTATCACGCATTAGGGCGTATAAAGTCAACTCGTTGATGCGGGATGGAGCAGTCTGGTAGCTCGTCGGGCTCATAACCCGAAGGTCGTTGGTTCAAATCCAGCTCCCGCTACCAACGAGAAAAGATTCAAAGTTTATAGCCCAGTCTTCCTAGATTGGGTTTTTTTATGTCTATTTGATTTGGACTTTGGATGAGATATCCGAAAATACATGTATGATCAATAGTGGGTTGAAAAAGAAAACCATATAAAAAACATATAGCCACGCTTTGAATATTTGAAGAATAATGATAAACCCGAAACAGAAAATTATTATTTCGTTACTTATTAATGACTAAGTTGTTTAGCATTGAGCTGTTTCATCATATGTTAGGTTTTTTATAACTGGTTATTTGATGTAAATTCAGGTACAAGTAAGCAAGGCATATAGTAGAACAATAGAGGATAAATACGTGGATGATTTAAGTTTAGAAATTTTAGACCAAACTTTAGATAAGTACGAAGCGAAAGGCAAAAAAATTAAGAAAATTCGGATTGGATATAAGCTCTATGCAAAATTTATGGCAGATCAAAAGTTTGCTGACGAAGTCATTAATTCAGCGCTAGACCCTGATAAGCGCTCCTATCGCGGCGTTAGAGTTAAAATTACACATGATGATGAAGAGTTAACATTTTTAATGAAAAACTAAATTTAGAGTTAGTCTTTAAGTATTTAACCTACCTTATTTTTGGGGTAGGTTTTTTATTTTCAGTGTTTTAAAAATCCCAAGATGCATACTTTGATTACATAAGATTACCTAGATCTAAACAAATAAAACAAAAAATAAGGAATTGTTGGTTGTTGTGAGTAAATTTTAATCAAAATTATTTCATATCGTGTCATTTTTACTCAGCTATTGTGTTTTTGATTAGGCTAAAAGCTGTACATAACAATAATTTGAGGAGCATAAATGCTGAAATTTCATGATGATGTGATACTGGGTGCAATTTTTGATATGGATGGAACAATGTTTGATACTGAACGTCTTCGGTTTCAAACATTGAAACAGGCATCTCAAGAACTGATTGGGCAATCATTTTCCAATGAATATTTAATGGCATGTTTAGGCTTAAGTGCCAAAACGGCACAAGCTTTGGCACAGGAAACTTATGGAGCAGATATTCCTTATGCTGAAATCCGTAAACGTGCCGATGAATTGGAGTTAGAATCTGTACGAAGCTGTGGCGTTCCTATTAAAAAAGGATTGGTTCAAGTTTTGGAACGTTTAAGAAAGTCAGGTTTGCGTATGGCAGTTGCAACGTCTAGTCGCCGTGCGATTGCTGAAGAATATCTGATTAATGCCAATGTGTATAAATTCTTTGATGTCGTGGTGTGTGGTGATGAGGTGGAGAAAGGTAAGCCTCATCCTGAAATTTTTCTGACGGCAGCGGAAAAGCTGAATCTTAACCCTGAACATTGTTTAATGTTTGAAGATTCGGAAAATGGCGTGACTTCAGCATTTGAAGCCAAAGGTATTACGGTTTTATTGAAAGATATTAAACCCGCAAATGCCAATATGCGAGCCAAAGCGAATTATTATTATCAGTGTATGTATGACTGTTTGGCAGATTTAGATGGTTTTACCGCAAAACAGGATTTGCCACAGTTGCAAGAGCCCTTTCCGCAAACGTTGAATCAATTGACTGTGGGTATTCATGGCTTTGGGGCAATTGGTGGTGGTTATTTGGCACAAATCTTGTCGCATTGGGATGGCTACACGCGACCTAAGCGTATCTTAGCTTCGACGCGCAATGCTTTGTTTCGTGAGGCGGTAAACGCTTTTGGTGGTTACTGCATTCGCTATGGACAAATCTCCTATGATGAGTCAATTCAAAATATGACTGTGATTGATGCAGATGATGAAGCACAAATGTCGGACATGTATGTTGAATCTAGTTTGATTGCTGTGTGTTTACCTGAAAATGCCTTAGTACATGAAGTAGAGATGATTGCTAAAGGATTGTATGAGCGCCATACACATCAAGCAGGTCAAGCTAAAGAACCGCTGACCTTTTTGATTATCTTGAACAAGGTCAACGCCAAACAACTTTTCCTTGATTATTTACGACAAGCCTTAAATGAATTAACCAGTGTGGCTATTACCGAGCAGATTCTACAACAACATTATTTTTGCGATACCGTAGTCAACCGTATGGTGTCGAAGCTAAGTCAGAAAAATCTATATCGTCAACTGAAAATTAAATACAACATTTTTAAACAGTTTCAGGAAGAAGTCGAAACTGAAAATACAGATCTAGATGAAAGTCTTCAGTTGGATTCGACCCAAGAGCATCAAGCTGCTGTGTATATTGAAGATTTGCGCCGTAATTTCCAACCGAGTCATATTTTACAGAGTATGGATTTAATTCTGTTTCATGCAGAGTTGGATATGCCAATTTATGTGGAAAACCAAAGCCCTTTACTGAGTAAAATGCGACAAATGGTTTTGGTCGATGATATTTCCGAGATTCAGTTGATTAAGAACCGTATGTGGAATGGAACCCATGCCATGATGGCGTGGTATGCCAGCCTATTGGGGCATGAGACGATCGGTATCGCCATGGGGGATGTACAGCTACAGCAGTTTAGTCAGCAACTCTTAGCACAAGTTAAGCAAGGTTTATTGCTGCAACTACCGCATTGGGAAGCAGACTTAAACCGTTTGGCACAAAGTTTTATCGACTCTTGTAAATTTGCCTTTAAAGACCCTTGTTCAAGGGTAGCGCGAGATCCTTTACGCAAACTGGAGTCAGGCGAACGGGTTTTATCTTCTATTCGGCAGCAAATCTTGAGTGGACAAGCATATGACCAATTGATTGCGGGTGCAGTATTGGGTTATGGCTATGCCATTTTGCATGATCAGATAGCTATAGATGATGTGATGAGTACGATGCAAAATGAAGTAGAAAAGATGTTACTTAGCACTCCACAGCAACAAGCGTTACTGATGCAATTAAAGCATGGTTTAGCAGATCTACTTCAGCATCCCGATCAGTTTGATCCTAAACGAATTTCAATTCATTTAAGTGATACATCTGCTGTTTGTGCATAATTTGAATCATTTTCAGTACAAGTTGAATATTTATAAACTTTGCCTTGCATGAGTCTGGCAAAGAACGTGTTTTAATATCACTTTGCAGTTTAAAGTGATATTAAACGTGTTTTTAGATCACATTCATCATGTTGTTCCCACGATTCACCGTGATTATCCAGAATGGCATCATGGTCGGGAGCTCTATGCACTGTGGTATATTGAAATTCAAAATCCAGACTTGATTTTGTATCTTAATCAAGTTCAAGATTATTTCTCCGAATATCTATTATTTCCCAATACACGTCAGTTTCATATCACACTGTTTATTTGTGGTTTTTTAGCACAAGATCAAGCAATTTTTGATGATGACTTCACGCAACAGCAATTCCAACAACAATATGCAGAGTTGAAGTTAAGCCGATTAGAAAAATTTAAACTGAAAATAGGTGCTCTGAATAGTTTCAGTAGTGCTTTATATCTAGAGGTTATCGATATTGACTTGGCTTTAGAAAAAATCAGAGCGCAATGTGCCCAGTTTAGTGATGAAGTTGCGGCATTAAGCTATTGCCCGCATATTACCGTGGGTCTATATAACGCTGCGTATCCCAGCCAAAGTATTTTAGACAAAATGGCTGCATTTCCTGCCCAGCAGTTTGAAATTGACATTAGCCAGATCAAGTTTGGTTATTATCATGCCCAAGTCTTACAAGGTCCTTTACATACTCTACAGAACATTTCATTAGGTGACGTATGTTGCAACTCATATTAGGGGGTGCTCGTTCAGGTAAAAGTCGTTTGGCTGAACAGATTGCACAAGATTCGGGGCTTAAGGTGCACTACGTGGCAACCGCTCAGGCTTTAGATGTTGAAATGCAGCAACGTATTCAACATCATCAATCACAACGTCCATCACATTGGCAACTCAGCGAAGAGCCGCTGTATTTGGCCGATTGTTTGCAGCGTATAGATGCGCCAGAACAACTGATCTTAGTGGATTGTCTGACTTTATGGATGACTAATCTCTTATTGGCAGATGATCAAAACTTATTGGCACAGCAGATGCAAAAATTACTCGACGTTTTACCAACTTTATCTTCCACAATTATTCTGGTGAGTAATGAAACAGGTTTAGGCGTTGTGCCTATGGGAGAGTTAAGCCGTAAGTTTGTGGATGAATCGGGGCGACTTCATCAACAACTGGCTCAACTTGCCGATAAAGTACTGTTTTGTGTGGCGGGATTATCAATGCAATTAAAAGGAGACAAATCATGAGCTGGTGGTTAGAGGCGTGTCAACAACCGAATGATGCAGCGAAACAACGTGCAGAAGCCCGCCAATTACAACTCACCAAGCCTACTGGTTCTTTGTCTGAGTTAGAACGTATCGCAATTTTATTGGCAAGTTTGCAGAATAAAGATCAACCTGATATTCAAACGCCGTGGATTAGTATTTTTGCTGGTGATCATGGGGTGATGGAAGAAAATATTTCGGCATATCCTCAAGCAGTGACCCGTCAAATGTTACTGAATTTCACCACGGGTGGTGCCTGTATTAGTGTCATTGCCAAGGAATATGCGGCAACTTTACAAGTGATTGACTGTGGTACGGTGGGAGATAATTATCAATATCCACACGTAGAAACCCATTGTATTGCTCCAGGCACAGCCAATTTTGTCAAACAGCCCGCAATGACTGAAGCACAATGTAGTGCAGCCATGAATTTGGGTAAGCAAAGTGTCGAACGTGCCGTAAAGGAAAAAGCCTCTATTTATGTTGCGGGTGAAATGGGTATTGGCAATACCTGTTCGGCTTCTGCTTTGGCATGTATGTTACTCAATGAAGCGGCAGAACAACTTACAGGTGTCGGTACAGGCATTCGTGCAGAGCAATTAGCACATAAAAAACAAGTGATTGATCGTGCTGTGGCATTACATCGTGAATATGTGCAGCAGGATGCCTTTAAAGCACTTTGTGCAGTAGGTGGTTTAGAAATTGCCGCGATGGTCGGTGCATATATCCGTTGTGCGCAATTAGGTCTACCAATGGTTGTTGATGGCTTTATTAGTACGGCTGCTGCACTGGTTGCAGTCAAACTGAATTCTGCGGTACGTGAATGGATGCTGTTCGGACATCAGTCTGCCGAGTATGGGCATCAACGCTTATTGCAAGAGTTAAACGCAGAACCAATTTTAAAACTGAATTTACGTTTGGGTGAAGCCAGTGGTGCAGGTGCAGCACTCGGCATTATTAAACTGGCATGCCACTTACATAATCAAATGGCGACATTTGCAGAAGCCGCCGTGATTGGTGAGAAAATTTAGGAAATCTGCTATGCATTTAAAGATTGATCTACTACGACATGGCGAAAGTGAACTGAGTCATACGCTGCGCGGTTCACTGGATGATGCTTTGACAGCTAAGGGGTGGCAACAAATGCTGAGCAGTATAGATCAATCTCAAACTCTGCCTCAGCAATGGGATGTAGTCTTTTCCTCACCCTTGCAGCGTTGTTCTATGTTCGCGGAACACTGTGTAAAAGAGCGGGATATACCGCTTATTTTAGATAAAAACCTGCAAGAAATGCATTTTGGCGATTGGGAAGGACAGTCGATACAACAGTTATATGAACAATTTCCTGAAACTTTGGCAGACTTCTGGCAAAAACCAACGCAGACTACACTTCCTAATGCGGAAACTATGCATCAGTTTCATCTCCGAGTCAGTACAGCGATGTCGAACATACAGCAGCTGATGCAGCTCAATGGTTGGCAATCGGCATTGGTGATCACACATGGCGGTGTCATTAAACTGTTAAAATGTATGGTGTTACAGCAACCCTTGGATGATGTATTGAAAATGTCGGCGGAATTGGGGCAACTCAATTCTTTTCATTGGGATGCGGCTACACAGGTGCTGGCTTTAAGGGAGTTAACATGACTCCATTTCTGATTGCTTTACAGTTCTTGACTACGTTACGAATTCAACTTAAAGAAATGCCGACGCCTCGGCAGAATGCAAATTCGATTTTATTCTATCCTGTGGTCGGTTTAATTATTGGGCTGATCTTATATGCAGTTGCACTGTTACTGTCTGGATTGCCTACAGTTCTACTCTCAAGTTTAATTTTGGTGCTTTGGATTTGGTTGACGGGTGGCTTACATCTCGATGGGTTGGCGGATACTGCTGATGCATGGGTTGGAGGCTTTGGCGATAAGGAGCGTACCCTTAAGATTATGAAAGACCCGAGTTGTGGTCCAATTGGGGTGCTGAGTTTAATTATTGTCTGTGTCTTAAAATGGGCAGCACTGTATGTATTACTCGAAGAGAAAGCAGCACTTGCTTTATTGCTGTTTCCCGTGCTTGGGCGAACCATTCCTTTGCCACTCTTTGTGAGTACACCGTATGTGCGTTCCAATGGTTTAGGTTCGAGTATTGCAGCACATTTGCCTAAGCGCCGTGTCTATTGGGTCATTGGCTTGAGTCTAAGCCTTGTTATGTATTTCTTAGGCTTAGGTCTGCTTACAGCACTGGCATGGGTTTTAACATTTATCCATCTACGGACTAAGTTCCTGCAACGTCTAGGAGGCATTACAGGAGATACCATTGGTGCCAGTATAGAGCTGAGCGAAACAGTTTGTTTACTGGCGTTCGTCATTGGTCTGAGTTATCTACCGATAGATACACTGTTTTAAGGATTCTTGATCCAAAAATTAGCCTAAGCAACGTAATACCAGATGAATTAAGCTCGGGCCGAGGATCACCATAAATACACCTGCTAAAACCATAGTTAGGGAAGCAATTACACCTTCTTCATGATGACGCATGAATGCTTTACTGGTACCAAAGCCGTGTGCTGCATTGCCTAGCGAAGCGCCTTGTGCAAAGGCGGAGTTTAATTTTAACAGCAGTAGTATGCCGTCTCCCAAAAGTACGCCTGCAATCCCTGTAATCATTGTAAATAAAATCACCAGTTCAACTGAGCCGCCAATATGCGCGGTGAGTTCCATGGCAAAAGGGGTAGAGATAGAGCGTGACATGAGGCTGTAGGTGGTTTGGCTATCAAAATGAAACAGTTTTGCCAAATAAAAGGCACTTATTACACCAGCACTCATTCCAATCACAATCCCCAGAGCAATAGAAAACAGATGTTCGCGAATCAGTTGACGATATTCATAGATGGGAATCGCAAAGGCGATAGTTGCTGGTCCAAGCATCCAGACAATCCAGTGATTATCGGTCATATAGGTGTCATAGGAGATATGAAAGCCCAACAAGATCAAAATCAGCACAAAAGGAACCAGCATAGCAGGGGACAGCAACATATAGGGATAACGACGATAAAGTTTTTTCGCCAAGATGTACCCAATAATGGTCGCAATGAAACACAATAGCGCCGTGATGTTCATGAGTGTGCTTCCACTTTAGTCTGACGATGATTTTGCTTTTGCTGTAGTTTACGTTCGAGCTTAAAACCAAAGTGCACGCTGTAGGCGGTCATTACCATAACGCAGAGAGTGCCCAACACAACTGCAAGAATGAGCTGCCAGCCTTGTGTGAGAAAGAGTTGTTTATATTTGACTAAGCCCACGACACAGGGAATAAACATCAACACCAATTCGGCAAGAATGAAATCTGCCCCTGATTTAATCCACACCAATTTCATGATGCCTGACATCAGGGCAAATAGAAGCAGAATGAGTCCAATCACGCCCGCAGAAATTGGAAGATGAAAGAACTGCTGAATAAAGGAACCGATCCACCAGAGTCCAATTAAAAATAGCAATTGAGCGGTGACTTTTAGGAGATTGTGAATTTTTGATGCATAAGGAGAGGACATGATACAAACAGGTTTAAACAATATGAAGGTATTTTAAAATTGACCTTTTGCATGAATTATGAATAATAAAATAATAATTATGCAAATATGGAATATTGGGTGTGGATATTAAAAGTCTACAAGTTTTTGTCACTCTTGTTGAAACGCAGAGTTTCACTTTAGCCGCTGAACAGCTAAATTTAACCCAACCGACCATTAGTAAAGCGATGCGCAGTCTAGAAGAACAATTAGGCGTTATGCTGCTGCATAAAGGGGAGGCAGGACGCAAACGCGGCGTAGCTTTGACCTATGTGGGACAACAAGTGTATGAACACGCTTTAATTATTCTGAATGAACAGCAACGTATTTTTGATACGGTGACACAAGTCAGAGGTTTAAAGAAAGGTAAGCTGACGATTGGTCTACCACCTTTGGCAGCTATGATGCTGAGTACCGTGATTGCCAAATTTCATAGTCAATATCCGCATATCGAGTTGAACTTTCTGGAAGTCGGGGCGACAGGCATTGAGGAGGCTATTTTTCGTAAAGAGGTTGATGCTGGGGTGGTGATGGGAGAGCTAAAACCTTTACTGAGTGGATTTGAAATTATCAACTCACCGATTTGTCTACTGGCAAAGAAAAGCTCACATTGGCGTAAAAAACAAGAAATTAAATTGATTGAACTCAAGGAGGAATCTTTTTTACTGTACGCCAATACATTTACGCTAAACAACGTGATTATTCAGGCGGCGCAGTCTGTAGGTTTTGAGCCCAAAGTGGCATGTCGGAGTAGTCAATGGGATTTTATTGCTAAGCTGGTGGAATCGAATGTGGGAATTGCATTATTGCCACAAGCCTATTGTGAGCGACTAAATAGTGAAGAGTTTCATATTGCTTTACTGACAGAGCCGAAGATCAATTGGAACTTAAAAATGGCATGGAACAGTACTGTTGCGATGACACCTGCAACACGCGCTTGGTTAAATATTATTGAAAATAATCTGGAAAGTATTCATTTTTAGTTGAAGAAAAAAACTATATCAATTATGTCCCAATCTAGAATCCGTATATTTATTGGTTAAAATGATTCTAGGGAATCTACGTCAAAGGTTATTCATTATCACCTTAAGCGAATTTGCAAGGTGGGTTTGCATAAAAATTATACAAAATTGCTCTTGAATAATTTATAAATAAACATATTATAAAAACATATATTGTTTTAAGTGGAACGCAGAAAATGCATGACTATCTAACCGCTTTTATCGGTGGAACACTGCTGGGTGTATCCGCCGTGGGTTATTTGTGGGTCAATGGTCGTATTGCAGGAATTAGCGGCCTAATTTCACAAGTCCTTAGCCCGAAAACCTTATTCAGTACACCTGCACTTTGGTTCTTATTGGGACTCATTATCGTGCCATTTGCGTATGGGGCATTTATGCAACCGCAGATTCAGATTGAAAGTTCACCGTTCATTATGATTTTAGCGGGTTTATTGGTTGGATTTGGTACGCGACTTGGTTCTGGATGTACCAGTGGTCACGGTATTTGCGGGATTAGCCGTTTATCGAAACGATCACTCATTGCAACAGCAACCTTTATGCTTGCTGGCGCCGTGACAGTGTTTGTAATGCGTCATATTTTGGGAGCATAAACATGAAAAATATATTTGCCTTTATTTTTGGTGGTTTATTTGCCACAGGTTTAATGTTCTCGGGTATGGCGAATCCACAGAAAGTACTGAATTTTCTTGATGTATTCGGAACTTGGGACGCAAGTTTGGCATTTGTGATGATGGGTGCAATTGCAGTGGCATTTATTCCATTTCAAATATTATCCAAACAACAAGCACCTAAAACGGTGTTTAAAGAGCCAATTGAGCTACCTAAGAATACACAAATTGACACTCGATTGGTTCTGGGAAGTGCAATTTTTGGTATGGGTTGGGGCTTAGCAGGTATTTGTCCAGGACCAAGTCTTACTTTAATTGGTTTAGGGCACTATCAAGCGCTTTATTTTATTTTTGCTATGATCATTGGTGTACTGATATTCAATAAAACGATGGGAGCTAAATCATGTTGATAAAACCAATCGTTAAGGCTTTTTTTGATAATGAAACCAATACTTTTAGCTATGTAGTCACGGACCCAGAGAGTCGCCAATCTGCGATTATCGATAGTGTACTGAATTATGATGCTGCATCTGCAACGACAAAGACAACTTCGGCTGATGAGATGATTGATTATATTCAGCAAAATAGCCTAAGCATAAATTGGATTTTAGAAACACATGTACATGCAGATCACTTAACAGCTTCACAGTATTTAAAACAGAAGGTGGGGGGAGTAGTTGCGATTAGTGAGAAAATTGCAGTTGTGCAGGAAACCTTTAGCGTAATTTATAACCTTGAACCCAAATATTTTAATGCGACACGTTCATTTGATTATTTATTTAAAGATGGTGAACATTTCAAAATTGGTGAAATAGATGCTTATAACATTCCAACACCAGGACATACGCCAGCTTGCCTAAGCTACGTGATTGGTGATGCTGTATTCGTCGGTGATACGCTATTTATGCCAGACTACGGTACAGCACGCTGTGATTTTCCTAAAGGTAGCGCAGCGACGTTATTTGATTCAGTACAAAAGCTATTTACCTTGGATAGCAACATGCGAGTGTTCCTGTGCCACGACTATTTACCTGAAGATCGCGATCATTTTATTTATGAAACCAGTATTGCTGAACAAAAAAAGCATAATATTCATATCAATGAAAGCACTAAAAAAGAAGATTTTGTTCAGATGCGGAATCAACGTGATGCAACTTTAGCCATGCCTAAATTGATTTTACCTGCTATACAAATCAATATGCAGGCTGGACAATTCCCTGAGCCTGAAGAAAATGGGATTCGTTATTTGAAAATTCCATTTAATTTTTTCAAATCTAACATATAAACATGAGATAAATGCAGAAAAATCAGGATAATACATCACTATTATCTCTATTTTTTTGCATTTCTAAAAATAGCCTAAGCAAATTTATTGATTCTTAAAAATTAAAAAGCCACTATATATATAAATACCTAGTAGAAGCACTAATGATCCTTAATCATCAAATACAGAAACCAGCAAATCCAAGCGAATTAGAAACTGTTGTACTCATTCATGGGTTATTCGGCAGTTTGAGCAACCTTGGCATGTTGGCTCGGGCTTTTGATCAACGTACTGTAATACAGCTAGATGTACGTAATCATGGGTTATCTGAACATAGTGAACACATGAACTATGACTTGATGGCACAGGATGTACTAGAAACTTTGGATCATCTACAGATTCAAAAATTTTCCCTTATTGGACATTCCATGGGCGGAAAAATAAGCATGAAAGTAGCGGAGAAGGCCGAAAATCGTCTGGTACGCCTCATTGTGTTAGATATTGCACCATTTGCTTATCAAGAAAATCATCACGAACAAATTTTTAAAGCATTATTTGCTGTACAAGAAGCTGCCCCAGCATCAAGATTACAAGCTACTGAAATCATGAAGAAATTTATTCAAGAAGATATGGTGATTCAGTTTTTATTGAAATCATTTACGCAAGGCAAATGGCGTTTTAATTTAAATGCCATTTTTGCGCATTATGCAGAGATATTATCTTGGCAAGAGATAAAGCCTTATACAAAGCCGGTGTTATTTTTACGTGGTGGGTTATCTCCATACATTCATAAGCCTGAACATTTTGATGCTATTCAGGAACAGTTTCCTGTTGCTGAAATAAAAGAGGTTTTAAATGCGGGACATTGGTTGCATGCTGAAAAGACAGATGAAGTATTATTAGAGATCTCTAACTTTTTAAAATAATAAGATGATGTTCTACAGCGACTTTGTTTGTGCAAGGTCGCGTAACTCTGTGTTTGTATGGGAAGGATCATATTGATTTCGTATAATGTATATTATGTTAAATAACATATCAAAGACTGTAGCCTACACAACGCAGTTGTTGCCACAGCTCAGCATCATGAATCTGCAAAATTATATTCATGATGCTGAGTACGTGAATGAACATAATATTCGTTATGCCGAAATCCTTTGACTCATGTATCTATAACCATGAATAAAATAACTCTCCAAAGTTCTACAAACATTTTCTGCATGATTTATTTTGTCGTATTATAGTTTTACAACAACTCTACCTCGAATTTTTCCATCTAAAATTTCATTTGAAATATTTAAAGCATCTGTTAACTGAATTTCAGTTGTTACTGTTTCTAATTTTGTTTGATCTGATTTTGTAGCTAAACGTTCCCATGCTTCTTTTCTTAATTCAATTGGTGCCATCACGCTATCAATTCCATATAACGTAATCCCTCTCAAAATAAATGGAGCAACTGTCGCTGGAAAATCCATTCCACCTGCCAAACCACACGCAGCAACTGCACCACGATATTTTGTACTAGCACATGCATTGACTAAAGTATGGCTTCCAACAGTATCAATCACGCCAGCCCAAATTTCTTTGTTTAATGGCTTTCCTGGCGAAGATAATTCAATACGATCAATAATTTCACTCGCACCTAAATAGGTTAAATATTCCGACTCTTGGGGACGACCAGTTGAAGCTGTGATCTCATAACCAAGATGGTTCAAAATAATAATCGCAATACTACCAACACCACCATTTGCACCTGTTACTAAAATTTTCCCATCACTTGGTTTAATACCATGTTTTTGTAAAGCTATGACACACAACATTGCGGTATAACCTGCTGTACCAATAACCATCGTATCTTTAAAAGAAAAAGCAGAAGGTTTTTGTATGAGCCAATCGCCTGAAACAGTAACTTGCTCAGCTAATCCCCCAGAATATTTTTCGCCAACACCCCAACCATTTAATAAAACTTCATCTCCTCGTTTCCATGCTGGATGTTTTGATTCAATTACAACACCTGAAAAATCTATACCCGGTGTTAACGGAAAACTACGAACCACAGGTGAACGCCCAGTAATGGCTAAAGCATCTTTATAATTTAGAGTTGAATATTTAACTTCAACTCTAACCTCTCCTTCTTCTAAAGGCTTTGATGCAATCTCAGTAATTTTTGATGTGTAACCTGCATCATCTTTAGTAATTACGATACCTTTGTACATAGAACTTCCTCGCTATTTAATTAGACTACTTGTCTAGAATTAATTAAAAAATAAATGCAGATGTCTGCATTTATTTTTTAATTAACTTTTTACGTGATTTTGTTGTTCTACAGCTAAAGTAAACAAGCGATAAAATGCATCTAAAGGACTTGTTGATTTGACCAAACGTGCTCTTAGAACTGCACCTTCCCATCCAATCCAAAACTGATAAGCAGCTTCATCACAATCAGTTACGTTATATTGTGAATTTGACTGATGTAGGCAATCAGAAACTACTTTCTCCCATACTTTAAAAATACTTTCAATTCGGGCGATGATCTCTGGTGGCAAATACGAAACTTCTTGTCCTAAGTTACCTAAAATACAACCTCGTTTAAAATCATATTTTTGCAGTTTTTCACCCGCATCTTTTACAAAATTTTGCAGCCTTTCTAATGGTGAAAGATTAGTTTGACTTAAAAAATAATTCAATCGCTTCACAAAATAAAGCTCATAAGCATCTAGAACTTCTAAAATAAAAGCCTCTTTATTTGCAAAATAATGGTAGAAAGACCCTTTAGGAACTTGGACTGATTTCATGAGATTGTCTAAGCTCATAGCATTCATTCCACGTTCGGTCAGTAACTCGATACCTCGGCGGATTAACACTTCTTTAGTGTCTGCATAGTTACAACCATGTTTGGTTGGTCGACCACGTGGTCTTTTGGGTAAGGAAGAATAATTCATAAAATAAAAATAGACTGTGTGACTAGAAATATCAATAATAAAATTATTTGATTGAAAATTTTATCTAAACGGCATCTATTTCTTTTCTGGGAGAACTTAGCCTTTTATATAAATGTACTTAAAAATTCTATGAGTTCATGAACTCATTTTTGAGAAGCTGTAATTTTCTATGTTAATTACGTTTAAATTCCAACGCTCCCATTTTCTAACTTGCTCAGGTTATAATAATGGCCTCCAAAATATGGTTGATCTATTATGAACGCCTCCAATGACCCTCTACACGGCAAAAAACTTGCTGACATTTTGGATGAATTATTGGATTACTACGGTGGCTTTGAAGGCTTAAGTCGTAAAATTGAAATTAGATGTTTTTGTATAGATCCAAGTGTTAAATCATCATTGCGATTCTTGCGTACCACACCATGGGCGCGTGAAAAAGTAGAAAACTTATATTTGTATGTCTTACGCCAAAAAGCCAAACAGAAATCGTAGCTATCAAAACCCAACCTCAGCATAATATTTTATACCAAATACTAAGCTACACTTATTAAATAGCCATCGATTTTGTAGACACCTGTTAGTTAGTGGTGGTAGTCCACCGCTCTCCTAGACAAATTTAGTCTATTCTTAAGACTTTTTAGTAGGAAACTATGTATTCATAGCTAGGTTCATGAACCAAATATTTTATAAGTTATCATTTTAATGCTCTAAGTAATTATATTTATTGTTTATTAATCATAAATTCAATTGTGAACTAGATTCTAGCTGAACATAAGTAAACTAATTTATCCAAAACTGTAGCCTACACAACACAGTTGGTGCTATAGCTCAGCATCATGAATCTACAAAATTATATTCATGATGCCGAGTACGTGAACGTGAATGAACACAATATTCGTTATGCCAAATCCTTCGCTATCTCATGCGCTAGATATGATGGTTTAATTTGAGTTTCCTCTCAGAACACGTTTAACCTTTTGTTTAAAATCCTGTTTAGCCCAAGGTTTATTAATTGACATCAATAGTGTGCCTTTAAGGGCATCATTAATAATATTGGGATTTTTTTCTATCCAATTTAATGCTAAGTTTGGCCAATATATACTTACACTTTGTGTTAGAGAAAAATCTAATATCTCTAATTTATTATCATTATTTAAAAGATCAAAATCATCATTTTGATCTTGCTTCTCAAGCATTAATAACCCATTTCTAGCATCTGTTAAATTATTTTCCATACTACTCACTTTTATGCTATTTAGACCAATTCTCATGCACTAATTTAATACCTTTAGTGGATATAAACTCTTTAAACTCATGTTTATGATATTAAGCAAACTTTAAAGGATAAGGTGAATAAATGATCCCCCTCACCCCAACCCCATCAAAAAATACTCAAGCAACCTCTCCCGCTCATCTGGTTTGTTCGGGTCTAAAAGCTGAACCATTGCCCCGTCTATCACAAACAAAAACATATGTGCATCTTGTTTTGTAGCGCCCTGCTTGGTTGTTATCAGCAAATTATAAATTTCATTCATCAGCCAGTTTCGGTAGTCAATTACTAGCTGATACGCCTTTGGATATGTTTTCGATATTTCAAAAATAGCTTTAAATGGTAAATGGTAAAGCCCTTCAAAGTTGGCGTGTAAAAAGAAAATTTTGCGAAGCTTTTCAGTCATCGATAACCCTTTATCAACGTAAATAACCGAAATAACTTCATGTTTAAGACCATCTGTTTGAAAAGTTAAACTCATTTCAATAAGACGTTCTTTCGAATGAAAGTAATTATAAAACGTAGCCTTGGGGATTTTTGCCGACTTTATAATTCGGTCTACCCCTACATTGTGAAAGCCATATTTATTAAAAAGAAACCTTGAAGTATGAAGCACACTTAAAGCACGAAATGAGAGAACTAAATTTGTCATGGTTTTACCGTTATAAAATAAATTCTTGTTGTATATAAAAGAGATATAAAAGCCTTTTACTTTTTTTAAGGTGAAAAAAAGGCATAGCAAAGCCGTAAAGACTGTGCCTAACACATCTCAAGTTTTATTGTTGATGGTAAGTTTTTTAGTAATAACAAATGAAAGCCTGAACAGCCGAACGGCGATCAAACCCTTGTAAAAAGTTTAAGTTGTGTCGTTATAGTGTACTTTGGCTATGGTTGCCAAAAAAATATGAATGTGCAAAGCCAACTCCTTTATATATGGAGTTCTGCCAGAGCATAAGAGGTTTATGGTGGCAGAACGAAAGAGGGTTAGCAGACTGGTTTCGACTCCAGCACACCCGCAGGTGTCCCTCTCCCGTCCTACCGCAACGGGAGGGAACGAGATATACACGCAAAACTATTCCTCAGAGAAATAATCCTGATGTAGTCGAAAAAACGGTCTGCTAAAACCGACTGGCAATGTGGCCAGCACGCAAATGTTAATCTTCAATATTTAAGGTGTCAATGTGAAAATGGCTAGAAAATATTTAAATAATTATTGTTTTTCATTTAATTAGATATTTAAGGGTATCTATTAATCATCCTCCGCATTAAAACAAAAACCCCGCCATAGCGAGGTTTTTGAGGTTTAATATTAGTTAAGCTTCAACTTGAGTGTTTTGAGTAAACTTTTCTTTATCAACTTTCAACACGTAGCGGGTATTACGTCCACCACCTTCAAGTTTATGCAGTACATCTCCTTCCAGAAGTTCGGTTAGGTGACGTGTTGCTGTAGCTTTACTTACTCCAGTGACCTTTTGATACTGTGAAGCATTAATGCCTAGAGGGAAATCATTCTCTTCGCCATTGAGTAAACGATTTAAAACTTTATTCTGGGCTTCATTGAATTCGATATGAGAATAAGAGCTCCAAAATTTCGCTTTTGCAATCGTTCGATCAAGTCGTAGTAAAGACCTATCTATACTTTTCTCTAAAGTATCTAAGAACCAGACCAACCACTCATTAATCGTATAGGTATTATTCTGGCATTTCTCAAGAACTTCATAATAACTACTACGATTTTCATGGATGGCCACGGACATGGCGTATAAACGGATACTTTGGTGATCCATTTGGGCTAATGCTAAATCTGTAATGACACGAGTGATACGACCATTACCATCTTCAAATGGATGTAATGTCACAAACCAGAAATGAGCAAGTGCAGCTCGCAGTAACGGATCAAGCATTACATCTTCTCTGGAACTATTGAACCATTCTATAAATTCATTCATTAGTCCCTGTAAATGCTCTCCACCCTCTGGTGCTTCAAAGTAAACCTTCGTTGTAGTGCCATAAGGAGAACCACCAACAACCTGCATTGGTGCCTCATTATCACGGATTTCTCCTACTTTGATTTTTTGGGCAGCATAATCAAAGCGTTCTATAGTTTGAAAAAGCCAGTTATGCCATTGTAACAAGCGCTCCATGGTTAATGGCGCATTATGATTGCTCACTGCATCCATCATGATATTGGCTAAGCCTTCAGTTTTATCTTGAATTGGTGCAGGATTTTCTTCTGTTACCCCTAAACGCCGAGCTAATGAGGATTTGAGTGAACGAACATTCAACTTCTCATCTTCAATGAGTGAGGATGCGACTAGGTTTGTGAGCAGTGTATCTAATGGTAATGCCTCAGCATCTGGTGATGCTTTGCTCTCACCGACCAATTGACCTATCTTCTTATGAATTAAACGCAGTTTTACCGTAACGAGTGCTTCATCCCATTTAAATTTAGTCCAGTTTGCTTTTTGCCATACCCATTTTTTCATAAGCATTCCCCCTACTGCATAAGCCGATTGTAACACCTATTCGGCTCATTTTGTGAGCTTATTAGTTGAATTATTCAGCTCATTTTATGATTTGTGACCTGATAAAAACGATACTATGAGCCGAATAAATGGCTTAAACAGCTCATATAGTGAGCCAAATATATGGGTTATTCGGCTCATTTACTTCTTTTTAGCCAAAAGGCACAGTTATGTAAGTTAAAAACGCAGTAATAGGTTGGTATTATGATTTTTTGATTGCTATCAATGAGTAATAATTTTTCTAAAAAATACTATAAAAACACTTTTGTGAATATTTTTGCTCATTTGAACAAGGCAGAGTTACTTACGGCGAACTTAACGATTTAAAATAAAAAGATGCAATAGACGTTGCATCTATTGCATCTTGGTTTTGCTAAATGGTTTAGCAAGCCATTAGGGGTGAACAATAATTTTTACAGCAGACTCATTATTATGAATCAGCGTTTCAAAGCCTTTAGACACCAGATCATCTAATGCAATACGTTGGGTAATAAAAGGTTCTAGATTAATCTTACCTTGCTCGACTAAACGGATGGTTTCCTGATGGTCATTGACATAAGCAATCGTGCCACGAATATCTAGCTCTTTCATCACTACGCTATGCACATTAATTGTAGCAGGATGGCTCCAAATAGAGACGATAACGACTACGCCAGTTGGTTTCATTGCTGCAACGAGTGTATCCATGACTTTATTGACACTACTACATTCAAAAGCGACATCTACACCACGGCCTTCAGTAATTTTCATTACTTCATCAACCACATCAACCTGAGATGGGTCTAGTACATAATCGGCAACGCCAGCCTCTATCGCTTTTTCTTTACGTTTTGCACTCAGTTCAGTAATGATGACCGTAAGACCTTTGGCCTTTAAAATGGCTGATAAAAGTAGGCCTATTGGGCCTGCTCCACCAACCAGTGCAATATCGCCAGCTTTTGCACCACTTCTGACATAGGCATGATGGCCGACAGATAAAGGTTCTATCAACGCTGCTTGGTCTAAGGGAATATCATTTGAAATAGGATGTACCCAACGTCGTTGAACTGCAATTTTTTCAGAAAGACCACCACCACGTCCACCTAAACCAATAAAGTTCATATTTTTTGATAAATGATACTTATCATTCGGGCCAGTCGGCACATCGTCAGCAATAATGTAGGGTTCAACTACGACATGTTGTCCAATTTGGATATCATCTACACCCTCACCAACTGCATAAACCACACCTGAAAATTCATGTCCCATTGTTACAGGTGCAGATTCTCCCGAAATTGGATGTGGATGACCACAAGGTGGAATAAAAATAGGGCCTTCCATGAATTCATGTAAATCTGTACCGCAAATACCACACCATGCAACTTGAATTCCAACTGTGCCTGGAAGTACTTTCGGTTCAGGAATATCTTCAATCCGAATATCCCCTCGGTCATAAAAACGAGCTGCTTTCATTATGTATTCCTTATGTTGATATTAACGGTAAACCATTCCACCATCTGTCAAAATAGACTGACCTGTAATGTAGTTTGCATCCTCACTGGCTAAAAATGCAACTAATGCAGCGACATCATCTGGTGTTTCAGCACGTCCTAAAGCAATACCATCTACATATTTTTTATACGTTTGACCAATTGGTGCGCCTGTAATTTCAGAGAAACGCTGATCTATTTCGACCCACATGTCTGTGCCTACAACACCCGGACAATAGCTATTTACAGTAATTTTAGCACTGGCATATTCTTTAGCCGCAGCTTGCGTCAATGCACGAACTGCAAATTTAGTTGCCGAATAAACACCGAGTAAAGCAAAACCTTCATGACCTGCGATTGAGCACGCATTAATAATTTTTCCAGCCTGTTGGCGTTGTTTAAATTTATTTGCTGCGGCTTGAATCCCCCAAAGCACACCACCAACATTGATGTTCATAATTTGGTTAAATTCACTCAGTGTTACTTCTGCTAAAGCTTTAACTTGTGCAATACCTGCATTATTGATCATGATATCAAAACCATTAAGTGTCGATTCAGCATGATCAATTGCATGACTAACTTGTATTGGATCTGAAATATCCGCAATAAATGTGGTGGCTTTTACGCCAAAGGTTGCAACTTCTTTTTGAACAGCATTTAACTTTTCTTGATGAAGATCGACCAAGGCAATATGAACACCTTCTTGCGCTAAACGTAAGGCAATACCGCGTCCAATGCCTTGTGCCGCACCCGTAATGAATGCAACTTTATTGTTTAAACCTCTAGGCATGTTGCGACTCCTTAAATATGAATTGCACGTTGCATCGCCGACAGTACCGACTCATGCATCGCCTCGGACAAAGTAGGATGAGGGAAAATGACCTGCGCTAAGCTTTCATCCGTCGCTTCTAGGTATTTTGCGATGGCAAAACCTTGTATGTGTTCGGTGACTTCATGTCCGACCATGTGAGCACCCAGCAATTCACCCGTTTCCTGACTAAAAATGGTTTTAACAAACCCTGCACTATCACCCAAAGCCAATGCCTTACCATTGGCTTGTAAAGGGAACTTACCCACATTGATATTCAAGCCCGCAGCTTTCGCTTTCTGTTCGGTCAAACCAATACTGGCAACTTGAGGATGGGTAAAAATACAGCCCGGAATTTGTGTACGATCTAAAGCATGTACATGACTTAGACCTGCAATTTTCTCCACACAAAGAATGGCTTCATGACTGGCTTTGTGTGCCAAACACGGCGCGCCTGCGACATCACCAATTGCATAAATGCCCACTACATTGGTTTTACACCATGAGTCGACTTTAATAAAACCATTCTCAAATTCAATTCCCAAAGCTTCTAGGCCAAGATTTTCAGCATTCGGTTTCACGCCAATAGCTGAAAGTACTTTTTCAACAGTAATGATTTGCACACCTGTGGCAGTTTCAATATGACAATGTACTTGAGCCTGATCAGTTTCTATTTTTTTTACGGTCGCTTCGGTTAAAACCCGCATACCCTGCTGTTCAAATTGCTTTTGTACATACTTCGCAACTTCAATGTCTTCGCTAGGGAGAATCTGCTTGGCTATATCAACCAAGGTGACTTGGCAGCCTAAGTCTTGGTATAGGCTTGCAAACTCACTGCCTATAGCACCCGAACCAATGACCAATAAAGATTTTGGTAATTGTGCTGGAACCAAAGCCTCTTTATAACTCCAGACCTGATGGCCATCTACAGGAATATGAGGCAAATTGGCTGCACGTGCACCTGTTGCGACAATAATATGCGGTGCAGAAATCTGCTGTTTTTGACCATTCGCATCTGTAAGCTCTAATTGCTCTTTGGCAATAAACTGGGCTGCTGCGTTAAAAACAGTGATTTGATTTTTTTTCAATAATTGACCGATACCTTGCACGAGTTGCTCAGAAACCTGTCTGCTATGATGGACCAGTTTTTGAATGTCAAAATCAATCGTGTTAAGCGTAAAGCCAAACTGCCCTGCATGTTTGAACTGCTGCGCAAGCGCAGCCCCGCTCAATAATGCCTTGGTTGGAATACATCCCCAATTAAGACATACTCCACCTAAGTGTTGTTTTTCAACGATTGCTGTTTTTAATCCCAGTTGCGCTGCGCGAATCGCAGCGACATATCCTCCAGGACCAGCACCAATAACCACAAGATCAAATTGTGTATCTGACATGGCTGTTCCTCCTACACCAAAATTAATGCAGGATTTTCGACAAACTGCTTAAACGCCGATAGGAATTGAGCACCCAACGCACCATCAATGACACGATGATCACAAGACAATGTTGCTGTCACCATTTGACGAACAACAATCTCATCATTTTCGACGACAGCACGTTTCTCTGCTGCACCTAAGGCCAGAATTGCACCTTGAGGTGGGTTAATAATGGCATCAAACTGTTGAATACCAAGCATTCCCAAATTGGAAATACTGAAACTGCCGCCTTGAAACTCATCAGGTGCCAATTTTCCAGTTTTGGCACGTGTCGCCAGATCACGCATATCATTGGAAATTTGCGCCAAAGATTTACGGTTCGCTGCTTTGATAATTGGTGTGATCAGTCCGTTTTCGATGGCCACAGCAACCGAAATATCAGCCTGTTCAAATTGTAAAATTTGCTGATTTTCTTCATCAAACTGAACATTGACCTGTGGAACTTTGATCAGTGCGGCAGCAGCAGCTTTAATCAGCATATCGTTAATGGACAGCTTGACTTGCGGTACGGTACTGTTAATTTGCTGACGCAAAGCCTGAACCGACTCAACATTTAAGTCTATCGTTAAGCGAAAATGTGGTGCATTGCGTTTTGCCGCTTGTAGCCGTGAAGCGATTGCTTTACGCATACCATTCATAGCCACGGTGGTAAATTTTGCTGACTCTGTTGGATGCGCATGATCAGCATGTTGAGCTTGTACAGGGTTTTCACGTTGATATACAGCTTCAACATCTTCCTTACAGACTCGTCCACGTGAACCCGATGCACGACAATCATGCAAATTAATACCCCATTGTTTTGCCAAACGGCGAGCAACAGGTGTTGCTAGAACATAACTATCATCTGCTTTAGATTTCGCGGCTTTCGTACTGGCTTGATGACGCACATCTGGCCAAGAACCACCAGCAGCTTGAACTGCGGCCTGAACATCTTGAACACTAATACGACCTTCACGTCCAGAACCCGTAATCTGAGACAAGTTTACATTATGCTTTTCAGCCAATTTAAAGGCATGTGGCGTTGCAAAAATATCATCGCTTTGTTGGTAGCCTTGTAACGCAGCAGGAATTGAATATCCACCTTGAGCCACTGCTTTTGATGCATGACCAACACTGTTTTGTTTAGGGGCAGCTTGTACTTTGGTTTCAACTTGAGCCACAGCTACTTTTTCAGGAACCGCTGCTACCGCTTTATGTTCAGTTACAGCAGGTGTTCCACCTAAGGACTGTGCAAATGCTTCAACTTCTGCATCGGAAACTTGAGCGTCTGCACAAATTGCAATGATTCCACCTACGACCAGTGTGTCACCATCTTTAGCAATAATTTTTCGTAGCAAGCCATCGAAAGGCGCTTCCAGAACATTGACGATTTTTGTGGTTTCAATTTCACAAATTTCCTGCCCTTTACTGAATTGCGTACCTTCCTGAATCAGCCATTCGGCAATTGTGCCCTCTTCCATGGACAAACCCCATTTTGGGATTTCTAAGGTTTTAATTTCGCTCATCCTAAGCCTCCAACGTCTTACGTACAGCCTGTTCGATGCGTTCTACACTAGGTAGCCATTCTTTTTCTAATACTGGTGAAAATGGTACGGGTGAGTGTGGTGGAGTGACTAACTCGATTGGTGCTTTAAGATAATGAAAGCCTTTCTGTGCAATGAGTGCAGCTACATCATGTCCGAAACCACAACGCGCCGCAGATTCATCTACAATCACTACGCGACCTGTTGAAGCCACGGACTCTAAAATTCCATCTTCGTCTAATGGAGAAATGGTTCGAGGGTCAACCACTTCAACCGAAATGCCTTCTTTTGCGAGCTTGTCAGCAACTTCATTGGCACGATGCACCATCAGGCTTAAGGCAATAATGGTGATATCAGTGCCTTCACGGGTGTAATTCGCAACACCAAAAGGAATGGTGTAAGCCTCATCTGGCACTTCGCCCTTAATGTCATACAATAATTTGTGTTCACAAAAGACCACTGGGTCATCATCTCGAATGGCTTGAATCAACAATCCTTTCACATCATAGGCACTCGAAGGCACCACCACTTTTAAGCCTGGCACTGAGGCAAACACGTTATATGGTGACTGAGAATGCTGTGCTGCTGCGGAAAAACCTGCACCAATCATGCCACGTACAACGAGTGGCGCTTTGGCTTTGCCACCAAACATATAGCGGAATTTAGCCGCTTGGTTATACAGCATGTCATAACACACGCCGTAAAAATCCATAAACATTAAATCAGCCACAGGTCTTAAACCCGTTGCAGCAGCACCTGCCGCCATACCAATAATCGCAGATTCTGTAATTGGAGTATCAATGACTCGTTCAGAACCAAATTCAGTCCATAAGCCTTTGGTTACACCAAGTACACCGCCAAAACCTTCCAGTTTATTGTCATCGGTATTTTTACCACCATGTCCACCACGAACATCTTCACCGACCACAATGACACTTGGGTCTCGGCGCATTTCTAATTCAATTGCTTCTTTAATCGCGTTTCGATAACTTTTATTTGGCATTTTTCTACTATTCCTTTAGTAAGAGACGTAAACATCAGTAAGTAACTGAGAGACTTCTGGGTACTTAGCTGCGCGTGCTTTTGCAACGGCATCGTCTACATTGGCTTTAGACTGGGCATCAATCGCATCCAGTTTGGCTTCGTCAATTTTGCCTTTGACTTTTTCACGGAATATTTTCAATGGGTCTTTATGTTCTTTGACATAATCCAGCTCTTCTTTGGAGCGGATAAGCCCCGGATCACCTTCAAAATGTCCATAAAAACGGTTGGTTACTGTTTCAATCACACTTGGACCTTCGCCACGGCGGGCACGTTCAATGGCTTTTTGTGCAACTTCATACACAGCAAAAAAGTCTGTTCCATCTACTTTTTCAGCAGGTAAGCCAAAACCTGCTGCTCGACCTGCAATGTCTTTACTGCCTACTGCATAATCATGTGCAGTACCTTCACCAAAACCGTTATTTTCAAAAACAAAAATGACAGGAAGCTTTAACACCACAGCCATATTAATGGCTTCAAAAGTTAAGCCCTGATTTGACCCGCCATCACCGGTAAATGACAGACCAATACCACCATTCTTGAGTGTTTTGGCACTTAAAGCAGCACCAATCGCTAAAGGTGGGCCACCGCCCACAATACCGTTTGCACCAAGCATGCCTTTATCTAAGTCCGCAATGTGCATTGAGCCGCCTTTACCACGACACAAACCATCATCTTTACCAAAAATTTCTAACATCATGGCGTGAATGTCACAGCCCTTAGCAATACAGTGTCCGTGACCACGATGTGTTGATGTAATGAAGTCCTTATCTGTTAAATTTTCACAAATCCCTACTGCAACAGCTTCCTCACCGCTATAGAGATGGATGAAACCAGGGATATCACCTGTATTGTTTTCATCGTGAAGTCGATCCTCAAATTCACGAATGTCGCGCATTCTTTTGTATGCTGCTAGCAATTGCTCTTCCGTTAATTGCATATATTTGTTCCTTATTCACTACGCTTAAAAGAAAACCCAAAATTGAATAATTGGATTTTTAAATCGTATATTTATATAAGAATATTTTTATTTAATTTCATATTAGACTAAAAAAATATAATGCATAAAAAGATGAGATAAATATTAAAAACAGAAGGTTATGAAATTAAAAATTTTTGTAAAATTTTACAATAGTTCAATCACATACAAAAACAAACCTTTAACCAACCTTTGTTTTATATGATAAGTTTTTTGCCCTGTTTTAATATTATTAATGCATTTAAAGCAGCTTATTTAATATCAGGGTCTATATTAATTATTTTAAACGACGGAGTGTTTGAAATGGATTTAAATAACACAGTATTAACTGGAAAGAAGCTACGTGGCGCTGAAAAAATGGCGCGTATTCCAATTAAAGTTGTTCCAACGGAAACGACACCGAAAAAGCCAGAATGGATTCGGACTAAAATTAGTCAACCTGAGGAAGTCCAAATCATTAAGGATTTATTAAGGCAACAAAAACTGCATACGGTTTGCGAAGAAGCGGCTTGTCCTAACTTGCCGCAATGTTTTGGCAGTGGAACAGCAACATTTATGATTATGGGAGATATCTGTACTCGACGCTGTCCATTCTGTGATGTCGCTCATGGTCGTCCTAATATCCTAGATATTAATGAGCCAAAGCATCTGGCTGAAACAGTCAAAAATTTAAACTTAAAGTATGTCGTGATTACTTCGGTTGATCGAGACGACTTAAAAGATGGTGGCGCACAGCATTTTGCCGATTGCATTCGAGAAATTCGTGAGATTAGCCCAAATACTTTGATTGAAATTTTGGTTCCTGATTTTCGTGGTCGTGCAGATATTGCCCTGAAGATTCTGAGCCAAAACCCACCCGATGTTTTTAATCATAATATTGAAACCGTTCCACGTCTGTATAAAGCCATGCGACCAGGCTCTAACTACCAGCATTCATTGGATTTGCTCAAAAAATTTAAACACTACTGTCCTGACATCCCAACCAAATGTGGTTTGATGGTCGGTTTAGGTGAAGTTGAGGCTGAGGTTATTGTGTTATTGAATGATTTGAAAGATTACCACGTTGACTATGTCACTATCGGTCAATACTTACAGCCATCTAAGTCTCATGCGCCAATTCATCGTTTTGTTACGTTGCAAGAGTTTAAGCACTATCAAACACATGGAGAGCGCTTAGCGTTTAAAAATATTTGGAGTGCGCCATTGGTACGATCAAGTTATTTTGCCGATCGTCAGTATCATGGTGAGGCTGTGCCTAACCCTTACATGAGCGAATGAATTTTTATCCTATTTACGTTTATTAACATTTCAGATGGAAATAGTCATTTTCAGCTCATACGAACACTTTTAAAGTAACTCAAGGACTGGTAAAGCCAAAAGATATGATTTAACCAAGCAAAGATAAAAGCATTTAAAATCGAAGCAAGAAGAAATGACGTAAATGACTATAAATTTGGAAGCTCATTTCTAAAGTTTAAAAATATTACAGTCTCATCATAAAGGAATATGATATGAACCTGTTCAATACACCATCTGTAAAAAAGCTGCAAACAACCCATTTAATTAATCAAACTACTGTGCATGCTGCCCCTGTTTTAGCATTGCCTCAAGACGATCAAACGTCTTTATTTCGCCGCTCTATTCAACATAATTATGCAGATTTACTCAAAATAGCGGATGATTCAGATATGGCGATTGGTCTTACAGATCATCACGGGACTCTCTTATGGACATGGAGTAGTTCAGCCATGCTTTCTTCTGCTGAACAAGTTCATTTTATTGAGGGCGGACATTGGTCTACACAGGCAGTTGGAACCAATGCGATTGGTATGACGTTAAACAGCCAAATATCAAGTTGCGTCTATTCTCATGAAAACCAAATGGACAGTGTTCGTGATTGGGTTTGTTATGCCGCACCAATTTGGGATCCGACATCAGGACAATTTCACGGCATTATTAACCTTTCCACAAAATATAAAAAACATACGCCTTTAGGGTTGCTCGCAGTTGAACGCTGTGCAGATTTAATACAGCGTGCCATAAAATTTGAGCAGCAAAATTTTTTATACATTAAAGCGCTAGGTTCACCTTGGGTTCAATTTAATGGGCAAACTTTAAACTTGAGTCACCGTCAAATTGAAATACTTTGCATTTTAGCTTTGCATCCCTATGGTATTGGTTTAGAAGAGTTACACTACGCCCTTTATGGTGAACGTAGTGTCAGCCTAAAAACCTTAAAGGCTGAGCTTTCACAATTGCGTACGCTACTACCACACTGTATTGAAGCTCGTATTTATAGACTAACCTGTGAGGTTCAATGTGATTTTTTACGTGCTGAACAATCTTTAAATGCGAATCTTATTGCCAGTACATTTTCGTTATATAAAGGGAGTTTTTTATCTAAATCAGAAAGCCCTTTATTGAGTACTTGGAGACATTGTTTTGACGCTCGTTTAAGCCAAATGATTTATCAAATAAAAGATATCGATCAATTATTGCGAATTATTGGTCAAACTCACGATCGTATTGATGCAATACAACGCTTATTAGAACTCTTACCACAAGATAGCGCCCACCGTAGCTATTTTTTAAATCTGATTTAAATCTAATCTATGGCTTTAATGCCAAAGCGTCATTGTATAAGTTTTTATTATGTAGCAGATAGAAAAGGAAGCATGGTGTCCATACTTCCTTTTATGTACAACTAAAGGCAGCCAATCAGGCTTTTGGTCATGTACTTGTTCTAAAGCCCAGTTTATTCTTGCGAGAAGATAGACTTGTTACTGATGATGACCTTTTAAGTTGAGAATCATTTTTTTATTTTCTGAATACACCTTTTATTTATATAAACTTTTACCCTTTGAAGAAAAGAAAGAGTTCGCTGAATTTAAATGATATTACACAGAAACACTAAATTTTGGATGATTGTATTTTAAGCTTAATGAAATCTTATCCAACAACGTAATAATATGCTCTTCAATAGTGTACATTCCAAAACTAAAGCGGACAGTATTTGCTGCGAGTTCTTCAGTAAGCCCTAAAGCATTTAATACATGTGATGGTGCTGCATGATGTGAATTACAGGCAGACCCACTTGAAACAGCGGCAACTAGTTTAATAGCGGATAGAATAGAGTCTGCTCGCTCCCCTAAAAAACTGATATTTAAATAATTGGCAACATGTTCGGTAGGATGGCCATTCAATTTTACAGGAGTTAACGCTTCTAAACGAATTAAAAATTTATTTCTTATTTTTTGAATACGCTGTTGTTCTTCATCTAAGTTTATTTTAGCCAGTCTACAAGCCTCACCCATTCCAACGATTTGATGTGTGGCTAAAGTTCCCGAACGTAAACCCTGTTCATGTCCACCACCGTGAATTTGCGTCTTGATTTGTTTTTGTACTTCATGACGCACATATAAGGCACCTATACCTTTAGGTCCATATATTTTATGTGCAGATAGACTGAGTAAATCAATATGCATCGCCTGAACATCAATCTCTGTCTTTCCTGCGGCTTGGGCGGCATCGACATGGAATAAAACCTGATGCTGATGTGCAATATGACCAATCGCTTGAATATCGGTTAATGTCCCAATTTCGTTATTCACCATCATGAGCGAAATTAAAACCGTATTGGGCTGAATGGCCTGTTCTACCTGTTCTGGGCGAATCACGCCTGTACCCAACTCAGGTTGTAGATAAGTGACCTGAAAACCGAGACTTTCTAACTCGGCACAGGTATCTAGCACAGCTTTATGTTCTATTTTACTGGTAATAATGTGTTTATTTTGATTTTTATAACGATCTAAAGTGCCTTTGATTGCAAGGTTATTTGACTCTGTCGCACCAGAAGTCCAAATAATTTCTTGAGGATTGGCATGGATTAAATCAGCCACATGCTGTCTAGATGTACTGATATGCTTGGCAGCATCCCAACCATAATGATGGGACTGAGAAGCAGGATTTCCGAAATCGCCGTCTACAGACAAACATCGAATAATCGCTTGCGTAATTTCAGGAAGAATAGGTGTTGTTGCTGCATAATCTAAATAAATTAATCTACTCATTTTAATCACTATTAAAAATAAATTTAAAATGATTATAAAGGATGAAATTTATTCTATTTATATGGATTTAATCATACCTTATCAACAAAATTAAACTTATAAAAAAATCGTTAGTTTTATCATTAACCAACGATTTTAATATATAAAACTAAAATATATATCATTAAAAAATAAGACGCAAATTTATAAAACCCGAGATAAAAAGTTTTGGGTACGTTCTTCTTTTGGTTGTTCTAAAACCTGTTGAACCGTTCCTTGTTCAACAATTCTACCTTGATCCATAAATACCACATGGTCGGCAACTTCTCGTGCAAAAGCAATTTCATGCGTTACAATCACCATGGTTTTACCTAATTGAGCTAAGTTTTTGATTACATTTAAAACTTCACCAACCAGTTCAGGGTCTAAGGCCGACGTTGGCTCATCAAATAAAATTACTTTAGGGTCTAAGGCTAAAGCTCTGGCAATAGCAACGCGTTGCTGCTGACCACCAGAAAGTTGTTTAGGCCATGCTTCAACTTTATCTCGAAGCCCAACTAAACCCAATAATTGATTGGCTTTTAAAATGGCTTGATCTTTACTGAGTTTTTTATGTGCTAAGGGTGCTTCAATAATATTTTGTAAAACATTTAAATGTGGAAATAAATTAAAGTTCTGAAAAACATAACCTACAGATTTACGTTGCTTTAAAATATCTCGTTCTTTTAACTCATAAAGTTTATCGCCTTTTTTACGATAGCCAATAAACTCATCATCAATTTGAATAAACCCTTCATCTACACGCTCTAAATGATTTATCGTTCGTAATAAAGTAGATTTACCCGACCCAGATGGACCAATAATGACCGTAACAGAGCCCGCTGGAATATCCAGACTAATATCGTGTAATGCCGCATGTCCTGCATAGTTTTTAAAGACATGGCTCACTTGGATATGACCATTTGCAGGAGATGTTGATTGATTAATGATCATAGCTTGCTCCTATACGTGGCTGAGTTGTGTGTGGCTGTGCCTTCTTGAAAAAAGCAAAACTATTAATGGCTGATTTCCGCTCGCCTTTTGCTAATATTTTTTCGATATACCATTGCACGATGGAAAATACGCTGGTCACAATCACATACCAAACGGCAGCGACCATCAACAATGGAATCACTTCTTGGTTACGGTTATAAATCATTTGTACTGTGTAAAAGAGTTCAGGCATTGCCAAAACATATACAATCGATGTGCCTTTAGATAAACCCACACATTCGTTGATAATTGCTGGAATGATACTGCGAATGGATTGCGGTAAAATAATCCGCGTCGTACGGCGCCACCATGACAGACCCAATGCTGCCGCTGCTTCGAATTGACCATGATCGACTGACAAAATCCCACCACGGATGACTTCTGCCGTATAAGCACTTTGTACTATCACCAAACCGACTAAAGCTGTTGAGAACTGATCCAGAGCATTAATGGTTTTAAACTGAGCAAAGACTGTGTCGGTAAAAGGCACACCAACATTGATGTATTCATATAGATAAGAAAAGTTATAGAGAATAATCAACACTAACAGCAGTGGTAATGATCTGAACATCCAGATATACACCCATGCCAGTGAGAGAATTAGCCAAGATGATGAAAGTCTCATCATCGCCACAATGGTGCCCAAAATTAAACTAAACACGATTGACCAAAATGTCAGTTTTAGCGTCATCATCAAACCCTGAAGAATCGCAGGGTTAAAGAACCACTGTCTAAAAACAGGCCAGCCCCAGTTTTGATTGGAAAATATCGATTCCGCGACCACTGCAATAATTAATATCGAAAATGCGACACCAATGTAGCGCAGTGGATGACGTGCTGGAACGATTTTATAGTGTTCTAAACTCATGCGACCTCCTTTTGCAGTAAAGTCTTTCTAAAAGGAAGTCCACCGTATAAAGGCGCACCAATGTATCGATCAAAATTAAAATCTGGAGTGAGTTCAAACTGGGGTTCATAGCCTAGACTCAAATACAATTTCACTGCTGGAATTTGTTTAAACCCTGTAGTGAGAAAGATTTTGCGATACCCCGCAGCAAGCGCACTTCGTTCAAGTTCTTTGACTATTTTTGCAGCCAATCCTTGTTTACGTAAGTCTCGATGTGACCAAATCCGTTTCAGCTCTGCAGTTTCTGCGTCATAGCGTTTATACGCCCCCATTGCAATGACTTCATCATCACGTTTAAGCACAACAAACAACCCATGCGGGGGTAAAAAATCTTCCGCACCTTCATAGCGTTCCCGATATGTGGCTTTTTTACGTTCATCAATCACTTGTGCGTCTTGACGCGCAAAAAAATCACCATAGATTTCTTCATATTCAGCAAATAACTGATCAAGCAAAGGTTGTGCTTCGGGTACATCAACTGGCATTTGGATAAATTTTTCTTGCATAATGACCTCTTATTTATCCTGAATCAGTGGGTTAATGACTGATTGTGGAATTCCTTCATTTTGTAAATTCCAACGTGTCAAAGCTTGGGTATATTTGCCATTCGCAATGACACCGTTTATAGATGTTTGAATGGCATTCACTAGCCCAGTCCCTTTTTTGACGGCAACTGCAACAGACCACGTCCCATTTAAGGTGCCTACTGCTTTAATATTGGCACCATTGGCTTGTTGCCATACGCCCATCACATTGGGTATGAGGTAAGCATCGACACGACCAGACTGCAACGCCAAAGCTGCTGCTGCACCGTCTTCCAAATAAATCGGTTGCGCTGGATCCAGCCCTTTTTGTCGATTATTTTCAATCCATTTCAACAATAGCCGTTCTTGATTGGTGCCTGAACCGACCACAATTTTGAGTCCCGCGATATCATCTGGCGTTTTAATCGTTTGAATTTTACTGTCTTTAGGCACATAAAAAGCCAACATGTCTTGACGATAAGTCGCAAAGTCGTATTTCTGTTTACGCTGTTCTGTGACGGCAATATTACTGAGCACGGCATCGAAGTTCCCCGATGCTAAACCGAGTGGCCAGTGTTCCCACGAGCTTGGAATCACTTGAAGTTTTAGACCTAAGCTGTCAGCAATTAACTGTGCAATATCAATTTCACTACCAATACGTGTCTGGTTATCTTCTGCCAAAACATGTAGAGGTGGAAAACTGTTGGTGCCCACAGCAACAGTAAAATAACCATCATTCACAAACTTAAAACCTTGAGGCAATTGAGCAATTGCCTCTGCATTTTGAGTACTATGAATAGCCACCATGTTATTTTTTAAGGTCTGTTGCTCTTGTTCAGTAAACTCAGTTTTCAAACGATTTTCTTGCGTATGAGTTGTTTTCTCATTGTTGTAGCAACCCGTCAGGCCTAAAGCTGCCAGTGTCAGACTAAAAAATGCGACAGTCTGAGCTTTGTACATGTTAGTCTCCCAAGCCTGGAGGGTTAATTGCAGAATGTTGAATCGCTTCTGCCTGAGTCCCCCAACGTGCTAAGACTTTTTGATACTCGCCTGTTTGAATCACTCCATTTAAAGCCGTTTGTACTGCATCAACTAAGCCACTGCCTTTTTTCAGCGTGACTCCTAATTCAGCAGGTCGTGTTCCACCTCCGAGTGCTGTCCCAGCCAAACGGATTTTTGCACCATTTACCGCTTGCCATGCGTAAGCAACATTAGGACCAAATAAAGCATCAACCCGCCCAGACTGGAGTGCCAAACTTGCAGATGCACCATCATCGTAATAAAGTGCCTGCCCAGGCGGCAGTCCTTTCTTTTTATTGTCTTCAATCCAGTCCAACAGTACTTTTTCCTGATTGGTACCAGAACCGACAATCACTTTTAAACCTGAAATATCATCGGGACCTTTGATGGCTTTGATTTTACTTTTCTCTGCGACATAAAAAGCCAATACGTCTTGACGATAAGTCGCAAAGTCAAATTTCTCCTTACGTTCTTTGGTGACGGTAACATTGGCAATGGCTGCATCATATTTGCCACTAAGGACACCGAGCGGCCAGTCTTCCCACGAGGTGCGAACCAGTTTCAGTTTTAAGCCCAAACTGTCTGCAATCAAACGAGCAATATCAATTTCAGTTCCAATATAGGTTTGATTATCAGGCCCCAATACACTTAAAGGTGGCGCTCCTGAAATCGCAGCAACGGTAAAATAACCCGCATTTACAAACTTAAAATCTTTTGGAATTTTTTGACTGGCTTCCGCATTGTGAGCAACATGAATCGGCGTCATATTCTCTTTCAACTTTGCAAGCTCACGGCTATAGAAATCGGTTTTATCGGTCGATTTTGTAGACTCGGCTGTTGAGCTAGCCGTTTGAGTAGATGCCTGTTCTTTACTGCATCCAACCAGAGAAATTCCTAGAAGCAGTGCCAAAGCAATCGTCAAAGGTGTTTTATTCAACCGCATGAAGGTGTTCCTTTTCTGATTGTTCAAATTGATTTTCTGGTCGCTTCAAACCAAAACTAGCGCGTAAAGTAGTGCCTGGATATTCGGTACGATATAGCCCGCGTTGTTGCAGCAATGGCACAACTTTTTCAACAAAAGTATCTAAAGTTTTTGGTGTTGCACCCGCAATAATGAAGCCATCTGCCGCCTCTTCTTTTACCCACAGTTCTAACTGATCTGCGACTTCTTCTACCGTTCCAGCAAAAGGTGGACGTGGAGTTGCTGCTTGTAGTGCAACCTGACGTAAAGTTAAATTTTCTGCTTTGGCCTTACGTTTAATTTCATCAGTACCACTTTTAAAGCTGTTTTCACCCAGTGTGCCCAGTTCTGGAAAAGGTGCATCGAGTTCATATTGAGAAAAATCATGATGTTCAAAGAAACGTCCTAAATAATTCAGTGCGTCATCGATCGTGACTAATGCGGCTGTTTCAAGATATTGACGCTCTACGTCTTCAGCAGAATCTCCGATCAAAACCCTAATGCCTTGGAAAATGAGCAAATCATCTGCATCACGACCATTCTTAATCACTTGCTGTTTCACATCTAAGTAAAATGCTTGTGCTTCTTCGAGTGTGGCTTGATGGGTAAAAATGGCATCGGCATGTTTCGCGGCTAATGCACGACCTGCACCTGATGCTCCTGCTTGGAATAGAATCGGACGGTCTTGTGGCGAACGCTCTACATTGAGTGGGCCTGCCACTTCAAAATGTTTACCTTTATGGTTCAAGGTATGTAATTTACTGCGTTCAAAAAATTGTCCTGTTTCTTTATTGCGAACAAAAGCGCCTTCACCCCACGAGTCCCAAAGCCCTTTTGCGACTTGCAAATATTCATCTGCAATTTCATAGCGTTGGCTGTGCTCAGGATGCTGTTTACGGGTATGATTTTTTGCAGTGCCTTCAAGTGGTGTGGTCACCACATTCCATCCTGCACGTCCACCACTTAAATGATCCAGACTGGCAAACTGACGCGCAATCGTAAACGGCTCACTATATGAGGTCGACACTGTACCAACTAAACCAATATTTTGAGTCACACTGGCTAGGGCTGAAAGTAACGTAATCGGCTCAAAACGGTTGAGAAAATGAGGAATCGATTTTTCATTGATATATAAACCATCAGCCACAAAGACAAAATCAAATTTTGCCCGTTCAGCTTGAAGCGCTACGTTTTTGGCAAACTCAAAATTAATACTGGCATCGACCACCGCTTCAGGATGGCGCCATGCAGACATATTTCCGTTTGCACCGTGTAAAATAGTACCAAGGCGAATTTGTTTGTGATTACTCATGTTAGACCTCTGCATTTTTATGAATAGACTCAAGTGCTTGTGTTGCTAAGGCAGCAAAGTATTGAGCAGCTGGATAAATTAAAGATTCATTGGGTTGATATTGGGGGTGGTGCAAACCGAAGGAACTGGCACTGCCGATACTGACAAAGGCGCCGGGGATGTGTTTTAAATAGGCGCCAAAATCTTCACCGATCAAATAAAGCGGTGCTTCTTGCACCTCATAACCTTGTGCACGAGCAACGGCTTGGCTCAGTTCAGCCCATGTTGCAGTGTTGATTAATGCCGCGGGGCCATTGTCCCAATCCACAGCAATGTCGACTGAGTGAGCAAGTGCAATACCTTGTGCAATTTGTTTAAGTTTTTCTTCAACAGCTAGACGCACCTCAGGAGAATGGGTTCTTACCGTGCCCTCTAAGTGAGCTTCTTCTGGCAGGACGTTCCAACTTGTGCCCGCATGTACTTGGGTAATACTGACTACACAAGTGTCTAAATTATTTATGCTACGACTGGCAATAGTTTGCACAGCACTAATCAACTGCGCTGCCACAACAATTGGATCTTTGGTTTCATGCGGACGCCCTGCGTGACCGCCCTTGCCTTTAATCACAATTTTGAATCGGTCGACGTTGGCATAAAATGCACCAGAGCGCGTTGCAAAAGTACCTAGAGCTAACTCAGGAACATTGTGAAAACCGAAAATGGCGGATACATCTTCTAAGGCTCCACTCTTCAGTACTTCATAAGCACCACTATAAGTTTCTTCAGCGGGCTGAAAAATAACGCGTACCGTACCTTTTAATTCAGACGCTTGAGCTTTGAGTAAAATTGCAGCGCCTAAAATGGTTGAGCTATGCAAATCATGCCCACAAGCATGCATTACTCCGTCTTGAGTCGAGCGAAAGTCTTGCTCAATTTCTTCATGAATGGGTAACGCATCGATGTCTGCTCGAATAGCCACAATTGGATAACCAGTGCCAATATCTGCAATCAGTCCTGTTTTTAAACCCCAAGTTGCAGTTTCAATGCCGTATTCAGACAGCCATTGTTTTAATTTGTCAGTGGTTTGAAACTCTTGACCTGATAATTCTGGATGACGATGTAATTCATGTCTCCAATTGAGCAACTGCTGTTCAAGTAACTGTCTATTTGACATTAATTTCTCCCACTTAAGCTGCAAGCACAGCATGCTGTGCCAGTAGTGTTAGAGATTTCAAACGTGTTGCATGATCTAACAGTGGTGATTCAACAATAAATTCCTGAATTCCATGTTGTTGATGCAAAGCGTATAACTGCTGATGAACATCCTCGACTGTACCTTTGATAATTTTTAACTGCTCTTTTTTAAGGCTTTTAATCGCAGATTGAGCTTGTCTCGAAAACTCCTCTCCACTTTGTTCATTTGGAATTTTTACTCGTTGACCATTCTCAAGTTCCAACGTCCACACCGAAAGCCCTGCTGCCAGTTCTTCCGCTTGATCACGGCTATCAGCCACAATAATTTGTGCCGCAACAATCGCTCTTTTTCCTGATGAATAGTGTGAGTAAGTCTGTAAAGCATCTTGAAGTAGCTTGGCATCGCCATTTAAATGTGCAGCAAATACAAAGTTCCAGCCCAAATCTGCTGCGAGTCGAGCACTTTCAAGGCTTGCACCTAGCAAGAACTTCTCTGCGACCTGATCTGGTGTTGGAGTTGCAGCAACTTGATCTGGCTGATTACGATCAAATTTAGAATGTAAATAATGATCTAATGCTTCTAGTTGTACTTTAAAACTTCCTTTTAATGACTGATCAAGCCCGAGCTGTAGCGCCTGAGTTGAGACAGGAAAACCGCCAGGTGCTTTACCAACGCCTAAATCCACTCGATTGTTTGCTAGACCTGCCAGTACATTAAAATTCTCTGCAACTTTATAAGGGCTGTAGTGCTGCAACATTACCCCACCAGAGCCAATTCGAATGGTTTTAGTCTGAGCCAACAGCCATGCAATTAAGATTTCAGGCGATGGACTTGATAGCAATGCTGTGGAATGGTGCTCAGCCACCCAGTAACGATAAAATCCTAAGGCTTCTGCTGTTTGAGCAATTTGCAATGCATTTTTAAATGACTGTTCTGTGCTAATCCCTTCGGCTCTTGGACATTTATCCAGTATGCTTAATTTATAATTCAGCCCCATTTTCTATTTTCCAAAAGATATAAAGTTGGAACCTATTAAACGGATTTAGCTTTTAAAAATTAAATATTAAATAAAATTAAAGTTATATAAAAAAGTGAAAATATGGTTTTTATAAAGAGATTGAAGTGTTATTAAAAATAAAGAAAACCTTATTAAAATTTCAATGTAAATATATTTAATCAAAACTGATATTCAAATGATTATTTAATATTTAACAATAAAAAAACAATCGATATATTGACTACCAGAGTCGAAATACTCATCGGATTATTGTTTTAGGTAAAACTCTATAAATTACATCATCATTGGAAAATATAATGTGGCAAACCAATCTAATACTGGCTCAGCGTGAAAAGCTGGGTTTTAAAATATCCCCTCTTCATCAATCCATTTTCTTTGCTTTAACTTGTGGAATTACAGGTTCTATTTATGCGCAAGATGTGAATAAAAATGCACCTACATCTTCTGAAAAAGAAGATGTTCAGCAACTAGAAAGTGTCGTTGTGGTAGGAAATCGTGGAGGTATACGCACCGTTACTGAAAGCCCAGCACCTCTGGATGTAATTAGTGGTGAACAGTTGCTCAAACAAGGTAATACCCTTGCGCTAAGAGACATTTTGGCAAAAGTGATTCCATCTTTCAGTGTTGCTACTGTTCCTAGTCAACCTGATGGTTATGGGGCTGTTGCCCGTTCTGCAGGTTTACGTGGTTTGGGTGGTGGTCATACCCTCGTGTTGGTGAATGGAAAACGTCGTCATGTCGGTGCTTTAGCCATTAACAAATACGGTTTTGGTGAAGGCTACCAAGCAGCAGATTTAGACCTCATCCCGATTGGTGCTATTGCACGTGTTGAGGTTTTACGTGATGGTGCTGCGGCGCAGTATGGTTCCGATGCGATTGCTGGAGTGATCAACATTGTACTCAAATCTGCTGATAATGGCGGCAATATTAGTACCACCTATGGTGGACGAGAACACTATGATGGAACTGGTCGAAATGGAGAAACTTTTCAACTGAATGCCAATGCTGGTGCACCTTTGGGTCAAGACGGTTTTATCAATTTTGGTTTTGACCTGAAAAATCAGGATGCTACTACCCGTGCTGGCCCAGTTTCAGGCAGAATTTATTCTAAAGTAAATGGTCAGGATGACCCACGCGAAGCCACAATAGATCGTAATTTAAATAAATTGGGGCTGCCATCGGTTGAACAGTTTAATGTTTCTGCAAATGCTGAACTTCCTTTAAGTAAAGCTGCAACTCTGTATAGCTACACCACCGCAGGTTGGCGTGATGCTTCTACAGGAGCTTCCTATCGTCGTCCGAACTCTAGATCAGGTATTGTTGAAATCTTCCCGAATGGTACAACGCCCGATGTCATTTTAAATGAAACGGATGTGCAAACCGTTTGGGGACTAAAAGGCGATAATGTACTCGGTTGGGCATGGGATGCGAGTAGTTCTTATGGTAAAAATACACAAGATCACTCTACACGAAACAACATCAATCCATCTCTTGGCCCCTCTAGCCCAACTTCATTTGGTCTACAAAAATATGATGCTTATCAATGGGTCAGCAACCTTGATCTGAAGAAAACCTTCGATATTGGTTTTGGAGCAAACCCACTGAGTGTTGCATGGGGACTAGACTATCGTAAAGAAGGTTGGGCATCTAAAGCCACTGATCCTTTAGCTTATAAAAATGGCGGTTATATTATTCCTACAGGCGATAGTGCTGGCTTACCTGCAACAGTCGGAACCTTTGGTGCCCGTGTGCTCTTACCTGAAGATGAAGCTGATATTAGTCGGACTAACACTGCTGCCTATTTAGATTTAGGGTTAGATGTAACCAAAAACTGGTTTGTGGGTTTAGCAGGTCGTTTCGAACATTATGATGATAGTTCTGGTGATACATTCAACGGAAAAATTAACAGCCGTTATGAATTCACACCTGAACTTGCAATCCGAGGAACCGTAAGTACAGGCTTTATTGCACCGTCGCTATACCAACAAGGATTTGCCAGTACGGGCATTGTAAGCACGGTAAACAATGGCGTCCGCTCAGATGTATACAGTAAATCTGTACGTACTGATTCAGCATTAGGAAAAGCTTTAGGTGCAGAGGCACTTGATCCTACCGAATCGACTAACTTTTCTCTGGGTTTAACTTATAGCCCATTCAAGAATTTCAACCTTGCAGTTGATGCTTATCGTATTGAATTAAAAGACCGTATTGCTTCAACAGCAGGTCTTACTGGTAGTGGTATTAACAACATTTTGGCAGCCAACGGCTTTTCTAACGTTAATTACGTGACTTACTATGCCAACTTATTTGATACAGAAACCAACGGTGTTGATGTTGTTGCAGACTATACACAACAACTGAATAAATATGGACGTATCCGCTGGAGTTTAGGCTTCAACTGGAATGAAACCGATATTACAGCAATTGCGGATAATCCAAGCCAGTTAGACGGTATCAATATTGATCGTATCACCCGTCGTACCAAAGGCATGATTACCGATGCAGATCCGAAAACAAAATTCACTCTAGCAGCAAATTGGCAGTATGCAAAAGTCGATTTGAATACCCGCTTATCTCGTTATGGTAGCTATATCGCGCGCAGTGAAACAGCCGCCACAGACCAGACCTTTGATGCTAAATGGATTGTTGATTTAGATGCAACCTACCATCTTACAGACAGTCTTTCATTGACTTTAGGCGCGGACAACTTATTTAACACCTACCCTGAAAAATCCAACATTGTCGATGGTTTGGGTGAGAATTATTATGCACAGCTTTCGCCTTTTGGACTCTATGGTGGCTATTACTATGGTCGTGTCAATTATCGCTTCTAAAAATATTTAAACCAAATGCTTTGGTGAAATTTCAATATCGTTTAAGTCTTTCTGATGGTTCAGAATCGATGATTATTTAAATACTGAATTTCACCAAAGGACTGTTTCACACACATTCAAAATTTTTGAGAAAATATATGAGCATTACTATTTGGGGCAGACCCAATTCTTTAAATGTCCACAAAGTACTTTGGCTAGCAGCCGAACTTGGACTTCAATTTGAACATATTCCTGCGGGACAACAGTATGGTGTGGTTGATACTGCCGAGTTTTTGGCGCTCAATCCAAATGGTCTGATTCCTGTCATTCAAGATGGTGACACGGTTTTATGGGAATCAAATACCATTTTGCGGTATCTCACTGAGGTATATGGAAAAAATACATTATGGCTTGAAGACCCTAAACTACGCTTTAGCGCAGAAAAATGGATTGACTGGTATACTACGACCGTCCTGCCAGTGTTTGGAATTGTGTTTTTTAATCTGGTTCGTCAGCCTGAAGATAAAAGAGATTTGGCTGCGGTTAAAGTTGCAGCAGAAAAACTAGAAAAAATATTGGATGTTGCCAATAGCGAGCTGGCTAAACAGCCCTATCTGTCTGGTTCAAATTTTGGCGTTGCAGATATTCCTTTGGCCTTAGCCCTCAATCATTGGTTCAATTTAGACGTTCAGCGTCATCATGATCATACGCACTTAAAAGCATGGATCGAACGTATTAGAGCGCGGGAACACTTTTTAAAAGTGGCCAGTATTCTTTAGTTAAGCATTATTGCTCTATTTTTTAAAATTTTAGCTTTAAATAGCATAAGGCTGTTCTATCTATGGACGGTCTTATTGCATATAAATTGATTTATTTAGTAGAGATATTAAAAATAGATGCAGAGAGAAAATAAATACAAATAAAATAGATATCTTGAATATAAAATAAATTATCTTTAATCATTATAAGTCGCTATATTTGATTAATCTATTATCACTTTTTATAAAAATACTAATCTAAAAAAGTTTGTTTTCTATTTTTAAAAAATAACTCATTATGTTTTTAATGTTTTATTTAGCTAAATTAATTTTCTTATTTGTAAGTTAATGGGGAAATTAAAATCTGAAGAATTTTTTTATATTCAAAATTAAGCCGATTTAATTTAAGAAATAAAGAAGATTCTGCAATGACAATTAAATCTTATTGAATGGTGCATTACTGATATGAGTGAAGTCAGTCGAAGTCCTTATAAAAAGGCAATTTTGTTTGAACAACTTCAAAATGTTCAGTCCAATGTATTTCATGCTGTCGATCTATATCCATTTGCTGCCAATCTGGTAAGTCCGATTACAGCAGAAAAACCTGTTCAAACCAACAACATTTTTTGGGCAATTGCTGCTGTTCTGTCATTACATTACGGCATCTTTTATCTTGCGAAGCATCTTCCTACTCCACCTTTGATTGTGAAAAAACCAGAACCTATCGCAATTGTAATTGAAAAGCCAAAGGAAGAACTACCTAAGGTCATTGAGCCGAAACTCAAGCAGGAAATACAAAAGCCGATTATTCCGCCTGTCTCAGCAAAACCTCAGCCTGTACAAAAACCAGTGGTTGAAAAATCCATTCCCAAACCTGTAGTGCAAAAGCCGATTGAGCAGCCTAGAACTGTCGCCAAATCAGTTCCTCAACCTGTACAGCAGGCTGAGCCAACAGAAAACGTCATACCGACCCAGAAAGTTGCTGAACCGGTGAGTAAGCCCACACAAGAAAACTTATCTGTGACAGCAGCCAAAGGTTATGCCGGTTATCTGAGCAATCCTGCCCCTGAGTACCCAGAAGTGGCATTAGACCGAGGTTGGGAAGGCGTTGTGATGTTGCGTGTGAAAGTCTCACCCGCAGGTAGTCCTTTGGAAATCAACCTGAAAAATAGTAGCGGCAAAAAAGCACTGGATGATGCTGCTGTAAAAACTGTGAAGCGCTGGAAATTTTCACCTGCACTGCGTGGCAACACGCCAGTTGAAGGTTGGGTCGATGTTCCAATTCACTTCAAACTACCCAATTAAACTGTAAAATTTTATCTTAGGAAAATTCGATATGTCTGATATTAATACGATTATTCATGATGCAACCATTTGGTTATTGATCGGTTTTTCGATCGTAACCTGGGTTTTAATTGTGGTGAAAGCTATACAAACCTCAAAAGCTACCAAAGAGAGTAAACTTTTTGTCGATAGTTTTTGGTCAGCCCAGAACTTGGCAGATGCAATTGGTCAGTCTGAAGATGCTCAGGGACCTACAGCACGTATTGCTCAAACAGGTTTTAAAACCTTAACTGAAGCCAATGAAAAAACCCATCAAGATTTACAACAAACATGGAGTCGTCAAGATTTATTAGAGCGACACTTACGCAAGCAAATTTTTACTGAACGCCGTCAACTCGAAAAAGGTTCTGCCATCCTCGCAAGCATTGGGAATAATGCCCCATTTATTGGTTTATTTGGAACGGTGTTTGGGATTATTCATGCCTTACAAGCAATTGCCCAATCTGGCAGTGCCAGTATGGATGTGGTTGCAGGTCCAATTGGTCAAGCACTGGTTGCAACAGGTATTGGTATTGCTGTGGCTGTGCCTGCTGTACTTGCCTATAACTATTTTGTCCGTAAAGTGAAAAGTATTGGCGCAGATTTAGACGACTTTGCAACAGACTTTGTCAGCCTCACTCAAAAGGTTGGTTTCCAACTCCCTGCCAAAACTCAAACTACACATATTGCAGCAAAAACAGTTACGGCTCAGCAGTTGACATCTCAAGACAAGGAGGCTTTGGCTTAAATGGCGATTTCAACTTCTCAAGATGATGATGTGGTCAGTGACATCAACATTACTCCGCTCGTCGATGTCATGTTAGTGCTATTGATCGTGTTTATTGTAACAGCACCTTTGTTAACCAACAGCGTGAAGGTCAACTTACCGAAAGCTGCTCCAACACAATCGACAGATCAAAACAAAGCACTGGTGATTAGTGTAAAACCAGATGGTGCAATCTTCTTAGACAAAGCCCCTGTCAGTCTCGAAAATTTTGAGCAAGAAATCACACAGCGTAAAAATGCCAACAGCAAGTTAGCATTAAACTTAAATGCCGATGAAACCGTTCCTTATGGCACGGTGGCTAAACTTTTAGCCAGTATAGAACGCGTCGGCGTAGAGAAATTATCAGTGATTACTGAACCGAAATGATCGATTATTCATTTGAAGTCTACACATAGACAACATTTCGAGCTGTAATAATAAAAAAGCACCATCAGGTGCTTTTTTATTTATTCAATGTAATCCAACTACTATGCTGAGAGACTTAGCGACTCACACGTTGAATTGCCTCATCATAAGTCGCACTTGGTTTATATTGGTTTGCTAATTGGTAATGCTGTTTGGCTTGAGCATAGTCCTGATTATTTTCATAAATTTTACCAATGTTGTAATGTGAGTATGCTCTGGTATTATCATTAGATGCTAAGGCAATCGCCTTTTGATTTGCCCATAAAGCCTCAGATGAACGATTCAACTTTTGATAAGCAACGGCAAGATTACTATAGGTTTGTCCAACGTTTGGATTGTAATCAATAGATTGTTGATAAATCAGTGCAGCTTGTTCAAATTGATTGTTTTTATAGGCTTTATCCGCTTTCAAATTTAGCGCTTTGGCCCGTGCCTGTGCATTAGCTGAAACAGGAACGTATTGTACTTGAGTTGCTTGGCTTTGATAACTCGCCACAGTTGAGCCAACTTGGTTCGCTCCAACAGTTGTCCCTGAAATACGATTAATATCTTGGATTTCGCCCTCAGGACTAATGCGAAACACAGTCCATAAATTCCCTGTCAGTCCTGTAGGAATATAATAAGAACGTATCAATGACTCGCCTGCATAAACCATAACTTTGGCTTGGCTATTCGACAGGTTCGTAGTATTAGGTTGAGCACGATCTGAATAATCATGGACCGAATAAACATAATATTGTCCGTCTAAACGTTTATCGATGGTTACTGTTTCAGGACCATAAGCGTCTGTATCATCAACATCCAAATTGGCATCTTGCCCTTGTTTATTGTCCCAATATACATGTTGATTTCTATAGCTTAAATGTGAGTCTAAATCTAAGGGACTCTGCCCCCAGTTTAAAACGATTCGCATACTGTTTAAGTCTTTTAATACAGGACTTAAGGCATAGGTCATACCATCACAAGGACATTTTGCAACCAGTGTTGAATAGCCTGATTTTTTGATAATCAATAAATTGTCTGCACCATTCGTACTGCTACTGTTCACCGTTGCACGTCCGTCTACATTGGTTGAAGCTGATGCAGACTGTTCACCATTTTTTTGTAAAATGACTTGTGCATTAGCAATATTTTGATCTTTTACCGTTGCACTTAAAACATGAATATTAGTGGTATCTGCATAGCCCAAAGCAGGGATGCTTAAACCAAGTATAGAAGAATAAAGTAGATGTTTTTTCATTGTTTATCTCTTATTAAGTTGCATATTGCATTTTAAAGTCTTATCAACACTACGACTCAAACATTAAATCATGCGGTACATTTATTGCGTATGCTATGGCTAAGGATAGATACCACCAGGTTGTTTTCAACATAGATTACACGATGAACATTTAACAAGCTAATGAAGATATTTTCGACACTCATGCAATTTGGAAAGTTTGAAAGCTTTACTCATGTAACGAATCACTCTCTGTTTTGATCAAGCAGGTTGTATAATTAACCACAGGTTATGATTTATTTAATTCTAATATGAAGAATACGTTTTCTGACAATAAGCAAGTTAAAGTAGTTTCGAATTTTCACGAACTCGTGAATGCACATTTTCAAGGCGAAATGAATGCGCTTTGCTGGTCCAGAAATTTGCTTGGAGATTTCCAAGAAATCGTCGCTAAGCTTAAATTAAAAGAGAATATTACAGAGGTTTCTGCGGATCATCTTTTGGCGTTACAGCTTTCAGAATTAGGTAATTTAGCGCGAGAAACAATCTTAAATGATATACAACTATTGACGGATTACGGCGCATCTCCTTCGCTTAACTTACTAAAAAGTTATGAACGGGACGAAGAGTTTGATTTTATTTCAACAGATGTATATTCATATCATGTCGATCGTTCGCCTATCGCAACAGATACTTTTTTATGTACCTATCATGGTGCTGCAAGTGAAATTTTACCCAATCATCAGGTTGTACAAAAAGTGTTGATTCCTGAAATTAGAACAAAGCTCAAAGAACTGCATGATGGCCCAGAAGCCGAATTTGAAGCTTTTCTCGAAGACTATTTTTTTGATCTGCATTATCAGCCTAAACCGAATGTAAAACCTGTAAATTTAGGCTCAGGACATCTTTGGCGTTTAGCGGTAGACCATCCAACACAACAGGTTTTACCCTGTGTTCATAGAGCACCTGTTGAAAAAGATGGTGAATATAGACTGCTTTTGATTTGCTGAATCCTTAGCACTGACTCTGCACAGAATGCCTTAGTGGTTGATCTAACGATAGATGGCTAAAAAGACAGCTCTTTTCATGAATAATCAGTATTTGAACATACAGAAAGTTGCATTCAAATTGCGTCATATATTTTTATAAGCTCTCTCACTAAAAACCCCGCTGTTTTTTTCGAAACGTACTTGGCGAACTACCAACATGGAGTTTAAAAGAACGTGAAAAGTTAGAAGCTGAGGCATAATCCAGTTCTTCCGCAATCTCAAAAATACTTTTACTGGTATGACTTAGCATTTGTTGAGCTTTTTCCATTGAGACATCAGTCTTAATTTGTTGATAGCTTATATTTTTTAACTTTAAATGCCTTTGTAAGGTTTTACTGGAGATATTTAAAAGCTGAGCACATTCTTTCATACTAATAGTTTCAGTCGAGCTCATAAAAAGATGTTTCAACCATAAAACCAAATCCATATTATTTTTTATTTCATAGATTTGTTCTTGGCATTTGAGTTCTATTGCCCTGCGCGTTCCTTCATCGGCTAAATGCAAGGATTGTTGAAGTAAGGGTTTAGTTAAGCGAACTCTAAAACTGGGTTGTTTTAAAGTATTAAAATGAAATTTGACCTTAGATAACCTTAGATAAAGTTGAATGTGTAAGGGTTCATTAATGGACATAAAAATATCATAGGCAAGTAGCCTGTCTTCAACTAACTCCTGAATAGAGCAATGTAAAGCAACAGCGATTGCCTCCAAATGAAAATTTAGAGAAAGCGTATCCATGTTATAGACTGGTTCACAGACCAATTCCATAGACTGATCTTCATGATAAAAATAGCTAAATTTGAAACTAGGAATAATTAGGGTGAAATACTTGGAAATATAGATCAAAGCTTGTTCCAAATTATTACTGGTAAGAATGGCATATCCAACTAAATTATGTGAACTGACCTTGAGCAAACGACCTATTTCAAATGCCAAATCATAATTTTTAGGGTATTTAAGGCAAAATGAAACAAATTGACTGACTTGTTCTTGGGTAATTTTTAAATCAGGTGAAGTCAGATATTTTTTTAAATCTACGTGAATACTAGAAAGCACCGATTCTGTTGATATATTTCTTTCTTCAAGAATATTCAGAATCTTAAAATAGTAACGGGCTGGTATGTTCGGAATGTGATTTTGCATAGTCTTATCTTTCTACAAGGCAGCAAATAGGAGCCATTTGCTACCGATTTGACATTAAATTTCTACCATTTCGAAATCAGACTTTGAAACACCACAGTCAGGACACGTCCAACTTTCAGGAATATCTTCCCAAGCAGTTCCTGCTGCAATTCCCTCTTCTGGTATACCATGAGCTTGATCATAGATCCATCCACAAACAATGCATTGATAACGTTTCATGAAACTGTGACCTCTTGTGTGGCATCTGTGAAGTCATCTGCATATTTTTCTAAAATCTTTTTTTGTTCAGGTGCATATACATTTATTTTGTGAATATCACCCTGATAAAATTGAATTACCTGTTTATCCATAATACTAAACCAAAATGGTGGAATAAAGACTTGTAAAAATAAGCTGGCATAGCCAGATGACAGTTGCGGCACATTCTCATAATGACGTAGCGCCTGATAACTTCGAGTTGGATAGGCATGATGATCGGAATGACGCTGTAATTGATACAATAATATATTGCTGAATAGATTATTGTTATTCCAGCTATGAACTGGCATGGTGCGCTCATAACGTCAATTTTCTAATTTTTGACGTTTTAGACCATAATGTTCCATATAATTCACTGCTTCAAAAAGTGTAATCCCATATAAAGCTTGAGTAATTTGAGTCGGCATGATGTTTTTGCCAAAAAATTTTAACATCAATGCATGATAAGTGGCGGACATTGCCCAGCCTTGAAGCAACTCATTATGAATCGACCAAAAAGGAAGCCCTTTACGTTCTAAGCGTCGTTTTTCGATATGAATTGCCGATTTAAAACTACCTTTAACTGTTCTTGGCCAGAATTTCCAGAAGCTTTCACCAAATTTAGAAGATGCTGGATCTTCAGGCGTAGCAACACGGAGGTGATGACCATAAGGATGCTCAATTCGAAAGTGGTTATAGCCTGTAGGGGCTAGGCACAAATGAGATAAATAATGTTGTAATTTACCTGACTTATGGCTGAGTTCATGGGCAGTATTAATCGCTACACCATTGACGACACCCAGTGTCAGACCAATTAAAATACGATCGCTTGTGGGTGTACTTTCTTTACTGGCAATATAATTTCCATAGATATTGGCAATGTATTGCAACGGAATGTATAGGTTAACAATTTTGGCGTAATACGGGTCTGCTTCTAATTCAGCAATGGCCTCTTCGGGTGGGTTTTCAGGGTCTTGTCCGATGTATTTATCCAATACAGGAATTAAACCATGTAAAACCAAGGGGCCTGCAGCAGCAAAGAGCTTTTTCGTTTTTTTAGGTCCAAATTGATAACCAAGCAATGCAACATTGGCAATATTTGGAATTACTAAACCAAGTATCCATAATTTTCTTTTTTTGTCTTTAAATTTAGGGGCTTCTGCAGTAAGTTTTGTAATAGCATTCATTTAACAACCTCATCAAGTATGACTTTGAGTTGTATAATGATTGTTGATTATGACCCGATTTAGGATGCTTTAAAGGACATAATCTATTCTTTAGTGGACATTTAACATTGTAGTAAAGCTGAAATTTGAACGTTGGAAATGATGTCTGCAGTCCATCAATAATTTTATGAAAATAAAAATGCTTTACAATTTTCAAGCATTATCAGTCTTAAGTGGTGTTTCAGTTTCTGAATAATAAATATTCATTAGACGTTTCGCATTATCCTCACAACTCATATCTTGTGGTTTATTTTGAATTGTTTCAATCAGTTGTATGAGATTCTGTTTATTTTCTAACAACATTTTCTGCATTTTGGTGATTCCTTTGACTTTTTCACTCAGGGTTCCAATCAATTTCTCATGATCCCAATTTGAAATGTTTGCAGGAATTAAAGATTTAATTTCTTCAAGGGTAAAACCCACTTGCTGTGCTTGTTTAATCAGGTTGAGTTGTCTGAGGTCATCTTCAGAATATTTACGGTAGCCGTTTGCTAGTCTTTTGGCTTTTGGCAAGGGAAATAAAACTGATTTTAGTCATTTAGATTTTTTCAGCTAATACATCTCCATAATATATACAGACTATATAATTAGACATTTAAAGCGAAAACCTCGGCTGTATTTTGCTGTTCAAGCAAGCTATGAATCGTAAAGTTGTTATTCTCTTTTTTCTGTTCACATGTAAACTCAGATTTTTGATTCAGAGATAAGGTACATCCACTTAGTAGTGGACATTCAGCAAATAATGCAGCAACCCAATCGACAAACACACGTACCTTAGGCGATAAATGACGATTCTGTAAATAAACCACAGAAATAGGCAAAGGTTCAGGTAACCATTGATGTAGAACTTCCTTGAGTGCACCAGACTCCAGATGCTTTGCAACCATGAAGTAAGGACATTGAATTAAACCAAAGCCTTGAAGTGCCAGTTCAATATACGAGTCACCATCATTGACAGAAACTGGTCCATTGACTGAAATACTTTGAATTTCACCATCTACCACAAAATTCCAGTCAATATTACGGCCTGTACGACTGTTGAAATATTGCACGACCTGATGCTGCTTTAAATCTTCAATTGTTTCTGGTTTACCGTGTTCAGCGAAATATTTTGGCGATGCAACCGTCACAAACTGAACCGTACCAATACGGCGCGCCACTAAACTAGAATCTTTAAGTTGACCAATCCGAATCACGCAATCGACGGCATCCTGAACTAAATCTACAGGACGGTCATTCATACCAATGACTAAATCAATATCAGGATATTTCGTATGAAAATCACACAACATAGGGATTAAGATCATACGCCCTATCGAAGCTTTAACATCAATTCGTAAACGGCCACGTGGTCCACGCTCAGTGTCATGGAAGTGAGACTCAATGTCCTCAACATCAGCCAGAATTTGTACACTGCGCTCATAATATACAGCACCATCAGGAGTCAAACTAAGCTTGCGCGTGGTTCGATTCAATAAGCGAATTTGTAAATGTTTTTCTAATCCCTGAATCGTTGTAGTCACTGAAGCACGAGGTAGTCCTAAGCTATCTGCTGCCAAACTAAAACTGTTGGTTTCGACTACTTTATTAAACACTTTCATGGCATGAAAAAGATCCACGCATTGCTCCTAAGACAGTAACATTTGAAATTCAGTATTCGATTGTTATGAATTTTCGAATAGTGTTATCAAATTTAATATATTTATTCGTAATTCACAAACATTTAAGCTCCGATTTCTTCACCTCACCTGTTTCTCCCATCCGATATGTATTTGTCGTCAAACAGGTATACGAATAAAAATAGGAGCTTTTCATGTCAATTTCCCGCAAACAGTTCACGCTGTCTGCAGTGCTTGTCGCTATTTTAGCTACGGGGGGTAGTTTTATGTTTTTACATAAAAATGCCGATGCTAAAGCTACACAAGATACAAATGCACAAGCTGCTGTGACCGTCGATGTTGCAAATGTTGTGAGCCAAACCATTACCGATTGGCAAGAATATTCTGGTCGCCTAGAAGCCATTGACCAAGTGGATGTTCGACCGCAAATTTCAGGCAAACTCATCGCTGTTCATTTCAAAGATGGCAGTCTGGTCAAAAAAGGTGATTTACTTTTTACGATTGACCCACGACCATTTCAAGCAGAGCTGAATCGTGCCAAGGCACAACTGGCTGCGGCCGAAGCCCAAGTGACTTATTCCACAAGTAATTTATCTCGCAATCGACGTTTGATTGAAAGCAATGCTGTCGCTCACCAAGAGCTTGAACAAGCAGAAAATGAAGCACGCACTGCAAGTGCCAATGTTCAAGCCGCCAGAGCTGCTGTCGAATCAGCACGTTTAAATCTTGAATATACCCGCATTACTGCACCTGTCAGTGGTCGTATCTCTCGTGCCGAAATAACGGCTGGAAACGTGGTATCTGCGGGTAATGGTGCACAGGTTTTAACCAGTATTGTGTCAGTTGCCCGTTTATACGCATCTTTTGATGTCGATGAACAAACTTATCTGAAATATTTGAGCGATCAAAATAATGCCGCTCAGATTCCTGTATCTATGGGACTTGCTAATGAAGAAGGTTTTTCACATACAGGTGTAATTAGTTCATTTGACAATAATTTAAATACCACATCGGGAACGATTCGTGTCCGAGCTACTTTTGACAACCCTAAAGGGTCTCTTCTGCCAGGTTTGTATGCTCGCATTCGACTGGGAGGTGGGCAGCCTCGTGCCGCAATTTTGATTAGTCCAACCGCAATTGGGGTCGATCAAGATAAACGCTTTGTCGTGGTTGTAAATCGTAAAAACCAAACCATGTACCGCGAAGTAAAACTGGGCACAGTTCAAAATGGCTTGCAAATTGTTGAGAGCGGACTACAAGCAGGTGAACGGATTGTCGTGAATGGTTTACAGCGCATTCGACCTGGGGATCCTGTTACACCGCATCAAGTCATCATGCCAAATAGTCAAGTTTCAACTGCGCAACAACCTCAGCCAACTGAAAACACAGCTAATTCGGCAGCGGGTTAATCTCATATGAACATCTCTAAATTTTTTATTGATCGGCCGATCTTTGCAGGTGTGTTATCAATCCTGATTGTATTGGCGGGGATATTGTCAGTTTTTAAACTGCCTATTTCTGAATATCCAGAAGTTGTTCCACCTTCTGTGGTTGTGCGTGCACAGTATCCAGGTGCAAACCCTAAAGTGATTGCTGAAACCGTGGCTTCTCCTCTTGAAGAATCGATCAACGGCGTTGAAGACATGTTGTATATGCAATCTCAAGCCAATAGCGATGGTAATTTAACCGTTACTGTAAACTTTAAACTTGGGGTGGATCCAGATAAAGCACAACAACTGGTACAAAATCGGGTATCACAGGCTTTGCCACGTTTACCCGAAGATGTTCAGCGTTTAGGGGTGACGACCCTGAAAAGCTCTTCCAACTTAACCATGGTGGTGCATTTAACTTCGCCAGATAATCGTTACGACATGACCTACTTACGCAACTATGCGGTGCTGAATGTCAAAGACCGTTTAGCACGTTTGCAAGGTGTGGGTGAAGTCGGTTTATTTGGTTCTGGGGATTATTCTATGCGGATCTGGCTCGATCCACAGAAAATCTCTGCGCGTAATTTAACGGCAAGTGAAATTGTCAGTGCCATTCGTGAGCAAAATATTCAGGTTGCCGCAGGAACCATCGGTGCATCTCCAAGTAATGCTCCGCTTCAGCTTTCGGTAAATGCACAAGGTCGTTTAAGTACAGAACAAGAATTCTCCGATATCATTTTAAAAACAGATCCAGACGGTGCGGTAACTCGTTTGGGCGATGTTGCTCGTGTTGAGCTTGCAGCATCGCAATACGGTTTGCGTTCTTTACTTGACAATAAACAAGCGGTTGCCATTCCAATTTTCCAAGCACCAGGTGCGAATGCATTGCAAGTGTCTGAGCAAGTCCGTGACACCATGCAGGAATTGTCTAAAGATTTTCCTGCATCAGTGAAGTATGAAATTGTTTATGATCCAACTCAGTTCGTTCGCGCGAGTATTAAAGCGGTTGTCAGTACTTTGCTAGAAGCAATTGCACTGGTTGTCTTGGTGGTAATTTTATTCCTGCAAACATGGCGTGCTTCGATTATTCCTTTACTTGCAGTGCCTGTGTCTATTATTGGTACATTTGCATTAATGCTAGCCTTTGGCTATTCCATTAATGCACTTTCGCTGTTCGGGATGGTCCTTGCTATTGGTATTGTGGTCGATGATGCGATTGTGGTGGTGGAAAATGTCGAGCGGAATATTGAAGCTGGACTCAGTCCAAGGGATGCAACCTACCGTGCCATGCGTGAAGTAAGTGGACCGATTATTGCCATTGCATTAACGCTGTGTGCAGTATTTGTCCCGCTAGCCTTTATGACAGGTTTAACAGGTCAATTTTATAAACAGTTTGCCATGACCATTGCGATTTCAACGGTCATTTCGGCATTTAACTCACTTACGTTATCCCCTGCTTTAGCTGCAATCTTGCTGAAAGGTCATGATGCTAAGCCCGATGCTTTAACACGAGGCATGAACCGAGTCTTTGGGCGATTTTTTAAGGCATTTAACCGCCTATTCTCACGTGCGTCAGATCAATATGGTCTTGGTGTAAGTCGGGTTATTTCGCATAAAACCTCAGCGATGGGCGTTTATGCCATTCTACTCGGTTTAACCATTGGTATTTCCTATATTGTGCCCGGTGGATTTGTTCCTGCTCAGGACAAACAGTATCTGATTAGTTTTGCGCAATTACCGAATGGTGCCTCTTTAGACCGTACTGAAGCCGTCATTCGAAAAATGAGTGATACTGCGTTAAAACAACCTGGTGTTGAAAGTGCAATTGCCTTTCCCGGCTTATCGATTAATGGTTTTACCAACAGTTCCAGTGCAGGCATTGTTTTTGTCACACTAAAACCTTTTGAAGAGCGTAAAAGCAAAGAACTTTCAGCCAATGCGATTGCGGGTGCTTTAAACCAAAAATATGCTGCCATACAAGAAGCCTATATTGCTGTTTTCCCACCGCCACCAGTAATGGGACTCGGCACAGTGGGTGGTTTCAAAATGCAGCTTGAAGACCGCGGAGCATTGGGTTATTTCGCATTAAATGATGCTGCGCAGAACTTTATGAAAGCAGCACAAGCTGCACCCGAACTTGGTCCAATGTTTTCAAGCTATCAAATAAATGTACCGCAGTTAAACGTAGATCTCGATCGTGTTAAAGCCAAGCAACAAGGTGTTGCTGTTACAGATGTATTTAACACCATGCAAATTTATCTGGGCTCACAATATGTGAATGACTTTAACCGTTTTGGACGTGTTTATCAGGTACGTGCACAAGCTGATGCACCATTTCGTGCAAATCCAGAGAATATTTTGCAATTAAAAACCCGCAACAGTGCTGGGCAAATGGTGCCTTTATCTTCTCTGGTGAATGTCACACAAACTTATGGTCCAGAAATGGCCGTACGTTATAACGGATATACTGCGGCGGATATTAATGGTGGCCCTGCTGCTGGCTATTCATCTAGTCAGGCAGAAGCCGCCGCAGAACGGATTGCCGCACAAACCTTACCACGTGGAATTAAATTCGAATGGACAGATTTAACCTACCAGAAAATTCTGGCAGGCAACGCTGGGCTATGGGTCTTCCCGATTAGTGTATTGTTGGTCTTTTTGGTATTGGCTGCGCAGTATGAAAGTTTAACTCTACCACTGGCTGTGATTCTTATTGTACCGATGGGGATTTTAGCTGCGCTTACAGGGGTGTGGCTGACTAATGGCGATAACAATATCTTCACGCAAATCGGCTTAATGGTACTGGTGGGACTGGCCTGCAAAAACGCGATTTTGATTGTGGAATTTGCTAGAGAACTTGAAATGCAAGGCATGACCGCATTTAAAGCAGCAGTTGAAGCGAGCCGTTTACGTTTACGCCCAATTCTAATGACTTCAATTGCATTCATTATGGGTGTTGTTCCCCTTGTTACTTCTACAGGTGCGGGCGCAGAAATGCGTCATGCAATGGGCGTTGCCGTATTCTCAGGCATGATCGGGGTTACCTTCTTTGGTTTATTCCTGACCCCTGCCTTCTATGTACTCATTCGGACTTTAAACCGTGGACATAAGCTGCATTCAGCCAGTCCGCATGAAGCTCCAATCAATCCAAATCACTCATAAGGACGATATGATCATGCCTAAAAAACAGATCTGGTTAATGTCCTCGCTCATGGGAAGTCTGCTGCTCGCAGGCTGCTCACTGGCACCACAATATGAACCAGAAAGGGTTGTCATTCCATTACAATTTAAAGAAGCCAACCCCTTGCAAGAAAATGAAAACTGGAAAATAGCACAACCGAGTGATGCAGCTTCCAGAGGTGAATGGTGGCTTATTTTTCAAGATGCTCAACTGAATGCACTTGAGCAGCAAGCCATTCGTGAAAACCAAAACTTAAAAGCAATTGCTGCAAATGTTCAAGCATCACGTGCTTTGAAATCTGCGGCAAAGGCTCAACAATTGCCGAGTATAGGTGCGGGTTTTGGTCCAACCCGACAAAAACTTTCACCTGCATCTCAGGGGCTTGATGCGAATGCGGATACCTCCGCCCAGACGTTATGGCGTGCACAGACAAATGTGTCTTATGAGTTAGACTTATTTGGTCGTATTGCAAGTAGTGTCAATGCAGCAACAGCAGATGCGGAGCAACAAGAAGCCTTATATCACTCTGCACTTTTGGCATTACAAGCCGATGTCGCGCAAAATTATTTCCAAATCCGACAACTCGATACGGAACAAATCATTTATGCGCGAATGATTAAATTGCTGACTGAATCAAGAAATTTAATGCAAGCTCGTTTTAAAAATGGAGCCGTCAGTGAAATGGATGTATTTCGTGCGCAAACGGAATTGTCTACAGCACAGACTGGTTTATTGAGTCTTATGCGCCAACGAGCAAATACAGAACATGCGCTTGCCGTGTTATTAGGCAAAACGCCTGCGGAGTTTAATTTGGCGCAGCAAAGCTTAACGATCAATACCGTTCAAGTACCTGCGTGTTTACCTTCTAGTCTTCTTGAAAGGCGTCCTGATGTCGCGGCTGCTGAACGTGCTATGGCGGCAGATAATGCCAGAATTGGTATTGCACGTGCTGCTTTTTTCCCACGACTTAGTCTTACAGGAGCACTGGGTTATGAGTCTTCAACGCTTGGAGATTTAGCCCAATGGTCGAGTCGCACTTTCTTGCTGGGGCCTATCGCAGGGACAATTTTATCCTTACCTTTGTTTGATGGTGGTCAACGTAAAGCAGGCGTCGTACAGGCCAGAGCTGCCTATGAAGAAAGCGTTGCCAATTATCGACAAACTGTACTGAATGCATTTCGTGAGGTTGAAAATGGGCTGACGGATCAACGTATTCTGGATCAACAAATGAATACTCAAACGCAAGCTCTGATTGCTTCACGTCATGCCAATAAACTTTTACATCTGCGCTATCGTAAAGGTGCAGTGAGTTATTTAGAAGTTATAGATTCTGACCGTACTGTTCTTCAGCAAGAGCAATTGGCGATACAACTCAAAGGTAGCAGAATGATTGCAAGTGTGGACTTAATTCGAGCATTAGGAGGTGGTTTGACAACTCAGGATCAAACCTAAGTTTTACCGCAGTAACCGATCAGGCTTATGGGTATGAATGGGTAATATATTCATTCATACCTAAGCTATTCAAATTGCACCAGCACCATTAAACAGTCCCAACGGATTGTGTTTTTATCGTCCATAAAGTCTGTACATCATGTCTTGATTCGTATGGTCTTCAAGGCCAGTTAAGATTATAAAAAAAGTCCGTATCACTCTGAATTTTTGGCGAAATATGCTGCTCAACCCACGTTAACCATGCTCTTGTTTTTGCATCAATAAAATGACGCGATGGTATTAAGGTATAAACACCAATATCAGGAGATCTCCAATCTGATAAAACACGGCGTAATCGCCCAGTACGTACTGCTTCAATTACAGTAAAGGTCGGAAGCAATGCGATACCCATATCTTGTTGTACCATGTCCAATAACAGTTCTGGTGTATCTGCAATCAAAGGTCCCGTAATATCAATTTGATACGAGCAACTTTTTTCACTGATAAGATGCCATTGCGGTGTAATTGAGGGATTTACCAATCTTAAACATGCATGTTTTTGTAAATCATCTAATGATTTCGGCTCACCATATTTTTCTAAATAGGTTGGTGATGCACAAAGTAATGAAAATATTGTCCCAATTTGACGAGCAACAAAGCGTGAATCAGCCAAAGATTCCGCGAGATATAAACTAACGTCAATTCCTTTACCTAAAAGGTCTGGTACATTCTGTGAAGTACGATATTCCACGGTCAGTTCTGGATAGGTTTGACAGAACTCCGCCATCGTCGGAGATACATAATGATGACCAAAACTAGCCATACTCAACACACGTAACCGTCCCTGTGGTTTAGTTGCCCTTCCCATTGCTTGAGTTTCGGCTTCTTCCACCATTGCGAGTACATGACGACATTGCTCTGCATAAGTTGCACCAATATCGGTCAATGCGTGTTGCCTCGTGGTTCGTTGTAGTAATTTTGTTCCTAAACGCCCTTCTAACTCACTAATGAGTCGCGACACTTGCGCTGTTGTCAGTTCCATCTGCTCTGCGGCGGCTGTAAAGCTTCCACTATCAATGACTTTCAGGAAAGCTTGCATTGCATGGAGTAATCCACCATCAAGATTTTTGCGCATAACGTAAATATCTTTTGCTTAATTACGCATTGTTGCACCAGTCTGGATCAATCACAATGACATTAATGTACATACATTGAGCAGTTTTTTGTGTTCTGAACAAACTGATCAACCTTTTTCCGAGTATGTCATTTACTCCAAATATTCAACGGGATGTTGAGAAAATAAAGTAGCTCGAACTACAAAATTCCAAGGAGAAATAAATGAATATAGCGACAAAATTTACTCCACATAAGATTCCAACAAAGGATGTATCACTTGATGATAAATATTTAAGTGATGACGGTACTGCTTACATGACAGGTATTCAGGCAATGGTGCGCTTACCACTTGCGCAAACACGGCGGGATACTTTAAACGGTTATCATACTGCTGGTTTTATTTCAGGTTATCGAGGTTCCCCTGTCGGAAACTATGATAATTTTCTCTGGCAAGTTGAAGGCATACTCAAAGACCATCATGTGGTTTTTCAACCTGGCGTAAATGAAGATCTCGCTGCTACTGCAATTTGGGGTACCCAACAAGCAAACCTCACAGGTCAAGGTAAATATGATGGCGTGACTGCTTGGTGGTATGGTAAAGGTCCTGGTGTCGATCGTTCTGGAGATGTTTTCCGTCATGCCAATCTTGCAGGAACATCAGAGTTAGGCGGTGTGGTTGCCTTCTTTGGTGATGACCATTCTTGCAAATCATCAACTGTTCCGCACCAGTCAGAACACGTGATGATTGGCTGTGGCATTCCAATTTTCTATCCGACATCCATACAACAAATTCTTGATTTAGGTGTTCATGCCATCGCAATGTCACGCTTTGCTGGTGTATGGACCTCGATGAAGTTGGTCAGTGAAATTGTTGAAACCTCTGCTTCTGTTCATGTTGATTTAGATCGCGTTACTCCCGTATTACCCCAAAATGTGCAAATGCCAGAAGATGGTGTCAACATACGTTGGCCAGATCATGGCATTCAACAAGAAGAGCGTCTTTATAAATATCGTTTACCCGCTGTATTGGCTTATGCCCGTGAAAACGAACTGAATCAGGTGACGTGGCATTGTCCTGATGCGCGTATTGGTATTGTTGCAAGTGGTAAAGGTTATTTAGATACCATCGAAGCCTTACGCATTTTAGGTATTGAAGGTGAAACAGCCGAGCAACTTGGTCTTCGAGTGTATCAAGTTGCTTTAATTTGGCCCTTGGAACCACAAGGTCTACATGAATTTGCTGAAGGTTTAGAAGAACTGATTGTTGTAGAGGAAAAACGCCCAATTCTGGAAGCACAAATTAAAGAGGAACTCTATGCACTTCCAGATGGAAAACGCCCTCGTATCATCGGTAAAGCCTGTGATGGTAAAGGTGAATGGAGTACATCGATTGATGAAGCCCCTTTGATTGGTCATTATGAGTTCCAACCTGAACCTATTGCAAAAATGTTGGCAGCTCGGTTCTTAAAATTAGATATTCCAGAAAGCTTAAAAACGCACATTCAGAATAAAGTTGAGCTATTGCAAAAAGCAGAGCAAGCGTCACAGCATGTTTTAGATATCGCAGAACGCAAACCTTTCTTTTGTAGTGGCTGCCCTCACAACTCTTCAACTAAGCTACCCGAAGGTAGTCGTGCACTGGGCGGGATCGGTTGTCATTATATTGCCGTGTTACAGAATCATGGAACAGAAACATTCTCACAAATGGGCGGCGAAGGCGTAAGTTGGGCTGGTGCTTCCCATTTCACCAATGAAAAGCATATTTTTGCCAATCTAGGTGATGGAACGTATTTCCATTCAGGCTATCTGGCTATCCGCCAAGCGATTGCTGCAAAACTTAATATGACCTACAAAATTCTCTATAACGATGCAGTGGCAATGACGGGTGGACAGCATGTCGATGGTCATCTTAGCGTGGCACAACTAACACGACAACTTGATGCAGAAGGCATCACAAAACAAGTGATCGTCACAGATGAACCTGAATTGATTCATGCCGAAGAAGGTATAGCATCTCATGTCGAGATTTACCATAGAAATGAATTAGATGATGTTCAGCGCAAATTACGCGAAACTTCTGGTGTTACAGCATTAATTTATGTTCAAACCTGTGCCAGTGAGAAACGCCGTCGTCGTAAACGCAATGCTTATCCAGATGTTGCAGAGCGAGTTTTTATCAATAGTGAGATTTGTGAAGGTTGTGGGGACTGTTCTAAAAAGTCCAACTGTTTATCTATCGAACCTATTGAAACGGCGTTAGGAACGAAACGTCAAATCAATCAAAGCAGTTGTAACAAAGATTTTTCTTGTGTTGAAGGTTTTTGTCCAAGTTTTGTGACCGTACATACCCGCGACATAAAATGCCCAGAAGTATTTAAAGGTATAGAAGCTGGCTGGCCAGAAAAGCCAATCATCCCAGAGTTAGATCAACAACCCATCCGCATTATGGTTGGTGGTATTGGTGGTACAGGCGTAGTGACCGCAGGTGCTTTACTTGGCATGGCTGCACATTTGGAGAATAAAGCTGCACGTATTATGGATATGGCAGGACTTGCTCAAAAAGGTGGTACGGTTTATTCCTACATACAGCTTGCGACAGAAGATGATCAAATCTCTGCAACCAAAATTCCTGCGGGTCAATGTGATATTTTAATCGGTGCAGATGCCATTGTTGCAGGAAGTAATGCAGCACTTTCACGTTTAAAAGCTGATGCTGTTGTCATCGTGAATGAAGATGGTTCCCCTACTTCTACTTTCCTTGAGTCGCGTGACTGGTATGCACCAATTACTGATTTAATTCAGCGACTTCGTGGTCGGACGACACAAGGTAAACTAATATCTTTACCTGTAACACGTATTGCCACACAAGTACTAGGTGATGCAATCTTTGCAAATCAGATTTTACTTGGCATGGCTTGGCAAGCAGGTCAGATTCCGTTGAAACGTGAAAGTATTGAAAAGGCAATTCACCTAAATGGTACAGCTACTGAAAAAAACCTTGAAGCTTTCCGCATTGGTTGCCATTTGATTAGCAATCCTGACTTGATAAAAAACATTATTGCAACGATACCAACAACGCGTAAACCAACTACGTTGGCTGAACTCGTTGAAGATCGTTCTGCGCGTCTGGTCGAGTATTGGAATGATGATTATGCAACGCAGTATCGAAATCTTGCTGAACAAGCAGCCAAAGTATTGCCTGAAGAACTCGCTGAAACAATTGCGACACAGCTCTATAGAGTCATGGCCTATAAAGATGAATATGAAGTTGCACGCTTACTCACAGGAAAAAGTTTTAAACAATCAATCGAAGCACAGTTTGGTCAAGGGTTACGTTTAACCTATCACTTAGCTCCTCCTGCTTTGGGTGCTCATGGCGCTATACGCAAACGTGCTTTCGGCTATTGGATGCGTATTCCAATGATGATTCTTGGTCGACTACAGTGGCTTAGAGAAACATTCCTTGATCCATTTGCTTTACAGCAAGAACGTCAAAAAGAACATGCGTGGCGTGATCGTTATATCGCATTTGTCAAAGCGATTAGTTCTGCACCTGAAAAATATGACTTATCTGTGGCAGAGAAAATCGCTCAATTACCAGCAGATGTACGTGGTTTTGGCCATGTCAAAATGCAAGCAATGGAAACCGCAATACAACGTTGGGATCAACTTTCATTGAGTCTTCGTAAAGCTGATCAATAACAGGAATAAGTGTTTATCAACAAGTAGCTGATACAGGATCAAACTTAGCTTATATTCATACTAAGCTTATATTGATCAGGTTCAGCTACTTTATATTTATGATCTAACAGCGAGCATAAATACAATGTAGAGGTTCTCTAAATAATCACGACTTAGCTGCGATGAAATTTAAGAAATCTTCTCAAATACATTCGTCAGGTTTATAAGCCATAACGGTTATTAAACAAATAATTTATATGAATAAGATATTGGAAGTTATAGATAAATTTAAAAATTATTGATGAACTAGCCCCTCGGTGAGCATAAGTTAAATACCCTAAACGTGGCTCTAGCTTACATAACTCAAATAAATATAAATGCGCTAAAGAAAAAATTTTCCCTAGCGACCTGTTGAGCACTTTTATCATTATCTACATCTTTTCCATTGCGAACATTGATGTCATTTTGAATTGTATAAACATCGGCTATGGTTTTCGTATTCGCTGATGTACTAGTTCAGATGAAAACTCAGAGTTTGTCCATCATCAGGAATATAGACACGATCTTTTTCCCCAATTTCAGCAACAAGATTTTGAATATCAGCTCTTTTCACTGGGCAGTGATTTAACGCCTCAAAGTGATTTGCAATCACATGTTTTGGGGAAAGTTGGATAAATTTTCTGACTTCACTTTCAGTCATTAAGATGGGTTTCCCAACATCCATTTGTGCTTCGCCTGCTGCCACAACAGTAATATCTGGATTAAACTGAAAAATCGCAGTTTTAACATCCTCAGTGAGCACGGTATCACCACTGATATAAATTGATGGTTCATTCGGTAGATCTAGGAAAAAGCCACAACCATTTGCCATAAATTTACTGATCCAACCATGCCCATGCTTAGCAGGGATAGCAACGAGCCGACCACCCAAAAACTGGATTTCTTTCCAATGCTCAATTCCAGCCTGAACATTTAGACCCAGATTTTTCAGGTAAGGTGCATCATGGCTAAACGTATATACAGGAATTTGTTTATCCGCTAAAAACTTCTCTCCAGTTCGATCTAAATGATCGGTATGCTGGAATGCTCTGATATTAAAGGTTTGGCTGTGCGTAATAAAACAATGCGTGACTTTCCCTAAAAGTTCCGCTGCATTGTCGGGAAGTTCAACCAACGGATTTTTCTCAGCCTTAAATTTCACATAGGAAAATGCAGGGAGAGAACCTTTTTTACCTAACATTGGGTCAATAAGAATAAAATTATTCCCAGTTTCAATGATAAAAGTGGCACTACGTAAATGATGAATGTTCATTGTAAAGTCTGTCAGTTTTATTGCTATAAAGTCGAGATATGACCTTACAATGAGTTTACCAAATGGTGCAATAACGCTTTTGGGTTATATTTTACTAAATTAAACAAAAACTGACTTTGTCCATGTGAAGTGAACTTATGTCAAAGTTGATAAGATCAATCCTCGCTCTCAACGGATACCCAATTTGACTCCACTAAATGCAGTTTGGGTGAGGAATTTCATTGGACACAGAGGAATTGTCCTCCCCGATTTAGCCACTCCATAATTAATAATCTGGAGTGGCTTTATTGTGAAAGCATATAGGTATATTTATGATATTAAACTAGATCATTAATTTTTTTCTAAAGTTAAATATTGGACAGTGCCGTAATATGTTCAGAAAAGCTAGTTTCCTTGCCAGCAGCATTAACATGGTTGAAATAGTCATACCAACCACTCGCTTTAATACCAGCAAGTAACACATCACGAATTTCTTCGTTAGGGAAATGCCAAATTCCTAAAAATTGATGCTCGCTAGTTTGATCGATATTAGAGTCAATTTGTGTGAGTGTTAATGCTTTAACACCAAGGTCTGATAATTTGCCCATCGCAGCTCCAACATTATTTAAATATTGGGTACGCTCATCTAATGATAATGCTTTCCAAGCTGAATTAGGGGTATAGAGTTCGATCAAATACTGATTCATAATTATTCCTTGTGATGAAGATTATTGGAAACCTTTGTTAATAATTGGGTTAACTGTTTGTGCTCTTGTGTAGATAAATTCCCAAATATTTTTGCAATCCAACGGCTATGCTGATCAAATACATTTTTAGCCATAGACTCCCCTTTCAAAGTAAGTCTAACTTTGAGAGCACGGCGGTCTTCTGTATCAGCATGTCGTTCTACCAACCCTTCACGCTCTAAACCATCAAGTAGACCTGTAACTGTTGATCGGGTGATACCTGCTTGCTCAGCTAAAGTCTTTGGTGCTATTTCTTGATTTGCTGCATCAAGTAAAAATAACAAAATAAACCGTCCTTCTGATAAGCCATGGACAGAAAGTTGGTCTGCACAATCTTTATCTATATGTGAAGCAAGAGAAAGTGTCAAAAAGCACAGCTCAATACTTTTAATATCAGGAAGTTGACGTTTATTTGCTTCACTTAGAAGCACTTGGTATTTTTTATCAAGAGGCATTTAGTTAGTCGCAAAATAGTAAGTCGGCTAACTATATTGATATCTATGTAATATTGTCAATATTAGATTTGAGTTAAACAAAAATTAATTTAATAGGTCTTTTCGACATAATACAAAACCTACATGCCTCTGAATCGCTAGGAAAAACATGAGATATGATTCTCCTAACCCCCATAAACAATAGGTTTTATACCATTCTCTTATCTAAAGTTTGAGTTCATATTTAATTTTTGCACAGACCTTTAAAGTCGAATCCACTTCATTTTCATTCAGATTGAGTTTGCATTTAGTATCGTGGAAGATTTTCGCAACAGGATCTTTTAAATTCTGACCAGATTCAGTTAATGAAATATATTTTCGACGACGGTCGAGCGTGTCCACTGATACAACAACAAAACCCGCTTTTTCAAGTCGTTTTATGATTGGGGTAAGTGAACCAAGATCAAACAGTGTTTGTTCACTCAATTCGCTAGATGACAAGTGATTTTGATTCCAAAGAGCAGCCAACACCAAAAGTTGAGGATATGTTATTCCAAGTTCAGATAATGGTTTGGTGTAGTTTCGCATCATAGCATTCGTCGTCGAATACAGTGTAAAACAGAGCATTTTGTCAAAATTAAATGTATCTAGCATCGAACTCATCTGTTATGTCCTGAAAAAATTAAAAACGATGAACAGCCTCAATTAACACGGACACCGAATCTGGGTTTGTTTCCTTTGAAATTCCATGCCCTAAGTTAAACACAAAACCTGTATCATCTTTTTGTTTTCCATAAAAAGATGTCATGACTTTATTCACTTCGTTTTGAATTACAGAATCATGGGCAAGTAATACTGCGGGGTCGAGATTACCCTGCAAGGCAACTTTAGAACTCACTCGCTGACGTGCTAAATCCAGATCAGTCATCCAGTCGAGTCCTAAAGCATTAGCTCCACATCCTGCCATTTCTTCAAGCCATTGACCACCTCCTTTTGTAAAGACAATTGAAGGAACTGAACGCACACCTAACTGGTTTTTTAAACTATCTAAAATAAAGGTAATGTACCTGAGAGAAAATTCTTGATAAGCAGCTCGACTTAGTAACCCTCCCCATGTATCAAAAATCATGATGGCCTGTGCGCCAGCCTCCACCTGACATTTAAGATGCTGTACAACGGCTTTGGCATTTTTTTCTAGTAATTGATGTAAGATTTTAGGGTTGCTATAAAGCACACTTTTTATCGTTATAAAATCTTTTGAACCCTGTCCCTCAATCATGTAACAGGCCAATGTCCACGGACTACCAGAAAAACCAATCAGTGGAACTTGACCATTGAGCTCATGACGGCATTGGCTGACTGTTTGATATACGTAAGATAAAGATTCTTGGGAAGGAATCTCTAAATTATTGATCGCTTGTTCAGAACGTATAGGGTTTTTGAATTTAGGTCCATGATTTTCTTGAAAATATAAACCTAAACCCATTGCGTCAGGAATAGTCAAAATATCAGAAAATACAATTGCTGCATCTAAATCATAACGTCGAATAGGCTGCAAAGTTACTTCAGTTGCATAGTCAGGTGTTTTCATTAAATTAATGAAATTTCCTGCCATTTTACGTATTGCTCGATATTCAGGAAGATAGCGCCCAGCTTGGCGCATCATCCAGATTGGTGTTCGATCTACGGGTTGTTTTTGTAAGGCTCTAATAAAATTAGTATTTTTAAGCGGTGCAAAGTTTGTCATTTGAGACTCTAATTATATAGATAAGGATTTAGCTAATTCGATTATGATTCGCAGCATTTTTCATTTCTGAAATAGCTTCTTGATAATTAGAAGTATTGAAAATCGCCGTTCCAGCTACGAATGTATCTGCGCCCCATTTAGCAATTTCAGCGATATTGCTCGCATTCACGCCACCGTCCACTTCAAGACGAATATTTCGACCACTTGAATCGATTAACTTTCGTGCCTCAGCAATTTTAGGAAGAACACCAGGTATAAATTTTTGTCCGCCAAATCCTGGATTTACCGACATAAGGAGCATTAAATCGATTTTATCCATAAGGTACTTGCATGAATCAAGCGAAGTAGCTGGGTTGAACACCAAACCAGCTTTGCATCCTAAGTCTTTAATGAGCTGAATTGAACGATCTAAATGAACAGTGGCATCAGGGTGAATAGAGATATAGTTTGCACCAGCTTTTGCAAAATCAACGATCAAGGAATCCACGGGTGAAGCCATTAAATGCACATCGATCGGTGCTTGAATTCCTTCAGATCTAAGTGCAGAACAAACTTGGGCCCCCATGGTTAAGTTGGGAACATAGTGATTGTCCATAATATCAAGGTGAATCATATCTGCACCAGAATCTAATACCGACTTCACTTCTTCACCTAAACGGGCGAAATTTGCTGCTAGAATTGAGGGAGCAATCCAAATGTCATTCATATAAAGAGCCTAACTATAAAAATTATTATCAATGATTTGCAAAAGAGGATTTGATATCCAAAATCATCTCGTGACTTAAGTTTTCTAAATGTAAGTGATGACCACCTTCGTACCAGCTTACTTTTGCATTTTTTCCTAAATATTTTGATTTTGAATGAAATTTATCACCAACAAATAAACCGCTTGTTCCAAGCAGAATAGTCAAAGGACAATCAATTTGGTTTAGAAAGCGACCAGCTTGTTCATCAGTTAACTGAATTGGTTCAGGTATAGTAAGTCGAGGATCATGGCGCCACCGATAGCCTGATTCGACTGCTCGAAGATCACGTTCTGCAAGACGTCTGGCACTGTCTAAAGAGATAAATCCACCAACTACTTTCTGGCGGGTTTTCACTGCAACTTCCATACTTGAAAACAGAGGTTGGTTCTTTTCTGAAAAACCGTTGAGTTTGGTCAAATGTGCCATTTCAGAGAGTCGAAGTGATGTTTTCAAATGCCGTACGACATCTTCAGCCGAGACGGTAAAAGGAGCTCCCATACCATCAATGAAAACTATGCGTTTTATTCCTTTACTAATGGTATTTAAAATTGATGCAACACCCGTACCCATTGAATGAGCCAAAATAGAATAACTGTTCCACCCCATTTTTCTGACAAAGATAGATAAATCAATTGCATAATCCCATAAGTAATATGCGTGATTTGATTTTCTATGATCTGATTTGCCGTGTCCAGCTAGGTCAGGAGCCACAACATAGTAGTGATCTAAGTCGGGAGCTATTCGTGAGAATGATGCACAATTGTCCAACCACCCATGTATTGCTAGAATTGGGGGATTTTTTTCATCCCCCCAAGTTTTCACTGCTAAGTCCAAGCCATTCACATTCAGCGTGAATTCACGCTCTATAGCAGGTAAAACTTTAAAAGTTAAGCTCATCATATTCATATCGTTTTCTGTTTAAATTAAGTCTCGACGAATTAAATAACTTTTAAACAGCGACATTTGATCTTGAGGTTGTTTCGGCAGCTAATTCGCTCTCAATAATTTGTTTTAAGTGGATTAAATCAAATTTACCGTTTGGAGTGCGGGGAAACGAATTCAAGAATCTGATCGTATTGGGAACTTGATGAGGTTCCAAATCATTTCTGCATTTTCCTAATAGCTCAAGCTCGTTAATATTTTCATTATCAGCTATTTGAATAAAAGCATGTAAGGTGCCACCTAAGTTCTCATCTTCAATGCCAACGACAGCAGCCGATTCAATGTTAGGCAAACTATAGAAATAATTTTCAATTTCAACAGGGCTAACTTTCATACCACGAGATTTGATAACGTGATCTGTGCGACCACGGAAGTACAAGTAACCATCTTCATCAATAAGGCCCAAATCGCCAGTATGTAAGACATATTCATTAGGCAAAGGTCCTGGTTTGAGTTTTTCTTGGGTCGCTTTAGTATCGCGCCAGTACCCTGCCATAACAGTTGCACCACGTATCACAAGTTCGCCGATTTGGTTTGGCTTATTAATTTTGTTTCCATGAGAATCCACTAACCACATTTCTGTATTGGGAATTGCGATACCAACACTATCAGGTTTCTCGTCTATTTGGTCTGGTGGGAGATATGTGCAGCGCTTACACTCCGTTAACCCATACATAGAGAATATTTCTGCGTTCGGAAAGAGTAATTTCATCTGCTGGATGTGATGAGATTTCAGTGCTGCACCAGTGTTTGTTACTATTCGGACATCAGGAAAGATAACGCCTGATCGATGTGAATACTCATAGAGAAGTGATAGCATCGTAGGAACAAATGGAATGACCGTTATCTTATGCTGTTTTATTTTTTTAATTAAAAATAACGGCCATGTAAGTTCCTGTTCGAGAAATAACGTTGCACCTTTACTCATAGACATAATCATTTGGTAAAGACCATAGTCAAACGATAATGGCAATGAACAAAGAATATGATCTGATTCTTGATAACCTAGATAAATATTCAATGAATCTAATGCTGCACACATGTTTCTATGTGTCAGCATTACACCTTTGGGTGTTCCAGTTGAGCCAGACGTATAAACAATGGCTGCTAAATCAATGTCGAGAATATTATTATTCAGATATTCTACTTCATTGTAAGAAGTTGCTAGCTCCCATGAATCTACATCAGGATTCACTACTGAATTGGTAACAACAACACTTTTAAATAGAATACTTTTAGACGCTACAGATACATCTTGAAACTTTTGATCATTGGTGATCAAAATGGAAGCCTGAGAATTATCGATAATATAATTTAATTTATCGGCGGTTGTGTCTAAGCCCACATTACATACAACATAGCCCGCTTTTAGTACGCCCCAAAAAGCAATAATAGTTTCTACTTTATTTCCTAAACAAAGTACTACTCTATCACCACGATGAAGACCTTGAGCTTGTAAATAGCCACTTAAGCGCGAAGACAACTCATCAATCTTGCCGTAAGAATGGGAGATTCCATTCTCTACAACTGCTACCTTTTCGGCATATTGTTGTGCGACATAAGGTAAAGTGTGATGCAGTAAAACATTACACATTTGCATGACACTGCTCCTTCATCTCAACTTGATTAAAGCGGTTTTTTTCAGCTTCGATATAAGATGCAAGTGTTTCAATTGTATTGAAATGCTTAGGTTCTATCGTTTCTGGATTAACAAAGAAATGTTCGATTTGATCTTCTAAAGCGACCAATATTTCTACAGAAGAAAGTGAATCAATCCCCAAATCATCACGAAGATGAGAGCTTGCAAGAATAGTTTTGTCTTGAGGTAATTTTAGAATTTTACTAACAATAGTGGCAACGATACGCTGTGTGTCATCTGTAATGACTTCATTATGCTTTTCTTCAGTAATGACTTTGTTTTGTCCTAGCAGTTGCTCTAATGAAATATCGGTGTGCATCGAAATAATATCTTCAACTGTATCTCTATAACGTACTAAATTTAGACTTCCATTTGAGTACAGAACTTCTGCTGGATAGCCATGACCGTGAAATAATGTTGGGGAAGCCGTAGCCCCATAAGCACCAGATGATAAGACTGCAAGAAGATCGCCAGATTTTAATTTTTCAAGTTTTATATCTTTTGCTAATAAGTCGTCAGGATTACATAATGGTCCAGAAACATGGTAGGTTTCAATTTCATTTGATTTTTGATCAGTAACTTTAATAATCTCAAAATTTCGTTTTAAAACCTGACCAGAACCTACAGCTGCTGAATGGCAGTTTGTTCCACCATCGGTTACGGCGAAATTTTTGCCATGGTTTTGCTTGATATTATCAACAGTCACTAACAGAGCCGCACTTTTACCAGCAATGAAACGTCCTGACTCCATAATGATGCGAGTTTTAGGATGTTTCTTGTGAAAGTCATTGAATAAAGGATGTAATAATCTTGTTAATTCTTTGATGTCTAGATCTTTTTCATTTTCATAATACTTAATACCCAGACCACCACCAACATCAACCATTGTCAGGTCTAATCCATACAAACGTGAAATAGCCTCAAATAACTCCAAAACATATTTTGAGTTGTCGTAAATAGACTGTGCATCTAAAATTTTTGTTCCATTATAAACATGGAGCCCTTTTAGATGAATGTTAGGAAGTTTTGCGTAACTCCCCATTTTTTTTATAGCTGTTTCTTCCTCAATACCAAAATGTGTTGGTCTGCCCCCCATTTTCCATGGGGAACCAGATGCTGAGAAATTCGGATTAATACGTATTGCTACTGGTGCTAAAACCCCCATTTTTGTAGCTAAATCTGATAATTTTTCGAGTTCTTCTTCAGACTCAACAACAATAGCAAAAATATTTAATTCTAAAGCGCGTCTATGTTCTTCTTCTTTTTTCATTGGCCCCAAGAAAATTATATTTTGAGGGTTCACACCCGCTTTTATTGCAATTTCTAGTTCAGTTAAAGAACATACTTCGGTGTTCCCACCGTAAGACTTGATTAATTTAACAACCGATAAGTTAGGATTAACTTTGAGAGCATAAAAAATATCAACACATTCTGGTAATGCATTTCTTAGTTCTTGAAAGCTGCTTTTCAACTGGCTTTCATCATAAATATACGTCGGTGTCCCAAAATTTTTCTTTACTTTCAATAAAGTATCTGGAGATATATTCATTTCTAAAAATTCCAATAATTTGTACTTATATAATTCGGGCACAATTCTACAAAAGAAATACTTTGTGCGCAAAGTATTTCTTTTGGTAATTGCAACTAAAATAGTTTTATGCTTGTTGTGTGAAGTTTAATCAAAATTGTCGGATTAGGATTTTTTTTAATTTATAAGGTCTATAATTAATGCACGAAAGATTTATCGCTGAAATTCATGTGGAAGCATAAGTTTTGCTGTAATCTTTTTTTAAGGAATTTTTCACATCTTAATGTTGTTAAGTTAAAATTTTTGTCATATGGCTTAAATTAAGTCATTATCTTGAGATTTGAGGCATTTTTCTGTAACCACGTTTGAATGTATTCAGCATAAACTGATAGTTTTTCATAGATATACTCTGCATAAAACATATCTTCAATCAGTCTGGATGCTTGTTCCAAGCTATAACTTCTATTCGCGCAGAGAAATTGTGCATTTGGTTTTGAAAATTTTTCACATATTCCTATATAAGTTTCATCTTTACGTTTAAACAGTAACTTATGCTTGTTAAGTTCAGTGCAATCTGTGATTTGGTCATATGGGGAAATTTGAATAATGGGATATTAATGAAACTTGGATGGTCTTAAGTGGCGCAGGATTATTTGCTGCCTTCCCTTTAGTTTATTCAACCGTATTATCTGCACTGTATCTGCCGATTATTCTGATGGTCGTAGCTTTGATTATTAGAGGTGTAGTGTTTGAGTTTCGCTTTAAAGCACATCGCACTAAATACCTTTGGGATTTGGCTTTTAGTGGTGGTTTTTTGTTCTCAAGTTTCTTTCAAGGTGTCATTTTAAGAGCTTATATTCAAGGCATTGAAACTCAGAATGGTATTTATAGTTACAATGCCGAATCTTTTCTATTTCAGTCCAGTCCCTGTTTTTGTTTTGATTTTATCGGGATTGATTTTTAAAGCATGTGCTCAACGAAAAGACATTCAACCGTTTGTTTTTACACTCGGTTTAGTCTTCCTCACATTTACGGCTTTGTCATTAGTTTATGGCCGAATATTATTCCTCCTTCTGTATCTATCTGGCAATCAGCGGCACCTGAATCCAGTATGAAATTTGCGTTGGTGGGTACCGTCATTCTAATTCCAATTATTCTGATTTACACCTTTTTGTCCTATTGGGTATTTCGTGACAAAGTACGTATAGGTGATGAAGGCTATCATTAATGGAGATAACGACGATGCAAAATCCGATGCAAAAATTGCAAAATCGATTGAGTCCGACTGCTTGGTTCATTCTATTATGGTTTTTGGGTTTCTTATCGCTTAGCTTAATTGCTGGATTCTTTAGACTTTTGTTAAGCTTTGCATATTAATAATCAACCTCCTACTTTAAACTGTGGATAGCTGTATTAAGGCTGTTATCCATTTCTTAGATGAGCATAATTCTTTATGTATAAATCAGAACAACTTGCACTAAGTCTAAAACATCTGATTGAAACAGGAACTTGGAAGCTACACGAAAAACTTCCTTCATTACGCCAACAAGCGGAAACATCAGGATTTAGTCTGATTACCGTTATGAACGCGTATCAAGAACTTGAAGCACAAGGACTCATCTACTCAAAAGAAAAATTAGGTTATTTCGTTGCTGACAATCCATTACAGACTGCTTTGGCCAAAAAGGTTGTACTGAATGAAAAAATAGAAATCAACTCTTTAGTTTTTAGATATTTAAAATCAATTCAATCTGAAAAAATTGTACCTTTGGGAAGTGCATTTCCAAATAGCCAGTTGCTTTATTCTCCTAAGCTGATGCAAACCTTAGCACAACAGGCAAAACACCGTATTAGCTATGAGCAAACGCCGAGTTTACCACCTGGTAATTATGAATTAAGAAAACAGATAGCTCAACGCTATTGTATGCAAGGTATTCCTACAGATCCTTCAGACATTGTCATTACTTCTGGTGGCTTAGATGCTTTAAATCTTTCCCTCAAAGCCATGACTCAAGCAGGCGATTATATTCTTCTACAAGAAACTATTTTCTATGGTGCATGGCAAGCTGCTGAAAATTTGGGTTTAAAAGTTATTACCATTCCAGAGCATCCCGAACATGGCCTAGATTTAGAAGCTTTCAAAAAGGCCATTACAAGCTACCCTATTAAAGTTTGTTTGCTTATGCTGAATAGCCACAATCCAATTGGATTTACGGTGAATGAAGACATCAAATTTGAATTGGCAAAGCTCTTACATGAACATGAAATTTATTTAATCGAAGATGATGTTTACGAGGAGCTTTATTATGATCAAAAAAAACCACTTTCTATGAAATATTATGATCAACAAAATTTAGTGCTGCATTGTTCTTCTTTTTCTAAAACATTAGGTGCTGGCTTTCGTGTAGGTTGGGTCTATGCGGGAAAATTCTCTGAACATATACAGCATGTGCAACTTATGAGCACCATCTCGGTAAACTCTTTTATTCAAAATGCACTGGCAGATTATCTAACACATCGCCATTATGAAAAACATTTAAAGAATTTGAGAAATACGCTTAAGCGATTAAAAAATCAATATTATCAATATTTAATAAAGAAATTACCCGAAGATTGTCAGGTCAGTTATTATCCTTCAGGTTATTTTCTTTGGATTACCCTACCACAACATATTGATAGCAGTCGCATTTATGAACAAATGATTCTGAATGATATTGGTGTCGCCCCAAGTATCCTTTTTTATCGGAAAAATAAAAAGCAGAACCACATCCGTATCAACTGTTCTTTCGAAATGAACGATGAAATGATCAATAAGATAGACCTTTTGATTGCTCAGATTTCAGAGCGATAGTTCAGTCTTGATCAAAATAATCAGGTTTTGCGACTTTTTACCTAGGTGCACTTTAGATTTGAAACCTATTCAGCTACCGAGTATTAAACTTGATCTTCAAATACAAGGACATCTCAGGTTAAAAAATATTCCCAAATAATAAAACCGATAAAGAACCCGAGAAACGAATATAAGGTAATGATAAAGAATACAAACCAAGCTTTATTTTTTTTAAGTAAAAAATTCATAGTGAATACCTTGCTGTCCTAACTTAGTTATTATTTTACTGCCCATAAAATTTAACAATAGGTACAGTTCGCGTCGAAATCAATATAACAGACAGCACGTATATATCATTAAAAATAATAGCTTTAGCTTGTTGTTGCCTTTGAGAAAATGATTTATAGAATGCGTTATATTTCCCGAACAGAAATATCCGTGATTTGATCAGAGTCTCGATAATGAGATTTCAAAAGTAGCACCAATTCCTTTGCCCTTTTTTCCGTATAGTGACAATTACCATCATTTAAGCTAGCCAACCACTCTGGAAGCGAACCCAGTATGGTTTGCTTACATTCGCGAGTGCCATAATACACGTCTCTGCCTGATTGCTTAGCAATAATGATAAAATTTGACATAAGGAATATCCTAAGTCACGGAATCAATTTTAAGAAGTTATTTTGAATAACATCCTGAGTTTTTTCTTCAACACGTGTAGTGATTCACTCTTAATTTTATTGATGTGTTTATCATTTTTGTTACATTTAGTGATAAAAACCACTATATCAATTTAACAACTTTACGTACATAAAAGAAGCCTATTTTGAATGTGAATCTTGTTTAAGTCCTTTACTAGAACTGCATGCTCTTGAATAGATGATGATTAAATTCGATACAGAGAAACCTCGGCCGTCTTAACAGTGAGTGCACAGATGGAATTAAGCTATTTATACTTTGTAGTTACGCAGAAAAAGCTTAAATAACATAAATTTGTTCTATACATTTCACTTAGATTGATACAAATTTGAGAAGATCATCATCCATTACACAGAAGAACTGAATATTATGGAATAGAAGATTCGGCGTTATGTGGTCAATCAAAAAAAAAACTCATCTTTTTCTAAATCAACAATTTATATTATATTTGATATTAAGTTTCTTAAGGATGAAATATGCCAAATAATTCATACAGTTCAGGGATAATTTGTCCCAACGAAGCATGTAAAGGAAAAATATTCATTTCCCTACAAGATTTATTGAATAAAAAATCTATCTAATGCCCTCATTGTTTATTGGAATGAACCCTATACAGCCAGCAATCTGGTGACGATATTGAGTGTGCAATGAAAATAAAGAGTGGTTTAACTTAGAACTTCAATCTCAAAGAAAAAGCAGTCTTAGTTTTTAAGTCTATGTTAAAATTAGAGTAAATCTATGACAAATAGGTCCAGCTATGGAAACAATTATTATTACATTCATCATGGCGATCATTCTTGTGCTACTTATCTTTTTCTATAATAAAAAAAAGTGAAAACGTTTAGCACTCACCTTTTAACCTTATTAGAAATCTATGATAATAAAAAGAAAAACATCGCCTAGGCGATGTTTTTTCAACAATACAATCATTAATAAAATCATTTTGATTGCTTAGGATGCATTTTGATCATTTGGAATGAGCGGTTGCGCCAAAATGCTCTCGTGCTCTTCAACTTTATTGCCTTCAGTTTTTGCAATTACAGCCGTCGCAACACTGTTACCAATAATATTGGTTGCGGTACGCCCCATATCTAGGAAATGATCAACTGCAAGAATCAGTAAAATACCTGCTTCTGGTAGTTTAAACATCGCTAATGTCGCAGCAATAACCACTAATGATGCACGAGATACACCTGCAATCCCTTTACTGGTGATCATCAAGGTTAAAAGCATTAAAATTTGCTGGGATAGGCTTAATTCAATGTTATAAGCTTGTGCAATGAATAACACTGCAAAAGACATATAAATCATTGATCCATCTAAATTAAATGAATAACCTAATGGTAGTACAAAACTGGTAATACGTTTAGGTACACCAAATTTTTCTAAGGCAATCATAAGCTTTGGATAAGCCGATTCACTACTTGCAGTGGCAAAACCTAAAACGGCTGGTTCTCGAACTGTTTTGAGTAAACGAAAAACGTCCTTTTTGAGAAAAATGTAGCCTACAGTAATGATGATTGCCCAAAGAATGAGTAAACTTGCATAAAACTCGCCAATAAAAACACTATAGTCGAGAATAATTTTTGGACCTTTTAAGGTAATTGCGGATGCAATTGCCGCGAATACAGCGATTGGTGAAAACGTCATGACATAGTCTGTAATACGGAACATGACACGGCATAATTCATCAATAATTTTTGCAATCACTGTACCTTCATCTTGCTGATGATGTACATACGCAAGTGCTGAACCGAAGAAAATAGAGAACACCAAAATTTGTAGAATTTCGTTATTCGCCATGGCTTCAGCAAAACTTTTCGGGAAAATATGTGTAATGAATGTTTGTAAGCTTAGATTTGTTGCACTTACGCCTACATCAACTGGTGCCGTTGGAATTAGGAGATTCATACCCACGCCAGGTTGAAATAAATTGGCTAAGCCCATGCCTAAAAGTAGAGAGATAAGTGAAGCGCCAATGAACCAACTCATTGCTTTAAGTGTGATTGAACCTAGAGATGATGATTTACCCATTGAGATGAGGCCAGAGACAATCGTGGCAAATACCAATGGAGCGATAATCATTTTAATTAATCTTAAGAATACATCTGTAAGAATCTTAAAATATGAAGCAATGTTTTCAGCCTGAGTAGGGCTCAAATTACTATGAAAAAGCCAACCAATTAATATTCCAGAGACCATAGCAACTAGAATAAACTTTAATAGTTTCTTCTGATTCATATAAAATTTCCTTTTAATACCCTAGAATCTATAGAAACATCTTATTGTTTTATAAGATGTTCTGATTTCCTTCCTACTACGTCAAATATCCATTTGACTTAGGGGTGTTTGGCTGAATCTAAACAATATCAATACAAATTAACAATGCAAAAAAGTATTTATCTATGCAAAAAATGCATAGTGATTGTTAAGTATTTATATAAAATGCCAATGACTGTTTGAATTAAAGAAACTTAAATATGGAATATGTTTGTTGAAATCAAACATTACAGTGGAATTGACAGAACTAGGATTTGGTTAATGATAAGTAAAACTCTCCAATCATGCGGCTTGGCACTTACTCTCCTTGCATCATCTATGTCGCTTTATGCAAAAAACAATGTTGTTGTTGTTGCTACGGGCGGTACTATTGCTGGCGCGGGTGCAAGTTCAACGAATAGTGCAACATATAGTGCTGCAAAAGTACCTGTTGATGCGCTAATTAAAGCAGTCCCTCAAGTAAACGATTTGGCGAATGTTACGGGTATTCAGGCACTTCAAGTTGCATCTGAAAGTATTACAGACAAGGAATTGTTGTCTTTAGCCCGTCAAGTAAATGATCTAGTCAAGAAACCTTCAGTGAATGGCGTAGTGATTACTCATGGTACAGACACCATGGAAGAAACGGCATTCTTTCTTAATTTAGTTGTTCATACAGACAAGCCAATCGTATTGGTAGGTTCTATGCGCCCATCTACTGCTTTATCGGCAGATGGTCCTTTAAATCTGTATAGTGCTGTTGCGCTTGCTTCATCTAATGAAGCAAAAAACAAAGGCGTAATGGTACTAATGAATGATTCGATTTTTGCAGCACGTGATGTTACAAAAGGAATCAACATTCATACCAATGCCTTTGTAAGTCAATGGGGAGCTTTAGGAACTTTGGTTGAAGGTAAACCTTACTGGTTCAGAAGTTCTGTAAAAAAACATACCAATAATTCTGAATTTAATATTGAAAAAATTCAGGGTGATGCATTACCAAGCGTACAAATTGTGTATGGTTCGGACAATATGTTGCCTGATGCATACCAAGCTTTTGCTAAAGCTGGCGTGAAAGCGATTATTCATGCAGGTACAGGTAACGGTTCAATGGCGAATTATCTAGTTCCTGAAGTAAGAAAATTACATGATGAACAAGGTATTCAAATTGTACGTTCATCACGTGTTGCGCAAGGATTTGTTCTTCGTAATGCCGAACAACCTGATGATAAATATGGTTGGATTGCAGCACATGATTTGAATCCACAAAAAGCACGTCTTTTAATGGCTTTAGCGTTAACTAAGACCAATGATGCAAAAGAAATTCAAAACATGTTCTGGAACTACTAAGCGTTAAATTAACGTTATTGATCTAAAACATTAAAGGCAGATTCAGCAAAATTAGATGAATCTGCCTTTTATTTTCTAATTTTAAAACTTCAATCATTCAGCTTTTTCTTTTTTAAAAACTTTTTTGTGATGATTTTTTGTTATTTCCTCAATATTTTTGGTATCTATAAACTATATTATTTTTTAAGTTTGTAATATTTTGCCAATCGCCACTCAGCAAAATAACTTGAATCTTATTCACCCTGCTCTATTAAGACTGAAAATCTCACTCTGACTTAGAATTTATCCTTATGAATATCACTGACAATCTGAAGAATTTACCCTATTCACAGCATTAATTCGTCCATTGTATGTAACTGTAGCAATACAACTATAATTACTGGCATTCCACCAATAATTGGTCTTCGAGCTATAATCTGCTGAGCGACTAGTAAGCAGATAGTTGTATCGATGAAAGACAGATTTTGCCGCATTTGCTTTTGTTTCTTCTAGGTTTTTGATTTCTGGAGGCATTTGTATACTTTCATATTTTTTATTACTGGCACGTTCATATTGAGTTAAAGCGGAAAACGATGCGATGGATAATGCAGCATTAGAGAACGTTGAGGGGTCTGTTGCATACTGATCTAATGGATTAGTTTCATTTTCTCCAGAGCTAGCCGTAGTACTCACCAAGTCCGAATGTTCAGACAAGGTTTCTGCTTGTGCTATAGAAAAAAATGGGCCAATGAAACATAAAATACAAATTGTTTTCTGAATATTGTTCATTTTATGACTCCCCGTATCCGTGAGAAGATTATTGTTATAGAAATACTCTAAGCCTTTTTTTTCAAAAAAAAAAGAGCTGGAATGGTTTTAAATAAAACAAATCTTATTGAATTTTATCCTTATTTTTGGACGACTTTATTCTAATCAGTACTTTATCAAAAACCAGAATTTGTCCATTTTAAAAAACAGCTAGAAGCATAGGTTCTAGCTGTTTAAGCCTATCGTTTTAAAGAAATGTTTTAAACGTAATCGACTTTACTTTGATCCAATAGATTCAGCTTTAATATTTTTTTCTTTTTATAGCGATAACCGATAAAGAGACCCACAAACCAAATTGGAGAAAGTACAAGTGCAATTAAAGTATCATGATCAAATGCTAAAATGACAATCGTGAATACCAAGAACAGCATAGTAAACCATGCCATGAATAGACCACCTGGCATTTTATAGTTTGATTTAAGATGTAATTCGGGATCTTTTTTACGATATGCAATATAAGAAAGTACAATCAACATAAATGTAAAAATACATAAAATTGAAGTCAATGCAGAAATAATCGTAAATGCAGTCATAACATTTGGCACAATAAATAGAATTGATGTTCCAAGCGTTACGCATAGCATAGAGAAAACTAAGCCACGAATCGGAACTTTACGTTTTGACAATTTGCTAAAGCTTTTAGGCGCATCATTTTCTAAAGATAAACCATATAACATGCGACTGGTCGCAAAAATACCACTGTTGGCAGAAGAAAGAGCCGATGTTGCAACAACAAAGTTAATTAGGCCCGCGGCAATAGGTAAACCGACATGGGTAAACATTTCAACGTATGGGCTTTTTTCTGGTGAAACTTGTGCCCAAGATGTCACGGCAATAATACAAACCAATGAACCTACATAAAACAGTAAAATTCTTAACGGAATAGAGTTAATCGCTTTAGGTAGAGATTTGTGCGGGTCTTTGGTTTCAGCAGCCGTGGTTCCGACCAATTCAATACCAACAAAGGCAAAAATGGCAATTTGGAAGCCTGCCAAGAAACCAGTTAAGCCATATGGAAACATCGAACCACTTTCTAGTAAATGTGAGAAAGATGCTGTGACACCATTTGGTGAAACATAGTGCGTACTAATTAAATAAAGCCCCGCAACAATAAATAAAATAATCGCAACAATTTTAATCAGAGAGAACCAAAACTCTAATTCACCAAACATCCTTACCGCAACAAAATTTAATATGGTCAAAATGGCAAGTGAAGCAAAAGCGGGTATCCATACAGGCATATCTGGATACCAAAATTGCATATATCCACCTATGACAATAACATCTGCAATTGCGGTAATAATCCAGTTACACCAATATGACCAACCTAGAAAAAAACCTGCCCATGGTCCTAAATACGCGGTCGCAAAATCGGCAAAGGTTTTAAAATTTGTATTGGCCAGCAATAGCTCTCCCATTGCACGCATAACAAAGAAAAAGAAAAAGCCAATAATTAAATAAGTCAGAATAATTGAAGTACCTGAAACACTCAGTGTTTTACCAGAACCCATAAATAATCCTGTACCGATTGCACCACCAATCGCAATCATCTGGATATGACGATTTGTCAATGAGCGTTGCAATTTTTCTTCATCTTGTTCAGTCATGTGTTGACTGCCAAGAAGGTCTCCTTCTAGAAATTGCTTTCCCTTGTTCTTACTCATGTAATGTTTACTCCAATTTATAACAACCGTTACAAATCCTTTAATAACGACTTAACCCACATAATGAATAAACTCATTTATTTAAAATTAATCTAAATAATAGAGAATAGAATCGATTTATTCTGCTTTCTTAAGTCTAGCTTTATTGCTTCTAATTAAATGGATTACTTAAATAAAGCTTATTTAAAAATCAATAATCACCCCAAAAATTTAAAATAAATATTCATCCTGTAACGAGGTTGATTTAGTTTAGTTCGGTATTTAAACCCAATAAAATTTCTGCTGGATCATACAGCACGCTTTAGACTTTTTTGTTTAATTGCTCTTTGTTTTTGTTTAATTTAAAACCATTTGTTTGCTTTAAAATGTACGTTTAGTTAAAAAATATACGAGTAAATGGTTGCAATTATCCATTAGTCTAGTGCACTTTATTTTAAAAATTGATGGTTTAAAATAAAAAACCATCAATTCAATTGTGAATTTTATGAGTATTTAAAAAACCTGATATTGATAAAAAATATCAGGTGAAAGCTTATCAGCTAAAATAACTTAGTCACTTTCTAATGAAGCTATAGGCCACGCACAATAATCCATAGAAAGCACTATTGCAGACTGATCTATCTTAATTCATTCTGCACTAAGCTCATTCAGCCACTGCCCTTGTATAAATTATTTGCCCTGAATCATGCTTTATGTTCCTTCGGATTTAAGGACAACACACGAACCACATCACCCTGAGTTACTTTGAGTTGCTCAGCCTGCGTTTGTGTTAGCTGTATGGTTTTTTGTTCAGGATCATGCTGAACCAAAATGCCACGGTAGTCTTGGTAATGGTCGTTTGAAATTAAGTAGGGTTCTGCTTCCTTCAAAGTTGCTGTTTCAACAATTTCAACTTGAAGAACAGTACTTTCTTTAATTGAGCGTAAGTTCTCTACATCGGCTTCTAAAGTCGCACCACCATCAAAAATATCGACATAACCTTGGAAACGTAGACCTTCACCTAACAGTAATTTGTATGCTGGCAAAGTATTTGGATGAACTTTACCAATCACCTCTTGGGCTGCAGCAGGTAACATATCGACATATAAAGGATAACGTGGCATCAATTCTGCAATAAAAGACTTCTGCCCTGTACCGCTAAGATAATCTGCCTTTCTAAATTCCATATCGAAGAACTTATGTCCGACTGCATCCCAGAACGGAGAATTCCCGACTTCATCCGAATAGCCGCGCATTTCAGCAACAATGCGTTTTTCAAAAATATTTCTGAATGCTGCGATAAACAGGAAGCGGATTTTTGAAAGAAATTTTCCATTCATTTCTTTACGATAATCTGGATCGAGGAACAACGTACATAATTCACTGCACGTAGTATGGTCATTGCTCAAAAACAAAGTTTGATGTGCCTTATACACATTGAGTGTTTTTGAAGAATGTACTTGAGTGCCCACATGGAAGTTGTACCATGGCTCACTTAAGCCCAAAGCAACTTCAATTCCACAGAGTCCAACCACCTTGTTAATGCTGGTATCTTCTAAAACAAAGAAATAGCCTTGATCTGCTTTGCTTAGTTTACCGCGCACAGTGTCACAAGCGCGTTTCAGTTTTGCTGCCAAAATTTCCAAGTTAGGCTGTAATGAAGTAAGCCCGTAACCTGCTTTTTCAGCAAGTTGGTAGATGTCATTGATATCATCTTCTCGGATATAACGAATAATCATCATTTATGCACACTCCTTCAATTCGTGTGAAAATTTTTCAAGAGCTTGCTCAAAACGGCTTAAGCCTTCATCGATATCTTCAAATGGAATAATCAGTGAAGGCGTAAAACGAACAACATTTGGACCTGCAACCAGTGCCAGTAAGCCTTGCTCACCTGCTGAATTGACAATATTTTTGGCTTGACCTGCATGCTCAGCTTTAAGCACACAGCCGATCAGTAAGCCTTGACCACGGATTTGCTCAAATACATTAAATTTGGCATTAATCTTATTTAGACCAGTGACAAAATAATCAAATCGTTGTTGAACACCCTCTAAAACTTCTGGTGTATTGATAAATTCGAATACCGCATTTGCCACTGCACAAGCCAATGGGTTGCCGCCATAAGTTGTGCCATGATCACCCACTGCATACATATTGGCGTATTGATTTGTGGTAATCATCGCGCCGATTGGGAAGCCCCCCCCTAAAGCTTTAGCAGTGGTTAGAATGTCAGGAGTAACACCTGTATTCATATAAGCATAGAGTGAGCCAGTACGCCCAACACCTGTTTGGACTTCATCAAAAATCAGGACAGTGCCATGTTCATCACAGAGTTGACGCAAGCCTTTTAAAAACTCAAGATCAGCAGGAAGTACGCCGCCTTCACCTTGAATAGGCTCAACAATAACGGCACAAGTATTTTCATTGATCACGGCTTTTGCCTGCTCTAAATCATTAAATGCAGTATGTTGAATACCTTCTGGTAGCGGTGCGAAATCTTGAGAATACTTTGGCTGACCACCAGCAGTCACAGTGAATAAAGTACGGCCGTGAAATGCATTCTTAAACGCAACAATTTGATTTTTATTTGCGTGACCACTGAGCAAACCAACTTTTCGTGCAAGTTTTAAAGCAGCTTCATTTGCTTCTGCGCCTGAATTACAGAAAAAAACTTTGTCTGCAAACGTGTTCTCAACGAGCTGCTTTGCTAAACGAAGAACAGGTTCATTGGTATAACCATTGCCAATGTGCCAAAGTTGAGTCGCCTGTTCCGTTAAGGCCTGAACTGCAACTGGATGTGCATGACCTAATGCATTTACTGCAATACCACCCGCAAAATCAATATATTGCTTGTCATTTTGATCCCAAACATGAGAGCCTTGACCACGAACTAAGATAAAATTTGCTGGGGCAAAAACTGGAACCATCCAATCATTAAAGTTTTGACGTGTTACTGCTAAGTTATTCATTTTGCTATTCTCTCCAATAGGTTTTAAATTCGCTTTATCTTAAGTGGCTTAGAAATGGGTCTGGATATTCATTCATGTGGCTGTGTGATGTGCCCTAATTCCGTGTAGCAATAGCCGTTATGGGAAAAAGAAAATGATGAAGATGGCTTGAGACCGCGTGAAATTTTGGATTGAGGAGAAGAACCTACAATCGCGTTGCCAGTATGATTTTCTGTGTTAGTCATCTATTTTCCCTTAACGACCTAAGCTTCCATCTGCGCTTAAAACCCTTTAGCGAGACTTTAGATCTCTAACTGAATTTAAGTTTGATATAAAACCGAATCATCAGCAGGCTTAGCGCATTTTTCTATTATTAAGGATCAAAATGACTTAAAAAATTTGTAGTTTTTTCTAAAATGAATTATTTTTTTCCAAATTGACAATTGCAGGAAGCAAAATGAGCGAAATAGATCAAATCATTCTCGGTTTGCTAAAAGAAAATGCTCGAATGTCTGTTACAGATTTGGCAGAAAAAACTGGGGTATCTCGTCCAACTATCAAGAGTAGAATTGACTATATGGAGTCCTCTGGCATCATTACAGGATATACTGTTCGATACCGCCCAGATGTAGATAAAAATATTATTCGTGCTTGGATGAGTATCATGGTGGAAGGTACTAAAGCCAGATCGGTCATTAGTGAATTACGTTTAGATTCAGCCGTTGAGCGCTTGCATAAAACCAATGGGAAATGGGATATTTTGGTTGAAATTCAAGCAGATTCGCTAGAGAGCTTTGATAAAGTCTTAGAAAGAATTCGATGCATTTCTGGTATTTATAATAGTGAAACAAGTATCTTGCTCTCGACTTTTAAAACCTAATCTTAATAAAACTTAATTTGGATATTCTAGTGATCAAAATGCAGAAAAACACTAAATATAGATAAAATTTAGGTTTTATTTGTTTTTTATAAACTAAAATTTCTCTACTTTGATCAGTTGTTTATTAAGTATTTTAAACAATCAAATAGTGCTCTTAATTGAAGTTTTCTTACCATTAAAACAACCTTTTGGGGTGAATGAAGAATACGGTATTTAAAATACTTTAGAAAATGAAAAGTAATGTTAGGATGTAAGCGAAATAATCTTATGAGTTACAAGGAAATATAAGTATGACAGTATCACAATTAGAGTTTTATCAAGCCAAGTTAAATTATGAAATGGACTCATGGGATTTGTTTGAAGCCTTAAATCAAGGACACAAGATTATTGTCGTTGATGGCCGCAGTGCTATAGCCTATCAACATGAGCACATTCCAAATGCAATTAATATCCCGCATCGAAGTATTACGCAGGAGACATTAGCTCATTTGGATCAAACTGTGTTGTATGTCACTTATTGTGATGGTATAGGCTGTAATGCCTCGACCAAAACGGCGCTCAAAATGTCGACTCTAGGCTTTCAGGTTAAAGAATTAATTGGCGGCCTAGATTGGTGGAAACGAGATGGCTACCAAACAATGGGTGATAATGCACATGCTGGAACGAGTATCGATTGTGGTTGTGCAGGTTAAATTATTCAGAAGAAACTGTACTGCACTACAGTGCAGCTTCTTCCAACTTCTAGTATTTTTGACTTAATCTTATATATTTCAAATGCTTAAATTTTGCTGTGTGAGTCTTTAGATTGGTTGATTGCACTGATATGCTTTATGAAGAAAACTAAATTTTAAAATAATAAAATAGCTATAAAATGAATAAGGCATTGAAATTTTTATTTACATAAGAATAAATAGTATTGCTCTAAAAAACTTTATTGATGCACTCAAGCTAAGGATAGCGAGTATGGATTTGAAGACGCACGGTAAAACCCATCATCTCTTTTCTTCACATGCGATTCTGATTATCACTTTTGCCCAGCTTTTTGGCACATCATTATGGTTTAGTGCAAATAGTGCAGCAGCCAATTTAATTCAAGAATGGCACATTACTGTTGCGGATATTGGTTGGTTGACCAATGCTGTACAAGCAGGTTTTATCCTTGGAACCTTTTTGATTGCCTTTACGGGTTTTGCAGATCGTTTTAAAGCAAGTGTTATTTTTACTGGTGCAGCACTGTTGGGTGCATTTTTTAATTTATGTTTTGCATGGCTAGCGCAGGGTTTAATCGATGGCATGATCTATCGCTTTTGCGTGGGTCTGTGTTTGGCTGGCATTTACCCCATTGGGATGAAGTTGGTGGTGCAATGGGCACCTCATCGAGCGGGAGCTGTTTTAGCACTTTTGGTTGCCATGCTTACATTAGGTACAGCATTGCCGCATGCTCTGAATGGCTTATCGGCCAATTTAAATTGGCATTATGTCATTACTTTTTCATCTATTTTGGCTTTAGTTGCCGCATTGCTTATTTTTAAATTGGGTGATGACCAATCTGCGCAGGTCGTTAAAAAAAGAATATCGACTGAAAATGCATTCCAAGTCTTTAAAATCAAAAAATTTAAAGCCTCCGCTCTCGGATATTTTGGTCACATGTGGGAGTTATATGCTTTTTGGACCATTTTGCCTCTTTTTATTGCTCATTCTGGCATTTTAAAACCCCTCGGCTTATCGAATGTGCCATTGGCTACATTTTTAATTATGGCATGTGGTGCTGTTGGCTGTCTTTTAGGTGGATATTGGTCAAAGACATATGGTAGTGATCGCGTTGCAATGGGTGCTTTATTTCTCTCTGGCCTATCTTGCCTGATTTTTGCATTTGCTTGGCGTTATTTACCTGCGTGGTCCTTGCTGATCGTTCTAATTGTATGGAGTGCATCTGTAATTGCAGATTCACCACAATTTTCTGCATTGGCTTCCGTTGCATGCCCACCAGAAAAACTGGGTGCAGCACTCTCTATTCAGAATTCTATTGGCTTTGCGATAACCATCGTATCGATTGCATCTACGACCTATGCTTTTGATCAGGTAGGTTTAGATTCTGCCTGGATTCTTTTATTGGGTCCTGTTTTGGGTATCTTGGGCTTTTATAGGACGATGTCAAAAACTGAATGAAGTTTTGTTCTTGGTAAATTGATTTTTGACTAAGCTTTTGATTTATATTAGTTAGTTGTATGAGTCAAATCGATGTGTGATAGCTTATTCATATTCAATATAAATAAGCTATCTTCTAAAAAGACTAGAAGAAAATCGTATTAAAATTTAAAGCTATAATCCAGATTAATACGCGTTTCATTTGTGGAATGGAAGGTCATATTGGTTGGCATATCATTTCGATAATGAGAAAAACGCGTTCTAAGTCCCAAGCCTTTTAAACTCCCTTCAGGTATGCGATAACCGAGCTCAAACTCTAAGGATTCTTCTTCAGAACGTCGGTCGCCATATGTTAATAAATCAATGTCATCCCCTTTGGCATAACGCGTCATAAAGCGCAGACCATTAAGTGAAGTTTCACCCAGACGAACATTTTTAAAATCATAGTCATAACGCAAAGAAACCACTTTTTCATCTTTATTGGAGTAGTCCGAACTCATAAAATCAAGCACAACTGGACTTTCCGCACCCGATAAAAATGGCAGACCTGTATCACCAAAAGACTGCATATAGCCAATCGATAGTGTATGCCCCTGTGTATTTAAGCCAAACAATCCGCCTAAGTGACGATTATCTACAGTGCCTATTTTCTCGCTTCCCGTATCATTACTGTTAAAGAAGCGAACATCGGTTAAAAAATTGTACTGATCTGAAATAGGATACTTACCTACAATACCTACAAATTGTTGCTGATAAATGTCCTGTAATTCAGCATGATACATACGAATACGATAAGCATCACTGAGTTGGTAAACTCCTCCAAGGGTATAGAACTGATTCGTGGTTGCAGCCCGATCAAAGCGATGGTTGATATTATCAATACCGACGTCAGTGTAGTGAATAGAATCTCTTTGACGGACTTTATCGACATAAAACCCTTCCAATTGCAGCTTAGGAATTTCTGTAGAAACGAATCTTACACCACGATAAGTTTGCGGGAATAATCTTGCTGGTGAAGAAAAAATTGTCGGAAGTTGTGGAACAAGATCTCCCACAAAAAGTTCATTTTTACTCAATCGTACTTTGCCAGTTACGCCAATTTTTCCATAATAATCATCTCTTGAATTGTCCGAATTGACGGCCAATAAGCCTGTTCGTGCATAATCATCTGCATGACTTCCCAATAAATTAAAACCAGCCATTGCAAGGACATCTACACCAAATCCTATGGTTCCATCGGTATAACCCGATTGTCCTTTAAATATAAGACCCTGCGCCCAATCTCGAGCAGCAGTGTAAGGATAAGGATCTTTTTTATAATCCCGATCAAAATAGAAATTTCGCAAGGTGATTTCGGCCTGACTATCTGCAATGAACTGCGCATGTGCCATGTTGACAAAAATTGGGCACAAGCAGATCCCCATCCAGAAAGATGTCTTTTTCATTTTTATCTCAGCTTTTAATTTTTAAACAGATACTTAGGTCGATGTGTTGAGTGAATAATTTTGAGTTTTTTGATGTCGATACACAGCTTTACCTAAGATTAAAATCAAGAAAATTGCCAAGATAAATACAATGCCGTAGTACGCATAAAGATGCTGTGGTGTCATACCTTGATCTAAAAATAGACCTGCAATGGTTGGAGATAAAATGGCTCCAATGCGCCCAAACCCAATTGCATAACCTACACCACGACTTCTAATTTCTGCTTCATAAATGGTCGGTGAGATGGAATAAAGTCCCGCAACACAGCCGTTAATGAGTGTGCCTAGTAATAAACCGACCAATAGTGCAATGCTGACTTGCGATGAAACGGCAACAAATAAGAATATACAGAGCGCTGTTAGACCTAAAAATAAGCTGAGCGCATAGAAAATTTTAACCCGTGAAGCTAAAAGCCCAATAATTGCTGCACCAAAAATACCACCGATACTGATTAAAATTCCTGTGCTGACACCTTGGTCTGGTGACATGCCCATTGCAATTAAAATTTTAGGCGTCCAACTCATCACAAAGTAAAAACCAAACATGACCAAGAAAAAGGCAAACCATAAACACAAGGTTTGAAATCCCTGATGACCACGAAATAGTTTCGCTATATCACTGCCCTTTTGCTGTTCAACTTGCTTATACTCTGGTAGCTCCTGTAAATGTTGCAATTGCATACGTTGCAAAATCATATTGGTATTTTCTAACGCACGTGCAGGTTTTTTTGCCAACAAATAATCAAGTGATTCAGGTAATAACCACAAAGCAAAGGCAAACATGATCAATGTTGTCATACCGCCTGCTAAAAAAACTGAACGCCAACCTAGATGTTCAATTAAGAAGAATGTTAATACGCCACCTAAAGTTGCACCAATACCGTAACCTGTAGACATCAAACTGACTGCCAAACTTCTCCAACGCACGTTTGCATATTCACTTGCCAGTACGTTACTACTCGCTAGAATCCCACCAACGCCAACACCTGTAATAAAGCGTAAAATAGCCAACATCATGTGGTTTTGAACCAATCCACATGCTGACATACTTAATCCTGAAACAATTAAACAAATTAAAATTAAGAAGCGACGACCTATTTTGTCTGCTAGAGGTGCCAAGAAAATAGAACCTGCGGCCATGCCAAATAGGCCTGCGCTGAGTAATATCCCAATTTCTGCGCCAGACAAAGTCCATTCTGCGGATACTGAAGGTGCTGTAAACGCCATCACCATGACATCAAAACCATCAATGACATTCAGAAATATACAAATCAGAATCACGAACCATTGATAACGGCTCATTTTATTGTGGTTGATTTCGTCTAAAACGTTTCTTTGCATTGTGTATCTCCCAATTAGGAACGGAAATACACACGACCATGTGGGAACACAACATTGGGTGATTATGCATATCCATATCCATAATTGCCTTGAAGGGATAATTAAGAATTAAAGTGATCTGATGTACAGATCATTTTTATGAAGCATCCTGCTTATTGGTATTTTGCAAAATGGGATCCAAAAACACAAGATAATTGATATAAATTTATTCAAAAAAATAAACAATGTAAATTAAGCTATTAAAATAATTCATATTTTTAATTATGGTTAATTTTTTTAAATCAATATGGATCCAATTAATAAAATAGCTTATGCTTTCCAATAGCACAATTTACAGCCAAGTAAAGTGCTCTACGAAAAAAAATTTAGTTGCATGATGCACTAAAAAAGAACTTCAAAGGACTGTCTTATGACACTTAAAAAACTAAGCCAATTATCTTTTGGCTTAATCCTCTCAAGTACCATCATTGTGCCTAGCTACGCAGCGAACCAAATCAAAGCTCCGCCAAACATCATGATTATTCTGGCTGATGATTTAGGTTTTTCTGATATTAGTGCCTATGGGAGTGAAATTAAGACCCCGCACATCGACAGCCTACTCACTCAAGGGAAAATGCTGTTTAACTTCCATGCATCTTCCATGTGTTCACCCACACGTGCACAACTCATGACAGGAGCTGACAACCATTTAGTTGGCTTAGGTGCAATGTATGAGACCTCTAAACGCCAAGAAAAATTGGTCGGTGCGGACAGTCTTCGTGCATTATTAAAAATTGATGGTTATTCTGGGCACCTAACCCAAAATGCCTATACGCTTGCAGAAATGCTCAAGCAAAAAGATTACTATACCTTTATGGTGGGCAAATGGCATTTGGGTTTTGAAGCCAACCAAAACCCTAAAGCACGTGGTTTCGATCAATCTTACGCTTTATTAGATGGCTTCGATCTACACTTCAAAGAGCAACCTAAGAATTACCCACGCAACACCCAATATACTGAAAATGGTCAGAAAGTATCTTTGCCAGATCACTACTACTCCACAGATTTCTTTACCCAAAAAGCGGTTGAATATCTGGATAAAAATACACAAAACAAGCCATTTTTTGCCTATTTAGCTTACACCGCACCGCATTGGCCAATTCAAGCTCCAGCACCTTATCGAGATATGTATAAAGGAAAATATGACCAAGGTTATGATGCGATTCGAAAAGCCAGATTTGAACGCCAAAAGAAACTTGGACTTATTCCTGTCAATGCCGTATTTCCTGAAGAACGTGGTAATCAAGCTTTATCGACAAAAGGTTGGGATCAACTCACATCTGCTGAACGTAAATATGAAGCGCGTAAAATGGAAGTTTATGCAGGCATGGTCACCCAGCTTGATGATCGTGTTGGCGATGTCATTCACTACTTAAAAAAGCACCATCAATATGACAACACCGTGATTGTATTTATGTCTGATAATGGTGCTGAAGGCGGTGATCATAATTTCCCTATGGGAGAAGCTGACAATAGCCTTCAGAATATTGGCAATGCAACGTCTTATGTTTACATGGGACCACGCTGGGCGGAAGTCAGCAGCACCCCTTTTACCTACTGGAAGTCGGCTGCAGCAGAAGGTGGTGTGCGCGTACCCTTCCTCGTAAAGTACCCAAGCCATCTTTCCAAAGACTATGGTATCAACAACAATTTTGGTACGGTTCGCGATATTTTCCCGACACTCATGGAATTAGCAGGTATTCAACACAACCAGTTATACACTGTGGACAGTAAAAAAATTCAACCTTCGGGCTACAGCTTAATTCCTGCCTTTAAGAATAATGCTGCTCGCATTCGCCCTGTAAACTACTATGAGTTCAAAGAACTACATGGTAGTCGCTATGCAAAAAATGATGAATGGAAGCTGGTTGAAAACTCTCCTTCAAAATTTAATGGTCATGGTTGGGAGTTGTATCATCTTAAACAAGATTTCAATGAACAGCACAATGTCGCTCTACAACACCCAGAAGTTGTCAAAATTTTAAATGACAAATATCTGTCCTATGCAGATAAAAATGGCGTCGTTGATTTTGAGCAATACAACAAGAAGTAAGGAATAAATAATGATGAAGCGTATTATTTTGTCTTCATCATTCATCCTACTCAGTGCTTGCCAAGACAGCTCCCAAACCACCCAACCAGCATCTATTGCGGATTTAGGCGACCGCACCAAGTGCGCAGCGTATTCAGGCTTGCCGCAAGGTTGGCCTAATCAAAAAGATGCTGGAATGGTGAAGCTCCCCGCTGGAAGCATACAACTTGGCACCACTCACGGATACGATGATGAACGACCACTCAACCAAACCAGCAATCAGGTTCCTTCATTTTTAATTGATACCACTGAAGTCACCAATGCTCAATTCGCTGAGTTTGTAAAACAGACTGGCTATATCACCGATGCAGAAAAGCAGCATGGTGCCGCGATGTTTGTTCAACCCACGCAGCCAGTGGCTGAACTGGATTGGTGGAAGTTTGAACCAGAGGCAAACTGGAAGCATCCTTGGGGACCTAAAAGCAGCAAGCAACCTCAACCCAATGAACCTGTCAGAATGGTCACTTGGAACGATGCCTATGCTTATGCCAACTGGTTAGGGCATGATTTACCGACAGAACTTGAGTGGGAATATGCAGCCAAAGGATTTCAGCAAAACTCCGACCTAGGGCCCACCCACCATGGTCATATCACTGCTAACTATTGGCAAGGTGAATTCCCTTATCAAAACAATCAGGATGATGGTTTTGCTGAGGTTTCCCCTGTGGGTTGTTTTGACAAAAATCCATTTGGATTATACGACCTGATTGGCAATGTCTGGGAGTGGACGCAAACCCCATACACTGGACCACGAGACCATCATATGGGAGATCCTGAGCAATATCGGGTCAACCATAGTGATGTCTTGAAATACACCATTAAAGGTGGATCTTACCTATGTGCATCAAACTATTGTGCACGTTACCGTGCTGCCGCAAGGCACCCACAAGAACTCGACTTAGCCACCAGTCATGTTGGTTTTAGGACAGTTAAACGTTTTTAAATGGAATTAAAATGAAACATATTTTTATGAATGGGATCTTATTCTCAGGGATCTCTATTGCCTGTTGTTCAGCACACAGTGCCGAATCTTACACCTTTAAAAATGATCTGGTTTTAAAAACGTTTAGTTTTGACCGAGACTACAAAGACAGCGATAGCAAAGACTCTAGCAGTCTGAGCCAAGGTTTCATTTATCGCGGTGACTGGGCTATGAAAATTGATCAAGTACAGCTTCATCTCATGCCAAGCTTACAATATGCCTATCGCCTTAGCTCAGATCAGCACACCAGTGATTTGGTGCTACCTTTTGATCCTGTAAACAAATCACAAGCCCAGGACTATACCAAGTATGGTCTAGGTGCTGGAATTGAATATCAAAATACGCGATTTAATTTTGGTGAGCTTACGCCAGATGACCCTCTCACCCCGCAAGTGGACACTCATCAATTAAGAGTAAATTACCAAGGTGCAGAGCTTAAATATAAATATCAAAATCAGAATTTTGATATTGGTTTAATTAATCGTTACTCCCCTCGAAATGAAGAGGATTACCGCAAGTTAGCCATTTCCAAACAAGAGTCTGATGGCTTATATTTTTTACGCTGGGATGGTAAAACCAGCAAATACTCATGGAAGTTTTATGATGGTTATTTGCAATACATCATCAACCAGAGCTATTTTGCGCTAGACTACAATTGGACTTCGCAACAAACCACCAAACTACGCTTGTTCCGACATGATGATGTAGGATCAGCCAAAATTGGGGAATATGACAATACCTCACTCGGTGTCATGCACTTTATGAAGCATGGCAATTTACAGGCTGGTATTGGCTATCAAGAGAATTACGGCAAAGATGGCATTCCTAAACTTGATGGTATGCCTATTCCGCATATGGTGAACTGGACGCTAGGTGCCTTTACCAAAGCTGATGAAAAATCCTACCATTTTGTCGCCTCATACAATCTTCAGGATTACATCAAAGGGCTAAAAATCACCTACAAATATATTTATGGTGATTCATTTCAAACCAATAATCAGGATAATTTTGAACAAGAAAGTGATGTCTTGGTTCAATATGACTTAAATCACTGGGTCAAAAACCTTAAATTCCTGTTCCTGAATATCAATTACGATATTAAAAATGGCGAAAGCTTAGATGAGCAGCGTTTTATGCTGCATTACACCCTGAAATTTTAATAAAGCCAATCCCTCCAAAAATCTGCGAAATGTGGATTTTTGGATCCATTTAGATTATTTAAGCATGCTTTAAAAATATCTAATAAACTATAAAACCATTTCTAAATAACCATTAACAGCTTGGTGTTAGACTAAATATTCTCATAATGTGTAAATTTATATCAAAGCATCAATTGACCATGTAATAAAAATACTATAAATTGGATCCAATAACTGACAAGGAGTCATTACAATGTTCATAAAAAATGCATGGTATGTTGCATGCCGTCCTGAAGAAATCCAAGACAAGCCACTCGGTCGTACTATCTGCGGCGAAAAAATTGTGTTTTATCGTGGTAAAGAAAATAAAGTGGTTGCTGTCGAGGACTTTTGCCCACATCGTGGCGCACCACTTTCACTCGGCTATGTTGAAGATGGAAATTTGGTCTGCGGTTATCATGGACTGGTCATGGGCTGCGAAGGAAAAACCATTGCTATGCCTGCACAACGTGTACAGGGATTTCCTTGTAATAAAGCCTATGCTGTGGTGGAAAAAATGGGCTTTGTCTGGGTCTGGCCAGGTGAGAAAAATCTTGCAGATGAATCCAAACTTCCTGAACTAGAATGGGCCGATCATCCAGAATGGAGTTATGGCGGAGGCTTATTCCACATTCATTGCGACTATCGCCTAATGATTGATAACCTCATGGATTTAACCCATGAGACCTATGTGCACTCTAGCAGTATTGGTCAAAAAGAAATTGATGAATCACTGCCAATCACCAAAGTTGATGGCGATCATGTCATTACCGAACGTTATATGGATAATGTGATTGCCCCTCCTTTTTGGCAAATGGCACTTCGAGGCAATAATCTCGCAGATGATGTACCTGTAGATCGTTGGCAGCGTTGTCATTTCTTCGCCCCAAGTAATGTGCATATTGAAGTAGGTGTTGCACATGCAGGTCATGGTGGCTATGACGGCCCTAAAGACAAAAAGGTGTCTTCAATCGTGGTGGATTTTATTACGCCTGAAACAGAAACCTCTCATTGGTATTTCTGGGGCATGGCACGTAACTTCCAGCCTGAAAATATCGAACTCACCGATCAAATTCGTGAAGGACAAGGAAAAATCTTTACGGAAGATTTGGAAATGTTGGAGCAACAACAACAAAACATTCTCAATAATCCACAGCGCAAACTGCTGATGCTGAATATTGATGCGGGCGGAGTTCAATCACGCAAAATTATTGAGCGCTTATTGAGTGAAGAAAGACAGCCTGCAACCCCAATTGAAGTGGTCAAATTTCCAAATATTCATGTGATTTAAGGATAAAAACATGGACGTGATTATCAATAAGATTCATCAACTCACCCCTTCCATTCGTGCATTTGAACTGGTTTCAAGCTCAGGCTCGGCTTTGCCGCGCTTTGAGGCAGGTTCGCATATTGATGTCCATCTTAAAAATGGACTTACACGACAATATTCACTTTCTAATTGTAGTAGTGAGAATCACCGCTACGTGATTGGAGTGTTACACGATGAAAATTCACGTGGTGGTTCCCGTTGCATACATAATGACTATCAAAAAGGTGATGTATTAAGTATTGGACAGCCACGTAATTTATTTGCATTGCATGGCAATACAAAAAAAGCTGTATTGTTTGCAGGGGGAATTGGAATTACCCCTATTCTTTCAATGGCTTATTGTTTAAAAGCACAGAACATTCCATTTGAATTGCATTATTTCGTACGTAGTCATGAAATGATCGCCTTTTATGGCAATTTAACCCAACACTTTGCAGAACAGATTCATTTTCACATTCAAAATCAGGTTGATACAGAATGTAATATGGCAAACGTATTGCAACAACCCGATTCAAGCAAACACCTATATGTCTGCGGGCCAACAGGTTTTATGCAATTTGTAATGCAGTCGGCTGAAACAGCAGGTTGGCAGTCTGAACAGCTGCATCAAGAGCATTTTGTGGCACAGCAAAGCAAGCAGGAAAATGATGAAGCATTTACTTTGGAAATTGCTGGCACAGGACAGCGAATTGAAATTCATTCAGAACAGACTGTAACTCAGGCCCTGTTAGCACATGGTTTTGATGTGCCTGTATCTTGCGAACAAGGTATTTGCGGTACTTGTATTACCCGTGTTGTTTCAGGGGTTCCAGATCATCGGGATGTATTTATGACAGATGAAGAACGCGCCTTGAATAATCAGTTCACACCTTGCTGCTCTCGCGCTAAATCCAAACATTTGGTAATTGAGCTATAGGAATACTCATTTTACTCCTGCCCAAATTCATTGAGCAGGAGTTTTTCATTACACTTCAGTCAATATTTTTTTTACGGTTTCACCGAGTAAAGCGACACTGCTATGTTCCCGCATTAAAGTTTCGGCACGACCTGACTGGCGCTGAAGTAAAGCTTCATAAATAGAGCAATGCTGCAAATGTGCGTAGTGTAAGCGACGATATTCAGATAAGGCTCGTGATTCATCGTAAGTAATGGCTTGAACGGAAGCCATAGGCAATTGATTGTTTTTTGCCAAGGCTTGAATAAGTGCAATATTTTGCGCACCTTGAATAATCGTGTCATGGAAAATTACGTTAAATTCATGATATCGCTCTAATTCTTCATCCCCAAATTCAGTGTGTTCTGCAAAGAGTTGCTCTATTTTTTCTATACAGTTTTTGAGAGTTTGTTGCTGTACTTCAGATAAACCTTGCTCGGCTAAAGTTTTGGCTGCTAACCCTTCTAGCACACCACGAACTTCCAGAGCATCATTGACCAATTCGTTTGAGATTTCACGTACTGTATAACCACGTGTCGGATTTTTAATCAACAGCCCTTCTTGTTCTAAAAGTCGAAAAGCTATACGTACAGGCTGACGGGATACCCCAAGCAACTCTGCTGTTGGAATTTCTGCAATGCGACTACCGCCTTCAAGTTCACCTGCGATAATCATTTTTCTTAATTTAATTAATACTTGTTGCCCTGAAGACATCCTAGCCACACTTGTTCAAATATTTCAAAGTCATGCTAACAAGTTCAATCCTCAAGTGACAATACATTTTGAATAGAGAAAAGGTCTACATGATATGCATTGGGATATTAAAGCTTAATTCTGACTTACTCTGAAAGTGTTTCAACTTGAGATTGTTTTAAGTTATTGACCATAATATCCAAATTATTACGAATTAAATAAGCCAAATTCATATCAACGCCTTGCAACATTTTACTTTCCAATGCTTCAACCACCGCATTGCACTCGGCCAATTTAGCCAAACCAGTTTCTGTTACGGTAAGCAAAATACGACGACCATGGGTTGGATCTGGCGTTTTCTCAATCCATTGTTGTTGCAATAAATCTTGCAAAATTTTATTGGCCGACTGTGGCTTAATAAATGAACGTTCTGCAAGCTTTGCATTCGACAAATTGTTTTTAGAGGCTAAAACAGATAAGGCGGTGAACTGAGGCAAAGTGATGTCTAAATCTTTTAAATGTTCTGTTAAATATTTACTAATTACCCGATCTATACGTGCGATGGTATAGCTTAAGCGGGGACCATCTTCTATTTTTTTATCAACGATATTTGAACGCATCATAATTTTCATCACAAAAGCTAAAACTAAAAAAAGTATGAGAGTGGACTCCCATACTTCCTTGGACTTATCGAGCTGTCGAACTTTGTATTAACTGTACAGGCTGTTTAGGCTTTCTGACAAGCATCAAAGCAGAAATCGCCGCGATCAGAATAACAGGAATACTTGAGCCAATCACAATCGTGGCACTTTTACCAATCGACAGTAAAAAGCCTGCCAAGAGTGGACCTGCAAATGAGCCGATGCGCCCAATTGCCACTGCTGCACCCACACCCGTACCACGCATTTCGGTCGGATAGTACATCGCTGCCAGACCATACAATGCAGACTGTCCACCGACAATAAATAGCCCACAACCCACTGCTGAGAGTGCTAGTATCGCTACGGTTGGAGAAAAAGACAGACAACACAAGGATACCAAAATGCCGAGATAAATAAATTTAATCACGAAGCTCATACGCATTTTGTCTAACATCATACCCATTAAAATTGAGCCAAAAACTCCACCAATGTTATAGCCCATTTGCACATAATTGGCTTGCGGTTTGGTCAAACCTTGAGCACCCATCAATAGCGGCAGCCAATTCAGCAAGAAGTACAGCACCACCAACGTACAGAAAAAACTGATCCAAATTTGAATCGTCGACATTCTTCTTTCTTTAGCAAATAACACTTCAAAAAAAGGCGTTGCCGATTGAGTTTTATGGGTTATGTAATCCGATGATTCAGGTAGATATTTCATCAATAGTGGGATTAATAGAATAGGTGCGATTCCTCCCACATAAAAGATATGACGCCATTCTGCATCGCCAGCCAAAAGCATCGCAACCACAGAAGTGAGTAAGCCACCACATGGAATTCCACTGTACATAATACTGACTGCGGTACCTTTACGGTCAGATGAAACTGCCTCAGATGCCAAAGTAATCATCATGGGTAAGGCACCACCCATTCCGAGTCCAGTCAAAAAACGAATGACTAACAGGAGTTCATAATTAGCTGCAAAAGCAGTCACTAATGACATGACTCCAAAAAGCAATATACTAAAAATTAATACTTTTTTACGACCAATAATATCCGCAAGCCGTCCACCGACAATTGCACCTGGTAATGTTCCGATAATTGCAGCACTGAAGGCCCAAGCCATTTGAGCATTATCCAACATAAATTCTGCACGCATACGTGGGGCGGCAACCCCCATAGATTGAAGATCGAAACCCTCAAAAATTGCGATTGCAAAGCATAAAAGCAATGTGAGTTTGGCCCTTCCTGAGGGGTGATGCACTTTATCCATAATTAAATCCTTGTTTTGATATTTCCATGACATCTTGTTGTTTTGTGTTGTTCATCGAACACCTGTAAAATATCAGTTAGACTGATTTAAAAATCAACACAAAATTTTATTTATTTTATATAAAAATATTTTTATTTATATTTTTCAGTAATATAAAAAAATTAAAGAAAATTTTTCAAAAAACACTTGAATGTAAGTTTAACTGATATTATGTTGAATACAGAACAAACAAACTGTCATTTAAGGAGTAAGCACATGACATATGAAAAGCGTTGGGAAACCGTTGATGTTAAAGTTCAAAATGGAATTGCTTGGGTAACATTCAACCGCCCAGAAAAGAAAAATGCCATGAGTCCAACATTGAACCGTGAAATGATTGATGTATTGGAAACTCTAGAACTTGATCAAGATGCTCGCGTGTTGGTTTTAACAGGATCTGGGGATTCTTGGACAGCAGGCATGGATTTGAAAGAATATTTCCGTGAAGTAGATAGTCAACCAGAAATTGTACAAGAGCGTATTCGCCGTGATTCTTGTCGCTGGCAGTGGCAATTATTGCGTATGTATTCAAAACCAACCATTGCTATGGTTAATGGATGGTGTTTCGGTGGCGGCTTCTCCCCTTTAGTAGCGTGTGATCTAGCCATAGCAGCGGATGAAGCAACCTTTGGTTTATCTGAAATTAACTGGGGGATTCCCCCAGGCAACTTGGTAAGCAAAGCAATGGCAGATACCGTTGGACACCGTACCTCGCTGTATTACATTATGACGGGCAAGACTTTTAGTGGAAAAGAAGCGGAAAATATGGGCTTGGTCAATAAAAGTGTTCCTTTGGCTCAACTTAAATCAGAAGTCACTGAGCTTGCTAATATTTTGCTAGAGAAAAACCCTGTGGTATTGCGTACTGCCAAAAATGGTTTTAAACGCTGTCGTGAACTCACTTGGGATCAAAATGAAGATTATTTATATGCCAAGTTAGATCAATGTAACCATCGCGATACCGAAGGTGGACGCCAAGAAGGTCTGAAACAATTCCTAGATGAAAAATCTATTAAACCAGGTTTACAAAGCTACAAGCGTACTGGCTAATTTCTGGTTTTTTTAAATGGTTAAGTAAGGATACAACCCATGCATAATGTACAGTTAAAACAAGATGAATCTGTAGAGACATCAAACAGCCATACGGTGCAATTGCTCATTCACGGGCAATCTGTCGATGCATCGAATCAGGCAATATTTGAACGGATCAGTCCGATTGATGGTCAAGTCGCCAGTATTGCGGCGGCGGCAACTTTAGCAGATGTCGATTTAGCTATAGAGTCTGCGGCAAAGGCTTTTCCTGTTTGGTCGAAACTTTCCCCGACTGAACGCCGTTTACGCTTACTCAAAGCAGCGGATTTGATGGATGCCAGAACGGATCAATTTATTCAAATTGGGATGCGTGAAACAGGTTCAACTGCGACATGGTATGGGTTCAATGTCCACCTTGCTGCCAATATGTTACGTGAGGCAGCAGCCATGACCACACAAATGGATGGCAGCCTTATTCCGTCCGATGTGCCAGGCAATATGGCGATGGGAATTCGTGTTCCGTGCGGGGTTGTAGTTGGTATTGCGCCTTGGAATGCTCCTGTAATTTTACCGACTCGTGCATTAGCAATGCCACTGGCCTGTGGTAATACTGTGGTACTCAAAGCTTCAGAGGCTTGCCCTGCAACTCAACGTTTAATTGGGCAAGTGTTACATGAAGCAGGCCTTGGCGATGGTGTGGTAAATGTCATTACCCATGCTGCAGAAGACGCACCGCAAATTGTGGAACGCTTGATTTCGCACCCTGCGGTCAAACGAATTAATTTTACTGGCTCTACCAAAGTCGGAAAAATTATTGCAGAAACAGCGGCCAAATACTTAAAACCTGTTCTACTCGAACTTGGTGGAAAAGCGCCTGTAGTGGTGTTGAATGAAGCTGATGTCGATGAAGCTGTCAATGCAGTTGCATTTGGTGCTTTTTTCAACCAAGGGCAAATCTGTATGTCTACCGAACGCGTACTTGTTCAAGATGGGATTGCAGATCAATTTATTGAAAAACTGATTGAAAAGACCCGTACTATTCATGCAGGAAATCCAGCATTTAAAGGGCATGCTCTTGGTGTATTGGAAAGCCAGCGCGCTGCAAATCGCATTCGACATTTACTTGAGGATGCGCAAAGTAAAGGGGCTAATTTACCGCTCGGCATTCAAATACAAGACACTACAATGCAACCAACTTTGGTTTTAAATATTCAACCCGAAATGCAGCTATATCGTGAAGAATCTTTTGGCCCTGTTTGCACTGTACAACGCTTTAGCAGTGTTGAAGAAGGCATTGCCCTTGCGAATGACAGTGAATTTGGTTTATCTGCTGCCGTGTTTAGTCAAAATATTGCACAAGCACTGGATGTTGCGAAACAAATTGACTCAGGCATTTGTCATATTAATGGTGCAACCGTACACGATGAAGCACAAATGCCTTTTGGTGGAACCAAAGCCAGTGGATATGGACGCTTTGGCAGTAAGGCTTCGATTGCAGAATTTACAGAATTGCGTTGGATAACCATACAAACACAACCGCGTCATTATCCAATTTAGTAATTGGATTTGACCTTAATATTCAATAAGAATGCATGAAGCAAAAATAAAAAGCGCAGTGATGCGCTTTCCATGGAGTGAAACCAATGCAAATGAATGCCACTCAATCACAAGATCGCGAGCGTTTTGTAAAACTGGGAAGTCATGATGTCGATTATGTTTACAAAGATCAGGTTTTGTATCTTCATCCCAAAGAACAACTTAAAAATTACCCACAAAAATTGACGGATCGTCTGATTCATTTTGCACAAACCAAACCTGAGCATACTTTTGCGGCAAAAAAAAATACTCAAGGTGAGTGGGTCAAACTGAGTTATGCTGACACCTTACAACGTGCATGGCATATTGCTCAAGCCTTACATAATCGCAATTTGAGCGAACAACGTCCTTTGCTTATTTTATCGGGCAATGATCTTGAGCATTTAACGTTGTCGATGGCCGCGATGTTAGCAGGTGTTCCATTTTCTGCAATATCCCCTGCTTATTCACTGATATCCCAAGATTTTGGCAAACTCAAACATGTGTTCGACGTGCTCACTCCAGGTATGGTTTATGCCAATGATGGTCAGGCTTTTGCTAAAGCCATTCAAAGTTGTGCCCAAACGGAGATCGAAGTTGTTACCAATAAAGGGATTCTAGGCGAACATAGTTGCACTTCATTTCAATCACTTTTAGATACGCCTGTCACGAATGTGCAGGAGCATTATCAAAGTTTAGATGAACATCAAATTGCCAAATTTTTGTTTACTTCTGGTTCGACTAAATTACCGAAAGCTGTCCCAACTACACATTTGATGTTAAGCGTTAACCAGCAAATGTTATTACAAACTTTCCCAGAGTTTGAGGAAACAGCCCCAGTATTGCTTGATTGGTTGTCTTGGCATCATACCTTTGGCGGTAGCCACAATGTCGGGATCGCCTTATATAACGGCGGTACTATCTATATTGATGATGGTAAACCTGTTGCAGGCAAGTTCGATGAGACGATTCGAAACTTAAAAGAAATTTCACCCACAGTTTATTTAAACGTACCCAAAGGCTGGGAAGAACTCACCGATGCATTGGAAAAAGATGCTGAACTGCGTGATCGCTTTTTTGCCAAAGTGAAAATTCTATTCTTTGCAGGTGCTGCTTTATCCGAAGCAGGTTGGAATCGATTAGACCGAATTGCACAGCAACATTGCGGTGAAAAAATCCGCATTATGAGTGGGCTTGGCATGACGGAAACAGCACCCTCTTGTGCCTTTACCACAGGCCCGCGTGTTATGGCAGGCTTTATTGGCTACCCTGCACCGGGCTGCGAAATTAAGTTGGTTCCTTATGGGGACAAACTTGAATTTTGTGTCCGTGGCAAACATGTTATGAAAGGTTATTGGCGCTTAAATGAAGATCAGCAAAGCACAGTCTTTGATGAAGAAGGTTTTTTCCATACTGGAGATGCAGTTCGCTTGGTCGATGTCAATGATCCAACTCAGGGCTTGATGTACGATGGCCGTATTGCAGAAGACTTTAAACTCAATACAGGCACGTTTGTAAATGTTGGTACCTTACGCAATAAAGTCCTGATTCAGGGAAATTTACTGATTCAAGATGTCTGTATTACGGGGTCTAACCTAAACGCAATTGGTTTTTTAATTTTTCCCAAACTGGATGCCTGTGCCGATTATGCAGGGCTGTCTTTATCAGAACATCGCGCTGAAGAAATTTTGAAACATCCAAAAATCCAGCAATGGTTCCGTCAATTTTTAATGCATTACAACAAAGATGCAACAGGAAGTTCCAATCGCGTTTCTATGCTGTATCTGCAAACTGAACCACCGCAACTGGATGCGGGTGAAGTCACCGATAAAGGTAATCTCAATCAAGGCAATATTATTAAGCGTCGTGCCGAGAAAATTGAAGAGTTGTATCAAAAACAAACTGAGAATTCTCTGATTATTCGAGTCCCAACTTTAAACAACTAAACCACTGAAATAACAGTAAAAAAGCTCAATTTCTTTTGGGCTTTACCCTTACTTTTGCCAAAAAAAGGTTAAGTATGCAACAAGATACTGAATTTGAACTGTTTCGCGATAACTATCGCCGCTTTCTAAAAGAATTTGTCGCTCCACATTATGAGCAATGGGAAGAAGATGGTCTGATTCCGAGACAATTATGGAACCAGCTAGGTGAAAACGGCTTTTTATGTATTGATGTGCCTGAAGAATATGGCGGTTATGGCGCCCCCATTCACTATTCTCTGATGCTGGTACAGGAAACTGCACAAGCAGGTTTTACCTCCTTGGCTGTTGCAATTGGTGGACAAAATGAACTGGTTTCTCCATATATCCAAAACTTAGGCAGTGAAGAACAAAAGCAATATTGGCTACCCAAAATGGTTACTGGCGAAGTCGTCACTGCGATAGCCATGACTGAAGCCAATGCAGGATCGGACTTACAAGCCATTCGTACACAAGCTATTTTGAATCAAGACCATTATCTGGTGGATGGTTCAAAAACTTTTATTTCCAATGGGATACATGCCGACCTCATTGTCTTGGTGGCAAAAACTAATCCCGAAGCTCGAGCAAAGGGCATTTCCTTGTTATTGGTTGATGCTGCATTAGAAGGTGTTGAAAAAGGGCGATCTTTGAAAAAAATTGGACTCCATGCCCAAGACACCGCTGAGTTATTTTTTGATCAGGTCAAAGTACCTAAGAATCAAAGACTGGGAGAAGAAGGTCAAGGTTTTGCCTACCTCATGCAGGAGTTGCCCCGTGAACGTTTAAGTATTTCTATGATGGCATTGGGTTCAATTTTAGGTGCGATTGAGCTCACCAGTGATTATGTTCAGCAACGAAAAGCCTTTGGTCAACCTTTAAGTCACATGCAAAACACGCGTTTTGTGTTGGCCAATACGCAAATTAAAGCCAAAGCAGCTCAGGCCTTTGTCGATCAATGTGCGGAACAATATAGTCGAGATGCGTTAAGCGTCAGCCATGTTGCTGCCTTGAAATGCTTTATTACCGATACCCAATGCGATGTGATTGATCAATTACTACAACTGTTTGGTGGCTATGGCTACATGCAGGAATACCCAATTTCACGTTTCTTTGTCGATGCTCGTGTGCAAAAAATTTACGGCGGCACCAATGAAATTATGAAAGAAATTGTCGCGCGGGAAATGCTCGGAAAATAATTCGTTTAAACAACAAATGAAGAACAGACCTTGGTTTGAGGTCTGCATGTAAAACAACAATGATATTTCAGGAAGAAATGCAATGCAGTCTAAATTATGGATGTACTCTACCCTTATGCTCTCCAGTTCAGTATTTGCTGGTAACTTTATTGATAACAGCACAGTCGATTTAACCACACGAAATTTTTATTTTGATCGTGATTATCAAGAGCAGTCTAAATACCCAGCCGCTAAAGATTGGACACAAGGATTTATTCTAAAAGCCAATTCAGGCTATACCGAAGGAACAATTGGTTTTGGGATAGATATTTTAGCGACGGCTGGGTTTAAATTGGATGCTAGTGCTGACTATGCAGGAACAGGAAATTTACCACGAGATACTGTGACCAATGAACCTGCTTCCAGTTATGGGGAAATTGGAGTCACAGGTAAAGCTAAAATCAGTAAAACTGAATTAAAGGTTGGAACACTTCGACCAATGAACCCTGTACTGGTTGCCTCACCTGCCCGTTTATTACCACAAACCTATCGAGGCATTTCCTTAGAATCGAAAGATATCCCAAATCTGGATTTCCAATCGGCGTATATTGATCAGGTCAATCATCGTGATTCAACTAACTGGGAAAATCTGCGCATTTCAGCAGTCAATGGTCGCTTTAAAAGTGCCGATACCGACCAACTGTATTATCTAGGTGGTCATTATCAGCTTATTCCAAGTACCAAACTGACCAGCTTTTATATGGATGTGCAAGACCTATATAACCAGTCCATGTTTGGCATTACCTATAACCACAAATTCAATGACGGCAATAATTTTAGCTCACAATTACGCTATTACCGCAGCCGAGAAGATGGGCAAGCTAAAGCAGGCTTAGTGGATAACGACCTGATTCATGGTTATTTTGAACTGAAACATCAAAATCACAAATTTATTTTGGCGACTTTCCACCATAGTGGTGATACCGCATTTCCATATTTAACAGGTGGTGAAACAGGTTTGCTGATCGATACTTGGCCTGCGGAATTTTTGAATCCCAAAGAGCATGTGTATAGCTTACGTTATGAATATGACTTCAAAAACTATGTACCGGGCTTACGCTTTATGACCCGTTACACCACTGGTGACAATATTTATGCACCAAAACTAGGTGGAACCGATTTAAAAGAACATGAAACCGATTTTGACATTGGTTATACCGTACAAAATGGACCATTAAAAAATCTAGGTTTACGTGCCCGCTACGCCATGTATGACAACAATATGCTCTCTACTGCCAACATCAAACCGTCCAACGAAACACGTATTAACATTGACTACACATGGAAATTTAAATAATGCCTACAGAGGTTCTGCTGCTGCCAGAACCTTTTTTTGTGAGAGAAATTTGATGAAAAAAATACTCGGTCTTTGCTTTGGTCTGAGCCTATTCAGCCAGAGCTATGCTGAAACGCAATATCAGCCGCCAGCACCTCATTTAGAACCACTGGCTCAATTTAGCGTGGATTTGAATGCGCCTGTTTGGGAGCTTGGAGCTACTAGCGATAGTGGCAAACGTCGAATAATTCCAATTATAGGTGGCACCTTCCAAGGGAAACAACTCAAAGGGCGTATTTTAAATAATGGAGCAGATTGGCAAATTGTGGACAGTCAAGGACTTGCCATTATTGATACTCGATACCTACTTGAAACTGAAGATGGCGCTTTAATTTATTTACAAACCAAAGGTTACAGACATGGCTCAAAAGAAGTGCTGCAACAACTGGCGCAAGGTAAAGATGTCGACCCGAACAAATACTATTTCAAAATTACCATGCAATTTGAAACTAGTTCGCCGAAATATGCGTGGCTGAATCAAACTGTTGCCGTTGGGAGTGCCATGCGTTTAGGCAAAGCCGTAATTTATGACGCTTACACGCTGCAATAAGCATCGAAGCTTTATCTATCTTTTCGTCATTATTCGAGAAACGGATCTTTCATTATGACACCAAGCACTTTAACAAACCTTCCCCCCATTCATCATCTTCTGGGAGGTCACAATATCCAATGGAATGCTGACCAGACTGAACTAGAAATTAGTTATGTCGCGCTGGACAGCTTTACCAATCCGCGAGGCAGTGTAGAAGGTGGCATGGTCTGTGCCATGCTAGATGATGTGATGGGGCTGTTTGCTTATCTTGCCAATAATCAAACTCCAGCAACCACCATTAACTTAACTATGGATTTTTTACGTCCCTGCCAAGTGGGAACTGTACTCACCAAATGTCGCTTTACCAAACAAGGCAAAGCCATTCTGAGCCTTGAAAGCGAAGCATGGCAAAACCAAAAAATGATTGCACGAAGTACCGCCAATTTCATGGTTCTCCAATCTTAACCTTCAACATTGATTGATATGGAATTTCAATAATGCAAAAAAATTTAAAACAAAAAAATTGGTTCACACCGTTAAGTGTATTGACCTTATGTATTGGTCTTTCAGCCTGTGGCGATAATGACAGCTCAAAAACGACACAAACTACAGCCACAATTCCACAACTTGCTCCAGCCGTCGGAACCAACTTAAAAGGTTCATGCGCGGATTTACAAGGGTTTAAATATTCAAACACCAATATCACTTCAGCAACCTTACAAGCAGCGGGTAGCCTCAAGGTTGCAGGTCAAGATATTGCAGCACACTGCTTAATTACAGGCTACATGTATCAACGCGTTAGTCCCGTAGATGGTCAAACCTTTCAAATTGGTTTTGAAATGCGCTTACCTCTAGATTGGAATGGTCGTTTCCTTTATCAAGGTAATGGCGGTACAGATGGCAATATTGCGACAGCAACTGGTCAAGTCGGAAGTGGTGGACCACTAACCAATGCCTTACATGATGGTTTTGCTGTTATTTCATCTGATGCGGGACACAATGCAGCCCAAAACCCATTGTTTGGCTTAGACCCACAAGCTCGAATTGACTATGGGTATGGTGCAATCACTAAACTCACGCCAATGGCGAAAAATCTGATTCAAGCCGCTTATGGGAAATTGCCAGATCGTTCTTATGCAGGTGGAACCTCAAACGGTGGTCGACATGCCATGATGGCGGCAACACGTGTAGCAAATCAGTATGATGGGATTCTTGCCAGTACACCGGGTTTCCATTTGCCACGTGCTGCAGCAGCCCAACTTTATACGGCGCAACAATTACGCCGAGTGGCTACCGATGAAAACGATTTAAAAACAGCCCTCACCCTATCTGAACGGAAAGTGCTGGCGCAAGCTATTTTAAATCAATGTGATGGACTTGATGGTATTGCGGATGGTTTAGTTCAAGACGTGGAAGCCTGTCGTACGGCATTTGATATTCACCGCGATGTTCCTGTGTGTTCTAGCACACGAGATGGAAGTTGTTTATCTACAGATCAAATTGATGTGCTTGCCAATATCTATCGAGGTCCTGTCAATGCAACAGGTGAAGCATTATATGCCACACAACCTTTTGATCCGGGGCTGATCGGCAGTAATTGGGCGAGTTGGAAATTTGATTCGTCTGTTGGTACGGCACGTGACCCAGTTGCAGTCGGAATCATTTTTCAGGTTCCACCAAATCCAGACGTTATGCTCAATTCTCGTCAATTTGCCTTCAATTTTAATTTTGACACAGACTACGCAAAATTATCTGCCACCAATGAAACCTACTCAGAAAGTGCCATGTCTTTTATGATTCCACCTGATGAATTGAATCTGGATAAACTCCTTGCACGTGGCGGTAAAATGATTGTAGTTCAGGGCACGGCCGATGGCGTATTTTCTGTAGATGACACCCAGAACTGGTACGATAAATTACTACAAAAATATCAAAATAACGCCTCTGGCAATGCTCCAAGTTTTGTTCGTTTTTTTCGTGTTCCAGGCATGAATCACTCTCGTGGTGGTATCGCAACCGATCAGTTTGATGCACTCACAGCCTTGGTCAATTGGGTGGAATATGGTCAGGCGCCAGATCGAATCATTGCTGGAGCACGGGGTGAAGGCAATGCCAGTGGGCAAGTGAATACTGAATTACCTACCGATTGGTCGGCCACTCGTACACGCCCACTTTGCCCATATCCTTTAATCGCACGTTATAACGGTCAGGGAGACAGTGAGCAAGCCAAGAATTTTAGCTGTAAATTGTAATCAAAAATAAGTGTTTAGAAACAAAGAAAGAGCTAAAAATCAGCCCTTTCTTTGTTTGAGTCTGGTTAAGGCTATGTATAATTGAATGGCTCTAAAACCATCCTCAAACAAGACTTCTCCCCGAACGTTCGATTTTGTCGGTATAAAGTCAAAAATTTTAGAAGAGTTTAGGCTGTTGACTGTATCTATCAAAAGACTTGCATGGAAAGATTAGCAGTTTTAATCCTCATACCTCGTTGTATTTTAAAGATTTGAATTTTAATATCGTAATTTCAACAGCCTTAACATATGGTTATGCTTTATTGATGATTAGAACTCAATCCCTAAAATTAACCTTATTGCGATTGCACCCAATAACACGCCCATAACTTTCTCTAAAATAGAATTATATTTTAGAAAGCCTGATCTGATTTTAGACTGTGTAAAAATCAAACTGACTGCAATAAACCACAAAGTATTCACCAAACACATCCATCCACCATACAGAATCTGTATGTATAACGGCGTTGTTGTGCTAACTATACTGCTGAAAATAGCCAAGAAAAAAATGGTCGCCTTAGGGTTCAGTGCATTGGTCCAAAAACCTGTCATGAATGCTTGACGATAAGACATCGTTCTGTGTTCAGAGGTAACAACCGTGCTAATTTCAATTGGACTCGACCCTCCTTTCAAACAATTCCAGCCTAAATAGAGTAAATATAAGGCACCGATTATTTGAAAAAGGCTCATGAAAATATGATTTTGAGACAGAACAAAACCAACGCCCATAAGGGTATAAAACACATGAACAGAAATGCCAGAACCAATTCCTACTGCGGTCATACAGCCGATTCGATAACCGTGTTGGGTACTTTGCCGCACACTAATAATGAAATCGGGTCCTGGAATAATCACTGCAAGAAAATGTATGAGGGCTAGCGTAAGAAACTCATGGTAATAGACATTCATCCTGAAATACTCGTAGCTAAGGCATAATGTACAGTGAGTTTGTCTTTCTTCATTTCCATTTTAATAATTTTGACGTTACCAATTTCCGATAAAGATAGAACATGCGTTCCACCACAAGGATAAGCATTCAATTCACCAAACTGAATTTCACGAAATCCATTCTCATTAAGGGTGATCTTTGCTGCTAAATCTGCATCGATAAAGGCTTGTAGACGAGTTTCTAAATACATAGAATCCACAGGTTCACTGTTTTGGGTCACCAAAAACTGTACTTTTGAATTGTTTGGCCAGTGTTGTGCTTTGATTGGTTGCCAACCATAACTTTCAACAATATGTCCAATCAAATGTCCTGCACTGTGCAAACGACTGTGGAGTCGACGGGCTTGAATATCAACTTTTGCATATACTCGACCTAATGCTACAGCACTTTTACATAGATGAATAATCGTGCCATTTTCAACTCCAACATGGACAACTTCACTCTCTGCAATATATCCAGTATCACTCGGTTGTCCCCCACCTTGAGGATGAAATGGCATGTTTTCTAATTTAATTTCAAATTGACCATTATCTAATGCAGTGCAAGCAATCACTTCAGCATAACTTTCTGTAACACCAGATAAATAAAGATGTTTAACCATGAAATAACAACCGTATCAAAATATGAAAAAATTGTATTACTTTGTCTATGGAGTGATAATCTAGAAAATTATCAAATAACTTTTGCTTCATGAGCACAAATCAAAATTTAAACTTACTGAATGAAATGGTGACATTTGTAAAAGTGGTAGAAACAAGTAGTTTTTCTGAAACAGCCCGTCAGTTTGGAACAACACCTTCCGCAATCAGTCGAGCAATTTCACGCTTAGAAAAAGCATTAGGGACCCGACTACTACAAAGAACCACTCGTAAGTTACGTATAAGTGAAAGTGGACAAGCTGTATACGAGCGTTGCCTAGATATGGTGAATGCAGCTCAAGCCGTAATGGAAAGTTCGGAAAAATTTCACTCAGAACCTCAAGGTCAAATTCGAATGAGTGTGCCTAAGGCCGTTGGGCATTATCTAATTCACCCCTATTTACCTGAATTTTTGAGACTTTATCCTAAAATTGATATTCAACTGCTATTAGAAGATCGTTATGTTGATTTAATTGAAGATCAAGTCGACCTAGCTATTCGTATTACGGAGAAGCCACATGATGGTTTGATGGGCCGTAAACTTTTAGAAATAGACCATGTAATTTGTGCAACGCCTGAGTATTTATCAAGGTTTGGTACACCTCAGCATCCACACGATTTGAAAGAACATCAGTGTATCTATTTGGGTGAGCAAGCAATAGATTCAAAATGGAAATTTCAACAAGGGAACAAAAACCTTTCAGTCCATGTCAAAGGTCGCTACGCGGCGAATCATACAGGAGTACGACTTGATGCAGCCTTACAGCACCTTGGAATTGCCAGTTTACCGTTCTTTGTAGCCAATAAGGCAATGAAAAATAAGCAGTTAATTCAAGTTTTGCCAAACTGGTATTTTAAAACCTACTATAGTGGCGGAGCATGGTTGTTGTACCCAGCGACAAAACATTTGCCACCAAAACTAAAAGTATTGATTGAATTTCTGGCACAAAAATTGGCACAAGAACCGACATTGTTAAGACCAGATTGATAAAAAAATACGCAAAAGGTTGTATGCTGAAGCAATGAAGGAAGGTGCTTTAAATATGAGCAGAACCAGTAAATGTAAGAACAATTTTTGTTATTTATATTAGAAAAATAATATTGGCATTGTATAAATTGAATAGATGAAAATATTATTTATACAATGCCTAATTCATATTAATTAGTTAAAGTATTCCATATATAGTCCATACGTTGAGAATATATAACTTTACTGCGAATAAGATAAACATCTTGGAAAAAATGATAACCATCTAAGACGCGTAATTTATTTTCAGTAATTTCTTCTTCTACTAATAATTTAGGCAACCAAGCAACGCCTAGTCCTTGTAAAACCAAAGCTTTTAAATCTCCAGCATTATCTGTTTCATATAAAATTCGATAATCTAATTTATCCTCAATTTCACGATCGACACATTTTCTTAAATAAGCCTGCTTACTATAAGACAGCAACGGAAAATTTTGATCTAAACTGTATTTCTCATATTTATCGCGTGCAGATGCAACGGGAAGAATTTCCATTTTCACAATTTTATGAAATGCAAAAATTGCATGGTCTAACTGTTTTAGAGTTTCTTCATCACAATAGCAAATTAAAAAATCACATGAACCTTCTTTCAACAGTCGCATGCCCTGTTTCATATTGGCTGCAATAATTTCAAGCTGTAGATCTTTAATATCTGTATATAAATTGTGAATGAAATTAGGGAAAAACTGTGTAATTAACGAATGGGACACGGCAAACTTGATAGAAAGCTCATTGTTCCTAATATTTTTTTCCAGATACTTTATTGTTGTATCTAATTGATTTTGTATATTTTTTGCAGATGACAGCAGGATTTGACCAGCATCTGTAAAGTCTACATTCTTGCTATAGCGTTTTAAAATTTGAAAGCCTAAAGCATCTTCAATGGCTTGAATTCTGCGTGTAAAGGCAGATTGTGTTACATGTCTGAGTTCGGCCGCTTTTGAGATAGATTTTTCTTGTTCTAAAGCAAGTAAATCTTCAATCCAACGAATTTCCAATGACATTTGCGCTGTCCATAATCTAAGCGATATTGATAATTATACAGTGTTATGCAAAAAATGCATGGATAAATATTTTTTTACATTAGTCAGGCTAGGTGTTCTGGTTCTAAGATAAAATTATTCCCGCTATAGAGCATTTCTAAATGAATATTGAAATTAAATCACGGACTGAAAAAGATTTACTTGGTTTTAAAGAAGTCCCATTCCATTGTTACTACGGTGTACAAACACTTCGTGCATTGGAAAATTTCAATTTAAGTCCGAATAAATTAAGCCATTTCCCAATTTTCATTAAAGCATTGGCAATGGTTAAATCTGCATGTGCAGTTTCAAATTTTAAACTAAATAAATTAGAAGAAAATAAATACAATGCAATTCAACATGCTTGCCAGCAGTTGATGAATGATTTATATCATGATCAATTCCCAATTGATATGATTCAAGGTGGTGCTGGTACTTCAACCAATATGAATGCAAATGAAGTAATTGCAAATATTGGTTTGGAATATATGGGACATGCCAAAGGTGAATATAAATATTTACACCCAAATAATGATGTAAATATGTCACAGTCAACCAATGACGTATACCCTACAGCAATTAAAGTTGGTTTATTATTTTCTTTAGATCAACTTAACACACCATTCCAAAGCTTAATCGATAGCTTCCGTGTAAAATCTGAAGAATTTGCGCATATCTTAAAAATGGGTCGTACTCAGTTGCAAGATGCTGTACCAATGACTTTGGGTCAAGAATTTGGCGCTTTTGCTAATACTTTGCAAAATGACTTGAATATGCTTTACAGCATCATGCCGAATGCATTAAGTGTTGTGAACTTAGCAGGTACAGCAATTGGTACAGGTATTAACACTGAAGTTGAATACCGTTTACACGCAATTGAAGCATTGTCACAAATTACACAAAAGAATATTTCAAGTTCTCCTGACTTAATTGAAGCAACTTCAGACATGGGCGATTTCGTTCTATTGTCAGGCTTCTTAAAGCGTACGGCGACTAAACTTGCTAAAATTGCCAATGACTTACGTTTATTATCGAGTGGTCCACGTGCAGGTCTAAATGAAATTCACTTAGAACCACGTCAACCAGGTAGTTCAATCATGCCAGGTAAAGTGAACCCAGTAATTCCTGAAGCAATGAACTTGGCATGTTACCAAATTATTGCAAATGACTTGGCAATTACCCTTTCTGCTGAAGCGGGTCAGTTACAGTTAAATGCAATGGAACCGTTAATCGCATTTAAACTTTTCGAATCAATTGATTTGTTAGGTAAAGCAATGCGTATGTTCCAATTGAAATGTATTGAAAACATCCGTGCGAATGCTGAACATTGCCAACACTTGGTAGATAACTCAATTGGTATTATTACTGTATTGAACCCATACCTTGGCTATGAAACGACGACTCGTATTGCTAAAGAAGCAAACGAATCTGGTCAAAGTATTCTTGCGCTTATTAAAGCTGAAAACTTGCTTTCTGATGAAGTTTTAGCAGAAGTACTTTCAGTACAAAACATGGTACATCCTAAGCAATCTGCATAATATTTTTATGTAATTGCTCAAGAAAAAGGAACTTAGTCATAAGTTCCTTTTTCTTTGTCTTTCATACTCAATCAATCCGATACAGGAAGAATGTTACATACGATAATTTTTCATTTTGGTTAATGAGTACTCTAAAGAATGAAGAATATAAAATCCTTTCTTCACTTTTACGACAAGCGATTTCGAAACAACCAAGTAGCCAAAGGTAAAGTTATACAAGTCAAAATAATCATTGGAACAAAGTCATATTTTACTTGGGAAAATTCTGCACCTTCTAAATAAACACGTAACACTAAATCAATTCCAAATCGTAATGGATTAATATATGTCGCAATTTCCAATACTTGAGGCATATTTTGAACGGGTGTTAATAAGCCTGAAAGAAGCATCAGTGGCATGATCAGTAAAAAAGTAAAGAACATGGCTTGTTGCATATTGAGTGCAATGGCTGAGATCGATAGCCCTACACCAACAACAGCCACATTAAAACTAATCAGCCCCAAATATAGCAAGCCAATAGAACCTTGCATTGGAATTTGAAACCAAAACAATATAATAAGAAAAATAATCGTGGATTGAATTAAACCCACAAATATAGGCGGTAATGCTTTACCAATCATGATGTGTACAGGGGTGTATGGGGTGACCAGTAATTGATCGAATGTTCCTTGTTCCCGTTCCCTTGCTACAGATAAAGAGGACAACAATAAAGTTTGCATCATACTTAATGCAGCAATTAAAGATGGCATAATTCCCCAACGAGATTCATGATTCGGGTTATACCAAATTCGAGTTTCAATATTCAGTGGTGCTGTATTCTTTAAGCGTTGTTGATTAAACTGTTGCACAATACTTGCAATGTATGAGCCTGCGGCACCTGCTGTAGAAGAATTACGCCCATCTACAATGACTTGAATCGGTGATGCTTGCTGTTGCGTCAGCTTTTGTTCAAAATCTTGGGGAATGGTAATGACTGCCAGTGCTTCACGATTGTTAATTACTGACGTAATTTGCTGGCTATTTTCGAGTGTAGCAGTGCGTTGAAAAATACCTGAACCATCTAGTTTTGCAACAAATTCAGTCGCTGTTTGGCTGTGACTTAAATCCAGAATGGCATAATCAACCCGATTTACATCATAAGTTGCGGCATAACCAAACAGCAGTGACTGAATCAGAACTGGTGCAAATAAGACGATTCGGTTTGCAGGGTCGCTAAAAATAACCAAAAACTCTTTTCTGACCAATACAGCCAGATATTGGAACCATGATAATACGCGCTGAATCATGTCGTTATCTCAACTGTTTTTTGAGTGATTTGCAGGCAGCAAACATCAGCACAATCACATATAGCATTAAAATACTGCATTCTTTGAACCAGAGCTTCCAGTCATCTCCACCTAAAAATAGGGTTTTAATTAAGGACATAAAATGAGTGGCTGGTAATATTTGGCTAACAATTTGGATGACAAAAGGCAGATTACGAATATCGAATACAAAACCAGAAAGCATCATTGCGGGCATAAAACTGGCTAATAACGCAATCTGGCTGGCTTGAAACTGGTTTTGTGCAAAACCAGAAATTGTTAAACCGAGCAATAAGGAGACCAATAAATATAGAAAACATGCACTGAGAATTGAAAGCATGGAACTACGCATTGGAACTTCAAATAACAGTGAGGATGCAATTAAGCAGACGACAATATCAATGAGACCAATCACTAAGTAAGGTGTCAATTTGGCAATGACCAATTCTAATGGTCTTACTGGCGTCACAAAAAGTGCTTCTAAAGTTCCTTGTTCACGTTCACGGGCAATTAATAATCCTGTTAAAAAAGCCCCGATTAAGGTGAGTACCAAAACAATTAAACCAGGCACTAAAAACCAAGTGCTATTTGCCGACTCATTAAACCACATACGCTGTTCTATACTCACAGTCGCTTGTGTTGCTGTCGAATTTTGTCGCTCAACTTGTAGATTTAAAGTATTAGAAATTGCGCCCGAAACATAGCTTTGCATACTCGAGGCAACACTGGTCGAGCGTCCGTTGCTTAATAACTGAAGCTTGCCACGACCTTGTAATTGTTCAGCTTCAAAATTGGCTGGAATGACTAAAATAGCATCTACTTCATCATTTTTTATGGCTGTAATGGCTTCGGGCATCGCATAAAATTGCTGAACAGTTAAATACGGACTTCCCTGCATTCCCGCAACGATTTGTTGCGTTTGAGGAGATGGCTGTTCTACGATGACAGCAACTCGCCCATTACTTAGGTCAAAAGACAAGCCATAGCCAAATAGTAGAATTAAAATAATCGGTAATAATAGACCAATTGCCAGACTGCTTTTGGCACGTAACAGTTGAATAGCCTCTTTATGTATTAAAGCTTTTAAACGGATGAGAAAAGAAGACTGCATCTAAACACTCTCCTTGGATATGGTATTGACATGACGTGCTTGCTCAACAATTGCAATAAAAGCACTATTCATATCTTTACCTGCATGCATTCCTGCTTGAAGTCGGACTTCTTGTGGTGAGCCAAGCGCTAACAATTTACCCGCATCCTGAATGGCGATACGGTCACAATATTCGGCTTCTTCCATAAAATGAGTTGTCACAATAATCGTGATTCCCCGATTTGCAAGCTCTCCAATCGTATGCCAGAAGGTTCGACGTGCGAGTGGATCAATGCCGCTCGTTGGCTCATCTAAAAATAGAATTTCAGGTTCATGTAATAACGCCGCAGCCATAGAAAGCCTTTGTTTGTATCCTGCAGGTAAATTTCCACTAATGGCTTCAGGCTTCAAATGAAACTGAGCCAACATTTTTTCGATTTGTTGTTTTAATTTTTTCCCTGAGAGACCATAAGCACCGCCAAAGAATTTGAGGTTTTCATGTACACTTAAATTTCCATATAAGGCAAATTTTTGTGATACATAACCAATTTTGGCGCGGGCTTGTGCACGAGCCGTACGTAAATTTACTCCCGCGACTTCAAGTGTGCCGCTGCTTGCTGGCAATAGTCCGCATAACATGCGGAAGGTTGTGGTTTTACCTGCACCATTTGGCCCCAACAAACCAAAAATTTCTCCCCGATATACCTCAAAAGACGTACTCGCAACCGCAGTAAAATCCCCAAATTTACGCGTCAAATTTTGGACTGTAATGACCCTTTCATCACCATTATTGGATTGAATTGATTTTAAAATGTCTAATTCATCCACCTTCTCTAATTCATTTTCAATCAGTGTTTCTGTAGAGGATGTTTGTTGTGTTCGATGCAGAATCAACATAAATGCATCTTCAAGTTCAGCAGTTCTGGCTTCAGGTTTTAATTCTTCGGGCAAAAGCTGTTTTGGAAATTCGCTATAGGCATCTTGGGTAATAAAATGCACCATTTCACCTTTGGGTACAGCATCACAATAAAGCTTGGTATTCTCCAATAGCGCTGCTTGAAGCACTCTGGCTTTCATATGTTTCGGTGGTAAAACTTGCCATGTTCTATCCTTGGCATAGGTGCGTAATTGTAGAGGTGTTCCCTGCTGTATTACCTGTCCGTTATACATCACATAGACTTGGTCACAACGCTCGGCTTCATCCATATAGGCTGTGCTAATAATGACATTGAGATTGTCCTCTTGCACCAGTCGTTCAATGATGGTCCATAAGTCACGACGTGAAAGTGGGTCTACGCCAATGCTCGGCTCATCCAATAAAAGCAATTCTGGAGAACGTACTAATGTACAGGCTAAACCCAACTTTTGTTTCATACCGCCAGAAAGTTGTCCTGCCAAACGTTGAGTAAATGCAGTTAAATCGGTAATTTTAAGCAACCGATCAAAACGTTGTTGGCGGTCGTGCTTAGATACACCATGCAAATCTGCATATAAATTTAAGTTTTCGATAATGCTTAAATCTTCATACAGTCCAAACCGTTGCGGCATATAACTGATTCGGTTTTGAATGGCTTGCGCATGTTCAGCAACATTTAACCCTAAAACTTCTAGCACACCAGTTGTAGGCTGATATAAGCCTGCAATTAAACGAAGAAACGTAGTTTTCCCTGCACCATCAGGTCCTACCAAGGCGGTTAGTTCGCCTGCTCTAATTTGCATATTTATATTTTGTAATGCGCAGGTATCTTCTATGTGTTTTTGTTGAGACTTAAACACATGCTTCAAATCTTTTGCCTGAAGAATGTAGCTCTCACTCATCTTATTTTTTCTCTTGGATACTTGATGCAGTGGGTTGTATGTCTACTTTTACGGGTTGCCCCATTTTGAGTTGGTCATTTGGATCTTGTACATACACACGTACTTCATAAACCAAACTGGTTCTGATGTCTTCTGTTTGTACCGTTTTAGGGGTAAATTCAGCAACAGACGCGATATATCCTATTTCCCCATGAATGGGTTGGTCAGGTAAGCTATCGCGATAAATTTGGGCAACATCACCTAAATGAATGCGATTAAGTTGAGCTTCGTTGGCATAAACACGTACCCATTTAGGATTGGTTAGCGCCAGTGTATAAACTGCCTTTTGCGCATTGGTCATATCGCCCACTTCTTGTAAGCGTGTCCGAATGACAGCATCCGTTGGGGAGCGTAAAACGGCTTGCGTCAGCTGATATTGAATTGACTCTAAATTCGCTTTAGTCGCTTGGTATTGAGCTTTAGTTGCTTCACGATCTTCTTTACGTGCACCTTGGAGTAATAAATCTAAGTTGGCTTGACGTTCTTTGACCGATGCTTGAGCCACGTTTTGATTGCTTTGAGCAGCATCTACTTCTTGTTGACTGATGGCTTTTCCTGCACTGCTTGAGTTTAAAGCAAGTAAACGTTGTAGTGCTTTACTGGCTTTGTTCAGTTCTGCTTGTGCCGAGGCAATTTGAGCTTTGGCTTGCACAATCTCTTCTGGTCTAGCACCTTCATTTTGAGTCAAAATAGCTTGTTGTTGAATGATTAATTGGGCTTCAGCTTGTTTTTTTTGAATAACTAAAGCGGAAGTATCTAGTTCTGCCAGTGCTTGTCCTTGTTTTACATGATCACCTTCTTGTACTTGAAGGCTTTTGATTCTTCCTGAATTTTCAAAGGCTAAAGATACCTGACGGATATCAACATTACCGTATAAGGTTAGATCATTTTCAGGCTCATGCTTCTTAAAATAAAACCAAGCAATCCCACAACTAAGAATTACGATCATAGCCAAAATCAAGATTACCGCTGTTTTTTTCATTAAGATCAGCCTTTATTTATTATACTCAAACAATAAAGTTTAAATTTAATTTAAATTTAAACTATCATGAAATTAAGATCAAAGAATATACGTTATACCAATATACAATCGAGTAAGCAGATGTCCAGAGCCAGACGCAGTGATGGTGATTTAACCAAGTCAAAGATCCTTGAGGCCGCGGGTCGTTTGATCGCCCAATTAGGCTGGGCTAAAACCAGCAACAAGGAAATCGTTAAATTGGCGGAAGTGGATCTTGCTGCAATTAACTATCACTTTGGTGGACGAGATGGCTTGTATCAGGCTGTTCTTAGCGAAGCACATGCACATTATTTAAATGAGCAAGAACTACAAGAAATTGCTGAAATGCAATGTGATCCTGAAGAAAAACTGGGAGTTTTTTTTGAAACACTAGTTATAAAATTAGTGGAGCAAGACGTATGGCACGGCAAAGTTTTTATTCGTGAGATTTTCTCCCCTTCAGCACATTTATTAAATTTTTTTGAAACAGAAGGTACACGTAAATTTCAGATTATCCGTCATATTATTAGCCAAATTACCGATTTAGATGAAAATGATCCCACACTATTGCCCTGTATATTTAGTGTCGTTGCGCCATGCTTAATGCTGATCATGACTAGCGTGGCGGCATCAGGTCCGTTGCAGAATATGCGTTGTGTACCAGCCAAGCAGTTGGCTCAACATTTTAAGACCTTTTCTTTGGCGGGTTTAAAAGCGGTTGTACATCTCCAAAAGGAAAATTCACCACATTGAGCTAATAGCTATTCGATTTAGAAGTTTTTATATGGCACAGTGATTTTTTACAATGTGATCTCATGGATATCATTTGCATACAGTTTTCCACATTATCTTCATCAAAGTCATTCCATAATAAAAGCAGATCAATAAACTGAATAATCAAGGTATATAACAATGAATAATACAAATGGAGCCGTGAGTCGTGAAGTCCAAGATCATCTTTTATTCATTGGTTTAGATCGTGCCAGTAAACGAAATGCTTTTGATAGTCACATGATCTTGGCGTTATCTCAGGCACTCACTGAATATGAAGCCGACCCCGCTTTAAGATGTGCCGTTATTTTTGCACATGGTGATCATTTTACAGCAGGGCTAGATTTGCTTGAACTGCAAGATAAATTGGCTCAGGGTGTTTTTAATTTTGGTGTTGATCAAATTGACCCTTGGGGAGTAACGGGAAAGCCCAGAACCAAGCCTGTCGTTGTTGCTATACAAGGTACCTGTTTTACCGCAGGAATTGAACTGATGTTAAATGCCGATGTTGTGATTGCCAGTGAAGACTGTAAATTTGCACAAATGGAAGTATTGCGTGGCATTATGCCTTTTGGTGGAGCCACAGTACGTTTTGTCCAAGCCGCAGGTTGGCAAAAAGCGATGCCATATCTTTTGACTGGGAAAAGTTTTACGGCAGCAACGGCTTTAGATTTAAATCTTATTTCTGAGAAAGTTGCATGCGGTCAACAGCTTGCTCGAGCAACTCAAATCGCTCAGGAGATTTCTACAGCAGCACCCTTAGCCGTACAAGCCTTACTCTGTTCCGCCCAAGAAGCACAACAAAAAGGCTCAGCCTACGCACTACAAAATTTAGCCGCTTACTTGCCTGCTTTGTTCCAATCGGAAGATGCCCATGAAGGTGTTATGGCAATGGTACAAAAAAGAAAACCTGAGTTTAAAGGTAAATAGAATTTTTTGCTTTACGAACCTTTATTCAATAAAAGGCAGATACTTTACGCTAGCTAAGGTTTAAGTCATAAAATGCCTTTGAAACATTCATCACGCATACGAGAAAACATAACAGAAGTTTGAAAAATCTTTTCTTCTGTTATAGTTTTTTATCTAAAAAGTGTATCTACATCAGTCAACAGAACTTCGCCATAATCATTACAAGCCATAGTAGAGTGAGTTTTGTGATGAAAGATGATCAAGGTTCAAATAAGCCAGAAAAATATGCAGACAGTTCTATTTCCGATAAAGCCTTTAAACGAATGATTCTTTGGTTTTTCTTATACTGTGCATTTTTTTGCATCTGTGTCATCTTTGTGGTCAATGCCGACTCAGCATTTATGCTTTGATGTCACACAGTACAAAATAACATTAACATCCCCCTACATGAGATTTGCATCAGCAATCGAAATCTTCAAATTTGATTCTGATGCAATAAAAATGATAATTTTAAATCAGACTTCTCAAATATTCTCAAATATTCTCAAAGCCAATTTGGCGTCTATAGTTCTATCATTCAATCTGACTCAAGTTCAAATTATGATGTCCTCTGACCGCATAATCAGTTAATATTTTTCAAAATAATTCAATAAATATGAGAAATATATGAGTGCAGAAGCGGATTCTCTTAGTCTCATCTCCCCTGTAATCTTACTTACAGCAGCCGTCATCGCTGTGCCAGTGATCAAACGCTTGGGGCTGAGTTCTGTATTAGGATATTTAATTGCGGGATTAATTATTGGGCCTTTTGGTCTGGCTTTTTTCTATGATTCAGCATCAATTTTACACATCGCTGAACTGGGTATTGTGATGTATCTATTTGTGATTGGGCTAGAAATGCGTCCTTCACATTTATGGAGTTTAAGAAAGGAGATTTTTGGACTCGGAACCTTACAAATTATCGCATGTTCACTTGGACTGACAGGCGTTGGCTTAGTTTATGGCTATTCTTGGCAAGTGAGTTTCGTGTGTGCTGCGGGTTTTGTACTGACTTCTACCGCAATTGTGATGCAACTTTTGGGCGATCGAGGTGATATTGCACAACCTCGTGGACAAAAAATTGTCTCTATTCTTTTATTTGAAGATTTGCTGATTGTTCCTTTACTCGCGATAGTCGCGTTTATTGCACCAAATCATGTTGTTGAAAGCATCTCGGCGCGTTTGCAAAGTATTGGTATTGGCTTAATTTCAATTGCGGGTTTGATCGCGGCAGGCTATTGGTTACTTAATCCCCTATTCCGTCTATTGGCGGCAGCGAAAGCACGTGAAGTGATGACCGCAGCAGCATTATTGGTTGTATTAGGCGCAGCATTGCTCATGCAAATTAGTGGACTTTCTATGGCAATGGGGGCTTTTCTAGCGGGCGTACTCCTCTCAGAATCAACCTTCCGCCATCAAATTGAAGCCGATATTGAGCCCTTTCGAGGAATTTTACTTGGTTTGTTTTTCCTCGGTGTTGGCATGTCCCTAGACCTAAATGTGGTAAAAAATAACTGGCCACTGATTCTCAGTGCCGTCGTTGCACTCATGTTTGTTAAAGCAATGATGATCTATATCACTGCGCGTTTAACCAAAAGCTCGCATGTCGAAGCACTTGATCGTGCATTACTGATGGCTCAAGGCGGAGAATTTGCTTTTGTACTGTTTACGGCTGCAATGAGTGCCCAAGTAATCAGTGCTGTAGAACGCTCTAACCTTACCGCAATTGTAGTTTTGTCGATGATTCTTACACCAATTATCGGTATTTTATTTAAACGATTTACCCAAAAAACAGCACAAGTTTCATTAGATAATATACGCATTGCAGATGGGCTTTCGAGTAAAGTTTTGATGATTGGTTTTGGTCGTTTTGGGCAAGTGACCAGTCAATTGCTACTCGCGCGCGGTGTTGATGTCACAATTATTGATAATGATATCGACATGATTCAAAACGCGGAACGCTTTGGTTTTACCATTTATTATGGCGATGGTTCTCGCTTAGATATTTTACATGCGTCAGGAGCAGACACAGCAGAAGCCATTGTGGTGTGTGTAGACCATAAAGACACCACCAATAAAATTGTAGAGTTGGTACAGCATGAATTTCCCCTAACCAAACTATTGGTACGCTCCTATGACCGTGAACACGCCTTACATTTGGCTAAACAAAATGTCGATTACATGATTCGGGAAACTTTTGAGTCGGCCATGGTATTTGGTGAGGCGATTTTAGAAGAACTGGGTGTGGACCTAAATGAGGTTGAAGAAATTAGTCGCGAAACTCGTGAACGCGATAAAGAACGTTTTGAAACAGAAGTCGCAGCAGATGACGTCTATGCAGGAATTGGCCTACAGTACACAGGCCCACGCCCGACAGCACCATTAATCACGCCTAAGCATACAGGGCAAATTATTAATGAATGCGACACACAACAGTAATCAAGATTATAAAATTCATCAATAAAAAGAGGTCTAATTAGACCTCTTTTTTATATTTTGAGTAATTTCTATCGCGCTAAAATTTCATGACACATTTGTCTTAGCCATTGATGGCTGGTCTTATGATGACATGACATATGCCAGAACTGTTTTACGCTATAAGTCGGAAATGAAATAGGCGCATTAAAAATTTGTAAATTACCGCGCGACAATAATACTTCACTCAGGTAATAAGGCACAGTGGCAATCGCATCGGACTCTTGCACTACCAAACCCACACCCAAGTAGCTTGGTAAGCGCATGATAATATTGCGTTTTAGATCTAAATTTAACAGCTCATTTTCAATATGATAATGACCAATGCCAGCGTCAATATCTATATGTGACTCTGCCAGATACTGTTCAATGGTTAAATGATTTGGCGTTAAACGAGGATGGTTTTTCGCGGCAATCACCACATAGTATTGTTCAAATAACAATTGTTGATAAAAGCCATTTTCCATATGCGGCAAGAAACCAATCGCCAGATCAATTTCTCCATTTGCCATTTGATAACTGGTTTCAGAGGTAATCGGACGCACATTTAATCTTACATGGGGTGCATGCTGTTTCAAGTATTGTGAAATCTTTGGCAGCAACACTAAATGTGATACATCTGTCATCGCAATGTTAAATTGCTGATGTGAATTCATTTCATCAAAATCGATGGTGAAATTATTAATTAATTCAATTCGGTTTAAGGCTTCACTCACCAAAGGAAAGAGTTGTTTGGAAAGTTCGGTTGGCATCATTTCATTGCCAATACGTAAAAATAGCGGATCATTATAATGTTGACGGATTTTATTTAAGCTATTACTGACCGCAGGTTGACTCATGCAGAGTTGTTCTGCAGCAACCGAAACACTTTTAAATTTATACACATAGAAAAAAATGCTAAGAAGTTTACAGTCAAGTTCGAACACTAAAATAGAAATCCTGATTTTATTTCAATAAGCGCATATCATCGCTTTTTTTCATATTTACGCCAATATCAAATTCTATCTTTTTCTGTGATTGTATGTATTTTCTTAATTATTTAAATTAATAACTTTCCCTCACGCATGGTGAGAATCTCCGCCTCTAAACTTTTTAATTCATCAATATGGTGTGTGACATAAATCATAGGTAAATTCAGTTCATCTTTAATGCGTTTCAAAAAAGGTAATATTTGTTGTTTGAGTTGACGATCTAAACCCGTAAGTGGTTCATCTAAAAGTAATAAATTGGGTGATGACAATAATGCACGTCCAATACATACGCGCTGGGCTTCTCCTCCTGAAAGTTGATGGGCTTTGCGTTGAATCAGATGTTCTAATTCTAATAATTCTACAATTTGTGCAGAGTGAAATTTGATATTTTGAGGATCTTGAAGTTTTTCTGCATATTTTAAGTTTTGTTGAACATTTAAATGTGGGAATAACAACGCTTGTTGAAAGACTAAAGCAACTTGTCGTTGATGGGGCGCTAAGTTGATCTTCCGAGATGAAGCAAATAAAGTTTGAGAACCCAATTGAATATCACCAGATAGCGGATTGAGTAATCCTGCTATGTTCTTGAGCAAGGTGGTTTTACCACTTCCCGATGAACCAACAATGCCTAAAATTGGGTGCTGCATTTCAAGTTGAATATCTAAATTAAAATCAGCTCGTTGATAATGGAATTTACAGCTCAACATGACGTTAAACTCCTAATTTTTTTTTGATATTTCTGCAAAATCATATAATTGGCAATTAATGCACTAAATGCCAACAGCATAGAAAGTGCAACTAAGCGCATTGCCATTTCTTCGCCGTTGGGTTGTTGCAAAAATGAATAAATTGCAATCGGTATCGTGCGGGTTTCATCTGGAATATTGCCAACAAAAGTAATCGTTGCGCCAAATTCCCCTAGGCTACGGCTAAAACATAAGATGCTCCCAATAATGATGCCGGGAATTGCCAAAGGTAAACTAATACTACAAAACACCCGTATCGGGCTTGCGCCTAGAGTTGCCGCTACTTGTTCTAATTGTTGATTAATCAATTGAAAAGACAGACGAATGGGCTGAACCATCAAGGGAAAAGCCACAATCATTGAAGCGAGTACGGCGCCTTTCCAGTTAAAAACCACCTGAATACCGAGTTCATTTAAGTAGCGCCCAATCCAGCCTTGTTGCCCAAATAAAACCAAGAGTAAATAGCCCAAAACTACAGGAGGTAATACCATCGGCATTTGTAAGATGGCTTCTAACAAAAATTTAAGCCGAAACTCATAACGTGCTAAAACCCAAGCCAAAGCAATGGCAAAGGGCAAACTCAGCAAGGTCGCAAATAACGCGACTTTGGCTGATAAATATAATGCACTGAGTTCCTCTGGGCTTAACATGGATTCAGTCCTATTGTTTTAAAACAAAACCATAGCGTTGAAAAATTTGCTTTGCATGGCTATTCGTCCGCACATATTGTTCAAATAGTCTGGCATCTTGATTTGCTGTGCCTTGCTGAGTAAGCGCAATGGGATAAATAATCGGATGATGTAAATTGGCAGGGAAAGTCCCAATAATTTTAACTTTCTGGCTAATGAGCACATCAGTTTTATAGACAATTCCAACAGCACATTCCCCACGCTCAACAAATGCCAAAGCAGCGCGCACGTCGTCTGTTGCTACAATTCGACCTTTTAAAGCATTGAACCAATTCAGCTTAATTAAACTTTGCTTGGCATATTTCCCCGCAGGAACCGATTCCATTTGCCCTGTACACAGATATCCCTGAAAAGCTCCTGCAAAGTTAAATTGTGGTTTGGCTTGAAACGGAATATTTAATTGACGTGGGCTAATGGCGACCAATTGATTCAATAAAAAAGGATGAACTTGCTTACCGCTAATTTTCTGTTTTTGTACCAGATAATTCATCCAATCTAAATCCGCAGAGAAATAGATATCGCTACTTGCTCCCGCTTCTATTTGTTTGGCTAAGGCGGAAGATGCGCCAAACACAGGCACAATTTTAATTTTTGGATATTGTGCCTGATACTGTTTGGAAATATCAGTTAAAGCATTGGATAAACTGGCTGCGGCATAGATTTTGACGGTATTGGCATGACTTAAAATGCTCAAACAGCAGGTTGTAACAAGCACTAAAGCAGGTTTAATTTTCATACAATTCCAACCTCTTAATTTAACGATAGTGGTTTGATTACAGAAAAAGCCCTTGTACCGTTGACCCTGCACTTAAAACCTGATTCTCAGGTATTCGAACCAAACAATTGGCGTGCATCAGATTACTCAGCATATGTGATTGCTGTTTTGATAAATTTTCGACCCGTAATTGCCCTTGATCAAAATGAGCAAACATTCTCAGAAAGCGTTCTCTCGAATCACTTTTGATGGATTGCTTTAAGGTTGCGCTAAACCAGTTAGGTAATTGAGTCTGACCTTGTAATGTTTTTAATAAAGTAGCGCCATAAATTTGCATGCCGACAAATACTGCAGCGGGATTCCCCGGTAGCCCTAATAAATAACAGGCATCGCCAGATGCACATTGATATTTTGCAAAGAGCATCGGTTTACCGGGTTTCTGTTTCACTTTCCAAAAGATTTGCCGAAAGCCCTGCGCTAATGCCACAGGTCGCACAAAGTCATAATCCCCAACTGAAACCCCACCTGTGGTCAAAATCACGTCACACTGTTGTTTGAGTTGTTGAATTAACTGTTGTAGGGCCAGTTCGGTATCTTCGACATGATAAATATTGACGTTTTGCTGCTGTTGTTCAAACCATGCTTGGATTAACGGAGCGTTGGCATCAAAAACTTTTCCCGCACTAAAATCATCTAGTGTTTTAGCGACTTCATCTCCAGTAATCACTACAGCAACTTTGGGAAATTGATAGACCTCAACCTGTTGAACTCCTGCCATCGCTAGTGCAGCGATAGCCCCAACACTTAAATGCTGTCCTTGATTTGCCAGCAGTTGTCCACGACTCAATTCTTCTCCTATATCACGAATATCGGCATGTATTTCTAAGGCGATATTGATTTGAATTTGATCAGGACTCAATGCTGTGACAATTTCTTGCCGTGCAACGGTTGTTGTCCCTTCAGGGATCTTTGCGCCTGTGAAAATACGTAGTGCCTGTCCATGTTCAAGTTGCAAGTTTTGATCTTGCCCCGCACGGATTTCACCAATCAATTCAAACTTGGTATTCTCAAGGATTGGCTGATTGCTGCATATGGCATAACCATCGACCGCACTTTGACTAAACAAGGGCAATTCAATTTCAGAGTGAATATCTGCTGCTAAGTATCGATTCAATGCCTGTTGCAATGGAATACTTTCACTGGCTAATGCATGAACTCGATTTACAATAGTCGCAAGGGCTTGATCTACACTCATCAATCCTGTTTCAGTACCACAACCCGACATTATTGATATCCTCCTGCATGAGGAATATTTTTCTGCACGTCAAATAGATGAATTAATGCAGGTTGAATTGCAATGAGGGATTCTTTCGCACCCTGACGACTTCCCGGTAAAGTGATCACTAGACTCTGATCGATATAACCTGCAACACCACGGCTAAGCGCTGCATAAGGTGTGCGTTTCTGACCAAAACTACGAGAGGCTTCCATCAACCCCGGAATTTCTCGTTTCATTAATGGCTGTAAGGTTTCTACGGTAAGATCTTTCGGACCCAGTCCCGTTCCACCCACGGTTAGAATAAGAGGATACTCATTTTTTTGCTGTTCGATTAATGCCAGCAATTGCTCAGGACTGTCTGGAATCACCTGATAAGCAATCTCTTTAAAATTGGCTTCTTGAAGGATCTCCAGCACATTTAAGCCTGCGGTATCTGGCTTTTTACCTGCGGCAACAGTATCAGAAAGGACAATAATTGAAGCTGGAATGGCATCTTTTAGTGCACGAGTATAATGAGACTTGCCCCCTTTTTTCTTCGCCAGTTTACATTGGTCTAAGCATAAATCTTCTGGTTCGCAATGTGGCTTGAGCATGTCATAGAGGGTTAATCCCGCTAGACTGACCGCAGTTAATGCCTCCATTTCCACGCCTGTTGGACCAATGGTTTCAACGGTTGCTGTAATTAAGACATGTTGTTCGAAGAGTTCATATTCCACATCTGCACGGTAAATAGGTAAGGGATGACACAAGGGAATCAGTTCATCGGTACGCTTGGCTGCAAGGATTCCTGCGATACGGGCAGTTTTTAGTGCATCACCCTTTTCAGTATTGCCATTGCGGAGTAGCTCAATACAATGTGCAGGCGCATACAAAATACCCGTTGCTACTGCGGTTCTATAGCTTTCGGCTTTCATGCCTACATTTTTCATGGTGCTTTCCTATTGCTAAATATTAAACAGAAGCCGCTTTTGTTTGATGGTGTGAACATGATCCATGATGAGTATGTGACTGAACAGGCGTTGTAACGGCAACATAATCCTGATCTTTACGGATACAGCAACCTTCTACATATTGGCTCGAACCATCTGTATAAAACTCTTCTTTCCAGACAGGCACTTCATGCTTAACCCGTTCTACTGCTTCTTCACAGGCTTGGAAGGCTTCTCGACGATGTGCGGCATAAGCCATGGCAATAATTGCAGTATCGCCAATATCTAAAGCACCAATGCGATGAACCACCCGAACATAGGACACTTGATATTTGGCTTGAATTTCTTGCTCAATGGCGCGAATCATTTTTTCAGCAACTGGAGCATAAGCAGTATATTTCAACGCTTTGACCGCTTTACCTTCATGGTGATTACGTACCGTCCCGACAAAGATACCAACACCACCACATTCAGGAAAATGTTGGATACCATCAAAATCACTTTGTGTTAATGCGGTGGTTTGAACTCTTGGGAAATTTTTCAGGCTCATCTAACTTACCCCCCTGCCACTGGCGATAACAATACGAGGGTTATTGCATGTTCAATAACCAAATGACGCGGGATAATGTCTTCACCGATTGCACAGGCACAGCGCTCAATCAGGGTTTTAGCTTCAGGATAAAGTGACATGACTTGGCTTAAGACTGCCCCGATATCACTATGGGGCGGGCTGTAAATCACAAGGTTTGCAGGCAATAATTTTTCAACTGCACCATAAGCTTCAATTTTAATTTGGATGGTTGAATTTGATTGCAACATATTAACCTCCGATCATATGCATACTAATTTTTCTATAGGTTTGCTGTGCCTGAATGGCATGAAACCCCGCTTTTTTGTTCCAGATATAAGATTCAAGTTTCTGCTGTAACAGATTTGCATTTTGTTTCGTCTGAAGTTGCTCAATTTCAGTTTTAAGCGCTAGTCCTTGTGTGGCAAATAGGCAGTTATAAAACTCACCTTGTGCGGTCAACCGTAGACGATCACATTCTCCACAAAAGGCATGAGTAATGGTGGAGATAATGCCGATTTGATGCCCATCGACCCAATACTGTCTTGCTGGACTTCTGGACTGCTCTTGGATGGCTTGAACATTAAATTTCGATGCAAGCGTATCCAGTATCTGCTGTTCACTGACCACATGTTCAGCGTTCCAATGTCGGTCACCATCCAAAGGCATAAATTCAATAAAACGTAGTGGAATAGCGAGGTCTTTTGCCCATTGCACCAAGGGAATGATTTGCTCATGATTTTGCCCTTGAATGAGCACACTGTTAATTTTTAATGGCAGCCCCACAGCTAATGCGGCTTGAATTCCCTCAAGCACGGGAGCAAGCTGCTTTTGGGTGAGCTGAAAGAACTGTATTGCATCTAAACTATCTAAACTGACATTAATACTATCTAGCCCTGCATGTTTTAAATCATGCGCATATTTTTTTAAATAGTGACCATTGCTGGTCATCGAAATTTGTTTCAATCCAATTTTTTTAAGTTTTTGCAGTTCCGCAACAAAATGCACAACCCCTTGACGCATTAAAGGTTCCCCACCCGTAATGCGAATATATTCAATCCCGTTTTGCACCATAAACTGGCAAAACTGAAACAATGCCTCAAAGCTTAAAATCTGATGTTTCTTCATCCACTCAGGATGTTCAGGCATGCAATAGACACACTTAAAATTACAGCGATCGGTCACTGAAATTCTGAGTTTACGCTTGCTGCGACCAAATTGATCTATAAATGCAGCTCGGGTTTCTACCATAGATACTGTCATGCATGTTATTCCATGTGGGAATGACCAAATGCCCAAGAATTGTGCTTATTAACTGATTGCACTTTGATTGTGCTCATAGCTATAAATGACTCAGCAATAAGTGTTCCAACTTTGTGCTATCTCTGGATTTAATTAAGAAATTTTAATTGTTGGTACTGTTGTAGTTCATCGAGTGAGTTAATGCTGTGAAAAAATAGGTTTTTATGACTAAACCGTGCAACTTGAGGGTGCATTTCAGTAAAACATCTTTGTAAACTGAACTGTTTTTGTTCAATGTTTCGATTTAATTGCTCCAACGCACTGCGTTTTAACAAACAGAACGGATACAGTGCACGTCCATTCAATTCGACATAAGCCACTTCTGCCTGTGCATTTTTTGCCAGTACGGCATGAAGTTTCTCAAGCACACGAGATGGAATGTAGGTCACATCACAAGGAATAAATAGAACATAGTCCGATGTAACATGTGTCCAAGCGCTTTTCATGCCCATCAGTGGACCTAAAAACCCAGATTCCTCATCTTGATAGTAGGCAATACTTGGCACTAAGGCGCGGTAAAGTGAGTAGTCACGATGGCTATTCACCCAGATAGAATTGACCTTATGCTTTAGGGTTTGGTGAATTTTTAAAAGCTGAATCTGATCATCAAAGGTTTGTAACAGTTTATTCACTCCGTTCATACGTCGTGCTTGTCCTCCTGCAAGAATGACAAGATCAGTGGTAGGATAAGTTTGAATCATTCCACATCCTCCGTTTGACAGGCTTTAATTAAGCCGCGAATTTCAGGTAAGCAAGAACCACAATTGCCTCCTGCCTTTAAGCAAGCTGTAACTTGCTTTTCATTACTAATATTTTTCTCTTTAATGGTTTCAATAATTCGATTTTTACCCACTTTAAAGCAACTACACACCAATGGCCCTTCATTGTTGTTCATTGAAATAGGTTGACCCGCCAATAACGCTTTACGGTGCATGGCACTTAATCGCTCACGCTTAAATAATCCTGCAACCCAGTCTCGGTCTGGCAGTAAAGCACGTGGGGCAATATATAAACTGGCTATCAAAATGCCATCTTTTAAGACGATGCTATGACTGATTTGTGCTGAATGATCATCGACATTTAGCCACTCAAAACTTTCATCTTGAAACGGTAAAAGTTCTTTTAAATGTTTGGTAATGTCATCGTATTTACGGCGATCTGCCAGTTCATAACGAACAGCTTTGGCAGTGGTCACTTTGGTCCACCACACACAGGCTTCTATCGAGGCTTTGACCATAGCGGCGTACTCATTGCGAGCATAAAATACGCCCTGCCATTGAGTATAAAATGGTTGCAGCATTACGGGTGTATGCTTAAATTCTGGCTCACCTGAAATAGCATCCACCACAGGATTGACCACTCGACCAATGCGGGCATCTGAAGCGACTTGATCGTTCCAATGGATTGGGGCAAAAACTTGACCACGACGGATGCCTTGAGAAATAGCAGTTTTTAAAACACAGCGCCCCCAAGTTGATGCAACTTCGACCAAGTCCCCTTCTTTCAAGCCATATTTCAAAGCATCCTGCGCATGAATCTCACAAAATGGTTCTGCACGATGTGTACTTAAGTTGGCCGATAACCCTGTTCGACTCATGGTATGCCACTGATCACGGATACGACCAGTGTTCAAAGCCAGAGGATATTCACTGGTACAGGCATTTACAGGAGCAATATTTTCTACAGCAATAAATTTGGCTTTACCATCAGGATGGCTAAATTGCCCGTTAGCATAGATCTGTCGTACAGTTTCAATAGACTGTTTTTTATCCCATACTGGCCACTGAGTTGGATTTAGATCATCGTATTCTTGTGCTGTTAGCCCTGTTAAACCTTGTAAATTGAAATAACGGAAGGTCTTTGATTCATCACGTTGTGCTAAGGGGACATTTTCACGGGCTGAAAGTTGTGCATGCTCGTTAAATATTTCGCTGACATTTTCAAAATTAAATCCACTAAACCCCATCTTTTTTGCGACTTGCGAAACTGCCCACCAGTCTGCTTTGGCCGTTCCCGGTGCATCTAAAAATGCCCGTTGTCTGGAAATACGTCGTTCAGAATTGGTCACTGTTCCATCTTTTTCTCCCCAACCTAAAGCGGGCAGTAAAACATCGGCAAATGCTGTCGTATCGGTGTTTTGGCAAATATCCGAAACCACCACAAAAGGACATTTTTCTAAGGCACGTTTGACCTGATCAGCATTAGGTAAACTCACCACAGGATTGGTGGCCATAATCCAAAGTGCTTTAATTTTGCCACTTTCAACGGCTTCAAATAAATCAACTGCTTTTAATCCAGCAGATTTAGCAATGACAGGACTATGCCAAAAGTTTTGTACCAATTGCTGATGTTGAGGGTTATCAATATCTAAATGAGCTGCCAACATATTGGCTAAACCACCTACTTCACGTCCACCCATCGCATTTGGCTGACCTGTCATTGAAAACGGTGCTGCACCAGTTTTGCCAATTTTTCCACTGTATAAATGGCAATTGGTAATTGCATTGGCTTTATTCACACCTTGTGAAGACTGATTGACCCCCATTGAAAATAGGGTCATTACTCGTTCAGTTTGTGCAAATTTGGCATAAAATTGTTGTAATTTCTCCAGTGCAATGCCTGTTTGTTTTGCGACATCTTCTGGATTTTGTTCTGCTTGGCTGCTCTGTAAAGCAGCTTCAATACCTTGCGTATATGCATCAATAAAGGCTTGATCTGCACAGCCATGTTGATGCAAATATTGTAGGAGTCCATTAAACAGAGCGATATCTTGCCCTGGTAAGATTGGCAAATGTAAATCGGCTTGTTCACAAGTAATGGTAAAACGTGGATCAATCACAACCACAAAAATATCGCGTTCTGCTTTGGCTTGCATAATCCGTTGATACAATACGGGATGGCACCACGCCGTATTTGAACCCACCAAAACCACCATATCGGTTTGTTCGAAATCTTGGTAACTGGCAGGAACAATGTCTTCACCAAAAGCCCGTTTATGTGCGGCCACAGCAGATGACATACAGAGGCGAGAATTGGTATCAATATTGGCTGTACCTAAGTAGCCTTTTACGAATTTATTCACCACATAATAATCTTCGGTCAGTAATTGCCCCGATACATAAAATGCGATGCTTTCAGCCCCATATTGCTCTATACTGGTTTGGAATTGCTGCGCAATTTGATCGAGTGCAGTATCCCAAGTTGTCATCTTTTGCTGTGTATTTCTTCCGAGCATTGGCTGCAATAAACGTGTTTCTAAGCCAAGGGTATCCGCCAAATTACTGCCTTTAATACACAATTTTCCATAGTTAGAGGGATGTGATGCATCCCCCTCTACACTCACAACTTGACCTTGCGCCGTATGTTTAACATGTGCGATTACACCACAACCCACACCACAGTACGGACAGGTGGTTTTTGTGCTCGCTGTAACTGGAGCTGTTGAGTTTTGGAGTTCCACAAATGGAATACTGGTCATACGGTGCTCCCTATTCTTACTTTTAAAACCATGGCAGCAAAAAATGATGCGTGATCTGAATTAACCTACTTTTTTTAATGCAAAATCCCGACCAAAAAGCAGCTTATTGCGAATATTGGAAATTGGGGTTTGATCTGCAATTAATTCGGCATACCAAGCACCATCTTCCGTATCTCCGAACAAGACGGCTCCAATAACTTTGTCTTGTTGAATGATGATGCGCTTATAAATTTGACGTTTCTCGTCATTTAAAATGATGTCTTCAAAATCATCTTTAGGCTCAAAATTCCCTGCCGAAAACACATCGACACCACTGACTTTTAATTGGGTCGGAACCGTTGGGGCTTTAAAAGTCAGACTGCCATGTTCCGCCAAGTGACTCGCGCAAATAAAAGCCTGTCCCCATAAAGGCTCGACTAAACCAAAGGTCTGACTGCGATGTTCAATACATTCACCCACTGCATAAATACTTGGGTCAAAAGTTTGCATGGTGTCATTGACCATGACGCCGCGGTTGGTTCTGAGTCCTGCGCTTTGTGCCAAACTAATATTTGGTCTAATGCCGACAGCAAAGACCACCAAATCTGCATCTAACACAGTACCGTCTTTTAAACGTACTTGGCTGACCTGACCATCTGTACCGATTAGCTCTTCAGTATTGGCTTCGGTAATAATCCGAATCCCTTTTTGCTCAATACTATGGCGAAGCATTTGACTGGCCCGATCATCCAGTTGACGTTCCATAATCCGATTCATTAAATGTAAAACGGTGACATTCATGCCACGGCGTTTTAAGCCATAGGCAGCTTCTAAACCAAGTAAACCAGCACCAATCACCACGGCATTACGCTTGTTCTCACAATATTCCAGCATGGTATTGACATCATAAATATCACGGAAACTTACGACGCCTTTTAGGTCTGCACCTTTTACTGGTGGCACAAAAGGCTTAGACCCTGTGGCTAAAATGAGTCGGTCATAATCCACCACAATGCCTTTTTGCGTATGTACTTGTTTACGTGGTCGATCTATTTTCACGGCAGGATCATCTGCAATAAAACGCATACCTTTGTCGTGATACCACGCATGTGGGTGCAACATTATGTCTTCAACCGTTTTTTCACCTGATAACACTGGCGATAACATAATGCGGTTATAGTTGCCCCATGGTTCTTCACCAATTACAGTAATTTCATAACGATCTGGTGCCATATCCAATAAATCTTCAAGACAACGCATACCTGCCAAACCATTTCCAACCAGAACCAGCTTCATTTTTTCTAAAGAAGGCACATTGTTGGTGATATAGGTTTTTTGTGCTGTTGGACTCACCCAAACCCGCCCATCTTGAATTTTGGTTGGGAACACCAGTAGTTTTTGATCTTTATCTTCTAAGCAACGACCAGTCGCTAAACTAAAATGCTGCTTATAAATGGGCGATGCAATGACACGTTCACCTTGTAAGTCGCCAATAATACCGCGGCTCATGACATTGGCTTGGCTAAATGGGTCTTTATTGCTCAGTGCATAAACGCGTTTTTCTGTACCGACACGGAACAACGCAATCGCTTGCCCTTCAACCAAAGCCCCTACGCCCGTATTCGGGGTGATGTCATTTAAATCACAGACCTCAACCCAGTTTTGATCTGGAAGCATATTTTTATCATTTAAAATAGTCATTTACGTTCTCCTTATTATGCTTCAACCATTGGAATACGGTCTTCAGCGCGTTCTGCGCTGTTTAATGGGCGAATTTGTCCGCGTTCTTGAGTAAATTGAATATGCGGATCAGCTTGCTGTTCAGCATTGGCATTGATATAGGTTTGGAAACGTTTACGAATTTCAGGATTTTCAACCGCAGTACGCCATTCATCTTGATAAGTCCCAACAATGTGCTGCATACGACGTTCAAGTTCTGCGGCTAAACCCAGTGAATCCTCAATAATCACGGATTTGAGATAATCCAAACCACCTTCCATGTTGTCGCGCCATACACTGGTGCGTTGTAAACGATCTGCGGTTTGAATGTAGAACATAAAGAAACGGTCGATATAGCGAATCAGCATTTCGGTATCTAAGTCAGATGCAATCAATTCTGCATGGCGTGGCTTCATGCCACCATTACCACAAACATAAAGGTTCCAACCTTTTTCAGTGGCAATCACGCCGACATCTTTACCTTGCGCTTCTGCACACTCACGGGTACAACCCGAAACTGCCATTTTTAATTTATGTGGTGAGCGTAAACCCTTGTAGCGGTTTTCAAGGAAAATGGCCAAACCGACTGAATCATCCACACCATAACGGCACCATGTACTCCCGACACAAGATTTAACCGTACGTAATGATTTGCCGTAAGCATGACCAGACTCAAAACCTGCAGCATTCAACTCTTCCCAAATCAACGGCAGTTGGTGCACTTGCGCGCCAAACATATCAACACGTTGTCCGCCCGTAATTTTGGTGTACAGGTTGTATTTTTTGGCAATTTGACCTACAGCTATTAAGCCATCTGGTGTGACTTCACCCCCAGCCATACGTGGTACAATCGAGTAAGAACCATCTTTTTGGATGTTTCCTAAGTAGTAGTCGTTACTGTCTTGCAGACCCGCATGACTTGGTTTAAGTACGAAATCATTCCAGCAAGAGGCCAAAATGTTTGCAGCCGTTGGTTTGCAAATATCACAACCTAAACCATGCCCATGCTGGTGAATCAGGTCATCGAAGGTTTTAATTTCATTCACACGAACCAAGTGATAGAGCTCTTGGCGGGAGTATGGGAAGTGTTCACAAATATGGTTATTAACTGTAACCCCTTGACGTTGCAACTCTGCCTTTAAAACTTGAGTTACTAAAGGAGCACACCCCCCGCAAGCCGTCGCAGCTTTGGTACATTTCTTTAACGCACCCAAAGAGGTCGATCCGTCACTAATGGCTTGACAAATATCGGCTTTCGACACGTTATTACATGAACATATTGTGGCACTGTCTGGCAGTAAGTCGACACCACTGCCGCCTGCTTTAGCACCTGAGGCAGCAAACCCTGGCATGATGAGGCTTTCTGGAACCTCGGGTAATGCCAGACCATTTAACATCATTTGTAGCAAGTCGCTATATTCTTTGGCATCACCCACCAATACAGCACCCAAAAGTTTGGTTTTTTCTGCATTGACCACGATTTTTTTATACACCAATGCATCTTCATCGGCATAGAAATAGCTCAATGAATTTGGAGTCATGGCATGTGCATCACCCACTGATGCGACATCTACACCCATTAACTTCAATTTGGTGCTCATGTCTGCACCAGCGAAAATGTTGCATTCTTGCTGCATCACATGCTTGGCCGCAATACGTGCCATGTCATAGCCTGGTGCGACTAAGCCAAAAATTTTATTATTCCAAAGCGCACACTCACCAATGGCATAAATATCTTCATGACTGGTTTGGCAATAATCATTAATGACGATACCGCCACGCTCACCAATGGCTAAACCGCTTGAGCGGGCAAGTTCATCGCGTGGGCGAATACCTGCTGAAAACAAGACGATATCGGTTTCAAGTTCAGAACCATCACCAAATTTCATTACATGAACTGCGGATGAGCCATCTTCAATACATTGTGTGGCTTTTTGGGTATGAACTTTGACCCCGAGGTTTTCAATTTTAGTGCGGAGTACTTTGCCGCCTAAATCATCAATTTGCACCGCCATTAAGCGTGGCGCAAACTCCACCACATGTGTTTCTAAGTTCAGGTCACGGAGTGCTTTTGCTGCTTCAAGTCCTAATAAGCCACCGCCAATCACCACCCCTGTTTTTGCATTTAAACTTGCAGCTTTAATCGCATCTAAGTCTTCGATGGTACGGTAAACAAAACAGTTTTGACGTTCATTACCCGGAATTGGCGGTACAAAAGCATAGGAACCTGTTGCTAAAATTAATTTGTCATAACTTAGTGTTTCACCATGATTGGTGGTTACCAATTTATTTTCTGGATCAATTGCAGTGGCTTTGGTATTTAAACGCAGGTCGATGCCATAGGCATCGGCAAAGTCTGCACGTGCAAGTGATAAATCTTTGGCACTTTTACCAGAAAAGTATTCGGTTAAATGCACACGGTCATACGCTAAACGTGGTTCTTCTGCCAAAATGGTAATTTCTACTTCGTCACCTGCCTGCTCAAGTACACTCTCAATGAACTTGTGCCCGACCATACCGTGACCAATCATAAGTAGTTTCATATTCTTTCTCCTTAAATTTTTTTACTTATGCCATGTTGTTACGATCAAGCACGGCTTGTTCAAATAGACGTTGTTCTTTCTCTTTGTGTTCGACCGAAAAGCGAATCATGAGCACAAAACTTGCTGCTATCACCACCAGTCCACCCAGAACCATGAGGCAAGTTTGAATATCTAAGACACCTTTGAGTAGGAAACCTGCTGCAACCGCACCCACGTTGCCACCCGCACCGATAATACCCGCAACACCTCCTAAGGCATCACGATCAATAAATGGCACCAATGCATAGGTTGCACCGCAAGCCATGTGGGTAAACAAAGCAAATACTGTCATGGTTAAAATGGCCAATATCGCAGTGTTCATTTGTGAAAATACAATCAGGAATAGACCTTCCATCAGGATCATGCCGAACAAGACTTTAGTGCGCCCATCCAGCCCTTTTTTTGTTGCAACCTTATCTGAAATAATGCCGCCTAGAGCACGGGCAAACAGTGCCAAAAGTCCGAAAATACCCGCAGCTAAGCCCGCTTCTTTTAGTCCAAAGCCAAAGTTTTCCACGTAGTACATGGCGACGATGTTATGAATAAAAATTTCGATACCAAAGCAGGCGGCATAAGAGCCAAATAGAATCCAGACACGATAGTTACGGGCTGCATGCATTAAGATGTTTAAACCACCTTTTTTCTCACTGCCAACTTGAATGCCTTGAGCGCGTAATTCTTTAAAGTTGCCCTGCGGACAATCTTGCGTGTATTTCCAATACAGTCCACCCACAATCAGCATCATGATGCCAGGAACAAGTAAGGCAATACGCCAGCCCATAGCCTGTTCAACACCGAACATTACTAAAGCTGATAGTAGAAGTGGCATTAAAGCTTGAGTGGCACCGCCACCTGCATTTCCCCAACCCGCAGTAGTGGCATTTGCAGTCCCGACAACATTCGGGGCAAACATAATGCTGGTATGGTATTGAGTGATGACGAAACTTGCGCCAATTGCACCGATGAGCAGCCTAAAGAATAAAAAAGATTCATAACTGTTGGCCGATGCAACACCAAATACAGGAATGCTGCCAAGAATAAGTAATGCAGTATAAGTTTTGCGTGGGCCGTATTTGTCACACAGTGGACCAACAATCAAGCGAACCAAAATCGTAATTGCAACAGCTGCAATATTAATATTCGCGATTTGATCTTTAGTCAGATGAAATTCGCCTGCAATCACAGGCATGAGTGGTGCACAGGCAAACCATGCAAAAAAACAGACAAAAAAGGCGAGCCAACTCATGTGGAAGGCCCGCATCGCTGAAGTCTTAAAATTAAAAAGACTTATTGTTGTGGCTTTTTTCTCATATAAATTTGAAGACATAACCCTCTCCTTCCTGAACTGAACGTATATAAATTCCCACTCGGCAGAGTGATCTGCTTTACAGGTCGATCAGAACGGACATCGTTGGCCGTCTTGCAAATTTTTAAGAGTCGTCTTTGACTCATAAGGGATAATGCAATTGCTATGCCAATATTAATACTATTAACTTAAGATACTGTTTTATTGAAATAAATTTATAAATAACTATGTTTTCTTATATTGAAGCTGAAATTATGTTCAATCTCAAGTATTGGATAATTACCAGAAAAACATCGGAATTTGAGCTTCTGCCACTAAATTGCACATTTTGCTTTGTAATGGTGCACAGATAAATTTTAGGATTTGCTTATTTGTATTTTTTTGTATGTTTAATCACCAAAATGGTACATCGGCATGTTTATTGCTTGTTAATGCTACAAAATAAACATCATTTCTGCCCTGATTAGCAGCCCAATAGCGATAGCTCAAATATGCCAAAGCTTAAAATTGCCCTGATTGATGATGATCAAGATCGTGCCAACTATATAAAAGATTCACTGCTTCAGCACGATTTTGACGTGGTGGCCTGCTTAACCATCGATCATTTAAATATGTTCAAATTAGAGCACTTACAGGCCGATGTTATTTTGCTGGATATGGATCATCCGCATCGTGACATTATTGAAAGTTGTGTGAGCCAGTTTGATTTACCCACTGTGCTATTTACCCAAAATAGCCAAAAAGACATGATTAAGAGTGCTATTGATGCTGGAATTACGGCTTATATTGTCGATGGAATTGATCCTGCAAAATTAGATAGCATTTTAGAGATATCTATTGAACAGTTCAAAAAGCATAAGAAATTACTGACAGATTTAAAGGAAACCCAGAATAAACTGGCAGATCGTAAAGATGTCGAGAAAGCCAAAGTTCTTTTGATGCAACTGCATCAGCTCACTGAAGACCAAGCATTTCAATTACTCCGTAAAAATGCCATGAGCCATCGAATGACCATGGGAGAAATGGCACGTCGCCTACTCGATGCGCAAGAATTACTACAAACCAAGTTGAAGGATTAAGCTATGTCTACATTAGAAAAAACACATATTCAACTTGGCTATATTCCATTGCTCGATTGTATTTCTATACTTTGGGCAAAACATTGTGGTTATTTTGATGAACTTGGATTAGATGTCACACTGGTTAAAGAAGCCTCTTGGGCTAGTCTGCGAGACCGTTTGGCTTTTGGATTATTAGATGCAGCACACTGTTTATCAGGTATTTTACCCGCAGCCTCAATCGGTACAGATCATATTGGCATTCCATTTCAAACCCCTTTGGTTTTAAGTGTAAATCGCGCTTATATCAGTTTAAGTCAGAAATTATGTTTTGAGCTGGGCATTACCCATAACGACACCGCAAAGGAAGTCGCGGCTAAAGTTGTGACCGCGATTCAACACGGACAAAATATTCAATTGGCACATGTATTTGCCAATTCCATTCATCATTTTTGTATTCGTGAATGGCTCGCACTGGCAGATGCAGAATTAGCCCAAAGCATTAAACTCAGAATTTTACCGCCACCTTATATGGTAGAAGCCTTAAATAATCAGGTGATTGATGGCTTCTGTGTTGGGGAGCCTTGGAATACTCAAGGTGAAGTTTTAGGACTGAGTCAAATCGTGGCTTCTAGTCAAGATGTCATTCCTGAAATTGCCGATAAAGTATTAGCGGTGACCAAAGAATGGGCTACAGCCCATCCGAATACCTTAAAAGCAATTACTCAAGCCATTCAAAAAGCCCAGCGTGAAATCAAAACCATGCAGAATTTTAGCCAGATTTGGGCATTATTAACTGAATATGAAGTTTTACAATTTGAATGTTCAGATCGTATCCATGTTCAAGAATTTTATAAAATTCAAAATATTATTCGAAATTTCATAGATGATACAGCCATCCCTAAAGTTGAAGATTTTGAATGGCTGATTCAGCAAATGGAGAAATGGAGCAATGTTCAAGTGAATCATGCTGAGCTTAAAAACTTAAGTCAGCAATGTATCATTCAACTTTAGCTTTTATGGTTTAGATTAGAGTTTTCGTAAGGTTAAGATTTGTTCGCTGCGACCAAAGGGGCCATGTACATCATGCAGGACTGCACTGGTCAAACCAATGCCATCTGTACCATATTGCTGTTCGATGTCTAAACCGAGCCATTGTCCCTGAGGAATGCGATATAGATGAATTTGCAAATCTAAATTTGGAAATGCCCAGCCCGCTTGAGGGTCTTGGCGCGGCACAACACCATTTGCCGTATCCACCATGCCCATCAGTTTGACAAAATCTGATGTGGTTTTACCTTCCACCATATTACATGGGTTGGTTAGCCAAACGAGCCCTTTTCCTGCTCTGCGGGACGTTTCGGCACGGGTTTCAATACTCTGAATATAACCGCCTGGCCAGCACTTCATGCCATCCCAAACAGGCAATTGCTCTGGATGTTGAACTTTTTGATCTTCAAGTCCCGCAATACTATGCGTGTCCTGTGTAAGCATTTTCCATGCACGGGCCACAATACAGATTTTACCATTGGCTTGCATTTCACTTTCAATCAGCTCAATGGTTTTTCCACCTCGAACCATACGTGTGGTAATACTAAAATCGCCAAATCCAATTAAACCAAAAATATCGAGACTAATGCGCCCTATTCGCATGTCATCTCGAGGTAAAAATTGTTCCAATTCTGCACAAATTACACCTGTTGCAGGCGCCATATGTTGCTCATGCGGATTCCAAGCACCTTGAGCATGCAAGTTCGATTGATAATGCGCAGTTACACTTCCATCTGCATGTTGTTCGCGTTGTATTAAACGATAATAAGCAGGCATATTCATATCCTTATTCTTTTGTGTATTCCTTAATTAAGCTCGTTGTTTCAATGGGCATTATTTCACTGCACAAAATCCGTAATAATTTAGAATTTGGCTGTAGGTTTTAACTTTTTTAAATCCAACATTAGATAAGAGTTGCTGCCCCATTCTTGGCGACACCAAGAAAAAATCTTGCTGTAATCGTTCAACCATTTTTTCACTTTGAAGTGTGGTTAAGCCATTATTTTCACAAAGTTGCTTTAGTACAAAAATCTCATGTGCTTCGGTTTCTTTCATTAAGTCATAAGTCAGTAACATTCCATTGGGTTTTAGTTGAGTAAAGATATCTTTAAAGAAGTTTTGCTTTGATTCCAATGGAATAAAATGTGCCACTAGAATGGATAATACCGCATCAAAAATATGCGTTGTGCCAATGGATTTTGTATCGCCATGAATAAAGCGAATACGGCTTAAAACACCTTGCTTTTCTAGATGCTGCTTTGCCTTACATAACATGACATGCGATGGATCTAGCGCTGTAAAGTTCCAAGTTGGATGCTTTTGCGCCAAATATTGAATTTCATATCCTGTTCCACAGCCCACCACCAAAATGTCTACATGTTCTTGTTCGGCATAATGATGAGTTAAAATGGCATCGACTTGCTGATGCGTTAATTCATAGCCTGGAATAAGCTTGCGGATATGCTCATCATATCCCTCCACCACTTGTGGGCTGTTAAAGTCTTTGGCCATACTGCACTCTATTGAATAGTTCGGCAGCCCATGATGACATTGCTCAGAGCTATTCATCATTGCATACTGCTTTATGATTTTTGTTAAGCGACCGACATTGCATCCAAAGTCAGTTCCGCAATTGAAGGTTTTGGTTTTTCTACCGTTAAACCTAATTTTTGAAATAATTGTTGATCTTTGCCCTGTGCGACATTAGGCGTCGTCAGCAGTTTTTCACCAGAGAACAGTGAGTTTGCACCAGCCATAAATGCCAACGCTTGGTCTGAATCAGATAAAGATTCACGACCCGCAGAAAGACGAATATAGCTTTTTGGCATAATGATACGTGCAACAGCAATGGTACGAATCCATTCAGTCACATCGAGCTTTTCTACATCTGCCAATGGCGTACCTTCAATTGGAACCAACATGTTAATTGGCACTGATTCTGGGTGAATAGGTAATGTTGCTAGTTCAAGTAATAAGCCAATACGATCGGCAGTATCTTCACCCAAACCCACAATACCGCCGCTACACACTTTCATGCCTGCACCACGTACATATTCAAGTGTATTTAAACGATCATCGAAAGTACGGGTACTGATGATATTTGAATAATACTCACGCGAAGTATCAAGGTTGTGGTTATAGTAATCTAAACCTGCATCTTTTAAGCGTTCAGCTTGAGACTGGTTTAACATGCCTAAGGTCATGCAAGTTTCCAAACCTAAAGCTTTTACTTCACGAACCATTTCAAGCACATAAGGCATATCACGCTCATGCGGGTTACGCCATGCAGCACCCATACAGAAGCGAGAAGAACCAGATGCTAATGCTTCTTTTGCTTCGCTAATGACTTTGTCTACAGCAATACGCTTTTCTGCTTCTAGTTTTGAATCATAACGTGCAGATTGAGAGCAGTATTTGCAATCTTCAGGGCATTTCCCTGTTTTAATTGATAATAAAGTACTGACCTGAATCTGGTTCGCATTAAAATTTTGTCGATGGATTTGTTGTGCTTGAAAAACCAAATCTAAAAAGGGTTGCTGATATAGATTTTGTATTTCTGCGCGAGTCCAATCGTGACGAAGTTCCATCATGATTTCCTTATTCCGTTTGAATTATTCAGACCTTTTCGTTTTCTCCCTTTACCCTGAAGCAGAGTAAAGGGAAACTCCAAGTCAGAAGATCACGTTATGCAATATCTTCCATTAAATTCAGCTCTTTACGCATAAATTCTTGAAGTCGGAATTTTTGTGCTTTACCTGATGCGGTCATTGGAAACTCGGTAAAGAAACGTACATAACGTGGTACTTTATTATGTGAAATATGTTCAGCACAGTAACGTCGGATACTTTCTTCTGTCGTTTCATGGTGCTCATGGAGAATGATACAGGCACATAGTTCTTCACCATAGCGTGCATCTGGCAGACCAATCACCTGTACATCACTGACATCTGGATGGGTATATAAGAAATCTTCAATTTCTTTCGGGAACAGATTTTCACCACCGCGAATCACTACATCTTTAATGCGACCTTTAATTTTTACAAAGCCGTCATCATCCATTTCAGCAATATCACCCGTATGCATCCAGCGCGCGTTATCAATCACTTCTTGGGTTTTTTCACTATCTTCCCAATAACCCAACATCACTGAATAACCACGAACACAGAGTTCACCGAGTTTGCCACGTGGTACGACTTTTCCTGCTTCATCCACAATTTTGATTTCTAAATGTGGATGTACACGGCCTACTGTTCCCACACGCTGTTCCACGGTATCAGTGGTCGAGCTTTGTGCACTGACAGGTGCTGTTTCGGTCATGCCATAACAAATCGTAATTTCCGTCATGTGCATTCGCTCCATGACACGTTGCATAATTTCACGCGGACACGGACTACCTGCCATAATGCCTGTACGTAAACTACTCAAATCAAAGTCGTTGAATTGTTCATGCTCTAAAGTGGCAATAAACATGGTGGGCACACCATAAGCTGCCGTACATTTCTCTTGCTGAATGGCTTTTAAAGTGTCTAATGGGTTAAATACAGCCGATGGATAGACCATGGTTGAACCATGTGTAATACAGGCTAAATTCCCCATTACCATACCGAAACAGTGAAATAATGGTACTGAAATACACACGCGATCTTGTGGAGTCAAATGAATCGCTTCACCCACAAAATAACCATTATTTAAAATGTTATTGTGCGTGAGCATGGTGCCTTTCGGGTTACCTGTGGTTCCCGAAGTAAACTGAATATTAATGGTTTCATCAAACTGCAACTCACTTGCAACTACTTCTAAATGATCAAGTTGTTTTGCAGTGGGTTGTCCCAAAAGATCTTGAAAACGATGAATACCTGTATGCACTGCTTCATCAATTTTAATCACGTGTTTTAAATGAGGTAAACGTAGCGCATTTAAGATTTTATCTTCAGCTTCTTGCAGCTCTGGCGCAATTTTGGTTAAAAGCTCTTGATAATTTGTGGTTTTAAATTGCGATGCAATGACTAAGCCTTTACACGACACCTTATTCAGTACGTATTCTAGCTCGTTACTTTTATACGCGGTGTTTAGATTAACGAGAATAATACCTGCTTTAAATGCAGCGAATTGAGTAATGGTCCATTCCACACAATTGGGGGACCAAATGGCAAGCCGATCGCCTTTTTTGAACCCCAGTTTGAGTAAGCTACAAGCAAAAGCATTCACCTGTGCTTGTAGCTCTTTATAGCTTAACCGTACATTCTGATGCACACTGACCACAGCATCTTGATCTGCATATTGCACACATGCCTGATCAAATTTTTCACCAATGGTCATGCCCAGTAAAGGTTGACTGCTGGTTCCATACGCATAGCTTAACCGTACCTGTGTCATTTGAATCACTCTCCTTGATTCTTTGTAATTCTGATTCTTACTGTTTTATTTTGATCACAGAGATTACTTTGTACGGATTTCCCTCCTTTGCATATAAGACTATTTAATTACGATCCTGTAATTGCACAGCTTGTACACAAAAGTCTGCAACCTGTTTCACAAAGTAATCTTTGTAGTTTTGATCAAACATCACATTACGAGATGGATTTAAAGGTTCAATTACAACAAAAGTCATGCTTCCGACAATGCATAACGCCACCGTATTTAAATCTTCAAAACCGAACTCACCATTGACTTTCCCTTCGGCAAGAATCTCGTTAATCGTTTGTTTAATTAACTGTTTACTGCGAAAACGCTCATGCTCAACAATTGGATCTACAGGTTCGAACATGAGTGAATACGACAGTTGAGGACTGTTGAGTGCCCGCTTAACAAAGGTCGTGACAGCCTTATGTAATTTTTGTTGTGCTGTTAACCCTTCACTGCTCGCAATCGTATTCAAAATATGAATTTCATGCTGAATCGCTTCAGACAACACTTCAATTAAGACTTCACTTTTATTATCAAAATAGCGGTAAACCAAGCCACTAGAAACGCCTGCACGTTCCGCAATCGCTTGAATTTGGGCATCTTTAAATCCCCCTTGAGCAATAAGTTCTCGCGCAGATTGCAAAATCGACTGTCGATTTTGTTCCATTCGCTCTTGCATCAATGTCGATCTTTTATAACTCATAATCTTATTCTCATCCAGATAAAATGAATTGTAAATCATTTTGTGAATTTTAGTTCACTTTTTTAAAAAATAGATGTATTGTAAAACTACAAGCACAACAACAATGCTTATTGGACAACAAATATAACCTCAGGATGAACAGCATGAACGCACACGTTCCATTACAACTTAGTCTACAAACCTTAAGTTTCGGTTTAGATGAAACTTTGATCGCACTGCGTGATTCAGTTGCTGCATTTTGTGCAAAAGAAATTGCACCAATTGCTCAACAAGTGGATCGTGACAATGTATTCCCTGCACACCTTTGGAAGAAAATGGGTGATATGGGCTTACATGGTTTAACAGTAAGCGAAGAGTATGGTGGTTCTAACCTCGGTTATTTAGCGCATATTATTGTTATGCAAGAAATCTCACGCGCATCTGCCGCTATAGGATTGTCTTACGGAGCACATTCTAACCTATGTGTGAACCAAATTAAGCGAAATGGTAACGAAGAACAGAAACAACGTTATTTGCCTAAACTTATTTCTGGTGAATTTGTAGGTGCATTAGCAATGTCTGAACCAAATGCAGGCTCTGATGTGGTCAGCATGAAATTAAAAGCGGAAGAACAAGGCGATCATTACCTATTAAATGGCTCAAAGATGTGGATTACCAATGGTGGTGATGCCGATGTCTTGGTGGTTTATGCCAAAACCGATTTACAGGCTGGACCTAAAGGTATGACGGCATTCCTGATTGAAAAAGATATGCCAGGATTCAGCTATGGGAACCATCTCGATAAATTGGGGATGCGCGGTTCAAATACGTATCCATTATTTTTCGACAACGTTAAAGTGCCAAAAGAGAATGTGCTTGGCGGCGTGGGGAATGGCGTAAAAGTGCTCATGAGCGGTCTGGACTATGAACGTGCGGTATTAAGTGCTGGTCCTCTAGGTATTATGGATGCCTGCATGGATACCGTGATTCCTTATATTCATGATCGTAAACAGTTTGGACAAGCGCTTGGTGAGTTCCAGCTCATGCAAGGCAAAATTGCCGATATGTATTCAACTTGGTTGGCATGTAAAGCTTTGGTTTATGCAGTAGGTGCTGAATGTGACAAAGCTGAACATAGCCGTAGCTTAAGAAAAGATGCTGCCAGTGCCATTCTTTATGCTGCTGAAAAAGCAACATGGATGGCAGGTGAAACCATTCAAGCATTGGGCGGCAATGGCTATATCAACGAGTTTGCAGCAGGTCGTTTGTGGCGTGATGCAAAACTTTATGAAATTGGTGCAGGAACTTCTGAAATCCGCCGTATGTTAATTGGTCGTGAATTATTTAACGAAACGGCTTAACGCTTCTGGCTCACTTTATACAAGGAAGTTTATATGAATCAATTACAAACCCAACTGCAAAGCGGCCATGAAGAGTTGAATCTGGTGAAAATGCCAAAACAGAGCAATCAAAACATTACTTTCGCAAGCCAAGGCTCGGATTTAAATCAACTGCAAAGCAAAATTAACAGCCGCAGTGAAGAATTTAAAAACAATCAGGCAACGATGTTGAATTTGGTACAAGATTTAAAACAAATCAGCCAAAAAATTGCCTTAGGTGGTGGTGAAAGCGCGCGTCAAAAGCATATTGCTCGTGGAAAACTGTTGGCACGTGACCGTATTGATCAACTGATTGATGCAGGTACAGCTTTCCTTGAAATTGGACAATTGGCTGCACATAAAGTTTATCCTGATGATGTCCCTGCTGCTGGTGTTGTGGCAGGAGTTGGTCAAGTGAATGGTATCACCTGCATGATCGTGGCTAATGATGCAACGGTGAAAGGCGGTACTTATTACCCGCTTACTGTGAAAAAGCACTTACGCGCACAAGAAATTGCAGAACAAAACCACTTACCTTGCATTTACTTGGTGGATTCAGGCGGTGCATATTTACCTATGCAAGATGAAGTGTTTCCAGATCGTGATCACTTTGGGCGTATTTTCTATAATCAAGCCCGTATGTCGAGCTTAGGTATCGCTCAAATTGCCGTCGTGATGGGCAGTTGTACCGCAGGTGGTGCTTACGTTCCTGCCATGTCGGATGAAACCATTATTGTGCGTAACCAAGGCACGATTTTCTTGGGTGGTCCACCATTAGTAAAAGCTGCTACAGGTGAAGTGGTCAGCAGTGAAGACCTTGGTGGTGGCGACGTCCATACTCGCCTTTCTGGGGTCGCTGACCATTTGGCAGAGAATGATGAACATGCCCTTCAGATTGCGCGGAATATTGTAGCGAATTTAAACATTCAACCGAATAAAACACTAGAAGGAATTGAAGAACCACTTTTCCCTGCCGAAGAACTGTATGGCATTGTGCCGAGTGATACACGTAAACCCTTTGATGTACGCGAAATTATTGCCCGTATTGTCGATGGTTCGCGTTTAGACGAATTTAAAGCACGTTTTGGAACAACTTTAATTACGGGCTTTGCCAAAATTTATGGTATGCCTGTCGGCATTATTGCCAATAACGGCATTCTATTCTCTGAGTCAGCACAAAAAGGCGCGCACTTTATCGAGCTCTGTGTACAACGCAATATTCCCTTATTGTTTTTACAAAACATCACGGGTTTTATGGTTGGACGTCAGTACGAAAATGAAGGGATTGCTAAACATGGTGCCAAATTGGTCATGGCGGTTGCCACAGCCAATGTGCCTAAACTGACTTTGATTATTGGTGGCTCATTTGGTGCAGGAAACTATGGTATGTGTGGTCGTGCTTATTCGCCACGCTTCTTGTGGACTTGGCCAAACTCTCGGATTTCAGTCATGGGTGGCGAACAGGCAGCGAGCGTACTCTCGACCATCAAACGTGATCAAATTGAACAAAAAGGTGAATCTTGGTCTGCCGAAGCAGAAGATCAATTCAAACAACCCATTCGTGATCAATACGAACGTCAAGGTCATCCATATTACTCTTCTGCGCGTTTGTGGGATGACGGCGTAATTGACCCTGCTCAGTCTCGTCAAGTGTTAGGCTTAAGTTTGGCAGCAGCATTAAATGCTCCAATTCAGCCAACCAAGTTCGGCGTGTTCCGCATGTAAGAGGTGAAAAATGGACTATCAATTTTTACAACTCGAACAACAGCAACAAGTGGCAACGGTTTGGATCAATCGTGCTGAACTGCATAATGCGTTCAACACAACAGTAATTGAAGAATTGCATCACTGCTTTCAACAACTGAATGAACGTAATGATATTCGTGTGGTGATTTTAGCGGGTCGTGGCAAAAGTTTCTCCGCAGGTGCTGACTTAAACTGGATGAAACAGGCAGGACAAGCCTCTCAAGCGGATAATGAAGCAGATGCGTTAAAACTGGCGAAAATGCTACAAAGCTTAGCAACTTTAAAACAGCCAACCATTGCGCGTGTACAAGGCATCGCCTTTGGTGGAGGTATGGGACTTGCTTCGGCTTGTGATATCTGTGTGGCCAGTACGGATGCGAAATTTGCCACATCGGAAGTCCGTTTAGGTTTGGCACCTTCAACCATTAGCCCTTATGTCATTCGTGCAATTGGCGCACGTCAGGCTTCACGTTACTTCCTCACAGCAGAACGTATTACGGCTGAGCAAGCATTACAGATCGGTTTAGCGCATGAAGTGACCACACCTGAATTACTTGATGCCAAAGTTGATGAAATTGTACAAACACTGTTGTTAGGTGGACCTGAAGCTCAAGCAGCGTCGAAGCAATTGATTCAAATGGTGAATCAGCAAAGTGTGGATGAAAGTCTACTTTTGAAAACGGCACAACATATTGCCCATGTGCGCCAAGGCGAAGAAGCAAAAAATGGACTAAACGCATTCTTAAATAAACATAGCCCAGCTTGGATTAAGGCAACGGCATAACGATAATAAGGACAGAACAATGTTTGAAAAAATTCTAATTGCAAACCGTGGTGAAATTGCCTGTCGTGTTATTCGCACTGCTAAAAAACTCGGCATTGCGACAGTTGCTGTCTATTCAGATGCTGATGCAAATTCTCAGCACGTTAAACAAGCAGACGAAGCAATTTATATTGGTGAATCCCTTGCTTCTCAAAGCTATTTACAGATTGACCGTATTATTCAAGCAGCTCTAACGACAGGCGCACAAGCAATACATCCAGGTTATGGCTTTTTGTCTGAAAATGATCAGTTTGCAGAAGCTTGTGAAAAAAACAACATTACCTTTATTGGTCCTCCTGTTGCTGCCATTTTAGCTATGGGCTTAAAAGCGACCTCTAAAGCTTTAATGGAAAAAGCAGGTGTGCCCTTAACTCCGGGTTATCATGGCACCAATCAAGATGCAGCTTTCCTAAAACAGCAAGCAGATCAAATTGGCTATCCCGTATTAATTAAAGCCAGTGCTGGCGGTGGCGGTAAAGGAATGCGTTTGGTTGAACGTGAAGCTGACTTCTTAAGTTCCCTTGCATCTTGTAAAAGTGAGGCCAAATCAAGCTTCGCCAATGATGACGTATTGATTGAACGCTATGTGATACAACCACGCCATATTGAAGTGCAAGTTTTTGGTGATACCCACGGTAATTATGTACATCTGTTTGAACGTGATTGTTCAGTGCAACGTCGCCACCAAAAAGTACTTGAAGAAGCACCTGCCCCTTTGATGCCGCAGCATAAACTAGAGGCGATGCGCCAAGCTGCAATTGATGCTGCACGTGCAGTGGATTATGTCGGTGCGGGTACGGTTGAGTTTATTGTAGAACAAGACGGTACAGCGTATTTCATGGAAATGAATACTCGCCTACAAGTAGAACACCCTGTAACAGAAATGATTACAGGACAAGACTTAGTCGAGTGGCAATTACGTGTCGCTTATGGTGAGCCATTACCGAAGCAACAACATGAATTACAGATTCATGGTCATGCGATTGAAGCGCGTGTTTATGCGGAAGAACCTGAAAAAGGCTTCCTTCCTGCGATTGGTCAAATTAGTTATTTACATTATCCAAAGCAAAATCAGCATGTCCGTGTGGATAGCGGAATTGTTGAAGGCGATGAAATTACCACGTTCTACGACCCAATGATTGCCAAGTTAATTGTTTGGGGCGAAAACCGTGAAGCAGCATTGGTTCAAATGCACCATGCTTTAGGTCAGTTTCATGTAGAAGGCTTAGGCAATAATATTGCATTCTTGGACCGTATCATTCGCTGTGATTCATTTAAAAATGCCAAACTGGATACCAATCTGATTCAACGTGAAGATGCGTTTTTAATGAATGCGGAAGTTGCTTCATCCGAAACCATTGTATCAGCGGCATTTATTGAACTATTGAAGCGTTTTCATCAACAGCAAAATGCAAATCCTGTTTGGTCATCATCACCGCTTTGGCGTGTCAATGTGAAGACTCAATACGGCATAAAATTGCAACTAAATCAACAAGCTATCGAGGTGCGCTTTACTGCTATCGATAACGGCTTTATTGCACACTATCAGGGTCAGGAATATCCTATTCAAGGTCAACTGCTAGATGCACATGTAGCCCAACTCAATCTGAATGGTAAACAGTCGAAATTGGCCTTTAGTGTAGATGCAGACCATTTAACTGTTTTTGAAAATGGGCAAACACATAAATTTGCTTATATCCGTCCGAACTATGGCAATGTCGATACTCAACATAGTGAGGGTAATTTGAAAGCGCCAATGCCGGGCGTGATTACCCAAGTTTTGGTTGAAGCCAATGCACAAGTGAAAAAGGATGACATCCTGCTTACTTTAGAGGCCATGAAGATTGAATATGCAATTCGTGCGCCACGCGATGGTGTGATTACATCAGCCTATTTCCAACCAGGCGACCAAGTTAAAGCGGGTGATGAACTGGTGGAGTTTCAGGCTTTAGCAGAGGAAGTGGCATGACTGAATTTGTGAAAATCGTTGAAGTCGGTCCGCGGGATGGGCTTCAAAACGAGAAAACTCCGCTCACGCTTCAAGATCGTAAACAACTGATTTTGGATTTAATGCAGACGGGACTTAAAGCCATTGAAGTCGGTTCTTGTGTGTCTCCGAAGTGGGTGCCACAAATGGCATTGAGTGATGAACTCTATGCTGAATTGCCCAAGGACCCGAATGTTCAATTCAGTTTGCTCACGCCAAATATGAAAGGTTTTGAATCTGCTTTGGCTGTCGGATGTAAAGAGGTTGCGGTTTTTACCGCAGCTTCTGAAAGCTTTACGCAAAAGAACATCAATTGTTCAATTGATGAAAGCTTTGAAAAATTTGCCGACATCCTAAAAGCAGCCAAAGAACATGACATTAAAGTTCGTGGCTATGTGTCTTGCGTGGTCGATTGCCCCTATGAAGGTGCGATTGATCCGAAACAAGTCAGCAAAGTCGTGACTCGTTTATTTGATATGGGCTGTTATGAAGTCTCTTTGGGTGAAACCATTGGTACAGCAACCCCCAACCGTGTCAAAAAGATGTGGGAAGCTTGCTTAAGCGAATTAGATGCTCAATTCATGGCAGGACATTTCCACAACACCTATGGCATGGCAATAGCCAATATTTACCAGTCTCTTGAACAAGGCATTCGGATTTTTGATTCTTCTATTGCGGGTTTAGGTGGCTGCCCTTATGCCAAAGGCGCCTCAGGCAATGTCAGTACCGAAGATTTATTGTATTTACTCAATGGCATGGGCTTTGAAACAGGGATTCATGTTGAAGCATTGATGCAAGCCAGTCAAAACATTAGTCAACGTTTAGACCGGAAAAATCCCTCGAACTATGCCAATGCATATTTACAAACGCGTTGTGCTTAACAAAAATAATAAATCAGCCACTTATTCAGCGGCTGATTTACATTTCATACAGATCAAACCAACTTAATCAGCCGAAATATCTTCAAACAGAACTGAAGATAAATAGCGTTCACCGCTATCAGGTAAAACCACCACAATGTTTTTGCCCGCATTTTCAGGGCGAGCTGCCAATTGTGCTGCTGCTGCCATCGCTGCACCGCTAGAAATACCCACTAAAATTCCTTCTTGTGTCGCAGTTTTACGCGCCCAATCAATCGCATCTTGGCTAGTAATCGCCACAACCTCATCGACCAAATCAAGGTCTAAGTTCTTCGGAATGAAGTTTGCCCCAATCCCTTGAATTTTGTGCGGTGCAGGAGTAATTGCTTCACCACGCTTGGTTTGTCCAATAATTGCAGATTCAGCAGGTTCTACTGCAACTGAGTAAATTGGCTGGTTTTTCACTTTTTCAAAGAAACGCGAAATCCCTGAAATGGTACCGCCAGTTCCTACACCCGCCACTAAGATATCGACTTGACCGTTGGTCGCTGCCCAAATTTCAGGACCTGTTGTGTCTTCATGAATTTGTGGATTGGCTGGATTTTCAAATTGTTGTGGCAGGAAATAATGTTCAGGTTGCTCGGTGGCTAAACGAACAGCCTCATCTACTGCACCTTTCATCCCTTTAGCTGGCTCAGTCAATACCAAGTTTGCACCCAATGCTTTTAGTACTTTACGACGTTCAATACTCATGCTTGCTGGCATGGTTAAAGTAATATCATAGCCTTTTGCCGCTGCAACAAACGCTAAAGCAATTCCTGTATTACCACTGGTCGGTTCTACAATATGCATACCTGCTTTTAACACGCCACGTTTTTCTGCATCTGCAATCAGTGCCGCACCAATACGACATTTCACTGAAAAAGCAGGGTTTCGGCTTTCAACTTTGGCAAATACATTTGCACCACCTGAAATGACACGATTAATGCGAACCATTGGTGTGTTACCAATTGCTTCAGCATTATTGCTATAAACCGCGATACCTAAATTATTTGGTGTTGGAAAGGCTGAATCAGTACTCATGTTATATCCCTAAGTTTATTGACTATTTATAACTGAATCATGATACAACCAATTTTGCTGAAATACAGATGGCGCTGAGCATTTTCTGTAGATTTCGTTTTAAAAACCTTCTTTGTGAAGATCTTGATTTCGGCATTTCCCTATGCCGTTTGCAGTTTAAGCTTCCAAAACTGTTTGGTTCCATTGTTCAAGCACGGAAACCGCCGCAGTAAAATCCATCTGCTCCGCTTGAGCTTTCGGAATTTCCTTAAACAAGGCTTGAATACTTTCAAAAATCGGCACGTTTGAATCCTGTTGTTGTGCTAAATCCAAACCAATCCCAATATCTTTTTGCAATAAATTCAAGGCAAAAGTTTTGGGAAAACTACGGTTCAAGACCTTCTGCGCCATAATGGAGTCAGACACGGTACTTTTACCACTTGACTGATTGATACAATTCAATGCTGCTGAAACAGCAACCTGTTGTTGCTTCAGAATGGTCAAGCCCTCCGCCAAAGCCCATAAATGGGTTGCCATCAGTACATTATTCACGGCTTTCACCGCAAAGCCTGAACCGCTACAGCCGACATATTCAACCACGCCTGAAAATGCTGAAATGATGGGCAATGCGCGTTGGTAGGCGTGCTCATCACCGCCCAACATCACTGTTAAAGTGCCACATTCCGCACCAATCGTTTGACCAGACACAGGTGCATCTAGATAGGCAACCTGATTTTGCCCAAGCTGCTGAGATAACTTGCGTGCTGAATCTGGCACACCACTGGTACAGTCAATCCAGATACTGCCTGCTTTTGGCGGATATTGTGCAATTAACTGTTCGACATCCGCACTGGTCGGCAAGCAGGAAAATATAAAATCGGCTTGTACGGCTTGTTCCAAACTCACAGCCTGTGTACCAAATTGCTGTGCATGTAGCTCGGCTTTTTCAGTTGTACGGTTCCAGACATACACGGGTAAACCCAGTTTTGGCAGATGGGAAGCCATATGCCAACCCATCGCACCTAATCCAATAAAAGCAATACTTTGACTCAATTTCTCTCTCCAATCAGGCTCATTAAGAACCTTGTGCAACACTGCTGTTCGCTTGGCTTTCCACACTTTGAACTTTTGCTACAGTCTCTTCACCACGGTTTAAAAATAGGTTAAGTAGAATTGCTGCCAGTGTTGCGGTACCAATACCACCCAAGTCAAATGATCCAATGTGTAAACTGAAGTTTCCTGCACCCATAATTAAACTCACGGCTGCAATAATTAAGGTGCTGTTTTGGGTAAAATCAACTTTGTTATCGACCCAGATTTTTGCTCCAGCGACGGTAATTAAGCCAAATACAACGATAGACGCCCCACCTAACAATGCAACTGGAATGGTGCTGATCACGGCACCAAACTTTGGTGATAAGCCAAGTAAAATGGCGAAGATCCCTGCGACTACAAAAATGGTGGTTGAATAAACTTTGGTGACGGCCATTACGCCAATATTTTCCGCATAAGTGGTCATGCCTGTACCACCAACCGAAGCGGATAAAGAAGTACACACACCATCTGCGAAAAATGCGCGTCCCATATACGGCGACAGGTTTTTCCCTGTCATGGCTGAAACTGCTTTGAAATGTCCTAAATTTTCCGCCACTAAAATAATCGCGACAGGTACAATCAGTAACATGGCATTTGCATTGAATACAGGAGTATGGAAAGTTGGTAAACCAAACCATGCAGCATTACTAATCACTGAGAAATCAATAGGTTTACCCCAACCCATGACATTCGCAAGAAAGAAATACACAAAATAAGCAGAACAAAGTCCAATCAGGAGCAATAAACGTCGTACCATACCGCGAGTAAACACTGCAACAGTACTAATACAGACAATGGTAATCACCGCCATCCACGTATCGAATGTATTGGTAGATACACTTTTAATCGTAATGGGTGCAAGGTTTAAACCAATGATCATGACAATCGCACCTGTAACAATCGGCGGCATCAACTTTTCGATCCAACCTGTTCCCGTCTTCATCACCACAAGACCAATACCAGCATACACCAGACCGCAGGCGATGGTTCCACCAAGCGCGAGTGCTAAGTTGGGATTCGAGCCTGCACCTGCGTAACCTGTTGCTGCTGCAACAGCCCCAATAAATGCAAAGCTAGACCCCAGATAACTCGGCATTCGGCCACCTGTCATCAGGAAGAATAAAATGGTGCCTATACCCGTAATAAAAATGGTTAAGTTGGGATCAAAACCCATCAGCAAGGGAGCCAGCACCGTTGCTCCAAACATGGCAAAAGCATGTTGTAAGCCTAGAACGATACTGCGACCGACAGGAAGATATTCATCAATTTGAACAGGTGTTGTATCTAAATCGCCTTGGTAAGGCTTAAATTTTGGAAACCACGATTGTTTTTCTTGCATGGGTTTCCCCTCCTTCTTATAGGGTTTGTTCTTTAGCACATACGGTGTGGTTCACAATAAGCACGGTTAAAATACATCAACGCATTTAAGCCCTGATTGTGTTGAATGGCTTTGACCTGACAGAACAAAACATCATGACTCCCCACACTCATGCTTTGTACAATTTCACAGTCGAAACTAATTAAGGCATCTTGCAAAACAGGTGCCTGTGTGGTGAGCGTTTCCCACAGTCCTGCTGCAAAGCGTTCTGGCATAGGTGTTTTGCCACCAAAAACATTGGAAAGTGTCATCTGATGTGAAGCTAAGGTATTTACACATAACACTTTATTGGTCTTAAAAGTCTCAAATACAGATGCAGAACGATTGAGGCACACCAATAAGGTCGGTGGTGTATCAGTCACACTACATACGGCAGATGCGGTAAAACCTGCGACACCTGCGGGTCCAGAAGTAGTAATCACATTCACTGCTGCCCCCAGATTTGACATGCCTTCGCGGAATGCTTTCTGATCGACTTCAATATGCGTGGTTTTTTGCGTGTTATAGATTTGTTCTAAACATTCTTCTTTAATCAAACTTTTGAGTAATTCTGCATTCATATTTATTCTCCTGTCGGGGCTGATCTCGCTACTACCTAAGCAGTAGCGACATGGGCAACACTGGCTATTTCAACGAGGGCATCGGGCTTCACCAAACCAGCCTGAATGCAGTAACGTGCAGGCTTGTCCCCTGGAAAATACTCGGCATAGACTTGATTAATCGCCGCATAATCTGCCCAATCTTTGACAAAAATATGGTTAAAGGTCACATCATCCATACTTCCACCTGCTTCTTTCAATACTGATTGAATGGTTTCTAAAATATGTCGTGCTTGAGCAGCCGCATCACCGACATGAACCACATTGTTATTTTCATCAAAAGCCAATGTGCCTGAGACATACACAATATTGTCTGCCTTGGTTGCAGGAACATAGGGTGCTAAAGGTTTTGAGGTTCCTGCTGGAATAATGACTTGTTTCGGCATGGTAATCGCTCCGTATTAGGCAGATTTGGCAAGTGGGTTGGTATTGGGAACAAAAGTGTCGACAAAACTTTGCGTATCTGACACCCAGCCAAAGAAGGTTTTGATGTTGTAGAGGCTTGCAGCTTGAATTTCTGCTGAACCCGCCTGATAACACGCATCTTTTAAGGCTACTCCGAAGTACTCGAGGAAAAAGCCATCTCTTAAGGTCGATTCCACGCAAACATTGGTCGCAATACCCACGAAAACCAAATTACGGATACCACGAGCGCGTAACATGCTGTCCAATGCGGTATTGAAGAAACCGCTGTAACGAGGTTTCTCAATGACAATGTCTTGCGCTAAGGGTTGTAATTCATCAATCAGTTCAAAATCCCAACCACCTTTTGCCAGTAATTTCCCTTGTAGTTCAGGCTGCTTACGCATGGTTTTGAGCGCATTGGATTTATGGAAATTCGGTGAGCCACGTCCTCCAGCTTCTACATATTGATCATCCCAGCCGTTTTTAAAGTAAATCACTTGAATATTGGCTATATGTGCTGCTTCAACTGCCTTTTTAATGTTCTGTACCACTGGTTGGGTCGCAGAAACATCAAAACCCGCTAAATCCAGATAGCCACCAACGGAGGTATAAGCATTTTGCATATCAATCACAATTAATGCCGTTTGCTCAGGTACAAACTGAATATTTTCTGGTTCTGCTTTTAAGATTTTGCCTTGCCCCGTAGCTTCGGTAAAATCGCTGATAACTGTATGTGTATTGACTTGGCTCATGCTGATTTCTCCAAAACTGTTACAGGTGCTTGTTCCACCAGATCCATCACAACGTGTTGACGGCATTGCATAAGCGGTTGAATTTTTTGACCAAAATCTTCGACGCCCTGAACGAAATCATCAAAAGTTAATAAAATGCCTTCTGTACCTTTAATTTCGCCAATTTCATCCAACATTGCTGCGACTTTTTCATAAGAACCGACCAAGGTGCCCATGTTGATATTGACGGGAGATACGCTCGATGCCATTTGGCGAATATTGGTATCGGTTCCTGAAGTGGTGTCTTTGCCGCCTTGATTCATCAGCCAGTTAATTGCTTCCATATCTGCACCATCGTTATAGCTTTGCCATTTCGCCAATGCTTCTTCATCAGTTTCAGCAGCAATCACCATAAACAACACATAAGTTTGAACATCACGTCCTGTTTTATCAGTATGTGCTTTTAGGCGATCATTGATTTCTGCATAAGCGGTTGGTGTGTTTAAACCTTTACCAAAGACAAAGTTGTAATCTGCATATTGCGCAGAAAATGCGAGTCCAGTATCAGATTGACCTGCACAGATAATTTTCATATCCGCTTGTGGAGTTGGGCTGACACGACAATCTTGCATTTCAAAATGTTCGCCTTTGAAATCTGACTTACCTGTAGCCCATAGTTCCCGAAGAACTTGGACATATTCAGATAAATAGTCATAGCGCTTCCCAAAATACTCATCACCTGGCCACATACCCATTTGCGTATATTCAGGCGCTTGCCAGCCAGTCACTACATTTAAGCCAAAACGACCATTTGAAATGGAGTCAATAGTCGAGGCCATACGCGCAACAATTGCAGGTGGCATCACCAAAGTTGCTGCGGTTGCATAAATTTTAATTTTGCTGGTAACTGCAGCTAAGCCTGCCATAAGTGTGAACGTTTCTAAGTTGTGATCCCAAAATTCAGTTTTGCCACCAAAGCCACGCAGTTTGATCATGGACAAGGCAAAATCGAAACCATAATGCTCAGCACGTTGTACAATTTTTTTGTTGAGTTCAAAGCTCGGCATGTACTGTGGCGCATTTTCAGAAAGTAACCAACCATTATTCCCGATTGGGCAAAAGACACCTATTTTCATGTGTTGCATCCTCATTCAATTATGAAATTTCTCAAAACCTATACCCTGTTATTTTTTGGGATATAAATTTTTATATTCTTTATTTTATGATTGCATGGAGTGTGCCAACTTTTTAAATTTATTTAATATCAACAATTTAAAATCATTAATAATTTTATGCATTTTACCAATGGGTAAAATTTCTATTTTTTACATGCACTTTTTTTGTGATTCATGATCTAAATTCGTGCACTTTTTTGACCAAATGGAAAAATAATCACAATAAAAAAGGCACTGAGCTAAGCAGTGCCTTTTTGAATTTTTATATCAACCTATAGAATGCTAGAGATGAACCTCGGTTGTTAACTTGCAGCTAATTTTTCAGCAGATTTCTTCACCAATTTTTCTAATAACAATTGATTGAATATTTCAGGTTGTGTAACCGTTACCGCATGCGCACCCTGCGGCAGCACGTCTAATTCAGCATATGGAAATAGCTGTTTTAATTGATAACTTTGTTGATACGGTACCAGAAAATCATCTTCAGTCGCGATTAAATACAGTGGAATCTTATTTAAACTTGAAATCGTTTCATCCTCCAGTTCATAACGCATTAAAGCTTTAAGTCGGGTGAAGACATTAAGTAAAGGCGGAAATTGCTCAATTTGCTTATTTTCCTGAATTTCTAGATCTGAAATATGTGCCGAAATCCATGCTGGCGGATATAAGAACAGTGCTTGCGCTCGGACATACGCTTCGACACCTACATATTGTAATAACGCGATTCGTGTACTAAAGCACTTGTGTGTATGCGCATCTAACTGTTGCCAGCCATTGATAACCGTAAGTGACAACATAGTTTTTTCAGATTTTTCGAGTAAAACGGCCAATTCCGCCCCAATAAAACCACCCAACGCATGTCCGACAAAATGGAATTCTTGAATATTCAAAATAGATAATAAATCCATGACCTGTTTGGCTAAGTCGCTCATACTGTAGTTTTCATCAAGGATCGCTGCATTTTTGTGGCAACCTTCTTGGTCATAAATCACCACATGAAAATGTTGTTGCAATGCTTTTATTTGCGGTGTCCAAAACTGTCCATGTCCACCTAAACCTGCCGATAAAATGATATATTCAGCAGATATTTTTTGTGATGGAAAAACCTGATAAAGCATAATGATTGACCTCTTAAGAAAAATGTATTTCCTAGAGTTCAGCAAAAAATATGCCCATTTACTTTTTTTCAATAATTCAAACAACGTTTTGATCTTTATTGTCGTTTTTTCTAAAGATACGATCTGTTACATGCTTTATGTTCTATTTAGCATCAAAAGCATTTGTATTCTTAGACAAGATTGAACAAAATAATCTCCGAAACATGGTTCATAGGAATAACAATGTCCAATAAAGGTTATCGCCAATTTTATCGTCAACTCACACAGAAAATTCTAAATAAAGTGGTGAGTCCACAAGTATTAGGCACGACCTCTGAACTAGAACAGCAATATTCAGCTTCGTCCAACACTCCTATTTGCTATGTATTACAAGATGCTTCTCTCAGTAATGCTGTATTGATTGATCATGAAGCTCAAAAGAGACAGTTACCTTCAGTCTATCAACCTTTAAAGATTGGAACGGTACAAGAAGAAGATTCCATTTTAGTTTTGAATGAAAAGAACCATCTTAAACAAGGATTACATTATCCTGCGAAACTTATCCATTTAATTGAAGTTCTGGATAAAAACCCAAAATTGGATGTCGATTTAGTGCCTGTGACTATGTTGTGGGGACGTGCACCAGAATACGAAGATTCTTGGTATAAAGCCTTATTTGCTGATGCATGGTCAACACCATCTCCACTCAAACAAGCCATGAATATTTCATTGTATGGCCGCGAAAACTATCTAGAGTTTCATAAGCCACTTTCCTTAAGAAAGTTACTTACTGAAGCAAAGGAAGTGAGTCCAAATTTCTCGCCTGCTCACCACATAATGAAAGAGCTGAATACCAACTTTAATAAATATAAAGAGGCAATTTTAGGGCCAGACTTATCAGACCGTCGTAATGTCATTAATAACCTTTTGATTAGTGATAGCGTTAAACATGCCATTCGGAAAGAAAGTATTGATGAAAATATCAGTCTGTTTGAAGCAGAAAATCGTGCACGTCATTATTTAACTGAAATTGCCTCTGACTTTTCCTATTCCACGTTACGCTTTGGTTATCTTGCTTTAACCAAATTATGGACTCAACTTTACGACGGCATTGAAGTTCATAACTTTGATACCGTACGTGAATTGGCTCAGGACTATGAAATTGTTTATACTCCCTGCCACCGTAGTCATATTGATTACTTGTTACTGTCATATGTAATTTTTAACCGTGGTTTGATGGTGCCGCACATTGCCGCAGGTATTAACCTGAATTTACCGATTGTCGGTCAGCTATTCCGTGGTGCGGGTGCTTATTTTATTCGCCGTAGCTTTAATGGCAACGAACTGTATACTTCGGTATTCAAAGAATATTTACATAGTCTACTGATGCGTAATACCCCTTTAGAATATTTTATTGAAGGTGGACGTTCACGTACAGGGTTATTGTTACCAGCCAAAAAAGGCATGTTATCGATGACCATTCAAAGTCACTTAAGAGGAAATTCCAAACCTATTGTCTTTATCCCAACTTACTTTGGTTATGAAAAATTATTGGAAGGAACTTCATACCTAAATGAACTCAGTGGTAAGCCCAAAGAAGCTGAATCACTTTGGGGAATTTTAAGTTCGGCACGCAAAATTGAGAAAGTGTTTGGTCAAGTGTATGTTAACTTCGGCGAACCTGTTTTTCTAAATGATGTATTAAAACAGCAAGATGCTGAAAATATTAAACTAAAAATCAATGATAAACTGCCCGCTTCAGTGGTTAATACTGTTGATCAAACAGCACAATCGATTTTAGAAAATATCAATAAAGCTGTGGTGATAAACCCGATATCTATTATTTCTTTAATTTTATTGAATGCTCCAGAGCATCAATTGACTGAATCAAGTTTAGTTGCAACGCTTGATCAATATCGTAAATTACTGGAACAGAATCGGTATGATGACCGCATGATCATTTCTGGGCTTTCTAGTGCAGACATCATTCAATATGCTGTGAAGTTAAAGCAAGTTGAAATTCATCATCAAAATTCAGAAACGTGGGTTCGTGTTGCCGACAGCCAAAAAATTCTATTAAGTTATTTTAGTAATAATATTCTGCACTGCTTTATTTTAGCTTCGCTAGTGGCACGGATTATTCAGCATCATGAAAAAATTGAAATTTCTGAGTTAATTCAATTGGCACAGTCTTTATATCCATTTATTCAAGAAGAATTTTTCTTAAAATGGCAGCTTGAAGATGTCGAAATTCAGATACATGCTATTTTAGATCATTTTGAGGATGCCGAGTGGATTGAGCGTGATGCTAGCCACGTTATGCAATCATCAACGGAAAGCACAGGATTACAGACACTCGCTGCCTTATCCGAGCGTAGTTTAAATAACTTTATTGTGATGCAGAGCATAATCTCTCACTATGCAAATACGCAAACATTCTCAGAAAAAGTGTTCGAAAAAATGGCAAAAGCTGCATTGCAGCAGCTAAGCCAAAATCAGGTTATTACTCAAGGTTACTATTTTGATAGTGCAACTTTAAAAGGTTATTTAACGACCTTGAAAAAGCTAGGACTTGCCGAAATTACCCGTGAGCATCTACTACTGGCTCCCGATTTTGTACCCCAAATGCAACATCGTTTAGCATGGTATGCGCAAGATCACCAAGATGCATTTGAACATGCGACGCAATTTAGTGAAAAAGAACTGAAATATTTTTATGACAGTGTAAAGGTTAAAAAAAGCTAAGTTCGGTGTATAACGGCATGTGATCGAAGTCGAATAACATGCCGTTACATGGATCTCTTATAAATAAATCTGATAATTGTTTTCATTAAAAACCATCGACATTGAAATTTTAGCTACATGTAATCTGTACGTTGTACGCTTATAATATCAAACTGATTTTAGTGAGGCGTTCTAATGGAAAATGATTTTGAAATTACATCAATGCGTAATTCCGCTGAGCATGTTGTGAGTATTTTAAAATCACTAGCCAATACTGACCGTTTACTAATTTTGTGTCATTTAGCCAAACAAGAACTGAATGTATCTCAAATTGAACAAATCACACAAATTACCCAACCTACACTTTCTCAACAACTGATGATGTTAAGAAAAAGTGATGTGGTCAGCACACGCCGTGACGGCAAGCAAATTTTTTATTCAATTAAAGATGAAAAATTAGTACAAGTTTTACAGACCTTATATGAACTGTATTGTACCAAGTCTGTATTAAGTTAAATAAAATCATTAATCTATTTCTCATTATTACTGTGATTTCTGTGCATAATATATTCAAATTTGCGCTTTAGATCAGTCTATGTCTAATTCAAAGAAATCATACTCGAAGTATTTTCCAGCTTATATTTGGCTTGCAGATTATAGTTTCGCTAAATTCAAATCTGACCTACTTTCCGCACTCATTGTAATCGCAATGTTAGTACCACAAGGTATGGCATATGCAATGCTTGCAGGCTTACCACCAATTATGGGCCTATACGCTAGTATGTTGCCCATGATTGTTTATGCTTTTTTTGGCAGTAGTCCGACACTTTCGATTGGCCCCGTGGCCATTATTTCGATGATGACTTTTGCCACACTGACCCCATTTTTTGAGGTAGGTTCAGAAGCTTATATCCAAGCAGCCTGTTTACTGGCGATAATGGTTGGGACTATTTCTTTTTTATTGGGCATCTTTAAATTCGGATTTCTCATCCAACTGATCAGCCACCCTGTTATTCATAGCTTTATCATTGCCTCTGCGCTACTCATTGCTTTAGGGCAAATCAAGTTCTTACTGGATATTCCGCTGCAATCCAATAACATTCTTGAATTGATCGTTAGCTTTTATCAACATGTAAACCAAACACATTGGGGTACTTTGCTATTTGGCGTGGCAGCTATGCTGTTCTTAATTTATATACCCAAATTGCTCAACTTAAGTCATATCCAACAACGGTTTAAATTTTCAACATTTCTGATTAAAGCAATACCGCTATTTCTCGTTGTTTTTTCAATTGCTTTGGTTTCTGTTTTTCAACTTGAAAGTATTGGAATCAAAACAGTAGGCGAAATTCCATCTGGCTTTCCACCGTTAAGTATTCCAAACTGGAACTGGGATTTAGTGCTGCAACTTCTGCCAGGAGCCAGCATGATTGCCATGATTAGCTTTGTAGAATCACTTTCAATTGCTCAGGCAACAGCTTTGCAGCAACGCAGCGCATTAAATAGCAATCAGGAACTGATTGCTCTCGGACTTTCCAACTTAAGCGCAGGTATAAGCTCTGCTTTTCCAGTGACTGGAAGTTTGTCACGTACCGTCGTAAATGCCGATGCAGGTGCAAAAACGCCAATGGCTGGTATTTTATCGTCCTGTTTTATAGTGATTGTTAGTTTATTCTTTACGGGATTTTTTAAAAACCTCCCTTTAGCCATTCTTGCTGCAACCATTATAGTGTCAATTTGGAAACTGGTTGATTTAAAACCTTTTTTTGAAACATGGCATTATTCTAAAGCAGATGGTATTGCCATGTGGATTACTTTTTTTGCTGTGATTTGCATTGATATTTCTACAGGATTAATTTTAGGGGTTATTTCAACCTTTCTGTTAATGCTCTGGCGTATTAGTCGTCCGCATATGGCTGTCATTGGATTGGTAGAAGGCACACAACATTTTCGGAATCAGCAGCGCTATCCAGTCAAAACAATAGACACGATTCTTTCACTACGGATTGATGAAGGCTTGAACTTTTTAAATGCCAGTAGTTTTAAAAGCTTCTTTATTAATGCGGTCAGTGAACAGAAACATGTACAATTTGTGATCGTAAATTGTTCTGGAGTAAGTAGTATTGATTATAGTGCCTTGGAAGTATTAGAAGAATTAGATGCTGAACTGCATAAACTTAATATCGAACTTCATCTTTCTGAAGTTAAAGGTCCTGTAATGGATAAACTGATTCATTCCCGACTGTATGAAAAGTTAGATGGACGAATTCATTTAACCCATTACCAAGCCATTCAGGCTTTAAATCCAGAATTTTTAAGTTCAACTTGAAAAGCTAAGTAAATAATTTCAAAGCTGTTATTACAGATAAAATGCATTAAAAACCGTTTTTTGCAATAAAATTCTATTTTTTGTCATTTTAAATCAGAAAATATCAACTTTAAAAAGAATAAGTTAGTTTTTATATCAAAATATCTTTTATTCATTTTAAATTTTAGGTATAGAATTGCACACTTAATTTTAACTCTCTGCCCTCGTAATACTGACAAGGCTAACCTATGTTTTCAGCTTTTGCGCGTTTAAGTTTAGTTACGCGAATCCTCATCGCCATTATTTTAGGGATGGTCGTTGCCTTTGTATTCCCTAATGCTGCTCCTTACTTGAGCCTTTTAGGTGACTTATTTATTAAGGCCCTAAAATCCGTTGCGCCTATTTTAGTTTTCGTTTTGGTCATGGCCTCCATCTCCAACTTTAAAGTTGGACATAGTGCAAACCTTCGCCCAATTATGATCTTATATGCGGCGGGTATGTTACTTGCTGCATTTAGTGCAGTGGCTGCGAGCTTGGTTTTTCCGAGTACTTTATTTTTGGACATTCCTGCACAGGGTGAATTACAACCACCAGGAAACTTGGCAGAGATTTTAAAGAATTTACTTTTAAGTTTTATTGCAAACCCAGTTACAGCAATTAGCGAAGCAAACTTTATTGGTATTTTAGCTTGGGCGATTGCACTAGGTGTAGCTTTCCGTCATGCACATGACAGCACCAAAGTGTTTATTGCAGATGCTGCAAACGCAGTAAATCATGTTATCCGTGTTGTAATTAACTTTGCCCCTGTCGGTATTTTTGGTTTAGTCGCAGTTACATTTGCAGATTCAGGTTTAAAAACCTTGTCAGCTTATGCGCAGCTTTTAGCTGTATTGCTTGGAACAATGTTCTTTGTTGCATTGGTGATTAACCCAATTTTAGTTGCTTTAACAACTCGTCAAAACCCTTACCCTCTAGTATTCCAGTGCTTACGTGAAAGTGGAATTACTGCATTCTTTACGCGTAGTTCGGCTGCAAATATTCCCGTCAATCTTGATTTAGCAAAACGCTTAGGAGTAAACGAAGCTACAGCCAGTGTTGCCATTCCTTTGGGGGCGACAGTCAATATGGCAGGTGCATCAGTGACTATTACGGTATTAACTTTAGCAGCAGTCCATACTTTAGGTATTTCTGTAGATTTCACAACTATGATGATTTTATCTGTTGTGGCATCAATCTCAGCATGTGGTGCTTCAGGCGTTGCAGGTGGTTCTTTGTTATTAATTCCAGTTGCATGCGGATTATTTGGTATTACTTCAGATATCGCAATGCAGGTGGTGGCTATTGGTATGGTTATTAGCGTACTACAAGACTCAACAGAAACGGCATTAAACTCGTCTACAGACGTTTTATTTACTGCAGCAGTTGATCGTGCGTCACGTTAATACTATTTTATAAATAATCATTTAGACAACTCTTGGATGGTTGTATCAAGATATGCCATTTCAAACTTTACCACTTTGGATGCAATTTGGGGCATTCTTTCTCGCAACCAATGCGGGCATGATTAATGTCCTCGGACTGGTGACCGTATTACACCAGTCCGTTTCTCATATGACTGGAAATGTCAGTATGTTGTCGATGGCAATTGTCCATTGGGAACCTGCGTCAATTCTCTATCTTCTTCTCGTCATCCTGTGTTATGTCGCAGGGTCTTGCTATAGTGGACTGATACTGGGAAATGGCAATTTTCAATTGGGACGGCGCTACGGTGTTCCGCTCAGTTTGGTTGCTTTCTTTATTCTGCTGTGTTGGTTACTTTTGCCCTATTTTCCACGTTATGCCTTATTGTGGGCATGTGCTGCTATGGGCGTTCAAAATGCAATGGTCAGCCATTATAAGGGGACAATTATTCGTACCACACACTTATCCGGTGTTTTGACGGATCTCGGACTCGCATTAGGCTATGGACTGAGAGGTTTAAACGTCGGCCGACGGCGAATTATTTTACATTTGCTTATTTTATTTGGCTTTCTACTGGGTGGACTGGTTGCAAGCCTGATTTATCCTTATTTAAAATTAGACGCATATCTCATTCCAGTCGGTTTAAGTTTCTTCTTAAGTCTAGTGTACTGGATCATTTACTTTAAACATCGTCATCATTAACCCTTTTGGAATTTCTTATGGTTAAAAATGCTTTACAGGCACAATTATTAAAAGCGGGTCTGGTAGACAACAAGAAGGCAAAAAAACTGTCTAAACAAGCGGTGCATGAGCAACGTACTGGACAAAATGATGATGCAGAAATCAAAGCAAAAATTGCCCAAGATAAACAAGATAAAATGGCAAAAGACCAAGCTCTTGAACAAGAAAAGAAAAGCATCTTACAAGAGAAAGAATTAAAAGCCGCAATTGTACAAATGATTCAGCAACACAAAATTAAAGATGTTGCTGGTGATGTTGTCTATCAATTTATTGATGAATCAAAAATTAAAAAAGTGTATCTACAGCAGCAAATATATAATGCTTTGGTTTCTGGCAGTTTAGTGATTGCGAAGGATCAGGACAGTTATGCGTACTTGCCTAAAGCACTGGCAGATCGTATTAATGAAAAAATGACAGGCTTCATTATTGTGAATAATTCTGAAAAGAATGAGCAAGTAACAGATGAAGAAGATCCTTATGCAGCGTATGTGATTCCAGATGATTTAATGTGGTAATCAAAATCAAAAGGGCGTCATTTAGACGCCCTTTTCAATAATGATAAAAAATATCTTTAGGACTTCATCGTGGCTTTTAGCACTGCTGAAGTATTGGAATTGAGCATTTCTACTGATTTTGACATAAGTGAAGAATTATTCGTCTATGATTGCAAGGGTTTAAATCTTCAAGATATTGATTTGAAAATATATTCTAGTGATCGCCACGAAAAAAGAGAATAACTAACCTGAATCGCGGATAAGAAATTGACTTGAAAAAGAGAAGGACTAGAGCCATCAGTTGAGTTACCACACCAAACTTAAAGCTATAGTCCTGATGTTCAATAGTACCGAATTATTCTGCATAATTGATGATTTCTTTCTAAAATTTGAATT
>NZ_VXLD01000049.1:0-213 GCF_008867985.1 Acinetobacter tandoii
CACTGCACCGGCTTTCAACAGTTTCGCCAGACCATAATCGCCATTGCCTGCATTGTTGCTGACGATGGTGAGGTCTTTACGTCCAAGTTTGATCAGCCCGTCAATGAGTTCAGCAGGTTGTCCTGCTGTACCAAAACCACCAATCATGATGGTTGAGCCGTCTTGTATCTGGGAGAGCGCTTCCGTTAAGGTCGCTGCACTTTTATCTATCAT
>NZ_VXLD01000050.1:0-209 GCF_008867985.1 Acinetobacter tandoii
CAGTAAGGTGTTGTCATTGGTGATGAAGTCACTGTTGGAACTACCAGTGTCGTTGGTGATCGAGTCGAAAGTCACGGTTTGACCGTCGTTATCGGTATCGATCTTGGTGTCAATTACCACATTCTGGCTGGTCGTGCTCGCAGTATTGCCCGCGGTATCTGTGACCGTCGCCACCACCGCATAGGTTGCATCGGCCAAGGTGGTACCCG